>NZ_JXQZ01000001.1 GCF_000878135.1 Frigoribacterium sp. MEB024
GGCCGGCCCGCCCGGCCCGCCCGCCCGGCCCGCCCCGCCCGTCCCGCATCTCCCCACGTGCCCGCCTCCAGTCCCGGCCCCCGCGTCGGCAACTCCTGTCTGCCGTCGTGGCGCGAGCCGGAGATCGATGAGGTGCGGTGCCGTCCGTGGCACCGGGCAGGAGTCGTCGACGGGCGGGCCCCTCGCGGCTCGACGCCCGATCCGTCGCCCGGGCGTGGGAGAATCGTGCGGTACCCCCGCCCACCACCCCCAGAGGATCGTGTGAGTCCCCAAGCAACCCGCGCACTCGAGCCGGCGTCGACCGAGCCCGAGTCCCTCCGCAACTTCTGCATCATCGCGCACATCGACCACGGCAAGTCGACCCTGGCCGACCGCATGCTCGGCATCACCGGCGTCGTCGAGTCGCGCGCGATGCGTGCCCAGTACCTCGACCGCATGGACATCGAGCGCGAGCGCGGCATCACGATCAAGAGCCAGGCCGTCCGCATGCCGTGGGAGCGCAACGGCGAGACGTTCGCGCTCAACATGATCGACACCCCGGGCCACGTCGACTTCAGCTACGAGGTCTCCCGTTCGTTGGCCGCCTGCGAGGGCGCGATCCTGCTGGTCGACGCGGCCCAGGGCATCGAGGCCCAGACCCTGGCGAACCTCTACCTGGCACTCGAGAACGACCTCGAGATCATCCCGGTGCTCAACAAGATCGACCTGCCGGCGGCCGACCCCGACAAGTACGCCGCCGAGTTGGCCGGCCTGATCGGCGGCGACCCCGCCGACGTGCTGCGCGTCAGCGGCAAGACCGGCATGGGCGTCGAAGAACTCCTCGACCGCGTGGTCGACCGCATCCCCTCGCCCGTCGGCGTCAAGGACGCACCGCCCCGCGCGATGATCTTCGACTCGGTCTACGACAGCTACCGCGGCGTCGTCACGTACATCCGCATGATCGACGGCACCCTGCACCCGCGCGAGAAGGTGCAGATGATGTCGACGAAGTCGACGCACGACATCCTCGAGATCGGCGTCTCGTCGCCCGAGCCCGTCCCCAGCCAGGGGCTGTCGGTCGGCGAGGTCGGCTACCTCATCACCGGCGTGAAGGACGTCCGCCTCTCGAAGGTGGGCGACACCGTCACGACGGCGGCCAAGCCCGCGACCGAGGCCCTCAGCGGCTACACCGAGCCGCTGCCCATGGTCTTCTCGGGGCTCTACCCGATCGACGGCAGCGACTACCCCATCCTGCGCGAGGCCCTCGACAAGCTCAAGCTGTCGGACGCCGCGCTGGTGTACGAACCCGAGACCTCCGTGGCCCTGGGGTTCGGCTTCCGCTGCGGGTTCCTCGGCCTGCTGCACCTCGAGATCGTCACCGAGCGCCTCGAGCGTGAGTTCGGCCTCGACCTCATCACGACGGCGCCGAGCGTCATCTACGAGGTCACGACCGAAGACAAGCAGACCGTCACCGTCACCAACCCGAGCGAATTCCCGGGCGGCAAGATCACCAGCGTCAGCGAGCCCATGGTCAAGGCGGGCATCCTCGCGCCGAAGGACTACGTCGGCGTCATCATGGAGCTCTGCCAGCAGCGCCGCGGCACCCTGCTCGGCATGGAGTACCTCGGCGAGGACAGGGTCGAGATCCGTTACGCGATGCCCCTCGGCGAGATCGTGTTCGACTTCTTCGACAGCCTCAAGTCGAAGACGGCGGGCTACGCCAGCCTCGACTACGAACCCATAGGCGACCAAGAGGCCGACCTGGTCAAGGTCGACATCCTGCTGCAGGGCGAACAGGTCGACGCGTTCAGCGCGATCGTGCACCGCGACAAGGCCTACGCCTACGGGGTCCTCATGACGGGCCGGTTGCGCGAGCTCATCCCGAGGCAGCAGTTCGAGGTGCCCATCCAGGCCGCCATCGGTGCCCGGATCATCGCCCGCGAGAGCATCCGCGCCATGCGCAAGGACGTCCTGGCCAAGTGTTACGGCGGTGACATCTCGCGCAAGCGCAAGCTGCTCGAGAAGCAGAAAGAGGGCAAGAAGCGCATGAAGACCATCGGTCGGGTCGACGTGCCCCAAGAGGCCTTCATCGCCGCCCTCAGCGGTGACGTCGAGAAGAAAGACAAGAAGTAGGGCGCATGCGTCGAGCCACCCACACCGAGACCCGCACGACCTACGGCGAGGTCGGGGCGACGCAGGCCCCCGACCTCATGCAGTACCCGCCGAAGGGCTTCAAGCCGGCCGAGTACCGGGCGCGCGTCGGCCACGGCGACGCCCGCTTCGCCGCGGCCTGGATCGCCACGATGACCTGGCAGATCCAGGAACGCAGCGGCATCCGCGTCCGGGTCGACAGCGTGCCGCCGGCCGACGAGAGCGAGTACACGCCCGTCCAGTTCGACGAGCACGGGCAACCGGTCGACGCGGCCGAGTGGACGACCGCGCGCGACGAGTCGCGGTACTCGCCCGACGGCACACCCCTCCTCACGGCGGGCACGACGGCCACGCTCAGCATCGAGGCCTACGGGCGCACGGTCGAGGCGCCGGTCCGCGTCGTCTACGTCATCGACGAACCGAAGCGCAAGGGCTTCGCGTACGGAACCCTCGACGGCCACCCCGAGAGCGGCGAGGAATCCTGGATCGTCGACCAGACCGACGACGGTTCGGTCTGGCTGTCCATCAGGTCGTTCTCCAAGCCGTCGAGCGCGAAATGGCGCCTCGTGGCACCTTTCCTGCGACGCACGCAGGCGCAGTACACGAAGCGGTACCTGCGGGCCCTGAGCCTCAACGAGAAGGGCGAGCAGACCGACGAGGTCGTCGTCGTGGAGGACACCGAGGCCGGGGTCGGCGATCCCCGCGGCGACGACCGGCCCCCGACCGGTCCGCGCGGCGACGCCTCGGGAACCGGCGCCTGACGGTGCCCGGAGCCCTTCCCCTCGGCGATCCCGCCCCCGTCGACGGACGCCTGCCCGAGACCGTCGCGGTCGGCGCGGACGACCGCAACTTCGGGGTCTACCTGCACGTCCCGTTCTGCCGCGTGCGCTGCGGGTACTGCGACTTCAACACGTACACCGGCGACGAACTGCGGGGCGCACGCCGGGACGACTACGCCGGGCAGGCCGTCGCCGAGATCGAGCTCGGGGGACGTGTGCTGCGCGAGGCGGGTCTGCCGCCGCGCCGCGCCTCCTCGGTGTTCTTCGGCGGGGGCACCCCGACGATGCTGCCCGCGGGCGACCTGACGTCGATGCTGCACGCGATGGTCGACACCTGGGGTCTCGAGCCCGGCGCCGAGGTGACGACCGAGGCGAACCCCGACTCGGTCGACGCCGCGTACCTGCAGCAGCTCGCCGACGCCGGGTTCACGCGCGTCAGCTTCGGCATGCAGTCGGCCGTGCCGAGCGTGCTCGCCACCCTCGAGCGCACGCACGATCCCGAGCGCATCCCGTTCGTGGTGCGCTGGGCGCGTGACGCCGGGCTCGACGTCAGCCTCGACCTCATCTACGGCACGCCCGGCGAGACCCTCGACGACTGGAGGCGTTCTCTCGACGTCGCCCTCGAGCAGCAGCCCGACCACCTCTCCGCCTACTCGTTGATCGTCGAGGACGGCACGAAGCTCGCCCGCCAGATCAAGCGCGGCGAGGTCCCGATGCCCGACGACGACACCGCGGCCGACATGTACGAGATCGCTGACGACCGGCTCGCCGCGGCCGGGTACGACTGGTACGAGGTCAGCAACTGGTCGCGTGGCGTCGAGCACCGCTCCCGCCACAACCTGGCCTACTGGCAGGGCCACGACTGGTGGGGCGTCGGCCCGGGCGCGCACAGCCACGTCGGCGGCGTCCGGTGGTGGAACGTCAAGCATCCGGCTGCCTACCAACAACGCATGGCCGCGGGCGAGTCACCGGCCGCGGGGCGCGAGACCCTCGACGACGAGACCCGTCGGGTCGAGCGCGTCCTGCTCGGGGTGCGCATCCGCGAGGGGCTGCCGACCTCCGAGCTCGACGACGACGGGCGCCAGGCGGTCGCCGGCCTCATCGCCGACGGCTGGGTCGAGGGGCGCCCGGCCCTGCAGGGTCGCGTGGTGCTCACCCGTGAGGGTCGCCTCATGGCCGACTCCGTCGTGCGGCGCCTGCTGCCCGACTGACCCGGCGTGCCCGGATCGAGTCACGTTCTCGGTCGGCGCCCCGAGGCGACGGACCCGGAGGCACGGGCCCGGGAGGCACGGGCCCGGAACGCAGGAGGCGCGGCTCCCGGGGGAGTCGCGCCTCGCGTCGTGCCCGTCCGGGCCGGTCGACCGCCTACTTGATGAACTCGATGGTCAGCGGGTACTTGTACCACTGGCCCTTGTTGGCCGCGACGGCGGCGATGATCGAGAAGATGATGACGAGGATGCCGGCGACGAGTGCGAGCACGCCTCCGATGACGATGATCGACAGGATCGCCGAGATCACGTAGACGATGGCCATCGTGATCTGGAAGTTCAGCGCGGTCTTGGTGTGTTCCCGGATGAACGGGCCACGGTCCTTCAACACGAGGTAGCCGACGAGAGCCGGGACGAACGCGAAGATGATGCCGCCGAGGTGGATGAGCGTCGACCACAGCTTCTCGTCCTCGGGGCGCATCGGCTGGACGGGCTGCGGCTGGTAGCCGGGCTGCTGGCCGTAGCCGGCGCCGGGCTGCTGGCCCTGACCGGGCTGCTGGCCGTGGCCGTAGGGCTGGCCGGGCTGCCCGTTCTGGCCGGGTCGCCCGTTCTGCGGGCCGTTCGGCTGGGCGGGAGGGTTCTCGGTCATGGCTGCACCTGTTCGTGAGTGTCCTGCGGATGTCCCCGCCACCCTAGGGCAGCCGGGCGCGGCGCGAGTAGGCCTCGCGACGGAGGTGTCGTACGATTGGCAGTCCGGCACGACGAGTGCCAGGACCGGTCGCCCGGCGGGCGGACGACCCGGGGCGTCGAGCGAGGAGAGGTGCGTCATGGTCTCCGAACGCGGTCTCGAAGTCCTGCGCGTCATCGTGCACGACTACGTCGCGTCCCGTGAGCCCGTGGGCTCCAAGTCCATCGTCGAGCGACACCAGTTCGGCGTCTCGGCGGCGACGATCCGCAACGACATGGCGCTGCTCGAAGAAGAAGAGCTCATCGCGGCCCCGCACACCTCGTCGGGTCGGGTGCCGACCGACAAGGGCTATCGGCTCTTCGTCAACCAGCTCGCCGACCTGAGACCCCTCAGCGCCGCCCAGCGTCAGGCCATCGAGACCTTCCTCGGCGACTCCACCGACCTCGACGAGGTGCTCGGGCGGACGGTCCGTCTGCTGTCGCAGCTCACGAACCAGGTGGCGCTGGTGCAGTACCCCACCTTCTCCCGGGCCCGCGTGCGTCACGTCGAACTGGTCAGCCTGGGCGACGGCCGCGTCATGACGGTGCTCATCACCGACAGCGGCCAGGTCGAGCAGCGGGTCGTCGACATCCGCACGGCCGTCGACGAGTCCTTCCTGTCCGAACTGCGGGCCGCCATCAACGCCGCGGTCGGCGGACGGCCCCTCGGTGAGGCCTCCACGGCCCTCACCGACCTGCCGACGCGCTTCCGCCCCGATCTCGCGGCGGTCGTCGGCGTCGTCGTCGCGAGCCTCACCGAGCAGATCGCCGCCGGACGCCAGGACCGCCTCGTCATGGCCGGTGCGGCGAACCTGGTGCGCACGGGCGACGACTTCAGCGGTGACCTCTTCCCGGTGCTCGAGGCGATCGAAGAACAGGTCGCCCTGCTGCGGTTGTTCGGCGAGATGCAGCTCGACGCCGTCGACGTGGCCGCGAGCATCGGACGGGAGAACGCCTCGTTCGGGTTGTCGCAGGCGTCGGTGCTGGCCAGCGGGTACTCGACGCAGGGCAGCGAGATCGCGAGGCTCGGCGTCCTCGGGCCCATGCGCATGGACTACTCGACCAACATGGCGGCGGTGCGTGCCGTCGCCCGTTACCTGTCGTCGCTGCTCGCCGAGCGGTAGCCGACGCCGACGGCCCCGGCCGTCCCACGACCCCATCCCGTCCCGGTCCGCCGGGCCCGGCCCCGCCGGGAAGACCACCACACCACACCAGAGGCAGACGAGAACCAGTGGCAGATCATTACGACGTCCTCGGAGTCGACCGTCAGGCGACCCCGGAAGAGATCAAGAAGGCGTACCGCAAGCTCGCTCGCGAGCTGCACCCCGACGTCAATCCCAGCCCCGACGCGTCCGAACGGTTCAAGGACGTCACGCACGCCTACGACGTGCTCAGCGACCCGCAGCAACGCGAACGCTACGACCTGGGTCCGCAGCCCGGCTTCGGCGGCGGTGGCGGTGGCGGGGCCGCCGGCTTCGGCGACATCTTCGACGCGTTCTTCGGCGGTGGTGGTCAGGGCCAACGTCAGGGGCCGCGGTCCCGGCGCGAACGCGGGCAGGACGCGCTCCTGCGCCTCGAGGTCGACCTCGAGGACATCGTCTTCGGCACGCAGCGCGACATCGAGGTCGACACGGCCGTCCTCTGCGACACGTGCAGCGGCTCGTGCTGTGCACCCGGCACCTCGCCCCAGACCTGCGACATCTGCGGTGGCTCCGGGCAGATCCAGCGCACCGTGCGCTCGCTGCTCGGCAACGTCATGACGTCGAGCCCGTGCGGAACCTGCCGTGGGTACGGCACCGTCATCCCCAACCCCTGCCCGACGTGCCAGGGCCAGGGGCGCGTCCGGGCCCGGCGTTCGATCCCCATCGACATCCCCGCGGGCGTCGACACCGGGCTCAGGCTCCAGTTGCCCGGTCAGGGCGAGGTCGGCCAGGCCGGCGGCCCGAACGGCGACCTCTACCTCGAGGTCAAGGTGCGGCACCACGACACCTACAGCCGCAACGGCGACGACCTGCTGGCGACGCTCGAGGTGCAGATGACCGACGCCATCCTCGGCACGACGACGACGCTCACCGGGCTCGACGGCGAGATCGAGGTCGAGATCAGGCCCGGCACCCAGAGTGCCGACATCCTCACCGTGAAGGACCGCGGCATCACCCGACTGCGCGGAACGGGTCGCGGCGATCTCAAGATCGGCGTCCAGGTGGTCACCCCGACCAAGCTCAGCCACAAAGAGCGCGAGTTGATGGAGAAGTTCGCCTCGGGTCGGCGCTCTGCGGCTCCCGAGCTGTCGCACTTCCAGCAGGGCCTCTTCGGCAAGTTGCGCGACCGCTTCCTCAACTTCTGATCGTGGCGCACTTCTACCTGGTCGACGACCTGGTCGCCGCCGAGGTCGGTTCGACCGTCGAGCTGACCGGTTCCGAGGCGCGGCACGCGGTGACGGTCAGCCGTGTCCGGGTGGGCGAAGCGCTCACCCTCGGCAACGGTCGGGGCTTGGTGGTCCAGGGCGAGGTGAGCGAGGCGGCGCCCGAGCGGCTGGTGCTGCTCGCGACGCGGGTGGTGCGGCACGAGGCGCCGACGACGCGGCTGGTCCTCGCCCAGGCCCTCGCCAAGGGCGACCGCGACGAGCTCGCGGTACAGGCCGCGACCGAGCTCGGCGTCGACGAGATCGTCCCGTGGGCCGCGGCCCGCAGCATCTCCCGTTGGGAGGGTCCCAAGGTCGCCAAGGGGCTCACCCGCTGGTCGTCGATCGTGCGCGAGGCGACCAAGCAGTCGATCCGTCCGTGGGCGCCCGAGGTGTCCGGGCTCGCGACGACGCGGCAGCTGGCCGAGCGCGCCTCCCGCGATCTCGTCCTCGTGCTCGAGCCGTCGGCCGAGCAGGCGCTCACGGCGGTCGACCTCACCGCAGGAGGCGCGGTGCCCGACCGCGTCGTCGTGGTCGTCGGTCCCGAGGGCGGGGTGTCGCCCGCCGAGCTGCAGCAGCTAGCCGAGGCCGGTGCCCGCGCCGTGCGCCTCGGGGACGCCGTCCTGCGTACCTCCACGGCCGGTCCGGCCGCCCTGTCCGTGCTGAGCGTGCGTCTCGGCCGCTGGTGACCGCCACGCCCCCGGGGGTCGTGTCGGTGGTCGTCGCTACGATGGGCAGCATGTCCGAGACCTCCGACGAGCCCACCGTCTTCAGCCGCGTCGTCGCGCGCGAGATCCCCGCCGACATCGTGTTCGAGAGCGACACGGTCATCGCGTTCCGCGACATCGCGCCCCGGGCACCCGTCCACCTGCTCGTGGTGCCCAAGACCCAGGCGTACCGCGACGTCGTCGAACTCGCCGAGGGCGACCCCGCGCTGCTCGCCGAGCTTGTGGCGACCGCCTCCCGGCTCGCGGCCGACCCGGCGGCGTTCGGGGAACACTCCGGGTCCGAGTTCCGTTTGATCTTCAACACCGGCGCATCCGCCGGGCAGACCGTGTTCCACGTGCACGCCCATGTGCTCGGCGGACCCCTGGAGGAAGGCACCCTTGCCCACTAGCGACACGAACGCCACCGGCCCCTCGACACCGACGACGGGCGACGACGTCCGGCGCGTCGACGTCACCGTCGACGGCGTCGCCATGGTCCAGCTGCTGGGCCCGCAAGACCGCCTGCTGCGTGCGGTCGAGAAGCAGTACCCCGAGGTCCGCGTGCTCGTGCGCGGCAACGAGGTCACCCTCGAGGGGCCCTCGTCCGCGGTCGGCCGGGCCGAGGGGCTCGTCGACGAGCTCGTCTCGATGGTCCGCGGCGGCCACGACCTCGGCCCGGCCGAGGTCGCGACGTCGGCCCGTCTGCTCGACTCGGGGCAGGGCAGCCCGTCCGAGGTCTTCGGGCAGCCCATCGTCACCAGCCGCGGCAAGGGCGTGCGGGCGAAGACACCGGGTCAGAAAGAGTACGTCGACGCGATCGACCAGCACACCATCACGTTCGGCATCGGCCCGGCCGGTACGGGCAAGACCTACCTGGCCATGGCCAAGGCCGTCCAGGCACTGCAGCGCCGCGAGGTCCAGCGGATCATCCTGACGCGCCCCGCGGTCGAGGCCGGCGAGCGGTTGGGCTTCCTGCCCGGCACCCTCACCGACAAGATCGACCCGTACCTCCGACCGCTCTACGACGCGCTCAACGAGATGATGGACCCCGAGATCGTGCCCAAGCTGCTCGCGGCCGGCACCGTCGAGGTGGCCCCTCTGGCCTACATGCGCGGTCGGACGCTCAACGACGCGTTCGTCGTCCTCGACGAGGCGCAGAACACGACGCCCGAGCAGATGAAGATGTTCCTCACCCGGCTCGGCTTCGGCTCGCGCATGGTCGTCACGGGCGACGTCACCCAGGTCGACCTGCCCACGGGGGCCAGCGGGCTCCAGCTCGTCACGACGGTGCTCGACGGCATCGACGACATCCATTTCGCCCGCCTCACCAGCGACGACGTGGTGCGGCACACGCTCGTGGGCCGCATCGTCGACGCGTACACGACCTACGACGCCGAACGTCAGGCCCAGCAGCACCGCCGTCACGAAGCGGCGAACGACCAGGTCGAAGCGGGCAACCGCTCCGAGCGCCGGGCCGACGCCCGCGACCGCCTGCCGAAGAAGGGAACCCGGTGAGCATCGAGGTCGCCAACGAATCCGCCGTCGAGGTCGACGAGGCCACGATCCAGCGCCTGGCCACCTTCGCGCTCGACCAGATGCACGTGCATCCCGAGGCCGAGCTCGCGATCGTGTTCGTCGACGAGGCCGCGATGGAGCAACTCCACGTCCAGTGGATGGACGAACCCGGCCCGACCGACGTGCTGAGCTTCCCGATGGACGAGCTGCGTCCGGGCACCGAGGACGAGCCGACGCCGGCCGGCCTGCTCGGCGACATCGTCGTGTGTCCGCAGGTGGCCGTCGCACAGGCCGCCACGGCGGGGCACAGCCCCCTCGACGAGATGCTGCTGCTCACCTGTCACGGCGTCCTGCACCTCCTCGGGTTCGACCACGCGGAGCCCGACGACGAGCGCGAGATGTTCGGTCTGCAGCGCGAGATCCTCGCGGCCTTCGCCGCGGCCGACACGAGTCGGTGACGCCGTGATGGTCACGGTCTTCGTCGTCGTGGCGGTCTTCCTGGTGGTCTTCGGTGGCCTGTTGGCCGCGGCCGACTCGGCCCTCGGCGTGCTCAGCCGCCAGGACCTCCTCGACGAGGCCGACGACGATCCGCGCCACGCGACGGCGTTGACCGCCATCGCCGCCGACGTCGGGGCGCACGTCAACGCCGTCAACTTCGTGCGCATCCTGGCCGAGACGTCGGCGGCCGTCCTCGTGTCGCTGTCGTTCGCGTTCTCGGTCGAGCCCTGGTGGTTGGCCCTCCTGCTCTCGGCGCTCATCATGACGGTCGTGTCGTTCGTCCTCGTCGGCTCCAGCCCGCGCAGCGTCGGTCGCGCCCACGCTCGTGGTCTCGTGCGGCTCACCTCGGGGCTGGTGCGGTTCGTCCGGGTCGTCCTCGGGCCCCTGGCCGACGCCCTGGTGGCCGTCGGCAACCGGGTGACCCCCGGTCGTCCGCGCAGCGCGTCGTTCTCGTCCGAAGAGCAGTTGCTCAGCATGGTCGACGAGGCGACCGAGCTCGACGTCCTCGAAGAGGACGACCGCGAGCTCATCCACTCGATCTTCGAGTTCAGCGACACCGTGGTCCGCGAGGTCATGGTGCCCCGCACCGACATGGTCACCCTCGACGCCACCGCCTCCGTCGGATCGGCGATGAGCCTCTTCCTCGGCCGAGGCGTGTCCCGCGTGCCCGTCGTCGGCCGCGATTCCGACGACGTCGTCGGCATCGTCTACCTGCGCGACCTCGCCCGACGATTGCACGAGCACAGCGGCGACGACTCGGCTCCCGTCACGACCCTCGCCCGTCCGGCGGTCTTCGTGCCCGAGTCCAAGAAGGCCGACGACGCCCTCCGGCAGATGCAGCTCGACAAGAACCATCTCGCGATGGTCGTGGACGAGTACGGCGGCATCGCCGGCCTGGTCACGCTCGAGGACCTCATCGAAGAACTCGTCGGCGACATCAGCGACGAGTACGACCGCGAGGTCGCTCCGCAACGCGAGGTCTCCGCGGGGGTGTTCCGGGTGAGTGCCCGTCTCCCCGTCGACGAGCTCGGCGATCTCTTCGGCCTCGAACTCGACGACGACGACGTGGACTCGGTGGGAGGGCTGCTCACCAAGGTCCTGGGACGCCTGCCCGAGCAGGGCTCGGTCGTCCGCGTGTCGGGCCTCGTCCTCACGGCCGACCGAACCGAAGGGCGTCGGCACGACCTGCAGACCGTGCTCGTCGAGCGCGATCCCGACCTCGCGGACGCCCAGGCCGCGTTCGCCGACGCCGCTCGCGACGACTGAGCGTCCGGTCGTCGCGACCCTCCACCTCCCACCCGTTCCCGCACGTTCACGAAAGGCCCCCATGTCGACCACCGGAGACGACCTCACCCCCTCGGCCGCGCCTCCTCGGGGGTCGACCTACCGCGCGGGGTTCGTCTCGTTCGTCGGGCGGCCCAACGTCGGCAAGTCGACGCTGACCAACGCCCTCGTGGGGCAGAAGGTGGCCATCACCTCGTCGAAGCCGCAGACGACTCGACGAGCGATCCGCGGCATCGTGCACCAGGCGACCGGCCAGCTCGTCCTGGTCGACACCCCGGGCATGCACCGTCCGCGCACGCTGCTCGGCGAGCGGCTCAACGACATCGTCCAGACCACGCTCGGCGACGTCGACGTCATCGGGTTCTGCGTGCCGGCTGACGAGAAGCTGGGCCCGGGCGACCGGTTCATCAACGAGCAGCTCGACCAGTACCCGAGGGCCAAGAAGGTCGCGATCGTCACCAAGACCGACGCGACGTCGCGGCCGGCGGTCGCCGAGCAGTTGCTGGCGGTCAGCCGGCTGCGCGACTGGGAGGCCATCATCCCGTTGTCCGCCGTCAGTGACGTGCAGCTCGACGTCCTCACCGCCGAACTCATCAAACTCATGCCGGTGTCGCAGCCGCTCTACCCGTCCGACGCGGTGACCGAAGAGGGCCTGACCGACCGGGTGGCCGAGTACGTGCGTGAGGCCGCCCTCGAGGGCGTGCAGGACGAGCTGCCGCACTCGCTCGCCGTGACGATCGACGACATGGTCGAACGTGACGACAAGGACCTCCTCGAGATCTACGCGAACCTCTTCGTCGAGCGCGACAGCCAGAAGGCCATCGTCATCGGCAAGGGGGGTCAACGCCTGCGCGAGGTGGGTGAGCGTGCTCGGGCGCAGATCGAGCCGCTCATCGGCAAGCAGGTCTTCCTGTCGATCCGCGTGAAGGTCGCGAAAGACTGGCAGCGCGACCCGAAGCAGCTCGGTCGGCTGGGGTTCTGACACCCTCTCCCGGTCGCTCGGCGCGTCCCGGGCGGGCGGTTGGCCCTCGTCCCTGCGGATGATCGTGATGGTCCCGAGGTCGTTCACGCACGGCGGCCGGCCCGGACGGGCCACCGCAGGTCGTACGGTGGTCGGGTGATCTTCCGACGCCTCGCTCCCTACCAGGTCGCCGTCGACCTGTCGGCGGCGTTCCTGCTCGGCGTGGTCGGCCTGGTCTTGTCGGACGGCGTCGTGACGACCCCGTTCGTCGTGCTGGGCATGACGGTCACCTTCGCCCTGAGGCGGCTGTCGCCCGGGCTCGCCCTCACTCTTGCCTGGCTGGTCGCCGCGTCCCAGATGGTCACGGGCAGCACGCCCGGTGTCACGAACCTCGCGATCTGCGCGGTGCTGTACTCCACGGCCGCGTACGGCACCGACCGGGTCAAGTGGTCGGGCCTGGTCTCCGTGGGCGTGGGCGCCCTCCTGGGCACGTTCTACCTCTCGTTCGTGCAGCAGAGCCTGTTCGGCGTCGACTACGACATCTACGCGGTGACCGACGTCGTCCGCATCCTCCTGCAGCTGGGGATCAGCCTCCTCGGATTCCTCGCCCTGCTCGGTCTGCCCTGGGCCGGCGGGCTGCTGGCCCGGGCGAGATGGTCCGAGCGGCTCAGCCGTGAGGCGCGGCTCGTCGCCGAGCGCGAGACCGCCCGTGCCGAGAACGACGCCGCCCGGGCCGAGCGCGAGGCCGCCCGAGCCGAGCGGGACATCGCCGTCGAGCAAGAACGCAACCGGATCGCCCGGGACATGCACGACGTCGTCGCCCACTCGCTGGCCGTCGTGATCGCCCAGGCCGACGGGGCCCGTTACGCCGCCCGGGTCGACCCGACCTCGGTGGACGGGGCGCTCACCACCATCGCCACGACGGCTCGGGAGGCCCTCGGCGACGTCCGCGTGCTCCTCGGTCAACTGCGGCACAGCCAGGGAGAGGCGCCGCAGCCCGCCCTCGGCGATCTCGACCGGCTGCTCGACCAGATGCGCGGCTCGGGCCTCACGGTCGACCTGCGCGTGACGGGCGAACCCCAGGTGCTCGGGACCAACCGGCAGCTCGCCGTGTTCCGCATCGTGCAGGAGAGCCTGACCAACGTCCTCCGGCACGGTGCCGTCGACCAGCCCGTCGGCCTGCACTTCGACTGGCGCTACGAGGCCCTGCACCTGGTGGTCTCGAACGTCGTGCGACCGCCGACACGTCCGGTCGACACGACCGGCGACGAGCGGCGGGGCGGCCACGGGCTCGACGGCATGCGAGAGCGTGCCACCCTGGCGGGCGGCTCGCTCACCACCCAGAACGCCGACGGACGCTTCGTCGTCCACGCCATCGTGCCGACCCTGGCACTGACCCAAGAGGTACGCATCCGATGATCGACATGCCCGGCCGCTCGACGGCACCCATCCGCGTCGCGCTGGTCGACGACCAGGCACTGTTCCGTGCGGGCATCAAGATGCTGGTCGGCTCGCAACCCGACCTGAAGTTCGTGGGCGAGGCCAGCAACGGCGACGAGGGCGTGGCGATGGTCGCGCGCGCCACCCCCGACGTCGTCCTCATGGACATCCGCATGCCCGTCATGGACGGCATCGCCGCCACCACCGCCGTCCTGGCGCAGGCCGAGGCCGCCTCGCGCCGTCCGCCGCGCATCATCGTGCTGACGACGTTCGACCTCGACGAGGCCGCCACCCGCGCCATCCGCGGAGGCGCGAGCGGTTTCGTCCTCAAGGACGCCGACCCCGAGTTCCTGCTCGCCGCGATCCGCACCGTGCACGCGGGCAACGCCGTGATCGCGGCGTCCGCCACGCGAGAGCTCTTCGAGCACTTCGACGGGCGTGCCTCACGCGCCCGGGCCGTGCCCGAGTCGTTCGGCACCCTCACCACCCGGGAGCGGGACATCTTCGACCTCGCGGCGCGGGGCCTCAGCAACTCCGAGATCGCGTCGCGGGAGTTCCTCAGCGAGGCGACCGTCAAGACCCACATCAGCCGTGTGCTGTCGAAGCTGTCCCTGCGTGACCGGGTGCAGCTCGTGGTCTACGCGTACGAACACGGGCTCGCCGAGTAAGTCCGAGCGCGGGGCGAGTCCCTGGCCGACGTCGACAGGACGCCGGTCGGGCGCCGTGCCAGGGCCTTCACGCGTACCGGCGCCGGCACCGGCGCCGGCACCGGCACCGTGCAGAGACTGACCGCAACTGATGAGGATGCTGTGACCGAGCGGCGTGGCTCGTGTCGGCTCGCTCCGTGGCGGCAGAGTGTCACCTGGGTGGTCATCACCCCGATCCTCCGCCGAAAGAAGCTCTCGAATGAACTGGTTGCTGTCGGTCCCGTTGTTGTCGTCGACGTCGCTGCTGGTGGTGGACGTGGTCGCCGTCCTGATCGCGATCGCGCTCCTCGTCCGTCCGCGGACCCGACGGACGTGGTGGCGGTGGATCGCCCTCGCGGTCCTCGCCGGGGCCGGCCTGGGCGCCGTCGTCACCTGGTGGCTCGGCGACGTGCGCGACGTGCTGGGACTGTCGCCCACCTGGGTGGACCGTTTCTGGGTCGCCGCGGTGGTCGCCGGCCTCGGGGTGGTCGTCGTCAACCTCATCCGCACCCGGTGGTGGCGCAAGGTCGTGGCCGTCGTGGCGGTCCTGGTGTTCGCCCTGGCCGGCGGACTGGCGCTGAACCGGGACGGCAGCGTGTACCAGAACCTGTCGCAGGCGCTCGGCCTGGACGAGGTGCCGGCTCTTCCGGCGACCGCCACCGCGCCTCCGTCCGCGGCCTCCGCGTCGACGGAGTTCGACCCGACCCTCTGGTCGACCTGGAAGGCCCCGTCCGACCTGCCCGCCACGGGCCGGTACGGCAGCGTGTCCATCCCCGGCACGGTCTCGCACTTCCCGGCACGCGACGCCGTCGTCTACCTGCCTCCGGCGGCCCTCGTGGCGAACGCCCCCGCCCTCCCCGTGATGATCATGATGTCGGGGCAACCGGCCGAACCGAGCTCGGTGGTCACGGCCGGCCACCTCGTCGAGACGCTCGACGCCTTCGCGGCGAAGAACCATGGTCTCGCACCGATCGTCGTCGTCCCCGACCAGTTGAGTGCCGACGCGCACAACCCGATGTGCGTCGACGGCGTCCTGGGCAACAGCGCCACCTACATCACCACCGACGTGGTCGACTACATGACGAGCCACTTCCACGTGGCCTCCGGCCCGAGGGCGTGGGCGGTCGGCGGGTTCTCGCAGGGCGGTACCTGCTCGATCCAGTTCGCCGCGTCGCGACCCGACCTGTTCTCGACCTTCATCGACGTGTCGGGTGAACTCGGCCCGTCGATCGGCGACGAGAAGACCACGATCGACCAGGGCTTCGCCGGGAACCGAGCGGCCTACGAGGCGGCCCAACCGCAAGCGATCATGGCGAAGCACGGGCCCTACGCGGACACCGCGGCGTTCTTCGCCGTCGGTGCGACCGACGGCCCGTACGGTCAGATCATGACGGTGAACTCGGCGGCGGCGGCGAAGGCGGGCATGGCGGTGACGCGCTACGTCTCACCGGGCAGCGGACACGACTGGACGACCGCGACCAACGGCTTCGCCCACGGCATCGGGCAGTTCTACCCGCGCCTCGGCCTGAGCGCGGCGGTGCAGACCCCGTGAGCGCCGACGTGACCGAGGCCGGCCCGGACGCACCGACACCGCCCGATCCCCACGAGCCCGTGCCCCACGAGCCGGGGCGGGTGCGACAGGTCGCAGAGGGCATCGGCACCCGTGTGGTGGCGTTCGCCCGCGTCCGTCCCGTGAGTCTCGCGCTCGCGCTGCTGCTCGTCGTGCTGGCTCTCGCCTCGGGCAGCCTCACGCACGCTCCGAGCGAGCGGCTGCGGGAACTCGTCGGCGCGGGGCTCGACCCCTTCGAGGACCGCACCTCATGGCTGCTCGTCTTCGGGTCGGTGTTCTTCGCCGGCGGTCCCGCCCAACTCGTCCTGGCCGTGGTCGGCGTCCTCGTGCTCGTGGGCGCCGCCGAGCGCCGCATGGGCCCGCGCCGCACGGTCGCGGCCTACCTCGTGACGGCCGTCGTGGCGACCGGCGTCGGCGTCGCGGTCCAGGCCCTGGGGCAGGCGCTCGGCGAGACCTGGGCCGTCGAGGTGGCCGCCGAGTCCACCCTCCACCCGCTCACGCCGGCCCTCGGCACGATCATGACCGCCAGCGCGTTCTCCGGACCGCTCTGGCGACGCCGCATCCGGCTGGTCGGCTTCTCGTTCGTGTTCGCCTTCGTGCTGTACGACGGGCATCCCTCGGGTCTCTACGCGCTCCTCGGCGCCCTGGTCGGGCTCGCGTTCGGGGTGGTCCTGGCCGGCCGTCCCGCCGAGCGCGGATGGCTGCGCAGCTCGCACCACGAGGTGCGACGCCTCGCCTCGACCATAGTCGCCGTGACGGCCCTCGGTCCCGTCCTGACCCTGCTCACCCGCAGCCCCATCGGGGCGCTCTCGCCCCTCGGCATGCTGTTCCGTGACGTCCTGCCGGGGCGGTCGCTCTCGGCCGCCTGCGCGGCGGCGGGACAGGGCGCACCCGACCGGCACGCGCCCCCGATCGGGGCCTGCGCGCGGGCCGCGGCCCTCGCGGGCATCGACACCGTGCCGACGGTCCTGCTCAGCCTCCTCCCGCTGGCGGTGCTGCTCGTGTGCGCCTGGTACCTGCGGCGTGGTCGTCGCCTGGCCCTCGACGTGGCCGTCGCGGTCAACGGGCTGCTCGCCGTCTTCGCCGGTCTCTACTACGTGGTGCTCCCCGTCACGACCGATCCGGTCGTCGACCAGCCCCGCCACGTGGTCGAGAGGGGCGTGCTCGCCGTGCTGGCGGTCGCCGTGCCGGCCGCGGTCGCCGTCGGACTGTTCCTCCTCCGTCGTCACTTCGGCATCGGGGCCGAGGGGACGCGACGGCCGCGGTTCGCCCTCGTCGTCGTGCTGTCGGGTGTCGTGCTGGCGGTGACGTTCGCCGTCCTCGCGTGGCTGGGGCGCGCCTCCTTCGTGCCGACGATCGAACCGTGGACGCTGCTGCTCGACGTGCCCGAACGCTTCGTGCCGGTCGGTTTCGTCGGGCTCACCCGCATCGGGCCGGTGCCCGACGGCGGCGTCGTCCGGGCCGCGTTCGAGTGGGTGGGGCCGCTCTGGTGGCTCGTCGTGCTGGTCGGGCTCGTGGTGGGTGCGACACGGCCGGGGGACGTCCGTCCCGACGCGGCGCGTGCCCAGGTGCGCGAGATCGTCCACCGGGGTACGCCGGGCACGTTGTCGCACATGGCCTTGTGGGAGGGCAACCGGTACTGGTTCACGGCCGACGCTCGCGCGGCCGTCGCCTATCGCGTCGTCGCGGGGATCGCGGTCACCACGGGTGAGCCCTTGTGCCCGGCCGACCGGCTCCCCGAGGTCACGCGTGAGTTCGCGCGCTGGTGCGACGACCAGGGGCTCACCCCGGTCTTCTACAGCGTGAGGGGCGAACTCTCGCCCCTCTTCGCCGACATGGGCTGGTCGACGCTGCCCGTCGGCGAAGAGACCGTGCTCCACCCGGCCACCTTCGCCATGACCGGCAAGAAGTGGCAGGACGTCCGGTCGAGCATCAACCGCGCGACCAAGAACGGGGTCCGGGCCGAGTGGACCCGCTACGCGGAGCTCCGGCCCGCGGTCGCCCGCCAGATCGGCGAGATCAGCGAGCAGTGGGTCGCCGAGAAGAACCTGCCCGAGATGGGCTTCACACTCGGCGGCGTGGACGAGTTGCGTGACCCCGACGTGGCGCTGATGCTCGCACTGGACGAGGACGACTCGGTCCAGGCCGTGACGAGCTGGTTGCCCTCCTGGCGCGACGGAGAGGTCGTCGGCTGGACGCTCGACTTCATGCGACGCCGACCCGACAGCATGAACGGCGTGATGGAGTTCGTCATCGCCTCGTCGGCACTGGCCATGAAAGAGCAGGGGGTCGAGTTCCTCAGCCTGTCGGCGGCACCGCTCGCGACGAGCGCGTCCTCCGACGGCCCGGCGTCACAGACCGAACGTGTGCTCACCTTCCTCGGACGGGTGCTCGAACCGGCCTACGGCTTCCGGACCCTGCTGACCTTCAAGAAGAAGTTCCAGCCCGAGTTCGTGCCCCTCGTCATGGCCTTCCCCGATCCCGTGCAGCTGCCGGCCATCGGCACGGCCCTCGGTCGCGCCTACCTGCCCGACCTCTCGGTCGGTGCCGTCGTGCGGCTCGTCCGCACGGTGGTCTGATCGCGCGGGGGAGCCGAGGAGGCGCGGTGCCCGTCCGCGACGACCCGCGCCTCCTCGGTCGGTGCTAGCCTCGTCACGTGTTCACCGGCCTGCTCCTTCTTAGCTGCCGCGGCGAGTCCTGACCCAGGCCCCCCTCGTCGCGGAGTTCGTCGTCGGCCGACACCCCCGCGAAGAGCAGCCCCTCGAGGGCGAGAGAGACCACAGGACATGAAGAACGCACAGCAGCCGTCGGCCATGCCGATCCACAAGTACCGGCCCTTCCACGAGCAGATCGCCGTCGACCTGCCCGACCGCACCTGGCCCTCGAAGCGCATCACCGAGGCGCCGCGCTGGTGCGCCGTCGACCTCCGCGACGGCAACCAGGCCCTGATCGACCCGATGAGCCCCGAGCGCAAGCGCATCATGTTCGACCTGCTGGTCGGCATGGGCTACAAAGAGATCGAGGTCGGTTTCCCGAGCGCCTCGCAGACCGACTTCGACTTCGTGCGCAGCCTCATCGACGAGGGCGCCATCCCCGACGACGTGACGATCCAGGTGCTGACCCAGGCGCGCGAGCACCTGATCGCCCGCACCTACGAGTCGATCGCCGGCGCCAAGCAGGCCATCGTCCACCTGTACAACTCGACGAGCGTGCTGCAGCGCGACGTCGTGTTCCGCACCGACCGTCAGGGCATCGTCGACATCGCGCTCGAGGGCGTCCGGCTGTGCCTCGAGGCCGAGAAGACCATCCCCGAGACGGCCGTCTTCTACGAGTACTCGCCCGAGAGCTACACCGGCACCGAGCTCGACTTCGCGCTCGACATCTGCAACCAGGTGATCGAGGCCTTCGACGCGACGCCCGCGCGTCCCGTGATCGTCAACCTGCCGGCGACCGTCGAGATGGCGACCCCCAACGTCTACGCCGACTCGATCGAGTGGATGCACCGCCACCTGGCCCGTCGCGACAGCGTCATCCTGTCGCTGCACCCGCACAACGATCGGGGCACCGGCATCGCCGCCGCCGAGCTGGGTTACCTGGCCGGGGCCGACCGCATCGAGGGCTGCCTCTTCGGCAACGGCGAGCGGACCGGCAACGTCGACCTCGTCGCGCTGGGCATCAACCTGTTCACCCAGGGCATCGACCCGCAGATCGACTTCAGCGACCTCGACATGGTCAAGCGCACCGCCGAGCACTGCAACCAGCTGCCCGTGCACGAACGCAGCCCGTGGGCCGGCGACCTCGTCTACACGGCGTTCTCCGGCTCGCACCAGGACGCCATCAAGAAGGGCTTCGAGGCCATGGCCGCCACCGCGGCGTCCCGCGGGGTCGACGTCGACGAGCTGGAATGGGCCGTGCCGTACCTGCCGGTCGACCCCAAAGACCTGGGACGCAGCTACGAGGCGGTCATCCGCGTCAACTCGCAGTCGGGCAAGGGCGGCGTGGCCTACCTGCTCAAGGCCGACCACGCCATCGACCTGCCCCGCAAGCTGCAGATCGAGTTCAGCGGCGTCGTCCAGTCACGCACCGACGAAGAGGGCGGCGAGATGACGAGCGCCCACATCTGGTCGATCTTCCAGGACGAGTACCTGCCCGCCGACGAGGCCGACGACAAGTGGGGCCGCTTCGAGCTGACCCGCACGAGCACCGCGAGCGACATGTCGGGCGAGACCGTGCTCGACGTCGACCTGCGGGTCGGCGAGACGGTCGAGTCGACGTCGGCCCGTGGCACGGGGCCCATCGCGGCGTTCATCGCCGTCCTCGCCGAGCAGGGCGTCCAGGTCAAGCTGTACGACTACGTCGAGCACACCCTCAGCGCATCGGGCGACGCTCAGGCCGCTGCCTACGTCGAGCTCGACGTCGACGGCACCCGGCTCTGGGGCGTCGGCATCGACGCCGACATCTCGACGGCCTCGCTCAAGGCCATCGTCTCGGCCGTCAACCGCGCCATCCGCTCGACGACCGACGTGCTCGAGCTCGCCTCGGTCTAGGCGGCCCGCTCCGTCCCGACCCGCCCCCGGTGCCCTCGGCGCCGGGGGCGTCGTCGTGTGGCCGGAGGTGTCGTGCGGCCGGACGTGTCGTGTGGCCGCAGGTGTCGGCAACTCCTGGCTGGTGTCGCGCGCGGGTGCGGTTCTGCGGCGTGTCGGGGTCCGCTGGCGCAGGGTGCAGGAGTTGCCGACGGGGGCGGGCAACTCCGGGCTGGGGTCGCGCGCGGGTGCGGTTCTGCGGCGTGTCGGGGTCCGCTGGCGCAGGGTGCAGGAGTTGCCGACGAGAGCGGGCAACTCCTGCCTGGTGTCGCGCGCGGGTGCGGCGGCGCGGCCGGCGGCGTGCCGGTACAGAGAGCCGAGCGCCGGCGGCCGGGGTCAGCGGGGCCGGCGCCAGCGGGGGAGCCGGCTGAGGGCGCGCTGCTCGGGCAGGGTCCAGCCGAACCGCACGGCCAGCATCCGGATGACCAGCGTGATCGACGTGCCCGCGATGGCGGACACGGCCACGGGTGCGCCGAGCGACACCGCCACGACCAGCACGATGGTCCCTCCGGCCGCCGCGACGGCGTAGAGCGAACCGACGTGCATCATCGCGATGGTGAGGTTCATCAGCAGGTCGCGCAGCACCGAACCGCCGACGGCGGCGATGACCCCGACGAACACGGCAGGGATCTCCGGCAGTCCGAGCGAGAGTGCCTTGGTCGACCCGATCGCACCGAGCAGTCCGATCGTCAGGGCGTCGAGCACGGTGATGACTCCGGCCAGCCGGGTGAACACCCGCTGCAGCGCCATGCCGACGATCGCGGCCGCGACGGCGACGAGCAGGTACCAGTTGCTCGTCATGGCCCGTGGCACCTCGCCGAGCAGGACGTCGCGCAGCACGCCGCCGCCGAGACCGGTGGCGATGCCGATGATGGCGATGCCGAGCAGGTCGAGACGACGGTCCTTGTACTCGGACGCGAACATCGCCCCCTGCAGGCTGCCGATGCCGACGGCGAGGAGGTCCACCCACAGGGGTACGGCGAAGGCTGTGGCGTGCACCTGACGTTTGTACCACGCGTGCGATGCTTGGTCGGTGCCCGTCTACCGTGATGAATGCGTCGTGTTGCGCACCCACAAGCTGGGTGAGGCCGACCGCATCCTCACGATGCTCAGCCGCAACCACGGCAAGATCCGGGCCGTGGCCAAGGGCGTCCGGCGGACGGCCTCGAAGTTCGGCGCGCGCCTCGAGCCGATGATGGTCGCCGACCTCCAGCTGTACGAAGGCCGCTCGCTCGACATCGTGCAGCAGGCCGAGTCGCTCGGCTCGTACGGCGCCGTGATCGCGGCCGACTACGAGAGCTACACGGCCGGCAGCGTCATGGTCGAGACGGCCGACAAACTGACCGAGGCCGAGGCGGGTCTGCAGCAGTACCTCCTGCTCGTCGGGGCCCTCCGTTCGCTTGCGCGGCACGAGCACGCCCCCCAGCTCACGCTCGACTCGTACCTCCTGCGTGCGCTCAGCATCGCGGGCTGGTCGCCGAGCTTCGGCGACTGTGCCGTGACCGGTGCCCCCGGGCCGCACTCGGCCTTCGTCGTCCAGCTCGGTGGCGTGGTGACCGACTCGCACGCGCCTCCGGGCGCTCCGCGGTTGACGCAGGAGGCGCTGGCCCTGTTGGGCGCGCTGCTCACGGGGGACTGGGACCACGCCGAAGACGCGCCCGACGCGACCCGCAACCAGGCGAGCGGCGTCGTCGCCGCCTACACGCAGTGGCACCTCGAACGGGGACTGCGATCGCTGCAGCACGTCGACCGGGTGCCCGGAAGGGAGAGACAGTGAAGAAGACCCACCGCGACGCCGCCGACTTCCGCCCCCTCGACTGGACCGGCGTCCACCCGCCGGCGATGCCGCGGGGCGCCGTGCCCGAGCACGTCGCGATCGTCATGGACGGCAACGGCCGCTGGGCGAACGGGCGGGGGCTCACCCGCGTCGAAGGGCACAAGGCCGGCGAGATGTCGCTGCTCGACGTGGTCGCCGGGGCGATCCAGATCGGCGTGAAGCACCTCAGCGTCTACGCGTTCTCGACCGAGAACTGGAAGCGCTCACCCGACGAGGTGCGCTTCCTGATGGGGTTCAACCGCGACGTCCTGCACCGTCGACGCGACCAGCTGAACGCCTGGGGAGTGAGGGTCCGCTGGGCCGGGCGGAAACCGCGGCTGTGGGGGTCGGTGATCAAAGAACTGCAGTTCGCCGAAGAGCTGACCAAGGGCAACGACGTCCTGACGCTGACGATGTGCGTCAACTACGGCGGGCGGACCGAGATCGCCGACGCGGTGCGCTCCATCGCCGACGACGTCGCTGCCGGGCGGCTCAAGCCCTCGGCCGTCGGCGAGAAGCTGATCCAAAAGCGGCTCTACGCGCCCGAACTGCCCGACGTCGACCTGTTCGTGCGCAGCTCGGGCGAGCAGCGCACGAGCAACTTCATGCTCTGGCAGTCCGCCTACGCCGAGATGGTGTTCCTCGACCGACTGTGGCCCGACTTCACCCGCACCGACCTGTGGCAGGCCGTCGAGACGTACGCCTCGCGCACCCGACGGTTCGGGGGAGCGGTGGACGCCCCCAGCCCGGCCTGACCGGACGTCCGTCAGAACTGGATGTTCGCGCCCAGGAAGATCCGCTCGGCCGGCCACAGGAACTGCAGGGTCAGCGGTCCGTCGCTCGCCCGGTGGAACCAGGCGTTGGCGAAGACCGTGGACTCGCCGGGCAGCAGGTACCAGTTCGCGCTGTCGGCCGGGAACTTCGACTCGAGCGAGGTCTCGTAGCCCATCTCGGTCAAAAGGTCCTGCCCGGCGAAGACGTCCTGCGTGGCGAGGTCGTTGCCGTACGACGAGTAGTCGGCGCTCAGGTCGGTCAGGTCGAGCCGACGCTGCGAGTTGTTCGTCAGGACGTATGCCGTGACCTGGACGTCGGTGCCCGCCGGGTAGGGGTCGGTGCCGTCGGGGCGGGCGTAGATCGAGGGTGCCGAGGTCGTCAGCTCGCCGACGCCGTAGACGTAGATCGTGAGGTCCTTGTAGTTGACCTGGCCGAGCAGCGTGCCGCCGGGGGCGAGGGCGTCGGGTTGCGACCCCGAGCCGCCTCCGGTGCCGGGGGCGCCGGTCACCTGGGGCTGCGGCGCGCCGGTGGCACCCGGGCCCGAGGTCGGCGCCGACCCGCCTGCGCCGACGGGCGTCAGGTCGTCGAGGCTCGGGAAGCAGCCGGTCAGCCCGACGAGGGCCAGCACCGAGACGGCGATGCCGACGGTCAGTCTTCTGCGCACGACCTGCACCTCTCCTGGTTCGTCGGGCCAGCCTAACCCGGCGCCGTCGACGGCTCGCCCCGACGGACCGGCACGAGGCCCAGCGCGTCGCCGTCCACCTGCTCGAAGGCGTCGAGGACCGCCCGCACGCTCGGCACCCGGTCACCCCCGCGCCCGTGGACGACGTGCACCACCCGGGCGAGACCCTCGTCCAGTCCGACCACGCGCACGCCGGGAGGCACGGCGGCGGACACCAACGACAGCCCCGGCAGCAGGGCGACGCCGAGCCCCGCCGCGACGAGACCGAGCACGGCGAGGGCGTTGTCCGTCTCGAGCACGATCTCGGGCTCGAACCCCGACGCGGCACAGGTGGCGAGCAGATGGCCTCGGCAGCGGGGACAGCCGCCGATCCACCTCTCGTGCGCCAGACCCGCGAAGGCGTCGCCCCGGGCGAACGGGTGCGCCGTCGGCAGGGCCAGCACCGTGCGGTCGACGAAGGAGGCGCGGTGCAGCAGCCCGTCGAGGTCGCGTTCGCCCCCGGCGTCACCCCCGTGGCGGAAGGTGATCGCGACGTCCGCCGAGCCGTCCCGCAGTCGTGCCAGCGCCTCCGGCGGTTCCGCCTCGACGTAGTCGACCGTGAGGCCGGGGTGCCGGTCGCGCAGGCGCGACAGCACGTCGGGGACGATCGTGGACGACGCGCTGGGGAAGCCTGCCAGCGTGACGCGACCCGTGGCGACGCCGCCCAGGGCGTCGAGGTCCTGCCGCGCGGCGTCGAGGGCCGCCTGCACGTGGACGGCGTGGGCCGCGAGCCTCCGTCCGGCGTCGGTGAGCGCGACACCGCGTCCTGCCCGCAGCACGAGCGGCTGACCGACCTGGCGTTCGGCCCGCCGGAGCTGCTGGCTGACGGCGGGTTGGCTGTAGCCGAGCAGGGCGGCGGCCGCCGTGATCGTGCCGGTGTCCGCGACGGCGCGGACGACGCGCAGCGACGCGAGGTCGAGATCGTCGGTCATGCTCGAATCATAAGTCGTCGTGATGGATGACCTCAGACACTGGCGGTTGTCCTGCGATCTCGACGAGAGGAGCCTGAGGACATGACCGAGCCCCGTCCCGACCTCTTCGCCCCTGCCCCGGGCTACCTCGCGGCCTGCACCATGGGCCTGCCGATGCGGTCGACGGTCGAGGCGTTGCGGGCCGACCTCGACCGGTGGTCGTCCGGTCGGGCCGGTCCCGTCGCCTACGGCGCCGTCGTCGAGGAGGCGCGCGCGGCCTTCGCCCGGCTGGCCCGGGTCGACGTCGGCCGCGTCGCCATCGCGTCCCAGACGTCGGCGATGGTCGCGGTGGTCGCGGCCTCGGTGCCGGACGGTGCCGAGGTGCTCGTGCCCACGGGCGACTTCAGCTCGATCGTCTACCCCTTCGTGGTGCAGGAGGCGCGAGGCGTCCGGGTGCGGAGCGTGCCGCTCGACGAGCTGGCCGGCTCCGTCGGGCCCGACACGCACCTCGTGGCCTGGTCGGCCGTCCAGTCCGCCACGGGCGAGGTCGCCGACGACGCGGCCGTCGTCGCCGCGGCGGCCCGCCACGGGGCGCTGACGCTGTGCGACCTGACCCAGGCCGCCGGCGTGCGACCCGTCGACGCCTCACGGTACGACGCCAGCGTCACGCACGCCTACAAGTGGTTGTGCTGCCCGCGCGGGGTGGCGTTCCTCACCCTGGGGGAGCGGCTGCAGCGCATGACGGTGCCGGCGCAGGCCGGTTGGTACGCGGGCGACGACGTGTGGGGCTCGTGCTACGGCCCCGAGATGCGGCTCGCCGCGGACGCCCGGGCGTTCGACGTCTCGCCCGCCTGGCAGGCCTGGGCCGGAGCGCTTCCCGCGCTCCGCACGTTCGCCGGGCTCGACGCCGACGAGACCTGGGCGCACGCCGCCGGGACGGGCGACGCGCTCTGCGCGCGGCTCGGGATCGAGGCGCAGGGCCGAGCGATCGTGACCTGGGCCGATCCCGACGGACGCGACCAGCGCCTCCTCGGCGACGCCGGTCTCGTGGTCTCGGCACGCGCCGGTCGCGTCCGCGTGGCGTTCCACCTCTGGAACGACGAGAGCGACGTCGAGGCCGTCGCCGCCGCGCTCGGCCGGTGACGCTCCGCCGCTAGAGTTGCCGGGTACCTCGACCGACCGGGCACCCAGCTCGCGCCTCAACTCATCGGAGCATCACACGTGGCAGCACCCAACCGTCTCGATTCCGTCATCGCCCTGGCCAAGCGCCGCGGCTTCGTCTTCCAGTCGGGAGAGATCTACGGCGGTTCGCGCTCGGCCTGGGACTACGGGCCCCTCGGCGTCGCTCTGAAGGAGAACATCAAGCGCCAGTGGTGGCAGACCATGGTGCAGGGCCGCGACGACGTCGTCGGCCTGGACTCGGCGGTCATCCTGCCGCGTCAGGTGTGGGAGGCCTCGGGTCACGTCGAGGTCTTCAGCGACCCGCTGGTCGAGTCGCTGCACACCCACAAGCGCTACCGCGCCGACCACCTGCTCGAGGCGTACGAGGCCAAGCACGGCCACCCGCCCGAGAACGGCCTGGCCGACGTCCGCGACCCCGACACCGGGCAGCCCGGCTCGTGGACCGAACCGCAGAACTTCTCGGGCCTGCTCAAGACCTTCCTCGGTCCGGTCGACAACGAGCAGGGCATGGCCTACCTGCGACCCGAGACCGCGCAGGGCATCTTCACCAACTTCGACAACATCCTGCAGTCGTCGCGCATCAAGCCGCCGTTCGGCATCGGCCAGATCGGCAAGAGCTTCCGCAACGAGATCACGCCCGGCAACTTCATCTTCCGCACGCGCGAGTTCGAGCAGATGGAGATGGAGTTCTTCGTCGAACCCGGCAGCGACGAAGAGTGGCACCAGTACTGGATCGACCAGCGGTTCCAGTGGTACGTCGACCTCGGCATCGACCCCGAGAACCTCCGCCTCTACGAGCACGCCGCCGAGAAGCTCTCGCACTACTCGAAGCGCACCGTCGACATCGAGTACCGCTTCCGGTTCGCCGGCGGCGAGTTCGGCGAGCTCGAGGGCATCGCGAACCGCACCGACTACGACCTCAAGACCCACGCCGCCGCCTCGGGCAAGGACCTGACCTACTTCGACCAGGCCAAGAACGAACGCTGGACGCCCTACGTCATCGAGCCCGCGGCCGGTCTGACCCGCTCGCTCATGGCCTTCCTCGTCGACGCGTACACCGAGGACGAGGCGCCGAACGCGAAGGGCGGCGTCGACAAGCGCACCGTCCTGAAGCTCGACCGGCGCCTGGCCCCGATCAAGGTCGCCGTCCTGCCGCTCAGCCGCAACGAGCAGCTGTCGCCCATGGCCCGCGGGCTCGCCGCCGACCTCCGCAAGTACTGGAACATCGACTTCGACGACGCGGGAGCCATCGGCCGCCGCTACCGCCGGCAGGACGAGATCGGCACGCCGTTCTGCGTCACCGTCGACTTCGACTCGCTCGACGACGACGCGGTGACCGTGCGCGAGCGCGACACCATGGCCCAGCAGCGCATCCCGCTGGCCGGATTGCGGGCCTACCTGGCCGAGCAGCTGCTCGGCGCGTAGCCGCCCGCGTCGTGTACCCGCCGGGCGTCGCACCGACCTTCGTCGGCAACTCCTGCCTGCTGCTGCGACCTGACCCCAGCACGCGGCGTGTCGTCCGTCGACGACGCACGAGGCAGGAGTTGCCCGCGCCCGACTGGCGCTCCGTGCGACGAGGACTCGCCCCCAGGGTTCCCGGGCGAGGCCGCCGTCCCCATGCCGCCCGTACTGCCCACGGCCGGCGGGCACCGCTCGGGACGCTGTGGGGCATGACCACGATCTCCGAACTCGTCTCCGACGCCGGTGGCTTGCTGCACAAGCGTGATCTCGTCGCGCTGGGTGCGACGGACCGCCATCTGACCGTCGCCGTCCGCTCCCGCGCGGTCCGTCGCCCGCGACGCGGCTGGTACTCGACGTGGCCGCGCCATGATCCGCGTTTCGTGGCCGTCGCGGTGGGGGGACGCCTCACCGGTGCCGCCGCCCTGCACCAGCTCGGGGCGTGGTCGTGGCGACGTCCGCCGATCACGGTCTCGGTGCCCGAGACCGCGTCCCGCCTCCGACGGCGACGGGGCGTCCGCATCGTCTGGGACTCCGTCGAGCTCGGGTCCCGTGGCTCGACCTGGGCGGTGGACCCGCGAGTCGCCCTCGCCCGCGCGGTGGTCGAAGCGGAGTCCCTCGAGGACGCGGTCATCTTGGTCGACTGGGCACGGAGCGTCGGTGTCGTGACCGACGACGAGGACGCCGCCGAGGTCCTGGCGCGGAAACGCGCCGACGCTGCTGGGCTGGTGGCCTGGAGCGACGGGGGAGCCGAGAGCATCCTCGAGTCGACGGCCGGGACGAGGCTCCGTCGGGCCGGGCACCACGTCGTGCGACAGGTGCCCGTCGGCACCACGGGCAAGATCCTCGACATGCTCGTCGACGGTGTCGTCGGTCTCGAGACCGACGGTCGCGTGCACCACGAGAGCCGCTTCGACCGGGACCGCCTCAAGGACGCCGACATCGCCCTCGACGGACATGTTCCGTTCCGGGCGGGGACGATCATGGTGCGTGACCTGTGGGTCCGCACGTCGGCCGCGATCGAGGCCCTGATCACCACGGCGGGCGGCCCGAGACCGCCGTCACGTGTCGGCAACTCCTGCCTCCCGCGAGTGCTCGGGCCCCGAGGCCGCAGGAACTGGCGGCTCGCGCCACCGGGCCGACGCAGGGGGCAGGAGTTGCCGACAGGGTGAGGCGGGTGAGGGCGAGGCGCGACGGGGCGATGGAAGTGCCGAGGGCGCGGGGAATGGGGAGGGCCCGGCACGAGTTGGGCCTGCCGTGACCGTAGACTCCGCCACCCCGTCCGCGACCGTCAAGGTCGACATCTGGTCCGACATCGCCTGCCCCTGGTGCTTCATCGGCAAGCGCAAGTTCGAGGAGGCCGTGCGACGCTTCGGCGGCCCCGTCGAGGTCGAGTACCACTCGTTCGAGCTCTCTCCCGACACCCCGGTCGACTTCGAGGGCGACGAGGTCGACTTCCTCTCGAAGCACAAGGGCATGCCCGCCGACCAGGTCCGCGGGATGCTCGACACCGTGGCCGGCATCGCGTCCGAGGTCGGCCTCGCCTACGACTTCGAGCACCTGCAGCACACCAACACGGTCAAGGCGCACGAGCTCCTGCACTTCGCCAAGGCGAACGGTCGTCAGACCGAGATGAAGGAACGCCTGCTCCACGCCTACTTCGAGGAGGGCCGACACGTGGGCCGCGTCGACGATCTCGTCGCGCTGGCCGTCGAGGTCGGCCTGGACGAGCAGGAGGCGCGCGAGGCACTCGAGACCGGGCGTCACCTCGACGACGTGCGGGCCGACCAGGCCCAGGCGCAGGCCTTCGGCATCACCGGAGTCCCGTTCTTCGTCCTCGACGGCAAGTACGGCATCTCGGGCGCCCAGGCTCCCGAGACCTTCGTCCAGGCCCTTGAGCAGGTCGCCTCCGAGGTGGCCCGATGAGAGAGCCCGTCGGGGTCGAGGTCGATACGCCGACCACGACGTTCACCATGCTCGGCTCACCGGACGCCGCCGCCTGCGAGGGGGACTCCTGCCTCGTCGTCCCGCCCGGCATCGCCGACACGTCCGTCGACCGGACCTCGGACGACGAGCCCGGGAGGCGCGGCGTCAGTCGGTGATGTCGGCCACGGTCGCGTCATACCCGGCGACCAGGTCGTCGGCGTCGACGAAGGCGCTGAAGCCGTGGGCTCCGGCACCCAGGGCGACGCGCCTCCCCACGATGCGGGAGTCCGCGACCACCGGCCAGGCTGTCGAGCTGCCCAGGGGAGTGATCGTGCCCCGTTCGTACCCGGTGACCTCGAGGGCGACGTCGGCGCTCGGCATCGACAGCTTGTTGACGCCGACGACCGCTCGGAGCTTCGCCCACGAGATCTGCCGGTCGCCCGGGACGAGCGCGAACAGGAACGACCCGTCGTGTCGCTTGACGACGAGGCTCTTGACGATGTCGGAGGACCGCAGTCCGAGCAGCGCGGCAGCGGCCTCGAGCGAGTCGGCCGCAGGACGCGCCACGATCTCGACGGCGAGACCGCGGGCGGCGGCGTCCGTGCGCACCCGCCCCGTGCCGTCGACCGACCTCGGGGCGCCCCCGGCACCCCCGACGTCCGCGTCGTCCACACCACTCGTCAGCCCGCCGTCGCTCATGGGAGAATCGTAACGATGTCCACCACCACCCTGCCCTCGCGCGGCCTCTCGATCGGACCGATCGACGTGGCCTCGCCCGTCGTGCTCGCCCCCATGGCCGGCATCACCAACACGGCCTACCGCCGCCTGTGTCGCGAGTACGGCGCCGGTCTCTACGTGAGCGAGATGATCACGAGTCGGGCTCTGGTCGAGCGCACGCCCGAGTCGATGCGCCTCATCCAGCACCACGAGTCCGAGACCCCCCGCAGCATCCAGCTCTACGGCGTCGAGCCCAACACGGTGGCCGAGGCGGTCACGATGCTCGTCGCCGAGGACCGCGCCGACCACATCGACCTCAACTTCGGCTGTCCGGTCCCCAAGGTCACCCGCAAGGGCGGCGGCTCGGCCCTGCCCTGGAAGATCGGCCTCTTCCGCGAGATCGTCGAGGGTGCGGTCAAGGCCGCCGGTGACATCCCGGTGACCGTCAAGATGCGCAAGGGCATCGACGACGACCACCTCACCTACCTCGAGGCCGGTCGAGCCGCGCAGGGCGCTGGTGTGGCGAGCATCGCGTTGCACGCGCGCACGGCGGCCGACTTCTACTCGGGCACGGCCGACTGGTCGGCCATCGCGACCCTGAAGCAGACGATCACCGACGTGCCGGTCCTCGGCAACGGCGACATCTGGTCGGCGACCGACGCCCTGCGCATGGTCGACGAGACCGGCTGCGACGGTGTGGTCGTCGGCCGGGGCTGCCTCGGCCGCCCGTGGCTGTTCGGTGACCTCGCCGCGGCCTTCCGCGGCGAAGACCTGAAGGCCGAGCCGACCCTCGGCGAGGTGGGTCGGGCCTTCCGGCGTCACGCCGAGCTCATGGTCGAGTTCTGGTCGGGCGACGAGGGGCGGGCCTGCCGTGACATGCGCAAGCACGTCGCCTGGTACTTCAAGGGTTACCCCGTGGGCGGCGAGGTCCGGGCGGCTCTCGCCCTGGCCGACTCGCTGCAGCAGATCGACGACCTGCTCGCCACGATGGACCCCGACGAGCAGTACCCCGGCGAGGCGGCCGAGGGGCCGCGGGGGCGCGCAGGCAGCCCCAAACGTCCTGCTCTTCCCGACCGGTGGCTCGAGAGCCGCGACCTCGACGATGCCTTCAAGGCCGAGCTCGCCGCCGCCGAGCTGCACCACAGCGGCGGCTAGGCACACCCGTCCCCGACATCCCTTCCCGTCCCGACCGAGAGGCCCCGGTGTCCACCGAAGCCCTGCCGAGTGCTGCCCCCGGGTACGACCCCGCCGACTCCGAGCGCTGGTTGCCCGAGCAGCACTCCAACCGGCGCAGCGACTTCGCCCGCGACCGGGCCCGTCTGCTGCACTCGAGCGCGCTGCGCCGCTTGGCGGCCAAGACGCAGGTGCTCAGCCCCACCGCCGGCCTCGATTTCGCCCGCAACCGGTTGACGCACTCGCTCGAGGTCGCGCAGGTCGGTCGTGAGCTCGCGACGAGCCTCGGCCTCGACCCCGACGTCGTCGACACGGCCTGCCTCGCGCACGACCTCGGCCACCCGCCGTTCGGGCACAACGGTGAGCGAGCCCTGAACGAGTGGTCGTCCGACATCGGGGGCTTCGAGGGCAACGCGCAGACCCTGCGGCTGCTGACCCGCATCGAACCCAAGGTGATCGACGCGACCGGGCGGAGTTTCGGGTTGAACCTGACCCGCGCGAGCCTCGACGCCAGTTGCAAGTACCCGTGGCCGGCAGCGCAGGGCATCCCCGACCCGGGCGGTCGCATGAAGTTCGGCTTCTACGACGACGACACGGCCGCCTTCGAGTGGCTGCGCCGGGGCGCCCCGCGTCGGCGACGGTGCGTCGAGGCCCAGGTGATGGACCTCAGCGACGACATCGCGTACTCCGTGCACGACTTCGAGGACGCCGTCGTCAACGGGTACGTCGACGTCGCGGCCCTGGGGGCCCGGGTCGACCACGACTCGCTCGTCACGGCCATGCACGCGTGGGTCGGCGGCGAGCTCAGCCGCGACGAGCTGACCGAGGCCTTCGACCGGTTGCAGGCACTGCCGTTCTGGCTCGAGTCGTACGACGGCAGCCGGTTCGCGCAGGCCCGCCTCAAGAACCTCACGAGCCAGCTGATCGGCCGGTTCGCCGGTTCGGCCACGCAGGCGACCCGCGACTCGTATCCCGGTGACGCCCTGATGCGCTTCGGTGCCTCGGTCGTCGTGGCCCCCGACGTGATCGGCGAGATCGCCGTGCTCAAGGGCATCGTCGCGGCGTTCGTCATGACGAGCGACGACCGGCAGCCGATCTACCTGCGGCAGCGCGAGGTGCTCACCGGCCTCGCCGACGCCCTCTGGCAGGCGGGCCCTTCCGAACTCGACCGGGGGTTCGCGGCCGACTGGGCCTCGGCCGACGACGACGCCGCGAGGCGTCGCGTCGTGGTCGACCAGGTCGCCTCCCTGACCGACCAGAGCGCCACGGCCTGGCACGACCGGCTGACCGCCGACCGCTGAGGCGACCCCCCAGGAGGCGCGGGTCCTCCCCAGCCCCGCCGCGCCTCCTCGTCCTCCCGCGGTCGGCCCTCCCGGGGTCGGTGCGGTCGGTGGCGCGACCTAGAATCGACAGGTGCCCGGCCTGATCAAACGCAACGACATCGACGAGGTCCGGTCGCGCACCAACATCGCCGACATCGTGGGCGACCACGTCACGCTCAAGGGCGCGGGCGTGGGGTCGCTCAAGGGCCTCTGCCCGTTCCACGACGAGCGCAGCCCGAGCTTCCACGTGCGGCCCCAGGTGGGTCGGTACCACTGCTTCGGTTGCGGCGAGGACGGCGACGTCTTCAGCTTCGTGATGAAGACCGACCACACGACCTTCCAAGAGGCGGTCGAGCGCATGGCCGCGCGCATCGGCTTCGAGCTGCACTACGAAGACGGCGGTCAGGCCAGCGACCACGGCAACCGGGCGCGGCTGATCTCGGCGAACGAGGCGGCTCGAGAGTTCTTCGTGGACCACCTGACGGCCGCCGACGCCGAGCCCGCCCGGCGGTTCCTCGGCGAGCGGGGTTTCGACCCGGCCGCGGCCGAGCGGTTCGGCGTCGGCTTCGCCCCCAAGTCGTTCGACGCCCTGCGGTCGCACCTCAAGGGGCTCGGCTACCGCGACGACGAACTCGTCACCGCGGGGCTGTTGAGCCAGGGCGACCGCAGCCCCTACGACCGCTTCCGGGGGCGGCTGGTGTGGCCGATCCGCGACGTCACGGGGTCGACCATCGGGTTCGGCGCCCGTCGGTTGCTCGAGGACGACAAGGGGCCGAAGTACCTCAACACCCCCGAGACGCCGATCTACCACAAGTCCCAGGTGCTCTACGGGCTCGACCTCGCCCGCCGGGACATCTCGAAGGGCAAGCAGGTCGTCATCGTCGAGGGCTACACCGACGTCATGGCCTGCCACCTGGCCGGGGTCACGACGGCCGTGGCGACCTGCGGCACCTCGTTCGGCGTCGACCACATCAAGGTGCTGCGTCCCATGCTCGGCGACGTCAGCGGGGCCGACACGTCGACCGGCGGCGAGGTCGTCTTCACCTTCGACCCCGACGAGGCGGGCCAGAAGGCGGCGTCCCGCGCGTTCGCCGAAGAGCAGCGGTTCGCCGCACAGACCTTCGTCGCCGTCGCACCCGACGGGCTCGACCCGTGCGACCTGAGGCTGAACCGCGGCGACGACGCCGTGCGCCGCCTCATCTCGACCAAGCGGCCGATGTTCGAGTTCATGATCCGTCGACTGATCGACGGGCACGACCTCGAGACCGTCGAGGGCCGGGTGTCGGCGCTCCGGGCGGCCTCCCCGGTGGTGGCCGGCATCCGTGACCGGTCGATGACGCAGGGCTACGTGCGGTCGCTGGCGGGTTGGCTGGGGCTCGACCCGGCGGACGTGGCGCGGTCCGTCGACGACGCGGGTCGCGCCTCCTCGGCCCAGAACGCGCTCGAACGGTCACAGCCGAAGAGCGTCTCCGACGGTCGGCAGTCGATCACGAGCCTGCCCCCGGTGCCCGACGAGCCGGCCGGTCCGAGCCTGTTGACGCTGCCGGCCGACCTGACGACCCGTACCGAGCGCGACGCGCTCATGGCGATGCTCCAGCACCCGGCGACGGTCGGCTTCGAGCTCATGCAGCGTGCGGCCCGGGCGCGCATCGAGAACAGCGCCCTGGCGGTCGTCCGGGACGCGATCGGGGCGAGCCTCGACCGCTTCGACTCGGCCGACTGGCTCGACGTCGTGCTCGGCCAGACCCCGTCGCCGTTCGACACCCTCGCCAAAGAGCTCGCCGTCGCCCCGATCCCCGAGCGCGAGGGGCGCGAGATCACGACCTACTGTCGGGGCATCGTCGTCTCGATCGTCGAACGCGACCTGATCCGCGAGAAGTCCGAACTGCTCGGGCAGTCGTTCCGCACCGACATGAAGACCGAACCCGAACGCTGGCGCGAGATCCAGGTGCGCATCGCCGCGGTCGAGGCCGAGCGCCGGTCCGTCCGACAAGAGTGAGGTCGGCGGCCGTCACGTGGTGCCCGGGCCTGAACGCGCATACATCGCGACGATGCGCCGCCGGCCCCGAGACGACCAGTTGGCAAGGGTTCGTTGCGGGCCTGTAAACAGTTGCGCGATGAGCCCGTCTCAGGCTCACGTGTGTGTTACCAATGGACGTTCCCTGAAACGGCCGCGTCCACAGCACGGCCCGGGGCCCCTTGCACACAGAGAAAGAGGTAACCGGATATGACATCCGACTCCACGCTCGCCCGACGCGCCCTCGCCGTCGTCGGTGGCGCCGCTGCCACCGCACTCGTCCTCTCGGGCTGCGCCTCCGGTGGTGACGCGACCGACGCCCTCGACGGTCTCAGCATCGGCACGACCGACGTCATCACGTCGCTCGACCCGGCCGGTTCGTACGACAACGGCTCGTTCGCCGTCCAGAACCAGGTGTTCGGGTTCCTGACGAACGCCCCGTACGGCAGCCCCGACGTCGAGCCCGACCTGGCCGAGTCCGCCGACTTCACCAGCCCGACCGAGTACACGGTCACGCTGAAGGACGGACTGACCTTCGCGAACGGCAACGCGCTCACCTCGAGCGACGTCAAGTTCAGCTTCGACCGCCAGCTGGCCATCGCCGACCCCAACGGCCCGTCGTCGTTGCTCGGCAACCTGGCCAGCACCGACGCGCCGGACGACACGACCGTCGTCTTCACGCTCAAGTCGGCCGACCAGACCTGGCCCCAGGTGCTCTCGAGCCCCGCCGGCCCGATCGTCGACGAGGACGTCTTCTCGGCCACCGGGCTGACCGACGCCGACGACATCGTCAAGGGCAACGCCTTCTCGGGTCAGTACACGATCACCGACTACTCGCAAAACGAGACGATCGCCTACGCGGCGAACGACGCCTACGACGGCGTGCTCGGTGCTCCGAAGACCGACTCGGTCACGGCGACGTACTACACCGAAGAGACCGACCTGAAGCTCGCCGTCCAGAACGGCGACGTCGACGTCGCGAACCGCAGCCTGAGCCCGACCGACCTGGCCGACCTGGCGAAGGACGACGCGCTCACGGTGCACAACGGCCCCGGCGGCGAGATCCGCTACCTGGTGTTCAACTTCAACACCATGCCCTACGGCGCCACGCAGCCCGACGCCGACCCGGCCAAGGCCCTGGCCGTCCGTCAGTCGGTGGCAGACACGGTCGACCGTGCCGCCCTCGCCAAGGACGTCTACAACGACACCTACACGCCGCTCTACTCGGTCGTCCCCGACGGCCTGACCGGTGCGACCAAGCCCCTCGAGAGCCTCTACGGCGACGGCCAGGGCGGCCCCGACGTCGACAAGGCCGCCGCGGCCCTGTCGGCCGCCGGCGTCAGCACCCCGGTGTCGATCGACCTGCAGTACAGCCCCGACCACTACGGGGCGTCGAGCGACGAAGAGTACGCCCTGATCAAGTCGCAGCTCGAGGCGAGCGGCCTGTTCACCGTGAACCTGCAGTCGACCCTGTGGGACACCTACAGCACCGAGCGCCGCGAGGACGCCTACCCCGTGTACCAGCTGGGTTGGTTCCCCGACTTCTCGGACGCCGACAACTACCTGACGCCGTTCTTCAGCGCGGACAACTTCGTCGGCAACCACTACGACAGCCCGACCGTCCAGGGTCTGCTGACGCAGGAGATCGGTGAGCAGGACGCCTCGGCCCGCGAGGCGACCATCGGCCAGATCCAGGACGCCGTCGCGGCCGACCTGCCCACGCTGCCGCTCTTGCAGGGCACGCAGGTCGTCGTCTCGCAGTCCGACGTGAAGGGCGTGGACGACACGCTCGACGCGTCGTTCAAGTTCCGTTACGGTGCGCTGAGCCGCTGACGCGCCTCCCTGGTCCCTGAGCCCCGCCGGTCCGCCGGCCGGGCTCGGGGGCCGGGGGACTCCGCACCACGGCCGCACGCCGAGGGGGCGACCCGCGACACCGCGGGGCGCCCCCTCCGGCCTGCGACCGGCACCACACCATCGAAAGGCCCAACGACGTGACCCTGATCACCGACGGCTCCCTCACGGCGCCGCCCACCTCCAGCCCCGGGAAGTCCCGAAGTTCCGGGGGCGGCGGCCTCGGACGCTACATCGTGATCCGCGCGATCCTGATCGTGCCCACCGTGTTCATCCTCGTCACGCTCGTGTTCTTCCTGATGCGCGTGGTCGGCAACCCGATCACCGCCTCCGTCGGCGGCCGTCTCACCGAGGCCCAGCTGCAAGAGCGTCTCGCCGCCGCCGGCTACGACCGACCCGTGATCGTCCAGTACCTCGAGTACCTCGGCCAGATCGTCCGGGGCGACTTCGGCACCACCGCCACCGACAACCGCGAGATCAGCGGCATCCTGCTCCAGTACGGCAGTGCCACCATCGAACTCGTCTTCTACGCGCTGATCGTCGCGCTCGTGCTGGGCATCCCGCTGGGCATGCTCGCCGCCTACGTCCGTGACCGCTGGCCCGACGCGATCCTGCGCGTGCTCGCGATCCTCGCCTACGCCACCCCGGTGTTCTTCGCCGGCCTGCTGCTCAAGCTCACCTTCTCGGTCTGGCTCGGCTGGCTGCCCCTCGGCGGTCGTGCCAGCACTCGGGTCGCCATCGCCCTGGGGCGCATCGACCACCCCACGGGCATCTACATCGTCGATGCCCTGCGCACCGGCAACTCGACGATCATCGTCGACGTCCTCTCGCACGCCGTGCTGCCCGCCCTCGCGCTCGGCGTCCTGACCGCCGGCATCTTCCTGCGACTCGTGCGCACCAACGTCATCGGCACGCTCGGGTCCGAGTACGTCGACGCGGCCCGCTCGCGGGGCGTCAGCGAGTTCCGGCTCGTCCGGGCGCACGCGCTCAAGCCCGCCCTCATCCCGATCATCACCGTCATGGGCCTCCAGATCGCGATGCTGCTCGGCGGCTCGGTGCTCACCGAGACGACCTTCGGCTGGCGGGGGCTCGGCTTCCAGTTGCAGCAGTACCTGTCGGCCCGCGACTTCATCGCCGTGCAGGGCATCGTCGCCGTGCTCGCCGTCATCGTCGCCGTGACCAACTTCGTGGTCGACGTGATCGCCGCCCTGATCGACCCCCGCGTGAGGTACTGACCATGACCGATGCAGCCGTCGCGGCCGACCGCCGCGAACCCCTCTACAAGCGCCTTCCCGTCGTCGCCCAGATCCGCCGCTCGGTGGGACTGCAGCGCGGCATGTTGCTGACCGGCGTCGTCATCGTCGCCGTGTTCGTGCTGCTGGCGATCTTCGCCCCGCTCATCGCGCCCTACGGCTTCGGCCAGCTGCGCGGTGCCACCGAGGCCTTCCCGCGCCAGGCGCCGCCCTCGGCCGAGCACCTGTGGGGCACCACGGTCGGCGGCTACGACGTGTTCAGCCGCGTCATGTGGGGCACCCGCACCGCCGTGGCCGTGGTCATCGTGGCCGTCGTGCTGTCGATCACGATCGGCGTGACGCTCGGCCTGATCTCGGGCTACCTCGGCGGGTGGCTCGACCGGGTGCTCGTCGTCATCGCCGACGCGGTCTACGCGTTCCCGTCGCTGTTGCTCGCCATCGTCGTCTCGATCGTCATCAGCGGGGGCCAGTCCAGCCTCTGGGGTGGCATCGTCTCGGCGGGCATCTCGATCACCGTGGTCTACGTCCCGCAGTACTTCCGGGTCGTCCGTGCCGAGGCCACGAGGCTCAAGGCCGAGGCGTTCGTCGAGTCGGCGAAGGTGAACGGCAGCAGCACGGGCCGCATCATGTTCAAGCACGTCCTGCGCAACGCCACGCGCAGCCTGCCCCTGATCCTCACGCTGAACGCGTCCGAGGCGATCCTGACCCTGGCGGCCCTCGGCTTCCTCGGCTTCGGCATCGGCCCGACCGCGGCGGCCGAGTGGGGCTACGACCTGAACCGCGCCCTGTCCGACACGGCCAGCGGCATCTGGTGGACCGGCGTCTTCCCCGGCGCGGCGATCGTCCTGATGGTGCTCGGCATCACGTTGATGGGCGAGAGCCTGAACGACCTGGCCGACCCGCGCCTCCGGACCCGCCGTCGCGCGAAGCGCAAGACGAAGGCCGGCCGCGGTGCCGAGCAGGCACCGACCACGACGAACGACGAGGTGACCGCATGAGCGCCGACACGACCACGACCGGCCGACCGGCGGCCCCGCGCGACGAGCGCCCCGTCGCCGTCGGCATCACCGACCTCGAGGTCACCTTCGCGACGGACGGCGGTGACGTCGCCGCCGTGCAGGGCGTGACGCTCGACGTCCGCGCGGGCGAGGTGCTGGCGATCGTCGGCGAGTCGGGCAGCGGCAAGACCGTGACCGCCAAGACGATCCTCGGCCTGTTGCCCGAGACGGCGGTCGCCACCGGCGCGGTGCTGCTCTCGGGGCAGAACGTCCTCGAGGTCGGCCCCAAGAAGGTCCGCGAGCTGCGCGGCACCGACGTGGCCATGGTCTTCCAAGAGCCGTCGACCGCACTCAACCCCGTCTACACGGTGGGTTGGCAGATCGCCGAGGGCCTCCGGGCCCACGGCAAGGTCGGACGCAAGGAGGCGCGGGTCAAGGCGATCGACATCCTGCGTCGCGTGGGCATCCCCGACCCCGAGGCCCGCGTCGACTACTACCCGCACCAGTTCTCGGGCGGGCAGAAGCAGCGCGTGGTCATCGCGATGGCGCTCGTCCTCGACCCGTCGGTGATCGTCGCGGACGAGCCGACCACGGCCCTCGACGTGACCGTGCAGGCCGAGATCCTCGACCTGCTGCGCCGCTGCCGCGACGAGTTCGGCACGGCCATCGTGCTGATCACGCACAACATGGGCGTCGTCGCCGACCTCGCCGACCGCGTCGCCGTCATGTACCTCGGCAAGGTCGTCGAGCAGGCCCCGGCCGTCGAGCTGTTCGCGAACCCGCAGGACGACTACACCAAGCGCCTGCTCGGCTCGGTCCCGAAGCTCGAGGCCCGCGGTCACACGCAACAGGAGCAGCCCGCCGACAGCGAGGTCGTCGTTCGTGCCCGGGGACTCGAGATCGAGTACCCCGGTCGCCTCGGCCGCGGCGGCTTCCGGGCCGTCAAGGGAGTCGACTTCACCATCGCCCGCGGCGAGGTCCTCGGCCTGGTCGGCGAGAGCGGTTCGGGCAAGACGACGATCGGACGGGCCATCGCCGGGCTGACGAAGGTCACCGGCGGGTCGCTCGAGGTGCTCGGCATCGAGATGAACGGGGTGCACGAGCGCGACTTCAAGCGGAAGCGCGCCGACATCGGCTTCGTCTTCCAGGACCCCGCGTCGAGCTTCAACCCGTTGCTGACCATCGCCGAGTGCGTGGCCGAGCCGCTCATCGTGCACGGCCGTGCGAAGGACGCCCGGGCCGCCCGTCCGCGCGTCGACGAACTGCTCGAGGCGGTGCAGCTGCCGAAGTCGTTCGCCGACCGCTACCCCCACGAGCTCAGCGGCGGGCAGCGTCAGCGGGCGAGTCTCGCCCGGTCGCTCGCCCTCGACCCGACGTTGCTGATCGCGGACGAGCCCACCAGCGCCCTCGACGTGTCGGTGCAGGCCCGCGTGCTCGAGCTCTTCACCGAGTTGCAGGCGCAGCTGGGCTTCGCCGCCCTGTTCATCAGCCACGACCTGGCCGTCGTCAACATGCTGGCCGACCGGATCGGCGTGCTGTTCCACGGCGACCTGATCGAGAGCGGTCCGAACGACCAGGTCCTCGGCGCACCCGAGCACCCCTACACGCAACGCCTGCTGGCGTCGTTGCCGGTGCCCGATCCGATCGAGCAGGCGTCTCGTCGTGAGCGCCTGGCCGCCCTGGACCGCCGCGCGGCGGGCGACGCCGCCCTCGGAACCACGACCGGCGGGGTGGCCTGACGGTGCCGGGCCGCGAGCTCGACCTCGACCAGCCGGTCGTCACCGACGACCTGTCGCTGCTCTACCCGGCGCGGGCGGGCCACCCGGCCGTGCGGGCCGTCGACGGGGTGACCCTGCGGGTCGAGCCGGGCGAGATCGTCGCCGTGCTCGGCGAGAGCGGCTCGGGCAAGTCGACGCTCGCGATGGCCCTGGCCGGGCTGACCGGCACGGGACGCGTCGACGAGGGGCGACCCCGTCTGGTCGGTGGCACCGCGCGCGTCTTCGGCCAGGACGTCGGCAAGCTGTCGGGCCGGCGACGCGACCGGCTCTCGGCCATGGTCGGCTATCTGGCGCAGGACGACGGCGAACGGCTCAGCCCCGACCTGACCGTCGGCGAGGCCATCGCCGAACCCATCTACCTGCGCGACCGGAAGTTCGACCGCACCGAGGCCGGACGCATCGTCGCCACGCTCGTCGACGGCGTGCACCTGCCGCTCGGCACCATGCTCAAGCAGACCTGGGAGCTCAGCTCGGGTCAGCGGCAGCGTGTCGCCCTGGCTCGCAGCCTCGTCCTCGAGCCGCCCCTCCTGATCGCCGACGAGCCCGCTCGCGGGGTGGACGTGCTCGTCCGCCAGGCCGTCCTCGACGTGATCAAGAACCTGCACGAGGGGCGTCAGTTCTCGGCTCTCGTGGTCACCTCGTCGGTGGCCGAGGCGCGGGCGATCACCGACCGCGTCGCCGTCATGCGGGGCGGTCGCCTGGTCGGGCTGGGCGACATCGACGACGTGCTCCGGACCGGCATCGACCCGTACGTCAAGGTCCTCTCGCAGACCACGCCCATCGACATCATCCGCCCCGAAGAACGTGAGTCCGGGCGTCCGCTCGATCCCGACGCCGAGCCCCGCGGCGAGCAGGCACCGTGACCACCGAGCCGGCCTCGGGCCCTGCCGCGGCGGACGCCGCCCCCGCCTCGGCGGACGCCGCCGTCGTGACCAGCCCGGGAGGCGCGCGCGGCCACCGCGCGGTCGTCACCCCGGGTCCCGTCCTCGCGCCGGGGCGTCGTCCGACCCCGGGCGCCGTCTCGGTGGCCCCCCGTCCGACCCCGGTCTTCGTCGACGCCGTGCGTGCCGGGGGAGCGGACGTCGTCCCGCTCGGCCCGGACACCCGCGGCCTCGTCTGGCTCTCGTACCGCGACCCCGACGGCCTCGCGCGGGCCCTCGACGAGAACCCGGGCGTCGAGTGGGTGCAGCTGCCCTACGCCGGGGTCGACGCCTTCGCCGAGGTCATCGCCGCACGGGCCGACCGCGCGCTGCCGCTCTGGACCAGCGCCAAGGGGGCGTTCGCCGAGCCCGTGGCCGAACACGCCCTCATGCTGGTGCTGTCGTTGCTGAGGGTCGTGCCCCAGCGCGTGCGCGCGACGTCCTGGGCCACCGAACAGCAGGGCCGCTCGCTCTACGGCCGGCACGTCGTCGTCGTCGGCGCCGGCGGCATCGCGATCGAGCTGATGCGCCTCCTGGCCCCGTTCGACGTCCGGGTGACGATCGTGCGCCGATCGGACGAGCCCGTGCCCGGAGCAGACCGGACGCTCTCGGTCGGGCGCCTGGACGAGGTGCTGCCCACCGCCGACGTCCTCGTCCTCGCCGCCGCCGCGACGCCCGGGACGGCAGGCCTGCTGGACGCGCGTCGGCTCGCCCTGCTGCCGTCGACGGCCGTGGTCGTGAACGTCGCCCGGGGCAGCCTGGTCGACACGGACGCCCTCGTCGAGGCGGTCAGGGCGGAGCGTCTCTGGGGCGCGGGGGTGGACGTCACGACGCCCGAGCCGCTCCCCGACGGCCACCCGCTCTTCGGCGAGCCGCGCGTCATCGTCACGCCGCACCAGGCGGACACCCCCGAGATGACGGCCCCGCTGCTGGCCGAGCGCATTCGCCACAACGTGCGGGCCTTCCTCGGCGACGGCGACTTCGTCGGGGTCGTCGACCCGCACGACGGGTACTGACGTCGCGGTCGCGGACGTCCGACGCGCCGCGTCACCACCGTGGTCCGTCGGGGCCTCAGATCTTTGCTAGTGTTGTCTCCGCTGTCACGGACGAAAGTCCGGGGCGGTTGCCATTCCTCGATAGCTCAATTGGCAGAGCAGCCGGCTGTTAACCGGCAGGTTGTTGGTTCGAGTCCAACTCGGGGAGCGAAGGCCCAGAGGCTCCACCCTCTGGGCCTTTTCTCTTGCCCGGCCCGTCCCGGGTCGTTCTTCACGCCCGGTCCGTCCCGGGCCGAACGCGAAGGAGGCGCGTCCTGCTGTTCGCAGGACGCGCCTCCTTCGTCCAGGGGCGGCTCGGTCCGAGGTCAGTCCTCGAGGTGGTCGACTCCCGGCAGCCAGGTGCTGCCCGGCTGGCCCCAGCCCTTCTTGCGGACGGCCTTGGCGGCCGCCTTGTGGAACGGGTGCTCGAGCCGGTCCGCGTACAGGATGCCGTCGAGGTGGTCGTACTCGTGTTGGAAGATGCGGGCGAGCCAACCCCAGGCCTCGATCTCGACCTCGTCGCCGTCGAGGTCGGTGGCCCGCAGCACGACGCCGTCGGCGCGGCGCAGCGGGAACCTCTCACCCGGCACCGACAGGCACCCCTCGGACTCGGAGTCGTCGTCGAGCGGCTCGATCGAGAGCGGGCTCTGCCACAGCGTCGGGTTGATCGCGACGCCCCGCCACAGCTCGCCGTCGTCGTCGGTCCACGAGTAGACGAACAGGCGCTTGCCGACGCCCACCTGAGGGCCCGCGAGGCCGACGCCCGGGGCGGCGTCCATCGTCTCGAACATGTCCGCGACCAGCGTGCGCAGCTCGTCGTCGACGACGGTCACCTCGGAGGCGGGGGAGTGGAGCACGGGGTCACCCGTGATGGAAATGGGTCGAACGGCCATTCGTCCAGACTATCCAGCGCCACGGCGCTAGCGTGGACGCCGTGACGACGGACATCGGGGAGCTCACCCAGCAGGTATCCCTGACCCCCTATCAGGCGCTCGGCATCCCCATCGCCCTGATCGGTGCGGTGTTCCTCTCGATCGGCGCGCAGCTGCAACACCAGGGCGTCGCGAAGGTCGAGCGGCGGATCGGTGCGGCCAAGAGCGGCATGAACGTCCGTCAGGTGCTCGCCCTGGTCGGCCGCCCCTCGTGGGTGCTGGGCACGCTGATGCTCGGCCTCGCCATCCTGTTCCAGTTGACCAGCCTGCGCATCGCGCCGTTGCTCGTGGTGCAGCCGCTCGGCGCGGTCGCACTGGTGATCACGGCGATCCTCAACTCGCGGTCCACCGGTCGACGACTCGACCGCCGCGCCAAGCGGGCGATCCTGTTCTGCGTCGGCGGGGTCGGGCTCTTCGTCACCGTGGCGGCCTTCACGGCCATCGAGCCCGAGATCACCACGCGGCAGCTCGTCACCGTCCTCGTGATCCTCGCCGTCGTCGGCTCCGTGCTGGGCGTCGCCTTCGCCCTGTTGCGCCGTCGTCGCAGCGCGCTGTTCTACATCATCGCGGCGGGCGTGCTCTACGGCTTCGTCGCGACCCTCGCCAAGGTCGTCCTCAACCGGGTCTTCGCCGGCAACTTCGACTGGTTGACGATCGTCTGCATCGTCTTCCTGCTCGCCGCGGGTCTGCTCGGCGGGTACTTCGTCCAGAACGCCTACTCGTCCGGCCCGCCCGACCTCGTCATCGCCGGCCTCACCGTCGTCGACCCGCTCATCGCGGTCGGCATCGGCATCGTCGTGCTCGGCGAGGCACAGAACGCCCCCGCGATCGCCGGGGTCTTCTTCGTCGTCGCGGCCGCGATCGCGGTCTACGGCGTGTTCCAGCTCGCCAAATACCATCCCCAGACCCGAGCCTGAGCTAGCGTGGGGTCGTCTCGTCCGTCGATCTCACGACCGTTCGGATGCCTGACGCGACGCACACCTCACCGAGCACGAGAAGGACGCCACGACCCGTGACACCTGCCCCGACGCCCTCGGAACCCGGCCGACCCGACGACGCGACGTCGGCTGACGCCGCGACCCGCGCCTCCTCGGGGTCGTCCGGCCGGCTGACCGTCCTCATCGCGGGCGACACGTTCCCGCCCGACGTCAACGGTGCCGCCAACTTCACCGAGCGGCTCGCCGTCGGTCTCGCCCGGCGTGGGCACGACGTCCACCTCATGGTGCCGGCGGCCAGCCGCCACCACGGCACCTTCCTCGAGCAGCACGGCGGCGTCACGTTGACCGTCCACCGGCTCTACTCGACGCGCTGGCCCCTGCACGACTGGCTGCGCTTCGCGACCCCGTGGCGCGTGCAAGAGCACGCCGAGAAGATCTTCGACGAGATCCACCCCGACGTCGTGCACATCCAGTCGCACATCGTGATGGGCCGCGGCGTGGCGCAGGTCGCCGAGCGCCGGGGCGTGCGCATCGTGGCGACGAACCACTTCATGCCCGAGAACCTGCTCGAGCACACCGGCCTGCCCAAGGGGCTGCGCGCCAAGGCGACCCAGATGGCGTGGAACGACGCGAGCAAGACCTTCCGCAAGGCCGCGGCCATCACGACACCCACACAGAAGGCCGCGACCTTCCTCGAGAAGTCGGTCTCGGTCACCGGTGTGCTCGCCGTCTCGTGCGGCATCGAGGCCGGCCACTACACGGCCCTCGACACCCGCCCCGAGACGAACCGCATCGTCTTCGTCGGCCGGGTCACGGCCGAGAAGCAGATCGACGTGCTGCTCAAGGCGATGACCCTCCTCGACCCGGCGCTCGGCGCCACCTTGACGATCGTGGGCGGGGGAGATCTGTTCAAGCAGCTCCAGACGACCAGTCGCGACCTGGGGCTGGCCGACGTGGTCACCTTCGCGGGCTATCTGTCCGACGACGAGTTGCGCCACACGCTCACCGAGTCGACCGTGTTCGCGATGCCCTCGATCGCCGAGTTGCAGAGCATCGCCAGCCTCGAGGCGATGGCGTCCGGGCTGCCGATCGTCGTGGCCGACGCGATGGCTCTGCCGCACCTGGTCGACGAGGGCGAGAACGGCTACCTCTTCCGTCCGGGCGACAGCCGCGACCTCGCCGACAAGCTCACGACGGTGCTGACCGCACCCGACGACGAGTACCTCGCCATGCGCCGGGCCAGCCTGAAGATGATCGAGGGGCACGACATCGAGCGCACGCTCAGCGTGTTCGAGAGCCTGTATCGTGGTCAGCCGGTGGTTCCCTCCACCGACGCGGCGTCCGACCGCGCGCACTGACGGTCGACCGCGGCTCCGCCCCGGCCGGCCCCGGCTCGCACCGGTGGCCGTCGCGAGGGGCGGTAGCTCAGCCGGTTAGAGCAGTCGACTCATAATCGATCGGTCACGGGTTCAAGTCCCGTCCGCCCTACAGGGTCTCCGGGCGCGGTCCTTCGTGTCCCGGCGAGCCGCGGCCTCCGGGCCTGCTGTGAGCGCGGCCGCGTCGTCGCCCGGCGCGCGTCGTGCGTGGCACGATGTCGTCCATGTTCACCAAACGGCCCCGACAGCCGGAACCCGAACCCGACGCCTGGGGCGGCGATTCCTCCGACGGCGACGGTCGATCCGGTCCGGCGCGCATGGGCGTGGGTGCGCAGGTGTACGTGCTCGACTCGGACGAGGACCCGGCCACGCCGTTCCCGTACGGCCCGACCGGCATCGTGGTCCGGGCCGGCGGCAGCGCCTGGCAGGGAGTGTCGGCGATCGGCGGATCGGCCCGCACCTGGTGGGTCGAGTTCGACTCGCCCCAGATCGACCGCGACGGCGACGGGCCCGTCTCGCAGGCCCAGGTCGCGGAGCGCTGGCTGCGCCTCGCCCCCCTCGCCTGAACCGCCGCCCGGCAGCGACCGCCCGCCACCGCGCGTGCTGTCGCCGAGAGTGCCGCGCTTCTCGCACGACGTCCTGCCGCGGTGGCTTCGGCCACCCCGCCGCGTGGTCGGCAACTCCTGCCCCCTGCTGCGTCGTTCCTCGGCGGCCCCGTGTTTCCGGGCCCTGACTTCGGCGGTGCAGCACCAGCCCTGAGTTGCCGACACGTCGCACGTCGCCCGCCGCTCGCCGAGGTCGAGGTCGAGGTCGAGGTCGAGGCCACGACGGCCGCGACACGTTCCTGTGTCTGTCGCACGGTCCGGGAATGCCACGCCCCACCCTCCGGTTCACCGAAGTGCATGCAAACGCATGCAGATGTTCTAAGGTGGAGCAATGCAGTTCGGAATCTTCAGCGTCGGCGACATCACGACCGACCCCACCACCGGTGCCACCCCGACCGAGGGCGAGCGCCTCCAGGCGATGGTCACCATCGCGAAGAAGGCCGAAGAGGTCGGCCTCGACGTCTACGCCGCAGGCGAGCACCACAACCCGCCCTTCGTGAACTCGAGCCCGACGACCCTCCTCGCCTACATCGCCGCGCAGACCGAGCGCATCGTGCTCAGCACGGCCACGACCCTCATCACCACGAACGACCCGGTGAAGATCGCCGAGGACTTCGCGATGCTCCAGCACCTCGCCGGTGGCCGGGTCGACCTCACGCTCGGCCGCGGCAACACGGGCCCGGTCTACCCCTGGTTCGGCAAGGACATCCGCCAGGGCATCAACCTGGCGATCGAGAACTACGCCCTGCTGCACCGTCTCTGGCGCGAGGACGTCGTCGACTGGAAGGGTCACTTCCGCACCCCGCTGCAGGGCTTCACGTCGACCCCGCGTCCGCTCGACGGCGTCGCGCCCTTCGTCTGGCACGGCTCGATCCGCAGCCCCGAGATCGCCGAGCAGGCCGCGTACTACGGCGACGGATTCTTCGCCAACCACATCTTCTGGCCCGCCTCGCACACGAAGCAGATGGTCGAGCTCTACCGCAGCCGCTTCGAGCACCACGGCCACGGGCGTGCCGACCAGGCGATCGTCGGCCTCGGCGGTCAGGTCTTCCTGGCCAAGAACTCGCAGGACGCCAAGCGCACCTTCCGTCCCTACTTCGACAACGCCCCGGTCTACGGCCACGGCCCCTCGATGGAGGACTTCACGAGCCAGACCCCGCTCACCGTCGGCAGCCCGCAGGAGGTCATCGACCGCACCCTCGGCTTCCGCGACTACGTCGGCGACTACCAGCGCCAGCTCTTCCTCATGGACCACGCCGGCCTGCCCTTGAAGACGGTCCTCGAGCAGCTCGACATCCTCGGCAGCGAGGTCGTACCGGTCCTGCGTCGCGAGTTCGCCGCGAACCGTCCGGCCGACGTGCCCGACGCCCCCACGCACGCCTCGCTCGTCGAGGCCGCGACCCGGGCATCGCAGTCCACGACCGAACCCACCGCGCACGACGCGCTCACCGCGTCGTCCGCCCGCTGAGACACGCAGGAGGCGCGCCATGAGCACCAAGAAGATCGTCGCCCTGTCCGCGGGGCTGAGCCAGCCCTCGTCCACCCGTCTGTTGACCGACCGTCTGGTCGAGGCCACCACGCGCGACCTCGTTGGCCGCGGCTCGTTCGTCGAGGTCGAGGTCGTCGAGCTGCGTGACCTCGCGCACGAGGTGACGGACGCGATGCTCACCGGCTTCGCGCCTCCTGCCCTCGCCGAGGCGCTCGAGAAGGTGTCGAGCGCCGATGGCGTGATCGCGGTCACACCCGTCTTCTCGTCCTCGTACAGCGGCCTGTTCAAGTCGTTCGTCGACGTGATGGACCACAAGGCGCTCACGGGCACGCCCGTGCTGATCGGGGCGACCGGAGGCACGGCCCGCCACTCGCTCGCCCTCGAGTACGCGGTGCGACCGCTGTTCGCCTACCTCCAGGCCGTCGTCGTGCCCACCTCGGTGTTCGCGGCGTCCGAGGACTGGGGAGAGGGCGACGGCACCTCGACCACGCTGCCCGAGCGCGTGACGCGGGCCGCGGGGGAGTTCGCCGAGCTCGTCGCCCGGCACGAGGGCGCGCTCGACGACCCGTTCGCCGCGGTCGTCCCCTTCGACGAACAGCTGCGACGCCTCGCCGTGGGCGGCGACGACCCGCAGCCCTGAGACGCCGGACGAGGAGGCGCGGTGCCGGTCTCGACCACGTCCCGCCCGTCGGGGCATGAACCGCGCCTCCTCGGCGTTGCCCATCGTCAGACCCCAGGAGGACCGATGACCGACAGCACCGCCGACACCACCCGCACGCCCGACGACGCCGCGCAGGCCGAGCTCGACCGATTCCACGCCCTGCGGAGCACCCGTGTGGTGTCGCCGCAGGGGCCGCTCGCCCTGACCGGAACGCAGTGGGTCGACCTCGAGCAGACCGTCTGGGGCGTGCCGGGCCGTTGGGCGCCGACCCCGCAGGGCGTGTCGGGGTTGGCACTGACGGCGGTCGCCGCGGACGGCATCCACGTCGACGGCGATCTGGTCGACGGCACCGTGATCGTGGCGGGCGACGACGCGACGGCCCCGAGCAGCCTCCGGTTCTCCGAGACCACGACCGGCACGGTGATCGCGAACGACGACCACACCGGGTACGCCCTGCGCGTCTGGGACTCCGCGTCGGACGCCGTCACGGGGTTCGGCTCGATCGACGCCTTCCCGTTCGACCCCGACTGGGTCGTCACGGCCGAGTTCGTGCCGACCGCGCCCGACACCCAGGTCGACATCCGCCACCAGGCGGACCTCGAGCTCAGTCGGCCCAAGCCGTTGCCCGGGCTCATCCGCTTCACCCGCGACGGGGTGGACCACGAACTCGCGGCGTTCCCGTCGGGTGACGGCGATCGGTTGCAACTCGTCTTCGGCGACGCGACCAACGGCGACAGCACGTACTCCGTCGGCCGGTTCCTCTTCCCGACCCCGAACGGCGACGGCACCATCACGCTCGACTTCAACCGGGCCGTCCTGCCGCCCTGCGCCTTCTCGTACGCCTTCAACTGCCCGATCCCGCCGGCCCAGAACCGGTTCGCGTCGCCGATCGAGGCCGGCGAGAAGAACGTCCTCGACTCCGCCGGGCACCCGCTGCACTAGGCACGGGCCGACGGTGTCGGTGCGGGGTGGGATGATCAGGCGGTGTTCTTCCTGCTGCGTCGCCTGCCCGACGGCGACGTCGAGCTGACGCGGTACGAGCGCGGCGCGTCGGGGCGACTCGAGGCGGCAGGGGTCGACGTCATCCCCGCGGCCGACCTGCCGGGGCGCGTGGCCGCCCTCGAGCGCGAGGCCTCGCCCCGCTGGGTCTGGGACGACACCCCGCGGTGGTACCCGCGCCTCCTCGACGCCGGGGTCACGGTGGCCCGCTGCGTCGACCTCCGGCTCGTGCACGCCATCCTGCGGCGCTCGACGGCGGCCCCCGGCTTCCCGGTCGGAGGTGCGGCTCCCGGGCCGTGGGACGTCCCCCAGGCGGCGCCGGGGGAGTCCGACGGCCTCTTCGAGGTCGTCCCCGACTCGCTGCCGGACCCGGCCGCCGAGTTCCTCGCCCAGCGCGACGCGGTCGAGGCCTCTCCGACCCGGGGTCGACTCGAGCTGCTCGTCGCCGCCGAGTCCACCGGCGCGTTGATCGCGGCCGAGATGCGCCACCGGGGCATCCCGTGGTCGCCTCGGGTGCACGACGAACTGCTGACCGCCGCCCTCGGGCCGAGGCCCACCCCGGGTGAGCGACCGGCCCGCATGCGCGACGCCCTCGACGAGGTGCGGCAGGCGCTCGAGGCGCCCGACCTCAACCCCGACTCGCCGGCCGAGCTCATCAGGGCACTGAACCGCGCGGGCGTGCTCGTGCAGTCGACGCGTCAATGGGAACTGCAACGGCACGAGCACCCCGCGATCGAACCCCTGCTCCGCTACAAGAAGATGCAACGACTGCTCGTCGCCAACGGCTGGGCCTGGCTCGACGCCTGGGTGCACGGCGGGCGCTTCCGCCCCGACTACGTGCCGGGCGGAGTCGTGACCGGCCGCTGGGCCACGAGCGGAGGAGGCGCGCTGCAGCTTCCGCGGGCCGTCCGCGGCGCCGTCGTGGCCGACCCGGGCTGGAAGCTCGTGGTCGCCGACGCCTCGCAACTCGAGCCGCGCATCCTGACCGGGTTGTCGGGCGACCGCTCGATGGCCCGGGCCGGATCGGGCGACCTCTACGAGGGCATCGTCGCCAGCGGAGCCGTCGCGACCCGCGCCGAGGCCAAGGTCGCGATGCTCGGTGCGATGTACGGCGCGACGCAGGGCGAGAGCGGCCGCCTCGTGCCCCGCCTGGCCCGACGGTTCCCCGACGCCATGGCACTCGTCGAGTCGGCGGCCCGCACGGGTGAGGCCGGGGGAGTCGTCGACACCCTGCTCGGTCGGAGTTCGCCGCGTCCGTCCGACGACCCGGCCGCTTCCGGGGGCGCCGGGGCGGGCGCACTGCCTCCCGAGATGGGCGTGCGGCCCGCCGATCGCGACGCGCGCTCGTGGGGGCGGTTCACCCGCAACTTCGTCGTCCAGGGCACGGCCGCCGAGTGGGCCCTGTGTTGGATGGGTGCCCTGCGCCGACGCCTGCACGAGAGGTGGGGGGCCGGCGTCCCGGCACCCCACTTCGTGTTCTTCCTGCACGACGAGGTGGTCGTGCACGCACCGGCCGCCGCCGCCGACGAGGTCGCCGCGCTGGTCGCCGAGAGCGCGGTCGAGGCCGGTCGACTGCTGTTCGGCGACGCCCCGGTCGCCTTCCCGGTGACGGTCGCCGTCGTGGACGACTACTCGCAGGCGAAGTGAGCCTCCGGGTACAGCGAGACTCCGCGCCATTCGCAGGTGTTACACAGTTGTGATTTCCCAGCCCGGTCGGTCATAATTCACAGAACGGGCACCGTCCCGCGTACCACCGGGCTCCGGCCCGCACAATCGAAGAACGCACACGAATCACGTCTGACAGGTCGATGGGGAAGTCGCACCTGAACCAGATGGAGGAATCGTGGCTGCTGCAATCGCTCGGGGAGTGCTCTACGTGCACTCGTCCCCTCGTGCACTGTGCCCACACGTCGAGTGGGCCGTCGGTCGTGCCCTCGGGCACGGCGTGAACTTCGCCTGGGTCGACCAGCCCGTGCTGCCCGGCGCCCGCCGCACCGAGTTCTCGTGGCAGGGCGACGAGGGCTCCGGCGCCCGCATCGCCTCCGCCCTGCGCGGGTGGGAGCACCTGCGCTACGAGGTGACCGAAGACCCGGGTGAGTCCCACGACGGCGGTCGCTGGATGCACTCGCCCGACCTCGGCGTCTTCTTCGCACAGACCGACACGGCCGGCAACACGGTCATCCCGGAGGACCGCATCCGCTACGCGATGGAGATCGCGGGGTCGAACACCCTCGAGCTGCACCGCGAGCTGCGTCTCGCCCTCGGCCAGGCCTGGGACGACGAACTCGAACCGTTCCGTCACAGCGGCGAGGGCAACCCCGTCGTCTGGCTGCACAAGGTCGGCTGACCCGCCCCTCGGGCTCGGTGCGCGCCGGGCCACCCCGGTGACGACGAACGAGGCGCGGGTGGCGTGATCACGCCACCCGCGCCTCCTGCGCTGCCCGCCCGGTCAGACCGAGCGGAAACCGACGACGGCGTTGTGGCCGCCGAAGCCGAACGAGTTGCTGATCGCGACGATCTCGCCCTCGGGCAGGGGGCGGGGTTCGCCGACGACGACGTCCATGTCGATCTCGTCGTCCATCTGCGTGACGTTAATCGTCTGCGGTGCGAGGCGCTCGTGCAGGGCCTTGACCGTGAACAGCGCCTCGATGCCGCCCGCGCCGCCGAGCAGGTGGCCCGTGGCCGCCTTGGTCGCCGAGACGATCAGCTTCGAGGTGTGGTCGCCGAAGACGCGCTTGATGGCGTGGTACTCGGCGATGTCGCCGACCGGGGTGCTCGTCGCGTGGGCGTTGACGTGGACGACCTGGTCGCGGTCGACCCCGGCGTTCTCGAGCGTCGCGATGACGGCCCGGGCGGCGCCGGTGCCCTCGGGGTCGGGAGCGGTGATGTGGTACGAGTCGCTGGTGACCGCACCACCGATGAGCTCGGCGTAGATGCGGGCCCCGCGGGCCAGGGCGTGCTCTTCCGTCTCGAGGACGAGCGCAGCACCGCCTTCGGCGAGGACGAAGCCGTCGCGCGTGACGTCGTAGGGACGGGATGCCGTGGCGGGGTCGTCGTTGCGCTTCGAGAGAGCCTGCATGGCGGCGAACGAGGCCAGGGGCATCGGGTGGATGGCCGCCTCGGAGCCGCCGGCGACGGCGATGTCGGCCAGGCCGGACTGCAGGTGCTCGTAGGCCATGGCGATCGACTCGGTGCTGGAGGCGCAGGCCGAGACGACCGTGCGGGCTCCGGCGCGCGCACCCAGGCTCATCGAGATGGCGGCGGCGGGACCGTTCGGCATGAGCATGGGGACGGTCATCGGCAGGACGCGTCGCGGGCCCTTCTCGCGCAGGGTGTCCCACCCGTCGAGCAGCGTCCAGACGCCGCCGATGCCGGTGGCCCAGTCGACGATGAAGCGCTCGGGGACGACCTCGGGCGAGCCGGCGTCGGCCCAGGCCTCGCGGGCGGCGGTGAGCGCGAACTGGCTCGACGGGTCGAGGCGCTTGATCTCTCGACGGTCGAGCACGTCGGCCGAGGGGGTGCGTGCCTGGCCGGCGAAGGTGACGGGCAGCTCGTACTTGGCGACCCAGTCCTGTTCGAGCGTGGTGATGCCCGACTGGCCGGCGAGCAGGTTCTGCCAGCTCTCGGTGGCGGTGCCACCGAGCGGACTCGTGGCGCCGAGTCCGGTGACGACGATCTTCTTGGTCATTGACGTTCCTTCTGGGAGGGCCGGTCGGTGGGCTGTGCCGATGTACGACGACGCCGTGACCCGGGCTGCAGCCGAGGCTGGTGGCGTGGGGTCGACGGCGTCGAGGGCACAGCGGCGGGGCCCGATCGCCCTCAAGGCGACCGGGCGGCCGACGTCTTAGTTCTGCGCCTTGTGGATGTACGTGACGGCGTCGCCGACGGTCTTGAGGTTCTTGACCTCTTCGTCGGGGATCTTGACGTCGAACTTCTCTTCGGCGTTGACGACGATGGTCATCATGGAGATCGAGTCGATGTCGAGGTCGTCGGTGAACGACTTGTCCATCTCGACGGTGTCGGTGGCGATCCCGGTCTCGTCGTTGACGAGCTCGGCGAGGCCGGCGAGGACTTCTTCGGTGGACAGTGCCATGGTGTTGTCTCCTTGAGGGGGTGTCGATGTGACCGGGGTAAAGCCTATACAGCGCCCCGCGGTCGGGCGGGCAGCGGCGCGCTAGGGCAGCACGACCACCTGGGCGCCGAACACGAGTCCGGCACCGAAACCGATCTGCAGGGCGAGGCCGCCGCTGAGCTCGGGGTGCTCGTCGAGCAGTCGGTGGGTCGCGAGCGGGATGCTCGCGGCCGAGGTGTTGCCGGTGGTCGCGATGTCGCGACCGATCACGACGGACTCGGGCAGGCCGAGCTGCTTGGCGAACTCGTCGATGATGCGCATGTTGGCCTGGTGCGGCACGAAGGCCGAGAGCTGGTCGGCGGTGATGCCCGCGCGGTCGAGGGCCTCTTTCGCGACCTTCGCCATCTCCCAGACGGCCCAGCGGAAGACCGTCTGACCTTCTTGGCGGAGGGTCGGCCAGGGGACCTCACCCGCGCCCTCGCGGTATTCGGCCATGGTGTTGGTCATGCCGATGGCGTCCCACTTGGAGCCGTCGGAGCCCCAGACCGTCGGGCCGATGCCGGCACTGTCGGACGGACCGACGATCGCCGCACCCGCTCCGTCGGCGAGGAGGAACGAGATCGTGCGGTCGGTCGGGTCGATGACGTCGCTGAGCTTTTCGGCACCCACGACGAGGACGTACTCGGCGAGGCCCGACTTGACGAACGAGTCCGCCTGCGCGATGCCGTAGGTGAAGCCGGCACAGGCTGCCGAGATGTCGTAGGCGGCGGCCGGGTTCGCACCGACGCGTTCGGCGAGCAGCGAGGCTACCGACGGAGTCACGACGCCGGCACCGATGGTCGACACGAGGACGGCACCGATCTGGTCGGGGCGGATGCCGGACTTGGCGATGGCCTCGGTGGCGGCGGCCTCGGCGAGGTCGACGACCTTGACGTCCTTGCCCGCGCGGCGACGGGTGATCACTCCGGTGCGCTGCTGGATCCACTCGTCGCTGGAGTTGATCGGTTCGATGATGTCGGCGTTCGGCACCACGTTCTCGCCCCGGGCGGCGCCGAGTGCGTAGATGCGGGTGAACTGCGCACCGGTCGTCTGGTTGAGCTGGGGGGTGGTCATGCTGCTCCCTCGATGAGGTCGACGGCGGCCTGCAGGTCGTCGGGTGTCTTGACGGCGACCGAGGGGACACCCCTCAGCGCACGCTTGGCGAGACCGGTGAGGGCTCCCGCCGGGGCGAGTTCGATGATTCCCGTGACGCCGGCGTCGGCGAACGAGCGCATGGTCGCGTCCCATCGGACGGGGGACGAGACCTGACCGACGAGCAGCTCGACGAAGCGGGCGCCCGAGGTGACCGCGCTGCCGTCGTGGTTGGTCCAGAGCGTCGTGGACGGGTCGGCGGCCGCGACCGAGGCGGCGGCTGAGCGGAGGCGGTCGACGGCGGGCTGCATGTATCGCGTGTGGAAGGCGCCGGCGACCTGGAGGGGCACGACGCGGCTCTTGACCGGCGGGTCGGCCGCGAGCTCGGCGAGGGCGGCGGTCTCGCCGGCGACGACGATCTGGCCGCCACCGTTGTAGTTGGCGGGGAAGAGCCCGAGGGCGTCGAGACGGGCGAGCAGTTCGGCCTCGTCGCCTCCGAGCACGGCGCTCATGCCCGTCTCGACCAGGGCGGCGGCGTCGGCCATGGCCCGGCCCCGTTCGGCGACGAGCGTGACGGCGTCGACGTCGCTCAGCACGCCGCTGACGGCCGCGGCGGTGAACTCGCCGACCGAGTGGCCCGCGACGCCGGCGACCGCGGAGCGGTCCACGCGGTGGAAGAGGGCACGGGCGGTCAGGACGCCGGCGGCGACGATGAGGGGCTGCGCGACGGCGGTGTCGCGGATCGTGGCGGCGTCCGACGTCGTGCCGTGTGCGACGAGGTCGACGCCGGCCGCGTCGGAGAGCGACGTCAGCAGGTCACGCTGGTCGGGTTCGGCCAGCCAGGGTTCGAGGAATCCGGGAGTTTGGGAGCCCTGACCGGGCGCTACGACAACGATCACTGGTCCATCATGCCAATGAGTAGCGGGTCTGCGGTGTAGCAACTCGACCAAAGATGGGCGGGAACGTTGTCGAAGCGCACAGACGGACCCCAGGGATGGCCGACGATCACTTGCGGCGGACCCCGGACCCGTCGGGGTCGGCGATCGATCCGAGCACGAGTGCGGATTGCAGGATGAGCGCCTCGCGCGCACCCGTGGCGTCCCACCCGATGACGTCCGTGACGCGCTTGAGACGGTAGCGCACGGTGTTCGGGTGCACGAAGAGTTCGCGAGCCGTGGCCTCGAGCGAGCGCCCGTTGTCGAGGTAGCACCACAGGGTGGTCAACAGCTCGGTGGAGTGCGCCTTGAGTGGCTTGTAGATCCGGTTGACGAGCGTCGATCGCGCCACCGGGTCGCCGGCGAGGGCACGCTCGGGCAACAGGTCGTCAGCGAGGACGGGGCGGGGTGCGTTCCGCCAGGCCCGGGCGACGGCAAAACCGGCGAGGGCGGCCTTCGCGCTCTTCGAGGCGTCGACGAGGCTCGGCACTTCGTGGCCCAGCACGAGGTGCCCGTCACCGAAGCCGGGTTCGAGGGCGTGCGCGATCTCGGTGAAGCTGGGGTGGGTCGAGGAGGTGCTGCTCTCGTCGAGAGGGTCGGCCCGCCCGATGACCAGCACCAGTCGGCTGCCCTGCACTCCGATCAGCACGTCGGCTTCTCGGTGCCGGGCGGTGCGCCGCAGCATGTCGACGTCGAGCATCCGAGGGGCCGTGCCGACGAGGACGGCGACCTCGCCGTGACCGTGCCAGCCGAGCGCGGCGATGCGGCTGGGCAGCTCGTCGTCGTACTCGCCGCTGAGGATCGAGTCGACGACCAGGGCTTCGAGACGGGCGTCCCAGAGTCCGCGGGCCTCGGCGGCCCGGGCATAGACGTCGGCTGAGGCGAAGGCGATCTCGCGAGAGTAGAGCAGGATCGCCTCGCGGAGCGAGTCGTCCCCGTCCTTGACACGTTCTTCGACCACCTCGACGGTGATGCGGATGAGCTGCAGCGTCTGGGTCAGGCTGACCGAGCGCAGCAGCTCACGCGGGGCGGCGCCGAACACGTCCGCCGCGATCCAGGGGGTGGACCGGGGGTCGGCGAACCAGCTGATGAACGAGGTGATGCCGGCCTGGGCGACGAGCCCGACCGCCGAACGGCGCCCCGGGGGCATGTCTCCGTACCACGGCAGCGTCTCTTCGAGGCGCTTGATGGTCGCGGTGGACAACTCGCCCGAGACCGTCCGCAGCCACGCGAGCGTGCGCTCTTTCGTGGCCGCGGACGGCTGGAGGGGCGAGGTGGGCACCCGCTCGGTGCTCACGGGGTCGTCAGGCCTCCCCACCGGCGGTGCCGCTGGTACCGGCGGTGACGTCGTGCAACTGGTACCGGTCGATCGCTTGCTGGACGACGCCCGGGTCGACCTCGCCCCGGCGGGCCAGGGCCTGCAGGGTGCGGACGACGACCGACGGGCCGTCGATCTTGAAGAAGCGGCGGGCAGCCGCCCGGGTGTCGCTGAAGCCGAAGCCGTCGGCACCGAGCGTCAGGTAGTCGCCGGGCACGTACTCGCGGATCTGGTCGGGCACGGCCGCCATGAAGTCGCTGGTGGCGATGAACGGACCCTCGGCACCCTGCAACTTCTCGGTCACGTAAGGCGTCTTGGGCTCGTCGTTCGGGTGCAGGAAGTTGTGCTCTTCCGCGGCCAGGCCGTCGCGGCGCAGTTCGGTCCAGCTGGTGACGCTCCAGACGTCGGCCGCGACGTTCCAGTCGTCGGCGAGCAGCTGCTGGGCCTCGAGCGCCCACGGCACACCGACGCCCGACGCGAGCAGCTGGGCACGGGGGCCCAGGTTCTCGGCGTCCTTGAGCTTGTAGATGCCGCGCACCACACCGTCGACGTCGAGGCCCTCGGGCTCGACGGGCTGGGCCATCGGCTCGTTGTAGACGGTGATGTAGTACATGACGTTCGGGTCGGTGTGCGACGCGTTGCCGTGCTCGTCGGTGCCGTACATGCGGTCCATGCCCGACTTGACGATGTGGCCGAGCTCGTAGCCGAAGGCCGGGTCGAACGAGACGACCGCGGGGTTCGTCGAGGCGAGCAGCGGCGAGTGGCCGTCGGCGTGCTGGAGGCCTTCGCCGGTCAGTGTCGTGCGCCCGGCGGTGGCGCCGATGATGAACCCGCGGGCCATCTGGTCGCCGGCTGCCCACATGGCGTCGCCGGTGCGCTGGAACCCGAACATCGAGTAGAAGACGTAGACCGGGATGAGCGGTTCGCCCTGCGTGGAGTACGAGGTGCCGACGGCGGTGAAGGCCGCGAACGCACCGGCCTCGTTGATGCCGACGTGGATGATCTGGCCCTGCGGGCTCTCCTTGTAGGCGAGCAGCAGTTCGCGGTCGACCGACGTGTAGTGCTGGCCGTTCGGGTTGTAGATCTTGGACGTCGGGAAGTAGGCGTCCATGCCGAAGGTGCGGGCCTCGTCGGGGATGATCGGCACGATGCGGTGCCCGAAGTCGGGCGAGCGCAGCAGGTCTTTCAGCAGGCGGGCGAACGCCATCGTGGTGGCGACCTCTTGCTTGCCCGAGCCCTTCTTGACGACGTCGTACGTCTTCGCCTCGGGGACGGCGATCTGCGTGTACTTGCTGCGGCGCTCGGGCACGTAGCCACCGAGCGCGCGACGACGCTCTTGCATGTACTGGATCGCGTCGTCGTCCTGGCCGGGGTGGTAGTACGGCGGCAGGTACGGGTTCTCGTCGAGCTGGGCGTCGGTGATCGGGATGCGGAGCTCGTCGCGGAACTGCTTGAGGTTGTCGAGCGTGAGCTTCTTCATCTGGTGGGTCGCGTTGCGGCCCTCGAAGGACTTCCCGAGGCCGTAGCCCTTGACCGTCTTGGCGAGGATGACCGTCGGCTGGCCCGTGTGCTCGGTCGCGGCCTTGAACGCGGCGTAGACCTTGCGGTAGTCGTGGCCGCCGCGCTTGAGGTTCCAGATGTCGTCGTCGGAGTAGTCCGCGACGAGTTCGAGCGCGCGGGGGTCGCGGCCGAAGAAGTTGTCGCGGACGTAACCGCCGCTCTCGGCCTTGTAGGTCTGGAAGTCACCGTCGGGCGTGGTGTTCATGAGGTTGAGCAGCGCGCCGCTCGAGTCGTTGGCGAGGAGGGAGTCCCACTCGCGACCCCAGACGACCTTGATGACGTTCCAGCCGGCGCCGCGGAAGAACGACTCGAGCTCTTGGATGATCTTGCCGTTGCCGCGGACCGGACCGTCGAGGCGCTGCAGGTTGCAGTTGATGACGAAGTTCAGATTGTCGAGGCCTTCGTTGGCCGCCACCTGCAGCTGACCGCGGCTCTCGACCTCGTCCATCTCGCCGTCGCCGAGGAACGCCCAGACCTGCTGGTCGCTGGCGTCCTTGATGCCGCGGTTGGTGAGGTACTTCGCGACCTGCGCCTGGTAGATGGCGTTGATCGGCCCGAGGCCCATCGACACGGTCGGGAACTGCCAGAACTCGGGCATGAGGCGCGGGTGCGGGTACGAGCTGAGTCCGCCGGAGGCGTGCGACTTCTCCTGGCGGAAGCCGTCGAGCTGGTCGGTGCCGAGACGGCCCTCGAGGTAGGCGCGGGCGTACATGCCGGGGGAGGCGTGGCCCTGGAAGAACACCTGGTCGCCGCCACCGGAGTGGTCCTGACCGCGGAAGAAGTGGTTGTTGCCGACCTCGTACAGGGCGGCCGACGAGGCGTAGGTCGAGATGTGGCCGCCGACGGAGATGCCGGGGCGCTGTGCGCGGTGCACGGTGATCGCGGCGTTCCAGCGGACCCACTTGCGGTAGCGGCGCTCGAGTTCTTCGTCACCGGGGAACTCGGGCTCGTCTTCGGGGGCGATGGTGTTGACGTAGTCCGTCTTGGGGACCATCGGCACGCCCAGGTGCAGCTCGCTCGACCGGGTGAGCAGGCTCTTCATGATCTCGCGGGCACGTTCGTGACCCTGCGCCTTCACGAGAGCGTCGAGCGACTCGCGCCACTCGGCGGTCTCTTCGGGATCGCGATCGGCCTTGTCGACCGTGTACGGGTCCTGATCGTTAACCGTCACCCTTGACCTCAATCATCTGTGTGGAGCAGCCGTCTCTTGGAGGGCCACCGCGTGGAGTGGACAAACAGATGTCAGGCCCGTCGTGCCCGGGTTCCGAGACGCACTCCGCCTGACCAGCCCACTCTAGTTGCCCGGACCGATGCAGGCTCGGCACGCGCTGGGAACGCCCGGCCACGCCGCCGCTTGAAATCCGACGCGTGAGGCGTAGGATCGGCGATCGTGTCAGTCGCCGACCGCCCGGGTCGACGCGAAAGGAACGCACCCATGGCTCTGGAGAACGCCATCCAGGCTCCCGACTTCGACCTGCCGAACCAGTTCGGCGAGCGAGTCCGGTTGAGCGACTTCCGGGGCGTCAAGCCCGTGGCCCTGGTGTTCTTCCCCCTGGCGTTCAGCAGCACCTGCACCAAAGAGCTCTGCACGTTGCGCGACAACCTCGCGATGTTCCAGGACCACCGCGTCGAGTTGCTGGTCGTCTCCGTCGACTCCAAGGCCACGCTGCGCGCCTTCGCCGAGGAGAAGGGCTACGACTTCACCCTGCTGGCCGACTTCTGGCCGCACGGCGAGGTCTCGAAGGAGTACGGCGTCTTCCTCGAGAACAAGGGATTCGCGACCCGCACCACCTTCCTGATCGACGTCGACGGCGTCATCCGCGAGCACTTCGGCACCGAGCCCGGTCAAGAACGTTCGCTCGCCGACTACCGCGCCGCGCTCGACCTCCTCGTCCCCGTCACGGCCTGAGTCCCCGGGCCACTGCCCAGGAGGCGCGGGTCGGCTCGTCCACCCGCTAACCTGTACTCGCTCGCCCGGCTCGTCCCGGTGCGAGGGCCTTTAGCTCAGTTGGTAGAGCGCCACGTTTACACCGTGGATGTCATCGGTTCGAGCCCGGTAGGGCCCACCCTGAGACGTGCTGGTCAGCAATGACCCTCTGAGCAAGACGACCGTGAGCACATTCGGGAAGCGGCCACTGGCATCGCGCTTCAGGAAGTGGCTGACGAACGTGACGTCGTCACACACAGCCACGGTGGTGTTCTCGACGAGTACCTCGGCCGAATCGGGGCGGAGCTCGAGGACTTTCTGGCCTGGCATAGTCGATTCATGTGGTGGAGGAAGACGAGCGACGAGGGAGCGGTCCCGGCCGTCTCGCTGGAGACTTCCCGTCACACGGCTGTCCCGGCGGCGCACCCGTTCTTCACCGGTGACGGGTTCACCCTGTCGAACCCGGAGCGGGAGACCATCGTTTACTCGGAGGGCGACCGGCGCTGGTCGCTGCTGGCGGCGTGGGGTGTGTCGCCTCCGGAAGTCCGTGTCCCACGTCCCGAGGTGTGGGACGCGGTCGTCCCGCCGTGGCTCCGCGGCCGGCACGACATCGTCACCAGCCGGCTCATCGAGCATTCGGGTCACACGGTCGTGTTCGACCCTGACTCCTGGTACGACGAGACGCTGCAGTTCGTCGGCATGGAGACCGGCGGCACCCGGCAACCATGCCCGTGCTGCGACGCGGAGGCCATGACGGTCGAGCAGACGTACCCATCCGGGCAGGTCGCCCTCGAAGTCGGACCGACGCAACGTGCCATCGAAGAGCGTCTGTCCGATGGCCGGTTCGAGGTCATCCGCGCCGACGTCCCTGTCGACGAGATCGTCGACTTGCTGATCAGCGACACGAAGTACACCATCATCACGTACCTGCGCTGCACCGTGTCGAACGAGACCATCCTGTGGGGCCTCGCCATCCGCGGCACCCCCATCTACCAGCACGTCCTGCCCATGGCGCCGTTCGTCCGGCGCTGGGAAGACGGCTACCCGCGCGTGGACAACGCACCCGACCGGCCGACGCTGAACCCCGACGCGAAAGTCTCCCCGGGCGTGCTTCCGGTGCCTGTACCGCCGTCGCGTCCGAGGCTGGCCGGCACCCGTCCCGGGGCCGACAGAGACCTCCACATCGGTGTCGGTTACTCCATCGCCGAGGCGAGCGACGGCGTCGCCTACCTTGTGCCGTTCCGCGGCCGTCACGTGTTCCCGACCCGGTGGACCGGCCGGAGGCCTGCTGTGCTCCTGCCCCGGCCCGAGCTGTGGGACGCGAATGTCCCACGGTTCCTTCGTGGGAGACGGGAGATCGTCGCCGCGCGGCTGCAGGAATGGAGCGGCCACGACGTCGAGTCCGTCACCGACGGCGTCGACGTCGAGGAGTGACACCGCACGTCAGGTGACCTGTCGGGGGTCGTCGTCGCGGCAGTCGTCGGATGTCCGACCGGTTGTCGCCGGGGCCACGTCGACGTGGTCGTCGCGACCCACGCCGGTCAGGAGGAGTGTCCCGCAGTCCTTCGTCTCGATGGACCAGGATGGGCTGAGGACGTCGACAGGGGGCTGGGATGGACGGACGACCACAGGAGCCGGTCGACGGGGCGCAGGTCGAGGGCGCAGCGACCGAGCACACGACGACGACCGGTCGGGGCAGCGGCGTCGCGGTCGCCCTGACGTTGCCGGTGGCCCTCGTCGTGGGCTGGATCGTGCAACTCGCGGCCGTCCTCTCGCGCCTCCTCGAGCCGACCGACGATCCGACGGGCGGCTTCGGCCTCACCGGGTGGCTCGTCGTCGGTGCCGCGATCGGCGTCGGCGTGCCGCTGGTCGTGTTCGTCGGGCAGGTGCGCGCCCGGCGCCGCGACCCGTCGCTCTCGGGCGTGGCCTTCGTCGTGGCCACCCTCGTGCTCGTGGTCGGACTCGTGACCTGTGGACTCGCCGTCGTCCTGCAGTTCTCCTCTGTGGCGGCGGACCGGTACCGGACGGCGCAGCCGCCGTCCGTGGCCGAGCAGCGGTACACGGGCGAGGAGGCCGGCGACGAGCTGCGCGCGCTCGGTGACGACACCGTCCGAGCCCTCGGCGGCGATCCGACCGAGGGCTTGCGCGCCGACGGCTCGACCGTCCGGGCGTACAGCGAGGAGTGCCTCCTCGACAACGACAATCCCGGGGTCGTGTGGAGCTACTCGTACTCCGCGGACGGCCTCGTCGACGCGTCCGGCGGACCACTGCTGCCCGACGGGGTCCACGTGCTGCCGGGCACCCGCACCGACCTCGACGGCGTGCGCGAGCTCTGGTCGAGCGAGGGGATCGGGGCCGAGCAGGACCTGGTCGACTTCGACCAGATCGTCCCCGAAGCCGACTGGCTCGAGCGGTGGTCGTATGTACGGGCCGGGCCGACGGTCGACATCACGACGATCTGCCTGGTGCCGTGACGGTCGAGTCCGGTCCGGCGCCGGCGCGCTGATCGGCACTCACCCGGGCGGCAGCCGGGGTATCGTCGCGGCCGTGACCACGCGCCTCCCTCGGATGCCCTCCCGCGCCTCCCGCACCTCCCGCGAGACCGTCCGGGTGCCCCTCGCCGCGAGGCTCGTCCTGCCCCGGGCGGCGGTCCCGGCGTTCCTGCGGGCGACGGGGGCGAACCGCACCTTCGTCACCGAGGCCGGGGCGCGTCGGCGCATCCGTCGGTCGTCCCTCCGCCCGGCACCGTACGGCCCGCCTGCCGTCCTCCGGGACGACGTCCGGGTCGACGTCGAGCAGCGCGGCGGCTGGCCGGTCTACACGATCACGCGGCGTGACGGTGCGTCGCGCGGCACCGTCGTATACGCCCACGGCGGCGGCTGGGTGGGCGAGATCGTGTCGCAGCACTGGCACCTCGCCGCCCAGCTCTCCGCCGAGGTCCGCACGACGGTCGTCCTGCCGATCTACCCGCTGGTCCCGTACGGGACGGCCGAGGAGGCGCGGGTCGGCATCCTCGACCTGGTCGCGTCGGCAGACGGCCCGGTCGCCCTCGCCGGGGACTCGGCCGGCGGCCAGATCGTGCTGTCGGCCGCCCTGTCGTTGCGTGACGCGGGCGTCGTCGTCGCCCGCACGGTGCTGATCGCCCCCGCGCTCGACCTGACCTGGGGCAACCCCCGCATCCCCGAGGTGCAGCCGTCCGACCCGTGGCTCGGGACGCCCGGCGGACGCGTGCTCGCCGAGCACTGGCGGGGCGAGCTCGACCTGCGCGACCCCGTCGTCAGCCCCTTGTTCGGCGACCTCTCGCGGCTGGGCCCGGTGACGGTGTTCACGGGGACGCGGGACGTCCTGAACCCCGACGCGCACCTCCTTCGCGACCGTGCCGCGGCGGCCGGCGTCGAGCTCGAGTGGCACGAAGGGGAGGGCGACGTGCACGCCTACCCGCTGCTGCCCACTCGATCGGGTCGTGCCGCCCGGGCGCAGATCGTCCGGACGCTCCGCCGCTCGCTCGCGTCCTGACCCGGGGGCGAGTACCGATCGGGTCGGCCCGACGGTGCGGTGCGCGTGCTCCTGCGTCGGTGCGACCCGGGGCGGCCGTGGCACAGCCACCCCGGCGGCGACCGGGGGTCAGCGGCGAGCGGCGCCGCGGCGACCCGAGACGGCGACCCAGATCACCAGGACGACGATCGCGCCGATGATCGAGCCGATGATGCCGGCGGGCTGGAAGAACCCGTCCGTGGGGTCGTGCTGGAACAGCAGGAAGCCGAGGAACCCTCCGACGAACGAGCCGATGATGCCGAGCAGGATCGTCATGGCGATCGACAGGCTCTGGCGACCCGGGACGACCGCGCGGGCGATGAACCCTGCGATGAGGCCGACGACGAGCAAGCTGATGATGAGACCGATCATGGTGTTCTCCTTCCGGGAGAGGTGGGCGACCGGCACCGTCGGTGCCGTGGTGTCGCAGGACCCAGCAGACCACCCCTGGAGGTGTGGCGGCACACCCCTCGGGGTGGGATGGTGTCCTCATGCCCCTCGCTCCGACCCGGTCGATCACCGTCGCACTCGTCGACGACTACGACGTCGTGCTCGCCGGTCTCGCCCACATGTTCGACCGCTACCGCGACAGGGTCGTCGTCGCCGAGATCGACGCCACGACGTCCCTGTCCGACCGGGTCGACGTCGTCCTCTACGACTCGTTCGCCCAGCCGGAGTCCGACCACCACGAGCTCGCCGAACTGGTCGCCAACCCGGCGGCCGGCAAGGTCGTCGTCTACACCTGGAACTTCCACCCCGAGCTCGTCGAGTCGGCTCTCGCGCAGGGCGTGCACGGGTACCTGTCGAAGACCCTCGGTGCCCGCGAACTGGTCGAGGCGCTCGAGGCGGTCCACCGGGGCGAACGGGTCGTCAGCGAGGTGCGGGGGCGGGCACCGAGTGCGCCGGGCCTCGACTGGCCCGGCCGCCGCGAGGGCATCACCGACCGCGAGTCCGAGATCCTGGCCCTCATCACCCAGGGGAAGAGCAACGCCGAGGTCGCAGCGCTCACCTACCTCAGCCCGAACACGGTCAAGTCCTACATCCGATCGGTCTACCGACGGATCGGCGCGACGAGCCGGACGCAGGCCGTGCTGTGGGGCGTCCAGAACGGCTTCCGCCCGGACCACCACCGCATCGACCACTGGCTCGGCGGCCCGTAGGAGGCGCGCTGCGGTCTGGTCGTCGGACGCGCGGCTCAGTGCGCCAGGGGTTCGCCGTCCCACGAGACGGCGACCCAGCCGCCCTCGGTGGAGCCCTCGAGGACGACCGAGCCGGTGTTGCGGAGCCCGTGGGTGCGACTGAACGCGGCGTCGAGGTTGCGGGCGGTGTCCGCCGCCCAGACGCAGATGGCGGCTTCGTGCGAGACGAGGACCGCGGTCGAGTCGGCCGGTGTCGCGGCGACGACCCGATCGACCGCCGCACGGAACCGGGCCGTGAACTCGGTGCCGCTCTCGCCTCCCGGGATGCGCGCCTCCGGATCGGTCCACCACCTCTGCATGGTGCCGGCGTACCGGGGCAGGGCCTCGGCGTAGGGCAGCCCCTCCAGGTCGCCGGCGTCGATCTCGTGGGCACCGTCCACCTCGTGGTGAGGGAGCCCGAGGCCGTCGGCGACGATCACGGCGGTCTCGCCGGCCCGGCGCAGGCGCGACGAGTGCACGGCGACGATCGGTTCGTGGGCCAGGGCCGTCGCGAGGTCGGCGGCCTGTTCGTGGCCGAGCGGAGAGAGCGGCGGGCCCGGAGGTCGCGAACCGATGGTGCGGGCGACGTTGTCGGCGGTCTCGCCGTGGCGGATGAGGAGGAGGCGCATCGTGGCTTTCGGTCGGGGCGGGTGATCCATCGTGCCACGATGACCACCGCCGACCTGCTCCTAGCGCACGGCCCGGGCCGCCATGCCGATCACCGCGCTGTAGGTGGGATAGGCGAAGCGCACGTCGGCCAGGGTGGCGACGTCGACACCGCCGGCCATGGCGGTGGTGACCGCCTGGACCACCTCGACGGCGTTCTCGCCGACGGCATGGGCGCCGAGCACGAGTTCGCGCCGACGGTCGGCGATCAGCTTGAGGAACCCCGTCTCGCGATCGTCGATCACGGCCCGGTCCACGGTCGAGTACGGGATCGTGACGACCACGCACGACTCGTCCGCCTCACGGGCCTGTTCTTCGGTGAGGCCGACGCCGGCGTAGTCCGGGTCGGTGAACCCACCGGCCGGCAGGAGGTGGTGCGGCGTGCGGCGGTTGGCGCCGAGGACGGCGTTCTCGGCGGCGGCCTCGCCCTCGAACTGGGCGGCCTGGACGAGCATGTCGCGGCCGTTGGCGTCGCCCACGGCGAACACGTGCGGCACGACGGTCCGGAAGTACCGGTCGACGGGGATCGACGAGCGCTCCACGTCGATGCCGGCCTTCTCGAGACCGAGGTCGTCCACGTCGGCGGGCCAGCCCGTGGCCATGACGACGACGTCGAAGTCGGCCGAGGACGTCGTGTCGTCCTGCCGCCAGGTCAGGGTGATCGAGCCGTCGTCGGCGCGGGCGAGGCTCTCGACGCCGTCGATGCCCGTCCGGACGTCGATGCCCTGATCGGTGAAGGCACCGGCGACGACCTCGGAGACGGAGGCGTCGGACGCCATCAGGACCCGCGGCGCGAGGTCGAGGAGCGTGACCGCACTGCCGAACGCGTCGAACACGGTGACGAGCTGCGCGCCCGTGTTGCCCGCACCGATCACGGCCACCCGTCGGGGGAGGGCCGGCAGGTCCAGGACGTGTTCGGGCACGGTGGCCAGCTCGCGGCCCGGGATCGGCAGCCGGCGCGAGTGGCCACCGACGCAGATCAGGATCGACGAGGCCGAGATCGTCCGCCCGCTGCCGAGGACGAGGGTCGAGTCGTCGACGAACCGGGCCCGGCCCTCGTGCACCAGCTCGACCCCTGCGGCCTCGAACCGCTCGGCCTCCCGCTTGATCGACCGGACCTTGTCGACGCGCTCCCGGACGCGCGCGACGGTCGACGCCCAGTCGATCGCCGGGGGCGCGACGTCGACGCCGTAGACGTCGGCATGTCGGGTCTCGCGGATCAGCCGGGCCGTCTTGGCCAGCACCCGCGTGGGCACGCACCCGGTGTTCACGCAGGTGCCGCCCTCGCGCCCCGCCTCGAGGACGACGACGCGAGCCCCGAGCTCGGCCGCCCGCAGGGCTGCCGCGGTGCCCGCCGGACCGGCACCGATGACGGCCACGTCGTAGTCCTTCTCCGAGATGCCCATGTGCTGCCTGCCCCTTCGTCGCGTCGGTCGTCTGGGCGAACTCAACCAGGTGCGGATGGGCGGAAGCCGTCGACGACAGCCGAGGCTAGGGAGCGTCCCGGGCCGGAGGTGCCGGACGGGGATGCCGGATGGTCGACACCGTGCCCGTCACGCACACCGCGCACGAGGGCCCACCGCAAGTCCCGGGGGCGCGTGTGACGGTTTGAGACGACGGGTGTCGCGTGGCGTCACGTGACTGGTCGGGCGGCCGAGGCGTCCGTAGGTTCGGGCCTCGACGAAAGGTTCGCCCATGTTCCGACCTCCCTCCCGACGCCTCCCCGTGGCCACCACGGCCGCCACTGCGCTCGTCGCGCTGCTCGCCGGCTGCTCGGGCGCGGCCTCCGCCGAGGTCGTCGACCGTGGCCCCGTCCGCGGCGGCACCCTGGTCTACGCCACCGACCGCGAGCCCACCTGCCTCGACCCGCACAACTCGGGGGACATGCCCCAGACCTACGTCGCCCGGCAGTACCTCGACTCCCTCGTCTCGCTGCAGGCGGACGGCAGCGTCGTGCCCTGGCTCGCCACCTCGTGGACGATCTCGGACGACGGCACGCAGTACGACTTCACCCTGAAGGAGGGCGTCGAGTTCCACGACGGCACCCCGCTCGACGCGCAGGCCGTCGTCGACAACTTCACCCAGATCCTCGACCCGGCCACGCAGTCGTCGACCGACCTGCTCTACCTGACCGGGTACTTCGAAAGCGCGACCGCCCTGTCCGAGCACGTCGTCCGGATCGACCTCTCCCGCCCCTACTCGCCGCTGCTCGCCGCCCTGTCGCAGGCGTTCTTCGGCATCGAGTCGCCGAAGGCGATGGCGCGCGGCCTCGAGGAGAACTGCGAGTCGCCGGTCGGCACCGGACCGTTCGAGGTCGTCGCGTGGAACCACGGCCGAGACGTGCAGCTCGTGCGCAACGACGACTACGACTCGGCCCCCGCCGACGCGAAGCACCAGGGCCCCGCCTACCTCGACGGCATCACCTGGCGGTTCCTCAAGGACAACACCACCCGGTACGGCGCGCTCGGCTCGGGCGAGGCCGACGTCATCTTCAACGTGCCGCCCGAGAGCCAGCAGCTCGCCGAGGCCGACCCCGCGATCAGCCTGCAGGAGTTCGTCCACTCGGGCTCGCCGTTCAGCCTCGACCTCAACACGACCAGCCCGGTGTTCGACGACATCCGCGTGCGGAAGGCCTTCGTCCACGCCTCCAACGCCCGTGCCGCCGTCGAGAGCGCCTACGCCGGCGTGTTCCCGTACGAGGGCGACGCCGTCTCGTCCGGTACGCCGCACTACGACGAGACCTTCCACGAGCCGTTCCCGTACGACCCCGACGAGGCGAACCGCCTGCTGGACGACGCCGGGTGGACCGGCCGCGACGAGGACGGCCACCGCACCAAGGACGGAGAGAGCCTGACCGTGCGCCTGCCCTACAACGCGGACGGTGCCGAGACGCCGCCCGCCGACCTGACGATCCTGCAGAACATCCAGGCGATGGAGAAGGAGGTGGGCATCGAGGTCGACCTCGAGGCGCTGGACTCCGCCAGCATGAACGCCGTCTGGGGCGATCCCGACGCGTACGACCTCATCGGCAACTACTGGAACAGCCCGACGCCTCACGTGATGTACATCAAGTACTCGAAGGCGACCCTGGACGTCGGCAACGGTCAGAACTCGGCCTTCGCCTCCGACGACGAGCTCGACCGCGTCCTGATCGCGGGCACGGCCACCACCGATCCGACCGAACAGGCGGCGCTCTACTCCGAGGCCCAGCGGATCCTCACCTCGAAGGCCTGGAGCCTGCCGCTCTACCCGATCCAGACCCGGCTGGGCATCTCCAACCGGGTGAAGGACGTGTGGATCGAGCCCTCCGAGGGCGAGCCGGTGCTGTCGGACGCCTACTTCGTGGACGGCGGCGACCGATGAACTCCTGGGTCCTCCGCATCGCCCGTCGCGTCGCCGAGTCGATCGTCCTGCTGCTGGCCGTCGGCACCATCGTGTTCTTCCTCGAGCACGCCGTGCCCGGCGACCCCGCCGTCGCGATCCTCGGGGGCGCGGCCGCCCACCCGACACCCGAGGCCGTCGCCGCCGTGACGGCCCAGTACGGGTTCGACCGTCCCTTGCTCGCGCAGTACGGGTCGTTCCTGCTCGGCCTCGTCCGGCTCGACTTCGGCGAGTCGTACACGCTCAAGCAGTCGGTCGTCAGCGTCATCGGCGGCCAGCTCGGCTCGACCCTTGCCCTCACGGCCACCGCGCTCGGTCTCGCCTGGCTGTTGTCGATCACGTCGACGTTGCTCACCGCCGGGAGGCGCGGCCTCCTGGGCCGGATCGGCTCGGTCGTCGAGACGGTCGCGGCCGGTCTGCCGCAGTTCTGGCTCGGCCTCGTCCTGTTGCTCGTCTTCGCGGTGCGCCTCGGCTGGTTCCCGGTGATCGGCACGGGACTGCCCGGACTCGTCCTGCCGGCCCTGACCCTGGCGATCCCGCTGGCCGGGTTCCTCGGGCAGGTGACGCGCGACGAGTTCGAGGACGCCCAGGACCAGCCGTTCGCCCTCTCGGCACGGGCTCGTGGCTTGTCCGAGGCGGCCGTCCGGGCACGGCACCTCCTCCGCCACGCCGCCCTGCCGGGCATCACCCTCTCGGGGTGGGGCCTCGGCTCGCTGATCTCGGGCGCGGTCGTCGTCGAGGTCGTCTTCGCCCGCCAGGGCGTCGGCCAGGTGCTCGTCACCGCGGTGAACGCGCAGGACCTCCCTCTCGTCATCGGCATCACCTTCGTCGTGGCCCTCGTCTACGTCGTCGCGAACGTCCTCACCGACGTCGCGTACGTCGCCGTCGATCCCCGGCTGCGCACCACGATCGGAGCACCCGCATGAGCACCACTTCCACCGCCACCGCGGCGCCCCCCGTCCCCGCCGCGACCGACCGGCCGACCGGTCCGCACGACGCCGGTCCGCACGAGGTCGGTCTGCACGACGCCGACCCGGCGGCCACCGCGCCCGGTCCGCGTCGCGTGCGCCGCGCCTCCCACCCGCTCCGCCGGGTCTCGACCTGGGTGGCCGTCGCCTTCATCGCGGCCGTCCTCCTCGCGGCGGTCTGGCCGAGTCTGCTCGCGCCGGCCGACCCCCTCGCGATCGACCTCGCGAAGAGCTTCGCGGCGCCGAGCGCCGAGCACGTGTTCGGCACGGACCAGTCCGGGCGCGACGTCTACTCGCGCGTCGTGCACGGGGCCGGGCAGTCGGTGACGATCGGCGTGGGGGCGACCGCCCTCGGGCTGGCCGGCGCCACGTTGCTGGGCCTGCTCGGGGGACTCGGCGGTCGGGCCGTCGACGCGGTCGTCACCCGCGTGATCGAGGTGCTCTACGCGTTCCCCGGCATTCTGCTCGCCCTCGTCCTCGTCGCGATCGCCGGCAACTCGGCCGGAACGCAGATCCTGGCCGTCGGCGTCGCCACGATCCCCGGCTACGCCCGGATGGTCCGGGGTCAGGTGCTCGCCGTGCGGGACTCGCCCTACGTCCAGGCGGAGCGCGCCCTGGGCCACGGGCCGGTCCACGTGCTCGTCCACACCCTGCTGCCCAACGCGTTCCGGCCGTTGACCGTGTTGGTCACCCTGGGCATCGGCCAGGCGATCGTCTGGGCGTCGGCGCTGGGCTTCCTCGGCATGGGCGTCCAGCCCCCGGCCCCGGAGTGGGGCGCGATGCTCAACGCCGGCCGCAACTACCTGCAGCAGGCCTGGTGGCTCGACTTCTTCCCCGGCGTCGTCATCGTGTTGCTCGCGTTGTCGCTGACGGCCGTCGGCCGCAGCATCCAGACCCTCACCACCCCGGGAGGCGCGCGATGAGCCCCGAACCCGTCCTCGACCCCAAGGCCGTGCGACTCGACACGGCCGGCCCGCTCGTCGACGTGCGGGGCCTGTCGGTCGCGTTCGGCGGCAGCACGGTCGTCCGCGACGTCTCGTTCACCGTCGAGGCCGGGCGCTGCACGGCCATCGTGGGGGAGTCCGGCTCGGGGAAGAGCGTCACGGCCAAGGCGCTGCTCGGACTGAACGGCCACACCGCCGCGACGACCGCCTCGACCCTCCGGCTCGCCGGTCGCGACCTCACCGACCTCGGCGACCGCGACTGGCAGCGCTTGCGCGGTCGTGAGATCGGGTACGTCCTGCAGGACGCCCTCGTCTCGCTCGACCCGCTGCGCCGCGTCGGGGCCGAGATCGCGGAGCCCCTCCGCGTCCACCGGTACGGCGATCGGCGGGCCCGCGAGGCCAGGGTGATCGAGCTGCTCGAACGGGTCGGCGTCCCCGAACCGCGCCTCCGGGCCCGCCAGCTGCCCTCGCAGCTGTCCGGAGGCCTCCGGCAGCGCGCACTGATCGCCGCGGCCGTGGCCCTCGAGCCCGCGGTCCTGATCGCCGACGAGCCGACCACCGCGCTCGACACGACCGTCCAGGCGCAGATCCTCGCCCTGCTCGACGAGTTGCGCACCGGCGGCGCGGGGCTCGTCCTCATCAGCCACGACCTCGGTGTGGTCGAACGACTCGCCGACGAGGTCGTGGTCATGCAGCACGGCGTCGTGGTCGAGCAGGGGCCGACCGACCAGGTGCTCGGGGCGCCGAGCCACCCCTACACGCAGCGCCTGCTGGCGGCGATCCCCACGGCGCACGCCCGCGGCAGCCGCCTCTCGTCGGCGGCACCGGCGACCCTGGCGGCACGTCCCGTGGACCGGCCCGTCCCCGCCCCGGGCACCCCCGTGCTCGAGGTGCGTCACGTCACCAAGCGCTACCGGGGGTCGGACCGCATCACCCGCACGGTCGTCGACGACGTCTCGTTCACCCTGCACGCGGGCGAGACCCTCGGCATCGTCGGCGAGTCGGGCTCGGGCAAGTCGACCACCGCCGCGATCGCCCTGGCCCTGACGGCCCCGGACGAGGGCGAGGTGCTGTTCGAGGGCCGGCCCTGGTCCGCCCTGCACGAGCGGGAGCGGCGACCCGACCGGCCGCGCATCGCGACGGTCTCGCAGGACCCCCTGAGCTCGTTCGACCCTCGTCGGTCGGTCGGCCAGCTCGTCACGGGAGCCCTCCGCGCCGCGGCGAGCGCGCGGGGCGGTCGGGGTGCCGCGGAGACGGACGCCCGTGCCCGCGTCGACGACCTGCTCGTGGGGGTCGGGCTCGACCCCCACCTGGCCGGCCGACACCCGTCGACCCTCTCGGGTGGCCAGCGCCAGCGGGTGGCCATCGCCCGCGCGTTGGCCACCGACCCGGACGTGCTCGTCCTCGACGAGGCCGTCAGTGCCCTCGACGTGTCGGTGCAGGCGCAGGTTCTCGACCTGTTGGCCGACATCCGCGCCCGCTACGGCACGTCGACCCTGTTCATCTCGCACGACCTCGGCGTCATCCGGCACGTGAGCGACCGCGTGCTCGTCCTGAAGGACGGACGGGTCGTCGAGGAGGGGCGGGTCGAGCAGGTGCTCGAACGTCCCGTCGCCGAGTACACGCGCCGTCTGCTCGCCGCCGTCCCCGGTGGTGGCCTGTCCGCCACCACCACACGTCCCACCACGACCACCACCGATCCCACCGGAGGCCCCCGATGACCGACACGACCACCATCGCACCGACTCCCACGCCGACCCGCGAGGACCTGCTCGCCCGGTTCGAGCCCGTGTTCGACCGCATCGCCGAGGGCGCCGTCGACCGCGAGCGCAAGCGCGAGCTGCCGTTCGAGCAGGTGCGGCAGCTGGCGGAGTCCGGCTTCACGGCCGTCACCGTGCCGGTCGGGCTCGGTGGTTCCGGCGCCCGGCCGTCCGACCTGTTCGCCCTGCTCGTGCGCCTGGCGCGGGCCGACTCGAACCTGCCGCAGCTGCTGCGGGCGCACTTCGCCTTCGTCGAGGAGTTGCTGCTCGACACCTCGGACGACCTCGTGCGGCGCGGCCCCTGGCTCGAGCAGGTCGCGGCGGGCGAGGTGTTCGGCAACGCGAGCCACGAGCGCAGTGCCGCCCGGGTGGGGTCGCTCGTGACGCACCTCGTGCCGGACGGGGACGGCTGGCGGCTGCACGGCGAGAAGCACTACAGCACGGGCACGCTCTTCGCCGACTGGACGACCGTGACCGCGACGACGCCGGCCGGCCGGGTGGTCGGGGTGACGGTGCGGGTCGACGACGAGGGGGTCGACGTCCGCGACGACTGGAACGGGTTCGGCCAGCGGCTCACCGGCAGCGGGACGACGCGCTTCGAGGGCGTGCGGGTCGAGCCGTCCCAGATCAGGCCCCAGCGCGACGAGCGTCGCACGCCCTTGCCGGCCTTCCTGCAGACCGTGCTATTGGCCTCGCTGGCCGGCGTCGCGTCGGCGGCGGAACGCGATGCCGTCGAGTTCGTGCGCACCCGCACCCGCGCCTACAGCCAGGGCGTCGCGGCGACGGCCGCCGCCGACCCGTTGGTCCAGTCGGTCGTGGGGCGGGTCTCGGCGGACGCCCTCGCGGCCGAGTCCCTGGTGCAGAGCGCGGCCGCGGCGATCGACCGTGCCCACGACGCCGTGGTGGCCGGAGACCCGGACGCGTTCGACCGCATCGAGACGGCCGAGCTCGTCACCATCCGGGCGCAGGTGACGGTGGTCGAGGTGGCCCTGCGCGCGACGACCACCCTGTTCGAGGTCGGCGGAGCCAGCGCCACCGACCGCGACCGGGTGCTCGACCGTCATTGGCGGAACGCGAGGACGCTCTCGTCGCACAACCCCGTGGTGCTGCAGCAACGGGTGATCGGCGACCGTCTCGTCAACGACGCCCCCTTGACCTACTTCTGGTCCACCGGGCAGGCCTGAGCGGCCGGCCCGCGCGGGGCGCAGGTGAGGCGGCGACCGGTCACCGGCCCGCGACGATCTCGTCGGCGTTGTCGAGGATCCAGTCCATCAGGGGCACGAGGCGCGCGGCGAGGTCGGTGCCGCGCTCGGTCAGCGAGTAGTCGACCCGCGGCGGGATCGTCGGCTGGGCGGCGCGGTGGACGATGCCGTCGGCCTCGAGGGTCTTCAGGGTCGAGGCGAGCATCTTCTCGCTGACGCCCTCGATCTCTCGTCGCAACTCGCCCCACCGCATCGGCCCGCGTTCGAGCGCCAACAGGATCAGAACGCCCCACCGACTCGTCACGTGGGTCAGCACCACGCGGCTCGGGCACTCCGCCGGGAAACGACCGGAGGGGGCAGGGCGGGCAGCATTCACGATTCCGACGTCCACGTCAGTAGCTTACGAAAAGGTGCGTACCTGCAGATGGGAAGTCCTGGTGGATCGTCGTCGTTGTCCCGGGCACGCAACCGAAAGGAACACCATGTCCACGATCGTCACCGCCGCCTCCGGCCAGCTCGGCCGCCTCGTCGTCGAGGCCCTCCTCGCCCGCGGCGCAGCTCCCGAGAGCGTCGTCGCCACGTCGCGCGACGTCTCGAAGCTGGCCGACCTCGCCGAGCGCGGCGTCCGCACCGCCGAGCTCGACTACACCCGACCCGACACGATCGCGGCCGTCATCGGCGCGGGCGACGTCGTCGTCCTGATCTCGAGCGACGCGGTGGGCCAGCGGGTCCCGCAGCACGCCGCCGTGATCGACGCCGCGAAGGCCGCCGGTGCCGCCCGCATCGTCTACACGAGCGTCCTCGCGGCCTCGACCTCGCCCCTGATCCTCGCGCCCGAGCACAAGGCGACCGAGGAGCACCTCGCCGCCTCCGGCGTGCCCGTCACGCTGCTGCGGAACGGCTGGTACACCGAGAACTACGTCGGCGAGATCGCCACCGCCCGCGACTCCGGCGTGGTCGCCGCGAGCGTGGGGGACGGCCGTCTCGCCAGCGCCAGCCGTCGGGACTACGCCGAGGCCGCCGCGGTCGCGGCCCTCGACGAGTCGACCGCCGGTCGCACCTTCGAGCTGTCCGGCGACCACGCCTGGGACTTCGACGAGTTCGCCGAGGCGCTCACGACCGTCACGGGCCGACCCGTCCGCTACGAGTCGCTCACGCCCGAGCAGCACGCCGAGCGCCTGCGCGGCTTCGGCCTGGACGAGGGCACGGTCGGCTTCGTCGTCGCCCTCGACGGCAACATCCGCGACGGGCTGCTCGCCGACACGAGCGGCGACCTGTCCGGTCTGATCGGCCGCCCGACGACCCCGCTCGTCGAGGCGCTCACCGCCGCCTCGGCGTAGTCACGCCGACCGCCGGGCGGGAGACCGCAGGAGGCGCGGTGCCGGGACATGGGCACCGCGCCTCCTCGTCGTCCTGGGTACGCACGGGGGCGGTCGCGCCCCCGCCGCGAGCGTCGGTGTCTAGGCTCGGGGGCATGGCCACCCTCGTCCTCGTCCGACACGGACGCACCACCGCCAACGCGAGCGGCGTGCTCGCCGGACGGACGGCGGGCGTCCGGCTCGACGACGTCGGACGCGAGCAGGCGCGGCGGACGGCCGAGCGGCTCGCGGTCGTGCCGCTCGTCGGCGTCGTGTCGAGCCCCCTCGAGCGCTGCCGTCAGACGTCGAGGGCGATCCTCGACCGCCAGTCCGGCAGGCCGGCGACGCCGATCGACCGGGGCATCACGGAGTGCGACTACGGCGACTGGCAGGGTCGGCCCCTCAAGGAGCTCGCGGGCGAGTCGCTCTGGTCGGTCGTGCAGAACCAGCCGTCGGCCGCGGTATTCCCCAGTGGCGAGTCGCTCCAGACCATGCAGGCCCGGGCGGTCGCCGCGGTCCGTCGTCACGACGCCGCGTTCGAGGCCGAGCACGGTCCGGGTGCCGTGTGGGTCGCGGTCAGCCACGGCGACATCATCAAGTCGATCCTCGCCGACGCCTACGGCATGCACCTCGACCTGTTCCAGCGCATCAGCGTCGGCCCGGCCTCGGTGTCGATCGTCCGGTACGGGCCGAACCGACCCGACGTCGTCGCGACGAACACCGACTCGGGCGACCTCTCGTGGCTGCGGCAGGCGGCTCCCGCCGCCGACGCCGCCGTCGGGGGAGGCGCAGGTCCGGCGAGCGGCGCGGCCGGTGGCGACGAGCCTCCCGCGACCTGAGCGTCGGCGGCGGGGCGCTCGTAGACTCGCGGCATGCCCTCCATCGTCCACACCTTCGACTGGCCGGACCGAGTCGTCGTCGGGACCGTCGGTCGTCCCGGTTCCCGTGCGTTCTACCTCCAGGCCCGTGACGGGGCGCGCGTCACGAGCGTCGGCCTCGAGAAGATGCAGTCGGCCGCCCTCGCCGAGAAGATCGACGAGATCCTCGACCAGGTGATGGCCGCCGACGGCAACCCGGTCAGCGTGCCCACCGGCATCCCGGTCGAGCTCGTCGACAACGAGCCGCTCGACCAGCCCGTCGAACCCGAGTTCCGGGCCGGGGCCCTCAGTCTCGGCTGGGACCCGTCCACCGCCCAGGTCGTCATCGAGGCGTTTCCGCTGGTCGAGGTCGACGACGACACCGAGGCCGACGAGGCCGAGCTCGAGCCCGACGAGGTCATGGTCGTCCGCATCCCCGTCGGCACGGCGAGGGCCTTCGCGGCGCGCACCCTCGAGATCGTCGGGGCCGGTCGGCCCCTCTGCCCCTTCTGCGGCCAGCCGATCGACCCCGAGGGTCACGTCTGCATCCTGTCCGGCGAGGCCTGATGTCCTCGGCGTCGACCGAGGACGCGCCGGCCGACGTGCCCGACGCGGTTCCGTCCGACGACGTCGATCTCGAGCTCACCGGACGCATCCGCACGGCGTCCAACGCGTCCTTCCTGGCCCGCCTCGGCGACGTGTCGGTCATCTACAAGCCCGTCGCCGGCGAACGGCCGCTGTGGGACTTCCCCGACGGGCGGCTCGCCGATCGTGAGGTCGCGGCCTACCTCGTCTCCGAGGCCCTGGGCTGGGGGGTCGTGCCGCGTACCTGGCTCCGTGACGGTCCGCTCGGCGAAGGCATGGTCCAGCTCTGGCAGGACGTCGACCCGGAGCAGGACGCGGTGGACCTCGTCCCGACCGACGACCTGCCCGACGACGGATGGCGTCTCGTCCTCGAGGGGGACGGCGACGACGGACCGGTCGCCCTGATCCACGAGGACACCGAGGCGCTCCGCCGCATGGCCGTGTTCGACGTCGTGGTCAACAACGCCGACCGCAAGGGCGCCCACGTGCTCGCGCTGCCCGACGGGCGACGGCACGGCGTCGACCACGGCCTCACGTTCCACGCCGAGCACAAGCTGCGCACGGTGTTGTGGGGGTGGATCGGCGACCCGTTGACCCCGGACGAGATCGACGGGGTCGGCCGCGTCCGATCCGCCCTCTCGGGCTCGCTGGGCTCGACCCTGGCTCCTCTCCTCACCCCCGGCGAACTCGAGGCGCTCGACGAGCGCTGCGCGCGCCTCCTCGCGTCGCCCGTCTTCCCCGAGCCGCACGGTCCTATGCCGGCGGTTCCGTGGCCCGTGTTCTGACGTACGACCCGACGACGGCCGCCCCGAGGTCGTCCAGATCGGGGGCGGTGACGGTGCCGTCGACGCGCCGCGCCATGCCCTCGACGAAGCGGGCGAGCCCCGGGTCGTCACCGAGCCGGAAGAACGTCGTGTGCGCGCCGAGGCGGCGGGCCACGTCGAGTTGCTCCACGGCCCGCAGGATCGTCACGGGGTGCGGCGGGTAGTCGAAGAAGACCTCACCGCCGGGCTCCAGGTGCGAGGTCGGCTCGCCGTCGGTGACGATCAACAGGACGGGTTGCGCGGTCGGGTGCTGACGGAAGTGCCGGTTCGCCAAGAGAAGGGCGTGGTGGAGGTTCGTACCCTTGTCCCACTTCGCGTCGAGGGCGACGAGCTGCTCGATCGGCATGACCTCGGCGTACCGGCCGAACCCGATCAGCTGCAGGTCGTCGCCGCGGAAGCGCGACGTGATCAGGGTGTGCAGGGCGAGTGCGGTGCGCTTCATCGGCACCCAGCGGTCCTCCATCGCCATCGAGAACGACGTGTCGACGAGCAGGGCGACGCAGGCCTGCGTCCGGGCGTCGGTCTCGTGCACCTCGACGTCGCCGATCTCGATCCGCACCCCGCCGTCGGTGCGGCCGCCGCCGGCGGCGGTCCGCGTGACCGCGTTCGTGATCGTCCGGGTGACGTCCCACGGCTCGGTGTCGCCGAAGGCCCATTCACTACTCGCGCCGGAGCGGTCGCCGAGGGCTCCCGCGGACCGCAACTCGCGCCTCCCGGCTCGTCCCGACATCTTCGCCGCGACGTCGCGCAAGAGGTTCTTGCCGAGCTGTCGCATGGCCCGCGGAGTCAGGGCGAGCGTGCCGTCGGCGCGACGGCGGAGGGCACCCGAGTCGCGGAGGGCCTTCTCGAGCCGCCGCAGGGCCGCGGCGTCGACGGCGGCCTGCTCGCCCAGTTGGCGGCGCAGGGCGTCGAGGTCGACGTCGTCGAGCGAGGAGCCGCTCGACTGCTGGGCCAGCTGTTCGGCGAGCGCGTCGAGGTCGGCGAGGTCCTGGAAGACTCCCGTGCCTTCGCCGAGCCCGAGGCCCTGTTCGCCGTCCAGGCCTTCGGAGCCGCTCCAGTCCTGCCCGGGTCGCAGCGATCGCAGGGTGCCGTCGAGCTGTTCGAGGGACTGCATCAGGTCGGGCGAGCCGAAGGCCTGTCGGGCCAGGGCGTCGAGCTCGGCCCGTTGCTCGGCCGTCATCGAGTTGCGCAGCCGCTGGGCGGCCGCGGCCCGCGCGGCGAGGGCGTCGATCAGCTCGTCGACGTCGCCCGGTTGCTCGGGGAACGAGTCGCCGTGCTTCGCCATGAAGTCGTCGAACTGCTCAGGAGTGTCCTCGCCACGGGCGTGCGCGTCGAGCAAGGCGTTGAGGTCGCGCAGCATCTCGGCGACGGCCTCGCGGTCGGCGTCGGTCGCGCTCTCGAGGGCGCCCTTCATCCCCGCGAACCGCTGGTCGAGCAGTTCGCGACCGAGGAGGTCCTTGATCTGCTCGTACGCCTGACCCGCCTCACCGCTCTGCCAGCGGTAGTCCGACAGCTCGGCGACGGCGCCGGCCGGGGACGGCGGCAGACTGTCGAGCTGGAGCTGGGCCAGGGCGCGGTCGCCGTCGTCGAGGTCGACGTCGCGGGCGAGCTGGGCGCGTTCGGCCCTGAGGGCCCGGTCGAGCAGCTCGCGGACCTCCTGCAACGTGCCGTCGAGGTGGTGGTCCCGGGTCAGGGCCCGCCGGCGTTCGGCGACCTGCCGGGCGAGGTCGTCGAGACCGGTCCGGTCGCGGCCCCCGCGGCGGAGGAACTCGCGGAGTGCCGCCTCGGCGCTCGAACCGGCCATGACGTCGCGCCCGACGGCATCGAGCGCCTCGGACAGGTCGGCAGGAGGCGCGAGCGGGTCGGGACCGTCGGCGTACCTCTGGTACCGCGCGGCCCGGTGCAACCGCCGGTTCGCCCTAGCCACGTCGCACCTCAGAACCCGTAGGCCGCTTCACCGTCGCCGCTCTCCTTGCTCACGCGCCGGGCCAGGAAGAGGCCCTCGAGCGCCAGTTCGATCGCCCCGGCGCGACCGCCGTCGGTCGTCGCGCCGAGCCGTTCGGCGACGCGGTCGTAGAGGTCGTCCTCACCGAGCGAGGGCAACCCGGCCAGGAAGTCCCGGGCGGTGACCTGCTCACCGGTCGTCACCATGACGCCCGACTCGAGGGCGTCGACGAGGGCGTCGAAGTCGAGCCCGCGGAAGTGGGCACGGACGGTCTCGGCGGTCGCCGTCCGCAGCAGGTGTTCGAGGACCTCCTCGGCCCGGTCCTCCTCGCCCGACTCGAACTCGATCTTGCCGCCGAGCACGTCGACGGCCGTCTCGAGGTCGATCGGGCGAGCGACGGCCTCGTCCTCGCCCTGCCGGGTCGCGCGATGCAGCGCCGCGGCCGCGATGGTCTCGGCGCCGGCGATCGCGAACCGGGCGCTGACGCCGCTGCGCTGGTCGACCGAGGGCGATTCACGGAGGGCGCGGGTGAACCGGGCGAGGATCTCGACGAGGTGGTCGGGCACCTCGGCGACGAGGTCGGCCTCCTGGCGGACGACCGCGACCTCGTCGGCCAGCTCGGTCGGGTAGTGCGTCCGGATCTCGGCGCCGAAGCGGTCCTTGAGGGGCGTGATGATCCGCCCGCGGTTGGTGTAGTCCTCGGGGTTGGCGCTGGCCACGACGAGCACGTCGAGGGGCAGTCGCAGGACGTACCCGCGGATCTGGATGTCGCGCTCCTCCATCACGTTGAGCATCGCCACCTGGATGCGCTCGGCGAGGTCGGGCAGCTCGTTGACCGCGACGATGCCTCGGTGGCCGCGGGGGATGAGCCCGAAGTGGATCGTCTCGGGGTCGCCCAGGCTGCGTCCCTCGGCCACGCGCATCGGGTCGACGTCGCCGATCAGGTCGGCGACGCTCGTGTCGGGCGTCGCGAGCTTCTCGACGTAGCGCTCGTCGCGTCCCCGCCAGGCCACCGGCAGGTCGTCACCGAGGTCGGCGGCTCGACGACGGCTCTCGCTCGTGATCGGCTCGAACGGGTGCTCGCCGAGTTCGGACCCCTCGATGACCGGGGACCACTCGTCGAGCAGACCCGCGAGCGTTCGCAGCAGACGGGTCTTGCCCTGACCGCGTTCACCCAGCAAGACGATGTCGTGGCCCGCGATCAACGCCCGTTCGAGTTGGGGGATGACCGTCGACTCGAAGCCGTGGAGTCCTGGCCAGGGGTCGCGGCCCTCTCTCAGGGCGTCGAGCAGGTTGTCTCGGATCTCGGTGCGGAGGGGCTTCGGGACGTGGCCCGAGCGCCTGAGTTCGCCGACGGTTCTCGCGGAGGGAGGCATCACCCCGGCGACGCTACGCTCCCGACCCGGACCCCGCGAGGGGCGCCTCCTGCGAGCTTGCCGAGACGTCACGATTCGACGACATCCGTCGCGCGACGGTCAGCGGCCGGCGGCGCGGGCGGCGGCCTCCACACGGTCGTGGTGTCGACGCCATCCGTCGGCGTCGCGGTCGGGCAGGTTCGGATCGGCGGGACCGTTGCCGAGGCCGCCGTCGATCAGCTCGCGGACGACGTCGGCGTGGCCGGCGTGCCGGGCGGTCTCGACGGTCAGGTGCACGAGGATCTGGTGCAGGGTGACGGCGCGGCGGTCGGATCCCCACCAGGGGACGTCGCCGGGCGCGTCCAGCGACAACGCCCGGATCGTCTCGTCGGCGTGGGCGTTCGACCGCTGCAGGAGGTCGACGACGAAGGCGCGGCTCTCGTCGGGTGTCGCCCACAGGTCGGCTTCGGGCTCGCTCTCGTCGGTCAGCCACGGCGTCTCGATGCCGCTCGGCCGCCCGAAGACGTCGCCGAGGTAGCCGAGCTGCACGGTGGCGACGTGCTTGACCAGCCCGAGCAGGTTGGTGCCGCTCGGCACCAGCGGTCGACGGACGTCGTACTCCGACAGTCCGTCGAGCTTGCGCACCAGGTCGTCGCGCGAACGGGTCAGGTACCGGCTGAGGTGTTCCTTCTGGTCCATGCCGACACTCTGCCCCTCGTCGAGCCCACCGTCCACCGACCGACCGCCCCTCGCCGCGCCGCCGCGAAGAGGGACCTACTGCACCGCCGCCGTGAGGCGCGCGACGTTGTCGAGCACCTGGAGGGGAGCGGGTCGCGTGAGCCAGCCGGCGAGCGTGATCTCGTGCGATTTCGCGCGGTAGTCCGCCTCGATCTCGCGGACCTGGTCGACGAAGCCCGCTCCACGCACCATGAGCGACACCTCGAAGTTGAGGCTGAACGAGCGCATGTCCATGTTGCTCGAGCCGATCACCGCCACGTCGTCGTCCACCGTGAAGTGCTTCGAGTGCAGGACGATCGGCTTCTCGTAGAGGAAGATCCGCACCCCGGCCCGCAGCAACGTCTCGTAGTACGACCGCTGCGCGTGGTAGACGAGGAACTGGTCGGCGACCTCGCAGGCGAAGAGTTGCACGTCGACCCCGCGCTCCGCCGCGGTGGTGATGGCGTAGAGCATCGACTCGTCGGGCACGAAGTAGGGGCTCGCGATGATGAGGCGTTCCTGCGCGCCGTAGACCAGGGCGTTGAACAACCGGAGGTTGTTCTCCCCGTCGAACCCCGGCCCGCTGGGTACGACCTGGCACTCGTAGGCGTCGTCGCCCGTGCGGCGTTCGACGAGCGGCTCGGCCTCGGCGTCGGTGGGCAGCTCGTCGGTCTCGCTGTACCAGTCGGTGATGAAGAGGGCGTTGAGGCCGACCGCGGCGGGCCCGTCCACGCGCACCATGAGGTCCTTCCACTGCAGGCCCCGTCGGATGTTGCCGCGCTTGTTGTAGCTGGGATCGGTCATGTTCTGGGAGCCGGTGAACGCCACGTCGCCGTCGACGACCACGATCTTGCGGTGGTTGCGCAGGTCGGGTCGCCGCCACATGCCCTTGGTGGGGTGGAACGGCAGCATCTCCTCGAAACGGATGCCGGAGTCACGGAGCCAGGTGCGCGTCACCCGGCCCTGGGGGTTGCGGATCGTGGCCCAGTGGTCGTAGAGCACCCGCACCTTCACGCCACGGTCGTGGGCACGCTTGAGGGCGTCGAAGAAGAGGAAGGTCGATTCGTCGCGCGTGAAGATGTAGAACTCGACGTGCACGTACCGTTCGGCCGCGTCGACGGCCTCGGTCATGGCCGCGATCGATCCGGCGTAGTCCGGCAGCAGCCGAGTCGTGTTGCCCGGGATCAGGGGCATGGCACCGAGCGTGCGGTTCAGCTGGACCACCGTCCCGAACCACGGCGGCTGGGTGTCGGTGGGCACGCGGTTGTCGAGCCCCTGCGTGTTCTCGAGGATGAGCGAGTTGATCTCGCGCTGTTTGTCCCGCCGGTCCTTCGGCAGCTTGGTGCTGCCGAGCAGGCCGTAGAGGACGCTGCCCGGGATGGGGGCGACGAAGATCGCCAACAGCCACGCCATGGCCGAACTCGGACGCCGGTTGCGCGGCACGACCGCCACCGACACGATCCTGATGAGGATGTCGACCACCAGGATCACGGTGGGGAACGCCTTGAGGAGCTTGCGCCAGGTCATCCGCCGATCATCCCAGGTCGAGGGTGGACGGGGCCGCCCCCGTTCGTGTCGCGGGTCCGACCCCGGCCCCGCAGGTCAGCGCCCGCTGCCCGCCAGGCTGGCCGACTCGCCCTCGGGCGCGGTCGCGAGGTAGCAGGTGACCTCGCGGTCGCCGGTGGCCCAGGTGTCCTCGGTCGGCGTGAACCAGCCGTAGTCGAGGGCCGAGTCCTCCCAGGTCGACCCGACGTAGTCGTCGAAGACCTCGTAGCACGCGTCGTCTCCGAGCTGTGCGACCTCGTCGTCGCCCGGGAACGCGTCGTCGTCGAGGACCGGTTCGGCGAACACCTCGAAGTGGTGCACCTCGCCGCAGGCGGTCACGTCGACGAAGGTCTGGTAGTCGTCGTCGATCCCGTTGGTCATGTCGAAGCAGTCCCCGGTCGTGAGCTCGCTCACGAGCTCGGAACCGGTCTCGATGACGCCCCCTTCGCCTCCGTTGGCCTGATACAGCGCGAAGGACACCCCGCCGAAGGCGAGGACCCCGACCGCTCCCAGCACCCCGAACAGCACGCCTCGCGATCGCTTCGGAGCCGGGACGCCCGCCACGGCACCGGGGGCGAACGCCTGCGGCGCGGGCCAGGCCGTGCCCAGGCGCGACTCGGGCGGGACCAGGGCGGCCCAGCGCCGCACCGTGGCCGAGGCCGCGTCGAGCACCACGGACGTCGTCTCACCGACGCCGACGCCGATCGGGTCACGTCGCCGCTGGTCGAGGGGCGTGGGCCCCGACGCGTCGATGCGCAGGGGCACCGCGAACCAGTGCGATCCGTCGTGCCCCAGGTCGACGAACTCGGTCGCGCCCAGCCGGACGCGCAGCATCTCGGGGTGGCCGGCTCCCGGCACGTCGACGGCGCCGGCGGGGTAGTCGCTGGGCAGGACCCGCATCTCGAGCGGCCCGAACCGCTGCACGAGTCCTTCGGCCACGACGGACACGAGTGTCGTCCCTGAGGGGCCCGCGGGCATCGCCTGGTCGTTCGGTCGGTCCACGAGGTCCCCCTGTTGCTGTGCGCACCGCATCCCGTGGCGGCCGTCGAGGGATGCTACCGGCACCCGGAGCGAGGGCAGCAGCCCCCGTCGGCGGGCCAGGGAGGCGGGCGTGCCCCGAGGACGCGAGCCGGCGGGGCCGGGCCGCACCGCGCCTCCTATGCTCGGGGGATGTCGTCCGGTCACTCGAGTCCGCCCCGCGCCGACGTCGACCTGGTCGTCGTCGGCGGAGGCGCCATGGGCCTCGCGACGGCCTGGCAGGCCGCGTCGCGCGGGCACGAGGTCGTGCTCGTCGAGCGGTTCGAGCAGGGGCACCACCGGGGTGCCTCGCACGGCGCGACCCGCAACCTCAACGTCGCCTACGACGACGCCGACTACGTCGCCCTCGTGCAGGAGGCGCGGGTGCGGTGGGACGCGCTGGCCGACGAGACCGGCACCCCGCTCCTCGACCTCGTCGGTGTGGTCAATCACGGTCGCCCGGCGATGCTCCGTCGGATGCGCGCCCTGCACGTCGACGCGGGCGTCCCCGGCGAACTGGTCGGCGCCCGGGAGGCGGGGGAGCGATGGACGGGCATGCGCTTCGAGACCGAGGTGCTGCACGTGCCCGGCAGCGGCCGCATCCGGGCCGCCGACGCCCTGGCGGCCCTCGCCCGGGCCGCGACGGCCCACGGGGCGCGACTGCGCTGGTCGACGCCGGTCACGGGACTCCACGTCGAGGGGCCCGAGCGCGTCCGCGTCGTCACGGACGACGACGAGATCGTCGCCCGCCGCGTGGTGGTGACGGCGGGTGCCTGGACGGAGGACGTCGTCGGCGGTCTCGTCCGTCTCCCTCGGCTCACCGTGACGCAGGAGCAGCCCGCGCACTTCGCCGTGACCGACCCCCAGGCCGTGTGGCCGAGCGTCAACCACCGTCCCGACCCCGACCGACCCACCGAGTCGTGGTGGCCGGGCGTCGTCTACGGCATGCTCACGCCGGGCGAGGGCGTCAAGGCGGGCTGGCACGGAGCCGGCCCCGTCGTGCACCCCGACCGCCGGTCCTTCGAGCCCGACCCCGAGCAGCTCGAGCAGCTGCGGCGCTACGCGCGGGAGTGGCTGCCCGGCGTCGACGCCGAGACGGCCGACCCGATCAGCTGCACGTACACGACGACCGACGACGAGGACTTCGTGCTCGACCGGATCGGCCCCGTCGTGGTGGGGGCGGGCTTCTCGGGGCACGGCTTCAAGTTCACGCCGCTCGTGGGGTCGATCCTGGTCGACCTCGTCGAGGGTGGCGAGGCCCCCACGCGGTTCCGCGGGCTGGGTCGACCGTGACCAGCCGGGCCGCGACGACCCGCGGCACCGTGGCGGGCCAGCCCTTCGTGCGCCGGGGAAGCGGCGCGCCCACGATCCTCCTGCCCGGGGTCGGGCCGGGTCGCCACCACCCCTCGGCATGGGACCGCACCCTGCTGCGGCTCGAGACGGCGCCGCTCGTCCGCGAACTCGACCTGTGGACGCTGGGCCGTCGCCGTGGACTGCCCGAGGGCACCACGATGAGCGAGCTCGCCGACGACGTGGCCCGGGCCGCGGCCGAGATCGTGGACGGCCCGGTCGACGTGGTCGGCACGTCGACGGGCGGCAGCATCGCCTTGCAGCTGGCCGTCGACCACCCCGGGCTGGTGCGGCGACTGGTCCTCGTGTCGTCGGCCCACCGGTTGGGCGACGGCGGGCGCGAGGCCCAGCGGCGCACGGCCGAACGCCTCCGGGCAGGCGACGCGCGAGGAGCCTCGGCCGCCATGCTCGGTCAGACGACCACCGGCGTCCCCGCCTCGAACGCCCTGCGGCGCCTCGGACGCGTGGCGCACCACGTCGTCGTCGGCGACCGGCACGACGACCTGGTCGTGACGCTCGACGCCGAGGACTCGTTCGACGTGGGTGACCGCCTCGGCGAGGTCGCGGTGCCGACGCTCGTCGTGGCCGGGGGCGCCGACGGTTTCTACCCGCTCGACCTCGTGGCACGCACCGTGGCCGGGCTGCCCGACGCCACGCTCGCCGTGCATCCCCGGTCGGGTCACCTCGGCCTGGGGTCGCGCGGGGTCGCGCGCGAGGTGCTCGCCCACCTGACCCGCGCCTCCTGACGCTCCGATCGTCGCGGGCGCCGAGCGGTCGGCCGATCGGCCCGGAACGGGGAATGTGCCGGTCGGACCGGCGAGTCCGCCCGGTGCGAGGCCGTTCGTCACCTACCATCCGAGCATGGCCGACAACGTGCAGACCGCGAGCGTCGGGGGCATCGCACCCCTCGACGACGACGTCACGTTCCACCGGCGCCGTGTGACGTTCGTCGCACCTCTCGACGACACCGTCCCCGAGTCCTCCGCTCGCCCGGACCAGCAGGAGCACCACCCCGTGAACCAGACCCTCGCCCCCGTGGCCCCCGCCGACCGCCTCGACGCGCCGACCGAGATCGTCCCCCAGGCCGAAGCCGAAGCCGAAGCCGCGTCCGAAGCCGCGACGGCCCGAGCGCCCCGCCCCGTCTCGATCCCCTCGCACCGCGCCGACGTCGCCCTCGACGACGTGGTGCCCACCGACGTCTTCGAGGCCCGGCCCGCGAGCGTGGCCCGCCACTCGGTCGACACCTCGGCGATCACGCTGCCGGTGCTCGCCGTGTCGGTGCCCGACGACCTGCCCCAGCCTCCCGAGCGGATGACGCTCGACGACGAGGTGCTCGCCCGCCTGGTCGAGAAGCGCTTCGAGGACACCGCGACCATCGACCTGATGGCCGTCGTCCAGGCCCAGCTCGCCCTGCGCGAGGTCGAGGCCGCGCGCTTCGCCTCGTGGGAGGACGAGATCACCCGCGTCGGCACGGACGAGGCGGCCCGCGCACTCGAGGCCACCCGCCTCCGCTTCACCGGGGTCGTCCCCGTCGTGGGCCCCGGGGCGATCCGTGAGGCGCGTCCCGTCGTCGAGGCCGGCCACGCACCGCACGTCCCGCTCACCCCCGGCTCGGACGGCGACCGCGCCGCTGCGTCGGCCCCGACCTCCTCTCCCGTCGTCGTCACGTCGACCGGCCCGCAGGGGCTCGGCGTCGACGCAGCCTCCCCGACCGAGGTCCCAGACGAGCAGGCGGCAGCCGACCAGGAGGCGCTGGTCGCGCCGACCACGCCGGCCCCCGCCCCGCAGGCGGTCGCCTCCGCCCCCGTCCCGCCCCTGCTGCGCCGTCCACTCGCGCTCGTGGTCGCCGCCACGGCCGCGCTGGTCGTCGTGGCGGCCGTCGTGCTGGCCTTCGTCCCCGCCTTCGCCGTCGCCTCGGCCGTCCTCGCGACCGTCGCCGTCCCCGTCGCGACCGGCCTCGTCGGCCTGACCGCGCTCGCGTCGGTCTCGACCCGCCCCGACGACGCGACGCGTGTCGCCCGCCGCGGACCGATCGGCGTCGTGGCCGGCGTCGTCGTCGGCACCGTCCTGGGCTTCGGGCTGCTGCTGAGCGACCTCGGCTCGTTCGCCTGGCAGGGCTTCCTCGTCCGTGCCGTGGGCCTGACGGGCCTGTCGACGTCGGTCTCGGTCGTCGTCGCCCTGCTCGGCGCCGCGGTCGTGGCGTTCATCGTCGCGGTCATGATCACGGGGTTCCGCTCGACGGCTCGCGACTAGGCTGTCGAGGTGTCCACCCTCGCCTCGGTCAACTCCGTCATCGAACGTCTCTGGCCTCTCGCGTGTGCCTCGTCGTGGGACTCACCCGGCCTGGTCGTCGGTGATCCCGACCAGCCCGTCACGCACGTGCACCTGGCCGTCGACGCCGTGCTCGACACCGTCGACGAGGCCGTCGGCATGGGCGCCGACCTCTTGCTCGTCCACCACCCGCTCTTGTTCCACGGCGTCTCGACGATCTCGGAAGACACGACCAAGGGCGCCGTCATCGCGCGGCTCCTGCGGGCCGGATGCGGTCTCGTCGCCGCGCACACCAACGCCGACGTCGTCGAGACCGGCACGTCCCGCGTGCTCGCCCACCAGCTCGGCCTCGTCGAGCAGCGCCCGATCACGCCGGGCACGACCGAGGGCACGGGCCTCGGCATCGTCGGTCGTCTGCCGCACGCGATGACCCTCGTGGCCCTCGCGCGCCAACTCGGGGACGTGCTGCCCCCGACCGCGTCCGGCATCCGCGTGGCCGGCGACGCCGACCACGTCGTCGAGACCGTCGCTCTCTGCGCCGGTGCCGGCGACTCGCTCTTGGCCGACCCGGCGGTGCTCGCCGCCGACGTGTACGTCACGAGCGACCTGCGGCACCACCCCGCCTCCGACGCTCGCGAGCTGATGAGGCTGGGTCGGGGCCCCGCCCTCGTCGACGTCTCCCACTGGGCCGCCGAGTGGCTCTGGCTCGACACGGCGGCGGCGCAGCTCCGCCGCGAGCTGCACGACGTCGAGGTCACCCTCAGCGACCTGCGCACCGACCCGTGGGACTTCGCCGTCGTGCAGTGAGCACCTCGAGCCGCCCATCGCGACGACGCCGGGCCGCGACCCGTGAGACCTCGCGACCCGCGCCTCCTCGTCGCCCCGTCCCCGCCTCCCCCCGACCCCGAGAAGAGTCCCCATGCCCCTGATGAAAGCCAGCTACGAGCACCAGGCCCTGCTGCTCGACCTGCAGCAACTCGACACCGCGCTGCGCCAGATCGCACACAAGGGCGCCAACCTGCCCGAGATCGCCGTCCTCGCATCGCTCGAAGGTGACGGCTCGCGCCTGCGCAGCCGCCTCGCGACCGAGCAGGGCGCGTGGGAGGACGCGCAGAGCGAGCTCAAGCGCATCGAGTCCGACGTCGCCGTCGTCGAGGCGCGCGTCGCCCGTGACGAGCAGCGCATCGCGTCGTCGTCGTCCACGAAGGACGTCGCCGCCCTCGAGGGCGAGCTCGCCGCCCTGGCCAAGCGTCGCTCCGACCTGGAGGACCTCGAGCTCGAGGTGATGGAGCGCGTCGAGAGCCTGGGTGCCGTCGCCGCCGTGACCCGGGACGAGCTCGACCAGCTCGACACCCGCCGCGTCGACGCCGAGACCGGACGCGACGCCAAGCTCGCCGAGCTCGAGGCCGACCGGGCCGAGGTCGTCGCCAACCGCGAGACCATCGCGGCGACGGTGCCCGCCGACCTGCTGGCCCTCTACGAACGTCAGCGCGACCGCTACGGCGTGGGTGCGTCCCTGCTGCGCGGCGGCGTGTCGAGCGCCAGCGGCGTGGCCCTGACCGGCAGCGACCTGGCGGCCGTGCGCGCCGCGGCCGAGGACGACGTCGTGCTCTGCCCCGACAGCAACGCCGTCCTCGTCCGCACCTACGAGTCGGGCATCTGACCCCTGCCGGCGCTCCGCTCGCCCCACGGCACCACGGGCGGCCGCGGCACCGCTAGGCTCGGTGTCGCGAATGGGTCGACAAGACGGTCGCGTCGGCGGGTGCAGATCCGCCGCCGAGGAACGTCCGGGCTCCACAGAGCAGGGCGGTGGGTAACACCCACCCGGGGCAACCCGCGAGAAAGTGCAACAGAGAGCAGACCGCCACGGGTCGCACCCTCGGGTGCGACACGGGGTAAGGGTGAAACGGCGGTGTAAGAGACCACCAGCGGCTCGGGTGACCGGCCGGCTATGTAAACCTCGCCCGGAGCAAGGTCAAAGAGGGGACGACGAGGCTGCTCGCCGAGTCCCCGGGTAGACCGCTGGAGAGCTGCGGCAACGTAGTTCCGAGAGAGATGGCCGTCCATGGTGCTTCGGCACCGGGACAGAACCCGGCGTACCAGTCGGCCCATTCGCCTCGTACGAAAGAGACCCCGGGTCAGGAGGCGCGCCTCCTGGCCCGGGGTCTTCTCGCGTCGGTCGTGCCTCGCCTCAGAACGCCGGGTTCGAGTCGGCGGCCAGGGCCGCGGCACCCATGATGCCGGCGTTGTTGCGGAGCTTGGCGGGGACGATCTCGGCCCGCAGGTCGAGCAGCGGCAGGAACTCGTCGTGGTGCTTCGAGACGCCGCCCCCGACGATGATCAGGCGCGGGTAGAGCAGGGCCTCGAGGTGCGAGTAGTACTTCTGCAGGCGCTTCGCCCAGTGCTTCCAGCTGAGGTCGTCGCGCTCCTTCGCCGCGAACGAGGCCTTGGTCTCGTAGTCCTTGCCCCCGATCTCGAGGTGCCCGAGCTCGGCGTTGACGATGAGCACGCCGTCGTTGATCAGGGCGGTGCCGATGCCCGTGCCGAGCGTCGTCATGATGACGAGGCCCTTCACGTCTTTCGCGGCCCCGAAGCGCGTCTCGGCGTAGCCGGCGGCGTCGGCGTCGTTGACGAAGTGGATGCCCCGGCCGAGCGTGGTCTCGAAGAGCTTCTCGGCCTCGAAGCCGATCCACTTCTTCGACACGTTGGCGGCCGAGAGGGTCTTGCCGTCCATGATCGCGGCGGGGAAGCAGACGCCGACCGGCACCGAGGCGTCGTCGAGGCCCAGTTCGTCGACGATCTGCTGGACGACCGCGACGATGGCGTCCGGCTCGCCGCCCTCGGGGGTGCTCTTCTTGATGCGGTCCGAGAGGAGCTCGCCACTGTCGAGGTCGACGATCGCCCCCTTGATGCCTGTGCCGCCGATGTCGATTCCCACTGCGGTGCGTGCCATGGGTGGTCCTTTCTCAGGAGAGCGTGAGGATGTCGGCACCGCGTTCGGTGACGACCAGGGTGTGCTCGAACTGGGCCGTGAGGCTCTTGTCGCGGGTGGTGACGGTCCAGTCGTCGTCCCAGACGTCGGCCTCGATGCCACCGAGGGTCAGCATGGGCTCGATGGTGAACACCATTCCGACCTCGATGACGTCGTCGTACTGCGGGGCGTCGTAGTGGGGGATGATCAGGCCCGAGTGGAAGGGGCGGCCGACGCCGTGGCCGGTGTAGTCGCGCACGACGCCCAGGCCGAAGCGCTTGGCGTACGACTCGATGGCCCGACCGATCACGTTGACCTGGCGGCCCGGGGCGACGGCCTTGATGCCGCGGCGCAGCGCTTCGCGGGTGCGGTCGACCAGCTCGACGGTCTCGGGGGCGCCCTCGCCGACGACGAAGGTGCGGTTGAGGTCGCCGTGCACGCCGTTCTTGAAGGCCGTGATGTCGATGTTGATCAGGTCGCCGTCGACGAGGACGGTGTCGTCGGGGATGCCGTGGCAGATCACCTCGTTGACCGAGGTGCAGACCGACTTGGGGTAGCCGCGGTACCCGAGGGTCGAGGGGTAGGCGTCGTGTGCGACGACGAAGTCGTGGGCGACGCGGTCGAGTTCGTCGGTGGTGACGCCGGGGCGGAGCGCGGCCTCGACCGCGTCGATGGCCTGCGAGGCGATGCGTCCGCTCTCGCGGATGAGCTCGACGGTCTCGGCGTCGTACACGTCGCCGTCGGTGTACTCGGCGGGGGCGGCCTTGCCGACGTACTCGGGTCGGGCGATCGACGGGGGGACCGGACGCTGCGCTGAGAGCCGGCCCGGGGTCAAGAATCCGTGGGAGTCCCGGGGCATACGATCAAGCTTAGGGGGAGCGCGACGGGCTCGCGTTCTCGACAGCCGCACCGAGAGGACGACACCATGGCCGAGTTCTGGTTCAACACGAAGACCCACGAGGTCGAAGAGGGCAAGGTCTCGCCCGCCGTCGACCGTGCCGGGCCCTACGCCACGCGCGACGAGGCGGCCCGGGCGATCGAGACGATCAAGGCCCGCAACGCCGCCCTCGACGCCGAAGAGGCCGCGAACGACTGACCGGATCGAGCGTCCCGTCGGCGGCCGGCCGACGGGACGCTCGGGCGTCAGACCGTCGTCGGCCGGTAGGTGATCGGCAGTCGGCGGTCGCGACCGAAGGCCATGCCCGAGATCTTCGGACCGATCGCCCCCTGGCGGCGCTTCCACTCGGACCGGTCGACCAGCTTCGTGATCTCGGCCACCGTGTCGGCGTCGTAGCCGAGGGCGACGACGTCGGCCGCCCCGAGCGCGTTCGTGATGTATCCCTCGAGGATGCCGTCGAGCACCTCGTACGGTGGCAGCGAGTCCTCGTCCTTCTGGTCGGGACGCAGCTCGGCCGACGGCGGCTTCGTGATCGAGTTCTCGGGGATGGGCGCGGTCTCGCCGATCGACTCGGCGTGGGCGTTGCGCCACCGGGCGAGCTCCCAGACCATCGTCTTGGGGACGTCCTTGATCGGGGCGAACCCGCCGACCGAGTCGCCGTAGATCGTCGAGTAGCCCACGGCCAGCTCGGTCTTGTTGCCGGTGGTCAGCACGAGGTGGCCGTGCAGGTTCGACAAGCCCATCAGCACGAGCGCCCGGGCGCGGGCCTGCACGTTCTCGGCGGCGAGACCCGTGAGGTGCAACTGCTCCTCGAACGGCGCGACGAGGTCGGCGATCGGCTCGGTCGAGTACCGCACGCCGATCCGCTCGGCGACGTCGTCGGCGTCGCTGCGGCTGTGCTCGCTCGACCACTGGCTGGGCATCGACACGCCGTACACGGCGTCGGCCCCGATGGCGTCGGCCGCGATCGCCGCGCACACGGCCGAGTCGATGCCGCCCGAGAGGCCGAGGATCACGCTGCGGAACCCGTTCTTCCGCACGTAGTCGCGGGTGCCGAGCACCAGGGCGTTCCAGAGCTGTTGCCGATCGTCGGGCAGTTCGGCGACGTCTCGTTCGATCGTGGACGAGGAGGCGCGGACCGCGTCGGACCCGGAGCCCCCGGCGCCGTCGCCGGTCCCCTCGGTCGCTGCCTCGAGCTCGACGCGGCGGATGCCCTCGGGCAGCTCGGTGTCGGTGGCCGGCTCGGGGTCGAGGTCGACGACCAGCAGGTGCTCGTCGAATTGCGGGGCCCGGGCCAGGATCGTCCCGGTGCCGTCGACCACCACGCTGTCGCCGTCGAAGACCAGGTCGTCCTGACCGCCGACGATGTTCACGTAGGCGACCAAGGTGTCGTTCTCGACGGCCCGGCGGGTGACGAGCGGGAGGCGTACCTCGTCCTTGTCGCGGACGAACGGGCTCGCGTTGATCACGAGGAGCAGACCCGCGTCGGCGTGCAGCACACGCTCGACCGGGCCGCCGTCGCGCCAGAGGTCCTCACAGATGACGAGGGCGACGTCGACGCCGGCCACCCGGACGACGAGCAGCTCGTCGCCGGGGATGAACACGCGGTACTCGTCGAAGACCGAGTAGTTCGGCAGGTGGTACTTCGCGGTCGTCGTCACGACACGCCCGCCCTGCAGGACGCTCGCGCAGTTCTTCGCGATGGCCGTCGGGGCGTTGCTCGTGCCCAGCAGGCGGGGCTCGAACGGGCCGTCGGCGTGGCCGACCACGACCGGCAGATCGCCCAGGCCCTCGGCCTGGAGGGTCTCGGCCAGCACCTCGACGGCGTGCCGGCTGGCCTGGAGGAAGCTCGGCCGGCTGGCGAGGTCTTCGATCGGATAGCCCGTGACGCTCATCTCGCCCGCGGCGAGGAGGTCGGCACCGGCGGCACGGGCCCGACGGGCCGCTTCGACGATCTGGGCGGAGTTGCCGGCGAGGTCGCCGACGACGGGGTTGGTCTGCGCGAGCGCCAAGCGGAGTCGGGGCATGTCCACTACCGTAGTGGCGGAGCAGAAAGGCCGTGGCATGGACAAACAGAGGGACTTCGTCCTCCGCACGATCGAAGAGCGCGGCATCAAGTTCATCCGCCTCTGGTTCACCGACGTGATCGGCACCCTCAAGTCCGTCGCCATCGCCCCGGCCGAGGTCGAGGGGGCTTTCGCCGAGGGCATCGGCTTCGACGGCTCGGCCATCGAGGGCCTGACCCGGTCGTACGAGGCCGACGTGCTCGCCCAGCCCGACCCGACGACCTTCCAGATCCTGCCCTGGCGGGGCGAGATCGATCCGACCGCTCGCATGTTCTGCGACATCACGACCCCCGACGGCCAGCCCGCCGTGGCCGATCCGCGCAACGTCCTCAAGCGCACGCTGGCCCGGGCGGGCGAGCGCGGCTTCACCTTCTACACGCACCCCGAGGTCGAGTTCTACCTGCTGAAGAGCGCCCAGCTCGGCGCCGACGGCCCCCAGCCGGTCGACTCGGCCGGCTACTTCGACAACGTCCCCGGCGGCACCGCCCACGACTTCCGTCGCCGCTCGGTCCGCATGCTCGAAGACCTGGGCATCTCGGTCGAGTTCAGCCACCACGAGGCGGGGCCCGGTCAGAACGAGATCGACCTGCGCTATGCCGACGCGTTGACGACGGCCGACAACATCATGACCTTCCGCACGGTCATCAAAGAGGTCGCCATCGAGCAGGGCGTCTTCGCCTCGTTCATGCCGAAGCCGTTCAGCCAGCACCCCGGCTCGGGCATGCACACGCACATGTCGCTCTTCGAGGGCGACTCCAACGCCTTCTACGAGGCGGGGGCCGAGTACCAGCTCTCGACCATCGGTCGTCAGTTCATCGCCGGCCTGCTCAAGCACGCCCCCGAGATCACGGCCGTGACGAACCAGTTCGTCAACAGCTACAAGCGTCTCTGGGGCGGCGACGAGGCACCGAGCTTCGTGACCTGGGGCCACAACAACCGCTCGGCGCTCGTGCGCGTCCCGCTGTACAAGCCGAACAAGGGCAACTCGAGCCGCGTCGAGTACCGCGCCATCGACTCCGCCGCGAACCCGTACCTGGCCTTCTCGCTGATGCTGGCAGCGGGCCTCAAGGGCATCGAAGAGGGTTACGAACTGCCGGCCGAGGCAGAGGACAACGTCTGGGGCCTGAGCGACGCCGAGCGTCGCGCCCTGGGTTACCGTCAGCTGCCCGCCAGCCTCGACCACGCCCTGTCGATCATGGAGAACAGCGAACTCGTCGCCGAGACGCTGGGCGAGCAGGTCTTCAACTACGTGCTGCTCAACAAGCGACAAGAGTGGAAAGAGTACCGGGCACAGGTCACGCCGTTCGAGTTGCGCTCGAACCTCGAGATCCTCTAGCCGACCGGCCGCCCCGCCCTCATGCCCCGATCCGCGACCGGTCTCTCCGAGCTGGCGCGGCTCGGGTTCTCCGACCTCGGCGCCGGGCGCGACCGGCTCGACCGCCTCGTCGACGAGGTGCCCCAGGTGCGCGACCTCGTCCCGTGGTTCGCCACGGTGGCCGACCCGGACGCGGCTCTGGTGCACCTCGAGCGGTCGGTCGAGCGTGATCGTGCCGGCGTGGTCGAGTTGCTCGACGGCGAGGCCGGCCCGCGCCTCCTGAGGGTCCTCGGTGCCTCCGAGGGGCTCGCCGACTTCGTCGCGCGTCGCCCCTCCGAGGCGACCGTCCTGCTCGAGCCCCTGGACGAGCCACCGTCGGCCGCGACGTACCGCGACGACGTCCGACGAGCGGCGACCGGGCTGACCGGCGACGAGGCCCGCGTCGCTCTGCGGGTCAGGTACCGACGCCACCTGCTGCAGCTGGCGTCGTACGACCTCGAGGCCGACGACCCCGTCGAGATCCTGCCCCGGGTGGCCGCCGCCCTCGCCGACCTCGCGGGCGCAGCCCTCGACGCCGCGGTCGACGTGGCCCGACGCGAGGTCCCGTTCCCTGCCGCCGACGTCGAGCGCACCCGTCTGGCCGTCATCGGCATGGGCAAGGCCGGGGCCCGTGAGCTGAACTACCTCAGCGACGTCGACGTGGTCTACGTCGCCGAGGGGGCCGACGGGCTCGAGAACGGGCGGGCCGTCGAGATCGGCAGCCGTCTCGCGATGCACGCCGCCCGGGCGATCTGCGACCTCGCCGTCGAACCCGACCTCTGGGAGGTCGACGCGAACCTCCGCCCCGAGGGCAAGGACGGCGCCCTCGTCCGGACGCTCGAGTCGCACGTCGCCTACTACGAGCGCTGGGCGAAGGGGTGGGAGTTCCAGGCCCTGCTGAAGGCACGGCCCCTGGCGGGTGACGTCGACCTCGGCGAGCGCTACGTCGCCGCCGTCGCCCCGTTCGTCTGGTCGGCCGCCTCGCGCGAGAACTTCGTCGAGTCGGTCCAGGCCATGCGTGAACGGGTCACGGCCCTGATCCCCGCCGGCGAGGTCGACCAGCAGCTGAAGCTCGGACCCGGCGGGCTGCGCGACATCGAGTTCACCATCCAGCTGTTGCAGCTGGTCCACGGGCAGGCCGACGACCGCGTCCACCAGCGCTCGACGCTCGACGCGCTCGGCGCCCTGGCAGCGCGGGGGTACGTCGGACGGGCCGAGGCCGCCGAGTTCGACCGCGACTACCGCGTGCTGCGGTTGCTCGAGCACCGCATCCAGCTGACGCGGCTGCGGCGCACGCACCTCATGCCGACCGACGAGAACGCGCTCCGGGTCCTCGCCCGCGGCACCGGCCTCGCGCCGGGCGCGGCACGGCTCGTCGATCTGTGGCAGGGGGTCAAGCGCCGGGTCCGCACGTTGCACGTGCGCCTGTTCTACCGTCCTCTCCTCTCGGCCGTCGCGGCCCGTCCCGAAGAGGACCTCGCGCTCAGCTCCGACCAGGCGACGGCCCGGCTCGCGGCCATCGGGTTCGCCGACCCGAAGGGCGCGCTCGGTCACATCGCGGCCCTGACGGCCGGTGTCTCGCGCCGGGCGAGCATCCAACGCCACCTGCTGCCGGCGATGCTGCAGTGGTTCGCCGACGGCACCGACCCCGACCTCGGCTTGCTCGCCTTCCGGCGCCTGAGCGACGGTCTGGGTGAGTCGTACTGGTTCCTCCGCATGCTGCGCGACTCGTCGGGGGCCGCCCACCGCCTGACGACCGTCCTGTCGTCGTCGACCTTCGCGGCCGACCTCCTCGAGCGCATCCCCGAGGCCGCGGCCTGGCTGGAGAACGACGCCGAGCTCCGGGCCCGCCCCCTCTCGAGCCTCCTCGACGAGACCGCCGCCACACTCGCGCGACATCGCTCGCCCGACGCGGCGGCGACCGTCCTGCGTCAGGCGCGGCGCCGCGAGATCCTCCGGCTCGCCGTCGGCGGCATCCTGGGCATCCTCGACATCGACACCCTCGCCCGGGGCCTGACCGCGGTGACGACGGCGTCGGTGACCGGGGCGTTGGCCCTGGCCCGCCGGGACGCCGACGATCTCGAGTTCGCCGTGATCGCCATGGGGCGGTACGGGGGAGAAGAGCTCGGGTTCGGTTCGGACGCCGACGTGCTCTACGTCTACCGGGCTCCCGAGGGCGACGAGACGGCCCACCGTCGTGCCCTCGCGGTGGCCGCCGAGATGAGCCGACTCACCTCGGACGCGCTCGTGCCGTTCGATCTCGACACGGGCCTGCGTCCCGAGGGGAAGAACGGGCCGGTGGTTCGGTCGTTGTCGTCGTACCGTGCCTACTACGCCCGCTGGTCCCTCACGTGGGAGGCCCAGTCGTTGCTGCGCGCACGACCCGTGGCCGGCGACCAGGCCCTCCTCGACGACTTCATGGTCGTCGCCGACTCGGTCAGGTACCCCGCCGAGCTGACCGAGCAGCAGATCCGCGAGGTGAAGCGCATCAAGGCCCGGGTCGAGTCCGAGCGCCTGCCGAAGGGGGCCGAGCCCTCGCGCCACCTGAAACTCGGGCGGGGGTCGCTCAGCGACGTCGAATGGTTCGTCCAACTGCTGCAGCTCCAGCACGGGGTCGACGTACCCGGCCTGCGCACCCCGTCGACGCTGGACGCCCTCGCCGCGGCCGTCGAGGCGGGCCTGGTCGCCGACGACGACGCCCGGCGGCTGCACGAGGCCTGGATCATGGCGTCGAGGGCGCGGTCGGCGGTCACCCTCTGGACCTCCCGGACGCAGGACGTGCTGCCGCGGGACCGGCGTCAACTCGAGGGCGTCGCTCGCCTGATGGAGTACCCCCCGGGCTCCGCCACCACCCTTGAAGAGGACTACCTCGCCGCCACCCGTCGGTCGCGCGCCGTGTTCGAGCGCGATTTCTACGGCATCGAAGAGACCCCCGAACCCCTCGGCTGATCGTCCCGGGACAGCGCGACACGCCCGGGTTGCACCGTGGCCCCCGATTGGTGGAGCTCCGTGTCGCCCTCTTCTCTTGTACCCCGTTTGACCCACCTGTACCCCGAGCCGTGTGTCCAGCGCATTTCGGATGGGTGACCCACGTGTGGGGGTCGGTCGACGTCCGGGACTCCGGCGTCATTCGTTGCCCATTGGGCAAGCTGGACGGGACGTGCTGATTAGCAGCCCGTGATCAGGGCAATTGACGGAATCCTGCTGAAACTCCGGCATCGGACCGTCGATCCGACCGAACCGTAAGGTTCGGCAGCCGCGGCCTCTCGTGGGTGTCGGCACTTCTGTCGACAGCACCTTGTCGGACTCGACGTACCCCGACCCGGCCGATCCTCGACCCACGCTCGGGGGGTGGTTGTGAGCCGCCCGCCTGTGACTGAGAATTCCCTCAACCCGATAGACCAATTCCCCAGCGTTGCGGAAGCCGATCCCTTCTCACACCTCAGGTGGCCATCGTGTTGACCTTCATCCTGCAGATCCGATCCATGGCGGGCGGATACCCCGAGATCTACCTCTTCGCCGCCTACAGCGCCCTCATCTGGGTGCTCTGGATCATCAAGGTCCTGCTCTCTCGCCGCTACCGCCCCTTCACGGGCGAGTTCCGCGGCACCACCAGCGTCGTCGTCCCCGTCGTGGACGAGCCGCTCGACCTCTTCCGGGACGTGATCGGCCGCATGGTCGAACAGGGTCCCGGCGAGATCATCGTGGTGATCAACGGCAAGCCCAACCCCGAGCTCGCGGCCGTCTGCGAGGAGTTCGGCCCCCTGGTCCGCTGGGCCCACACGCCGATTCCCGGAAAGCGCAACGCCGTCATGATCGGCACCGAGCTGAGCCGAGGAGACATCACCGTCCTCGTCGACTCCGACACGGTCTGGACGCCGGGCACCCTCTCCGAGCTGCTCCGCCCGTTCGCGCAGGAGAACGTCGGGGGAGTCACCACCCGCCAGCGCATCCTCGAGCCCGAGCGCAGCTGGATCACGCGCTGGGCCGACTGGCTCGAGAACTCGCGGGCGCTCTACTCGATGCCGGCGCAGAGCGTGCTCGGTCAGATCGGCTGCCTGCCGGGCCGCACGATCGCCTTCCGCCGCGAGATCCTCGTGCGGGTCATGGACAAGTTCATGACGGAGAAGTTCATGGGCGTGTTCCTCGAGGTCAGTGACGACCGCACCCTGACGAACCTCACGCTCAAGGAGGGCTACCGCACCGTCTACCAGCACACCAGCCTCGTCTACACGGACGCCCCCCTCCAGGTGAAGAAGCTCTACAAGCAGCAGCTGCGGTGGGCTCGCGGCAGCCAGTACAACACCCTCCGCATGATGCCGTGGATGGTCGGGCACGCCCCGTTGCTCGCGTTCTTCTTCGCGATGGACATCGTGCTGCCCTTCATGCTCATGGGCGTGATCGGTGGCTGGATCTACCGAGGGATCACCGGCCAGGGCGTGAACCTGTACCGCGGCATCCTCGAGGAGTACGGCGTGCAGACGGGCCTCATCAGCATCGTCGTCCTCATGGTGGTCTCGTCGGTCCTCAGCATGTCGATCCGTCAGATGCGCCACCTGGCCGAGAAGCCCTCCGACTTCTTCCGCCTCCCGGTCTTCATCATCGTGTCGACGTTCTTCCTCATGCCCATCCGGGTCATCGGGTTCTTCCGCATGGGTCACGCCAGCGGCTGGGGTACCCGGGCCGGGGCGTACGCAGGAGGCGCGGCGAACGACGAGATGCAGGGCGCGCTCGACGAGGTGGCCGAGGAGGCCCCCATCGACGCCCTCGAACGGCAGTTCCGCGACGGCGTCGACCCCGGGGTCGACACGCTCTTCGACTTCGGCTCGGCGACCGACGAGACCGACGAACAAGGAGCGGTCCTCGTCAAGAGCCGCAAGGCGGCCCTGGCCGCCGAGGCCGACGGGGCGACCGCTCCGGCACCGGTCGCGGCCGTGGCCACCGCCCCCGCGCCTCCTCGTCGCCGCCTCAACCCCAAAGCCGGATTCCCGTACCTGATCGGCGCCGCCATCATCGCCCTGGAGGTCTTCTTCATTGTCTGACTCGACGCAGGACTTCGTCACCCCCGTCCACATGCAGTCGGGAGCCTGGTGGGCGACCTCCCACGGCAACGCCCGACGCACCGCGCTCGGGGCCACCGCCGTCGTGGTGCTGCTCGCCATGATCTCGTGGCTCATCTGGGTCTCGCCGTCCGACAACATCGTCCGCAGCGCCGTCACCGAGGTCACGGGCGTCGACCCGTCGATCAACGTCTCGTCGCTCAAGGCCGACCGATCCGCCCTGCTCGACCAGCTGGTCTCCGCCAAGAAGCAGCTCGCCGAGAGCAAGGCCGCCCTGGCCGACGTGCAGCAGCAGGCCTGGACGTCCGAGGGTCAGTTGACCGCGGCCCAGGCGAAGCTCGCCTCCGCCGAGTCGGCTCTGGCCCAGGCACAGTCCGCCGCGGAGGCGGGCCAGGGGGCGGGCTCGGGCGCCGCAGGCACCGCGGCCGGGGGACGAGGCGGGGGGAACGGTGCGTCCGGCGGCTCCGGATCGGGAGGCACCGGCTCGAACGGTTCGACCGGTGGGGGCGCCACGGGCCCCGTCACGGTCGAGACGCCCTCCCTCGCCTCGATCGTCGATCCCGAGTCGCGCTACTTCGGGCTCTTCACGGATCAGGCGCCGTTCAACTGGGCGACCTACGACGCGCAGGAGGCGGCCGTCGGTTCCGAGGCGAACATGGTGGGCTACTTCCAGGGCTTCGACCAGGAGTTCCGGGCCGACGCCGTCCGGTCGTCCTGGTCGCGGGGCAAGCTGCCCGTGCTGACCTGGGAGTCCCAGCCGATCAAGGCCGGCAACAACGAGCCCGAACAGCCCGACTACAGCCTGACGAAGATCATCGACGGCAGCTTCGACTCGTACCTGACCACCTACGCCGACGACATCGTCGCGAACGGGATGCCGTTGGCCCTGCGGTTCGACCACGAGATGAACGGCACCTGGTACCCCTGGAGCACCGACTACGGCAACAGCAAGGGTGCCGTCAACGGCAACGGGCCGGACGACTACGTGAAGGCCTGGCAGCACGTCCACGACCTGTTCGAACGGCAGGGAGCGAACGACCTGGTCGCCTGGATCTGGGCGCCCACGCGCATCGACCGTCTGGCCACCGGCAAGACCGGCGGCAGCGACCACACGACGCAGGCCTTCCTCGAGAGCCTCTATCCGGGTGCCGACTACGTCGACATCGTGGGCATGTCGGGGTACTACCGCCCGCCCTACGACGACAAGTCGAAGCCGACGTTCGACAGCACCTTCGGCGCCACCCTGAAGCAGCTCAGGGCCATCGCACCGGGCAAGAACATCCTGCTCGCCGAGATCGGCGCCAGCGAGACGGGTGGCTCGTCGGATCCGACGGCAACGAGCGAGAAGGCGCAGTGGTTCAACTCGCTCTTCGAGGCGCTGGCCGATCCCGCGAACGACGACATCATCGGGTTCTCGTACTTCGACCTCGTGGCCACCACGGTCGTCGACGGGGTGCGCTCGACCAACGACTGGCGTCTCACGTCGCGGTCCGACAGCCTCGCCGCCTTCACCGCGGGGATCACCCGACGCGACGTGGGTTACGACCTGCAGCCCTCGCCGTGACGACCCCCATGACCTTCCCCTTCCCTCGCCTCTTCCTCATCCCCAGGAGCGCATCATGACGAACGACGCCACCACCCCCCAGCCCGCCGCCACCGAGACGGCAGCCGACGTCGCCTCGGTCAAGCCCCGCATCAGCGTCATCGGCACCGGCTACCTCGGCGCCACGCACGCCGCGGCCATGGCCGAGATGGGCTTCGACGTGATCGGGGTCGACACCGACCCCGCCAAGGTCGCGGCCCTGGCCGAGGGGCGCGTGCCGTTCTTCGAGCCCGGCCTGCCCGAGCTCATCCTGGAGCACGTCGGCTCGGGCCGGCTCACCTTCACGACCGACCTCGCCGAGGCCGTCGCCCTCTCGGACGTGCACTTCATCTGCGTCGGCACGCCGCAGCGCCGGGGGAGCCACGCCGCGAACCTCTCGTACGTCGAGGAGGCGACCCGCAACGTCGCCGCCGCCCTGAGCCACGACGGCCTGATCGTCGGCAAGTCGACCGTCCCGGTCGGAACGGCGGCGCACCTGCGCGAGATCGTGGCCGGCGTCGTGCCCACCGGCATCACGGCCGACCTCGTCTGGAACCCCGAGTTCCTCCGCGAGGGCCACGCCGTCGAGGACACCCTGCGTCCGGACCGCATCGTCTTCGGCGGGACCGACGTCCGCACCGAGGCCCTGATGCGCCAGGTCTACGCGATGCCCATCGCCACGGGCACGCCGGTCATCTCGTGCGACCTGCCGACCGCCGAGCTGGTCAAGGTCAGCGCCAACGCGTTCCTCGCCACGAAGATCTCGTTCATCAACGCGATCAGCGAGTTGTGCGAGGCGGCCGGCGCCAACGTGTCGACCCTCGCCGACGCCCTCGGCTTCGACGACCGCATCGGCCGCAAGTTCCTCAACGCCGGTCTCGGCTTCGGCGGCGGCTGCCTGCCCAAGGACATCCGGGCCCTCATGTTCCGGGCCAACGAGCTGTCCGCCCACCGCGTCGTCGGGCTCATGCAACAAGTCGACGAGATCAACATGGCGCAGCGCCAGCGGGTCATCGACCAGGCGATCGACGCCTGCGGCGGTTCGGTGCTCAACCGGCGCATCGCCGTGCTCGGGGCGGCGTTCAAACCGCACACCGACGACGTCCGCGACTCGCCGGCCCTGAACGTCGCGGCCGCGCTGCACCTGCGCGGCGCCCAGGTGCTCGTGGTCGACCCCGAGGCCACGCAGACGGCCCAGCGAAGCTTCCCGACGTTGTCGTTCGCCGACTCGGCCGCCGAGGCCGTGACGGACGCCGACGCGGTGCTGCTCCTGACCGAATGGCCCGAGTTCGTCGGGGCGGACGCGGCCGGGCTCGCCGAGCTCGCCGCCAACCCCGTGGTGATCGACGCCCGCAACGTGCTCGATGCCGAGATCTGGTCGGCCGCCGGGTGGGAGGTCCGTCCGCTGGGCGGCCGTCGCACGCCGGCCCAGCGTCGCGTGCTGACGCCGACCGCCGTACCCGCCTGACCGGATCGTCGGGCACGGGCTGACGGGCCGCCTCCCTCGGGAGGCGGCCCGTCCTGCGTCCGCTGCCGCGCCTCCTGGTGTCGGGTGCCTCCGAGGAGGCGCGGGTCGCCTCCCCGAGGACCTCGCACCGGCGACGCGAGAGGCCCGCACCCCCTGGGGGATGCGGGCCTTCGGTGGTGCGATCGGATCAGACGCCGAAGTACAGCTCGAACTCGAAGGGGTGAGGACGCTGCGCCATGGGCAGGATCTCCTTCTCGCGCTTGTACGCGATCCAGGTCTCGATGAGGTCCTCGGTGAAGACGTTGCCCTTGGTCAGGAACTCGTGGTCGGCCTCGAGCGCGTCGAGCGCACCCTCGAGCGACGCGGGCACCTGCGGGATGTTCTTCGCTTCTTCCGGGGGCAGCTCGTACAGGTCCTTGTCGACCGGCTCGTGCGGCTCGATCCTGTTCTGGATTCCGTCGAGGCCGGCCATCAGCTGCGCGGCGAACGCCAGGTACGGGTTCGAGGCGGCGTCCGGGACGCGGAACTCGATGCGCTTCGCCTTCGGGTTCGTGCCGGTGATGGGGATGCGGATGGCCGCCGAGCGGTTGCCCGCCGAGTACACGAGGTTGACGGGAGCCTCGAAGCCCGGGATCAGACGGTGGTACGAGTTGATCGACGGGTTCGTGAAGGCGAGCACGGCGGGGGCGTGCTTGAGCAGGCCGCCGATGTACCAGCGCGCGAGGTCGGACAGGCCGCCGTAGCCGTTCTCGTCGTAGAACAGCGGCTTGCCGTCGTTCCAGAGCGACTGGTGGGTGTGCATGCCCGAGCCGTTGTCGCCGAAGAGCGGCTTCGGCATGAAGGTCGCGACCTTGCCCCACTGCTCGGCCGTGTTCTTGACGATGTACTTGAACTTCAGGATGTCGTCCGCGGCGTGGACCATCGTGTCGAACTTGTAGTTGATCTCCTGCTGGCCGCCGGTGCCCACCTCGTGGTGTGCACGCTCGAGCTCGAGACCCGAGTCGATCAGCTTGAGGCTGATGTCGTCGCGCAGGTCGGCCGTCTTGTCGACCGGGCTGACCGGGAAGTATCCGCCCTTGTAGGCCGTCTTGTTGGCGAGGTTGCCGCCCTCCTCGACGCGGCCGGTGTTCCAGGCGCCCTCTTCGGAGTCGACGCTGTAGAAGCTGGCGTTCTGCTTCACCTCGTAGCGGACGTCGTCGAAGATGTAGAACTCGGCCTCGGGGGCGAAGAACGCGGTGTCGGCGATGCCGGTCGACGCGAGGTACTTCTCGGCCTTCTTGGCGACCTGACGCGGGTCACGGCTGTAGAGCTCGCCGTTCCGCGGGTTGAAGATGTCGAACACGAGGACGAGCGTGCGCTCGGCGCGGAACGGGTCGACGTACCCGGTCGTGACGTCGGGGATGAGCTGCATGTCCGACTCGTGGATGGAGGCGAAGCCCCGGATGGAGGACCCGTCGAAGAGCTGTCCGACGGAGAAGAACTCCTCGTCGACCGTGGAGGCGGGGATGTTGAAGTGCTGCTGGACACCGGGAAGATCGGTGAAGCGGATGTCAAGGAACTTGACGTCGGTGTCCTTGATGAACTTCAGCACCTCGGAAGAATCAGTGAACATCTAGATGTCTCTCCAATGGGCTTGGAACGGATCGGATGCGGGACGCAGCCTCCGACGAGGCTACGGAGGGGCCGTTTCGCTGCGGTGTCCCTCATGTTTCCGGCATGTTACGGCTCGGTCCCTCGGTAGGCTCGGGACATGCCCGATCGCACCGCGCCTCCTTCTCGCCCCGCCTCCGTGGGCGGCCCCGACGACGGAGCACAGCGCTGGCCGGGCGAGCGGCTGGGGCTGCCCGAAAAGGGCCCGCGCTCCGTGGCCCGGCTCGGGCGGCGCGTCGCCGGGCTCGCCGTCGACTGGGCGATCGCCTACGCCGTGGCCGCACTCTTCTTCGGTGGCGAGGGCCTCGCCATCACCGGGGTGTTCCTGCTCATGCAGATGCTCTTCCTCGTGCTGTTCGGAGGCTCGCTCGGGCACCTCGCCCTGGGCATGCGTCTCGTGCCGATGGCCGGCGGCCGCATCGGTGTGGGGCGTCCCGTCCTGCGGTCGGTGTTGCTCGTGCTCGTCATCCCGGCCGTCGTCTGGGACCTCGACCAGCGAGGTCTGCACGACCGCGTCGCCGGGACGCTCCTCGTCCGCGTCTGAGACGCCCGACGGCCCCCCTCCTGGTCGGAGGGGGGCCGTCGTCACGTCACGTCGAGGTGAATGTCGCCGGGGTCAGCGCGGACGACCCGACCGCACCTTGAAGGGGTCGACACCCTTGGGGATGGGCAGGCCGTTCTGACCGAGGGACTGGAGGCGGTTGCTGACGGCCAGCACCTCGTTGCGGTTGATGGACGACTTGAGCTTGTTCATGCGCCCGGCGAGCTTGTGGAGGGGCACGGAGTCCGCATCGGGGCCGACGTTCAGCACGTGGACCGGCACGTTCGGCAGGATGCGCGTGACCTTGCGACGTTCTTCGTCGACGAGTCGGCGGGTCTGGCCGGCGCCGCCTTCGGCGACGAGCACCACACCCGGCCGGCCGACCGCGCGGTACACCGCGGCCTGACTGCGCCCCTGGACGGCCACGGGCATCTCGGCAGCGCGCCACGCACGACGCAGGCCGCTCTTCATGACCGCACCGACGGCACCCGGCTGCCCCTCGATCTGCGAGTAGGCCGCGCGCTCGGCCTTCCGACCCAGCACGATCAACAGCAGCAGGAATCCGAGCATGACGCCGACGACGATGTAGAGCACCAGCGCGAGCACGTTGCCACCCGTGAGCAGCAGCGCCGCGACCACACCGAGCAGCACGGGCACGAAGAACGCCAGCAGCATCATCGGCAGCGCCGTCTTGTCGACGCGGCGGGTCATCTGGAAGACCTGCCACATCTGCTTGAGACGGCCGGGTTCCTTCGGCGGTTTCGGGGACGTGTTCTCGGGGGGCGTACGACGAGCCATGTGGACCAGGATACGGGGTAAGCGGTCCCGACGAATCCTCCCCAGGGACTCGCATCCGTCGACGGTCGACAGTGTTCCCCCGCGGGACGACGCCGTCCGGCACGGGACGACACCATCGGCTCATGACGAACGAGTCGATCGGCCCCTACCGCGTGCTCTCCCGACGCCTCGACGGTGCGGTGGAGCGCATCCTCGCCGAGGCACCCGGTGGGTCACGCGTCGTGCTCAGGAGGCGCGGGTCGGGCTCGGCGGGACGCTCTCCCGTCGCCGAGGCGGTCGCCTTCGCACGCGCCGACCATCCGCACGTCGCGACCCTCGTCGACGTGCTGACGAGTCCGTCGGGCGAGCTCGTGCTGGTCTTCCCGGACGTCGGCGGTGACCCGCTCGCGTCGTGGCTCGCCGCCCGGGGGCGTCCCGAGCCGGGGGAGGTGATCACCCTCGTCGTGCCCGTGCTGGGCGCGGTCCAGCACCTGGCCCGTCGGGGGACGGCCATCGGTGCTCTCGACGTCGACGACATCGAGATCGATGCTCGCGGGGCACCCGTGCTTGTCACCGTGCCGCAAGCGGCCCTCGGTCCGGACGCCGAGCGCGCGTCGTTGCCCGCGGCGGCGCAGTTCGCCCGGGCTCTCGTCGAGCGGGCGGCGCGACCGGCGTCCCGTGATGCGGCGCCGACCCTGGACGCGTCGAGCTTCGAATCACTGGTCGAGTCGGTCTTCGACCTCGGCGAGGCCGTCCCCCTCTCGAGCATCGACGCCGTGGTCGACGGCGTCGACGGCGGCCTCGTGCGAGACCCCCTCGTGTCGGCCCCCGAGGACGAGCAGACCATGCGGGGCTGGCTCACCTTCCTGCCCGAATCCGAGGCACTCGACCGGGCGATCGCCGGTGTGCGGGACCTGCGGCCACGGCAGGTCGTCACAGCCCTCGGGACCGTTCGACGGCGCTACCGACTGCTCGCGGTCGTCGCGGTCGTCGTCGCCGGTGCGGCGATCGTCGTCGGGCCGGCTTCCTCGGCACGCCATGACGGCTCCGACGACGACGTGGGTGCTGTCTCGGCCGGGCGCGATGCCTCGACGCCGGGGAGTCCTGCGAGCGACTTCCCGGGGGCCACCACGGCCGCACCGTCCCGGTCGGGCGGTACAGGGTCCTTCGACGAAGCCGGGGCACTCGTGGTCGGTGACGATCCCGTCGCAGCTGCCGAGGTGCTCCTGGCGGCTCGTCGGGAATGCCTGCGCGACGTGACACGCAGCTGTCTCGAGGTGGTCGACCAGCCGGGTTCACCGATCGCGCTCCGGGACGATGCCGTGCTCGACGATCCCTCGCTCGCCGGTGCGGCGACGGACGATCTCGAGTTGACGGGAGGGGCGTCACGAACCGGGGGGACGGTCCTGCTCGGGGCGACGGGCCCCGACGGCGAACCGGCCTCGGTCCTCGTGATGAGGACCGAGGCCGGTTGGCGGCTTCGCGACGTGATCGTCGATCGGTGAGGGCGGGCCTCACCCGACGAGCGTCAGATGCCGAGCTTGGACGTGAAGTCCCCGCCCTCGAGACGCTCCTTGACGGCGACCAGGAAGCGGGCGGCGTCGGCACCGTCGACGATGCGGTGGTCGTACGACAGGGCCAGGTAGACCATGGACCGGATCGCGATGGACTCCGACCCGTCGGCCTTGATGACCACCGGGCGCTTGACGACGATGCCGGTGCCGAGGATGGCCACCTGCGGCAGGAAGACCACCGGGGTGTCGAACAGGGCTCCGCGCGAACCCGTGTTCGTGACGGTGAACGTGCCACCGGCCAGCTCGTCGGGCTTCAGCTTGTTGTCACGAGTGCGCTGCGCGAGGTCGGCGATCTGACCGGCGATGCCCGCGAGGTCGAGGTCGGACGCGTTCTTGATGACCGGCGTCAACAGGCCGCGCTCGGTGTCGACCGCCATGGCGACGTGCTCGTGGTCGGGGTAGACGATCGAGTCACCGTCGACGGTGGCGTTCAGCTTGGGGTGAGCCTTGAGTGCCTCGGCGGCCGCGAGCGTGAAGAAGGGCAGGAAGGACAGCTTGTTGCCGGTCTTCTCGAGGAAGGCACCCTTGTTCGCGTCGCGGAACGCGGCCACCTTGGTGACGTCGACCTCGACGACGCTGGTGAGCTGGGCCATGGCCTGCATCGACTGGACCGCGCGCTCGGCGACGACCTTGCGGAGGCGTGACATCGGGACGGTCGTGCCACGCAACGGCGAGACCTCGATCGGAGCGGGACCGGCGGAGGCCGGTTCCGACGTGGCCGAGGACGCGGCGGCCTCGGCTGCGGCGAGGACGTCCTCCTTGCGGATGCGACCTCCGACGCCACTGCCCGTCAGGGTCGAGATGTCGACGCCCTTCTCGTTCGCCAGCTTGCGGACGAGCGGGGTGACGTAGCCGACGGGCGCACCGCTGCTCGGGGCCGGGGTGGCAGGTGCCGAGGTCTCGGACGAGCCCGTCGCAGGCGAAGGGGTCGGTGCCGACGGGGCGGGCTGCTCACTGCTGGGCTGCGTGGCCTCGGGCTGCGCTGCGGCGGGCTCCTGGCCCGCAGCGTCCTGCTGTGCCGCAGGCGCCGGGTCCACCGCGGGGGCGGGCTCGGGCGCGCTGGCCGCGGAGTCCTCGCCGGGGGCAGGGGCGGCCGACGAGGCGACCTCGGGCTCCTCGGCCTCGGCTTCGGTGGGCGCCTGCTCGGGCTCCGCGGCGGCCTCGGGCTCGTCCGCGGGGGCCTCGGATGCGCTGCCGTCTCCGATGCGGACGAGGGCGGTGCCCACCTCGACGGTCTCGTCCTCGGCGACGAGGATCTCTTCGATCACACCGGCGACGGGCGAAGGGATCTCGGTGTCGACCTTGTCGGTCGAGACCTCGAGCAGCGGCTCGTCGACCTCGACGCGGTCACCGACGTTCTTCAACCAGCGGGTGACCGTACCCTCGGTGACACTCTCTCCGAGTGCCGGGAGGTTGACGGATTCGCTCATCTGTGGGGCTCCTTTGACGACATGTGTGTGTCTGTGATTGCTGTGGTTGTGATGCGGGCCCCTGCTTCGCAGGAGCGATGGTGCTCGGGATCTACATCGCGTGGAGCGGCTTGCCCGCGAGGGCCAGCATGGCTTCGCCGAGTGCTTCGTTCTGGGTGGGGTGGGCGTGGATCAGGGGGGCGACGTCTTCCGGGTAGGCCTCCCAGTTGACGGCGAGCTGTGCCTCACCGATCAGCTCTCCGACGCGGGCACCGATCATGTGGACACCCACGACGGGGCCGTCGACCACGCGGACGACCTTGACCGAACCGCTGGTGCCGATGATGTGGCTCTTGCCGTTGCCCGCGAGGTTGTAGTCGTAGCTGGTGACCTTGTCGGCGCCGTACTGGTCGGCGGCCTTGACCTCGGTCAGGCCGACCGAGGCGACCTCGGGGTCGGAGTAGGTGACCTTGGGGATGTTCACGTCGGAGATCACCTGCGGCTTGAGGCCCGCGATCTCTTCGGCGACGAAGATGCCGTGCTGGAAGCTGCGGTGGGCGAGCTGGAGGCCGGGCACGATGTCGCCCAGGGCGTAGACGCCGGGGACGTTCGTCGCGAGGCGCTCGTTCGTCAGGACGAAACCGCGGTCCATCGTGATGCCGACCTCTTCGTAGCCGAGACCGGCGGTCGAGGGGCCACGGCCGACGGCGACGAGCATGAGGTCCGCCTCGAAGGTCTTGCCGTCCTCGAGTGTGACGACGACGCCGTCGTCGTTCTGCTCGACACCCTGGAACCGAACACCGAGCGAGAAGGCGATGCCGCGCTTGCGGAAGGCGCGCTCGAACTGCTTCGAGATGGACTCCTCCTCGTTGGGCACGAGGTGGGGCAGGGCCTCGACGATGGTCACGTCGACGCCGAAGCTCTTCCAGACGCTGGCGAACTCGACGCCGATGACACCGCCGCCGAGGATGACGACCTTGTTCGGCACGTGGTCGAGCGCCAGGGCGTGCTCGCTGGTGATCACCTTGCCGCCGATCTCGAGGCCGGGGAGGCTGCGCGAGTACGACCCCGTGGCGAGCACGACGTTCTTCGCCTTGAGCGTGGTCTCGCCGACCTGGACGGTCGACGGGGAGGTGAGCTTGCCCTCGCCTTCGACGGTCGTGATGCCGCGAGCCTTGACGAGTCCCTGGAGACCCTTGTACTTGCTGGCGACGATCCCCTCGCGATACGAGGTCACCGCGGCGATGTCGATGCCGTGGAAGTCGGTGTTGACGCCGTACTTGGCGGATTCACGCGAGACGTCGGCCACCTCGGCCGAGTGCAGCAGTGCTTTGGTGGGGATGCAACCACGGTGGAGGCAGGTGCCCCCGACCTTGTCCTTCTCGACGAGTGCGACGCTCAGGCCCAACTCGCTCGCTCGCAGCGCTGCGGCGTATCCGCCGCTCCCGCCACCGAGCACCACCAGGTCAAAATTCTGTTCCGACACCCAGCAACTCCCTCGTGCGTCCGCGGAACCCCGACGCCGAGGCGGGGCCGTCGCGGTGGCGACGACGCCCGTCCCCGAACCGACCGCACCGTTCGGCGGCGTCGTCGTGACGCACGTCGGCGGATGCCCTCGGGGGACCGATCTCAGCGGGTTTCTCCCGCCCCCACGACCCTACTACGCAGCGGAAAACTTGTCGGCCAGCTCGATCAGGGTGCGGACGGTCACACCCGTCGAGCCCTTGGCCGTGTAGCCGTAACCGCCGCCCTTGTTGTTCGACGGCCCCGCGATGTCGAGGTGCGCCCAGGGGATCGGCGTCGACGTTCCCTCGCGCGACCCGACGAACTCGTTGAGGAAGACGCCGGCCAGCAGCATGCCGGCCGCCGTGTTGCCCGGGGTCGCGTTCACGAGGTCGGCCACGTCGGAGTTCAGGCGCGCCCGCAGTTCGGCGGCGAGCGGCATGCGCCAGAACGTCTCGCCCGCCGCGTCGGCGAGCGACACGATCTCGGACGCGAGGTCGTCGTTGCCCATGACGCCGACGTAGCGCATGCCGAGGGCGACGACCTGGGCGCCCGTGAGGGTGGCCACGTCGACGATGGCGTCGGGCTGCTCGTCGCTCGCCGCGACCAGGCCGTCCGCCATGACCAGACGGCCCTCGGCGTCGGTGTTCGTCACCTCGACGGTGGTGCCGCCCTTGATGGTGAGGACGTCGTCGGGTCGGATCGCCGTGCCGCTCGGCATGTTCTCGGCGATGCAGAGCCAGGCGGTCAGTCGAACGGGCAGCCGCAGCTTCGCTACGGCGACCGTCACGGCGAGGACCGTCGCGGCACCCGTCATGTCGTCCTTCATGCCGAGCATGCTCGCGGCGGGCTTCAGCGACAGTCCGCCCGTGTCGTACGTGATGCCCTTGCCGACCAGGGCCAGGTGCTTCGCTGCCCCGGCGGGGGAGTACTCGACCTTGACCAGCCGGGGTCCACGACTCGACCCCTGGCCGACGCCGAGGATGCCCCCGTACCCGCCGTCGCGGAGACCGTCCTCGTCGAGGACGGTGACCGAGAGGGCGTCGTCCGCGGCATGCGCCACGGCGAAGTCGGCGAGTGCCTGGGGGTACATCTGCTGCGGGGGAGTCGTGGCCAGGTCGCGGACGGTGTGCACGGCCTCGGCCACCACGGCCGCGCGCTCGAGGGCGGAGTCCTGGACGTCGGCCGACGTCGCCAGGGCGATGTCACGGGCGTGTCGACGGGTGTCGGACGCCGAGGAGTGGCGGAAGGCGTCGAACTCGTACGACGCGATCGCGGCGCCTTCGAGCGCGGCCAGGGCGCCGGCGGCGTCGCCCACGGGCAGGGCCAGGACGACCCGGTCGACCGCGGTGAGTTGACGGACGGCCGACCCCGCGGCGTAGCGGAGGCTCTCGGCCGTGACGGAGTCACCCAGGCCGACCAGGGCCACGATCGAGGCGGTGACGCCGGCCGCGGGGACCTTGACGAGTTCGTCCCGGGCGCCGGTCACACCCAGGGCGGCGAACGACTCGGCGAGCCCCGGGACCTCGAGGGTCGGTTCGGGGCCGTCGGCCCCCTTCAAGACGCCGACGACGAGGACGTCGGCCTCGGCGGCGATCGGATCGGACGGCAGGACGGAGAGCGTGGCGACGGTCATCGGCCCATCGTATCGACCGTGGTGTTCGCTCTCGGCACGTGGTCGGGGCACCTTCCGTCGACGCCCGGTGCCTAGCATGGAGACCATGCACGACCCCGCAGCCCTCTACGACATCACACCCGACGCCGACGACGTGCCCGAAGGCCTGCCGCTCGTCGCCGGCCTGACCGGGTTCGCCGACGCGGGCTCGGCGGTGAGCCAGCTGGCGGAGTACGTCCTCGACACCCTCGACCACACCCTCGTGGCGACCTTCGACGCCGACGAGCTCCTCGACTACCGTGCCCGTCGCCCGACCTTCACCTTCGACCAGGACCACATCTCCGAGATCGAGCCCTCGACCCTGTCGCTCTACCTCGTCCACGACGACCTCGGTCAACGGTTCCTCCTCCTCGCGGGGTTCGAACCCGACTTCCAGTGGCAGCGCTTCACCGCGGCCGTCGTGCAGCTCGTCGAGCGCTACCGCGTCTCCACCACGACGTGGGTGCACTCCATCCCCATGCCCGTGCCCCACACGCGTCCGATCGGGGTGACGGTGAGCGGCAACCGCTCCGACCTGGTCGAGGCCATGTCGGTGTGGAAGCCCGTCACCCAGGCCCCTGCCAACGCGTTGCACCTCGTCGAGCACCGCCTCGGCGAGACGGGGCACCCCACCGCGGGGTTCGTCCTGCTCGTGCCCCACTACCTGGCCGACACGGAGTTCCCCGACGCCGCCGTGGCGGCGTTGTCGAGCATCAGCGCTGCGACGGGTCTGATCTTCCCGACCGACCGCCTCCGCGAAGAGGGCCGCGACTTCATGGTCAAGGTCGACGAACAGGTCGCGGGCAACCACGAGCTCTCCCGCCTGGTGGCCACCCTCGAGGAACGTCACGACACGTACATGCAGGGCAACCCCCTGCCCTCCCCGCTGACCGACCAGGACGGCCAGGTGCCCTCGGCCGACGCCCTCGCCGCCGAACTCGAGAAGTTCCTCGCCACCCGGCGGGTGGACGGCGAGGGCGACGACCGCTCCTGACCGACGCCGCGCCTCCCGGGTCCGTTCCGATCCGGGAGCGCAGGAGGCGCGGGCCGGCGGCCAGCCCCCGGTCGGCTAGGGTCGCGGGGTGAACTCCGCGCGTGCCTGGCTCGTCTGGGGCGCCGCCGTGTTCGCCTACGTCGTCGCCGTCCTGCAGCGGTCGTCGCTCGGGGTCTCGGGTGTCGAGGCGCAGCACCTCTTCGGCGTCTCGGCCTCGACGCTGTCGACCCTGGCCGTCGTGCAGCTCGTCGTCTACGCCGGGCTGCAGATCCCGGTCGGCGTCCTGCTCGACCGGGTCGGGCCCAAGAGACTCATCGTCGCCGGTGCCGTCCTGTTGGCCGCGGGCCAACTCGTCGTGGCGCTCTCGCCGCCGACCATCGGCGTGGCCGTCGCGGGCCGCGTGCTCGTGGGCGCCGGCGACGCGATGACCTTCATCTCGGTGATCCGTCTTCTGCCTTCGTGGTTCCGCGGGCCGATCCTTCCGCAGGTGTCGCAATGGACCGGCAACGTCGGACAGATCGGCCAGGTGCTGTCGGCCGTGCCGCTCTCGATCGTGCTTCACGGGGCGGGGTGGGGTCCGGCCTTCCTCAGCGCGGCGTCCCTCTCGGTCGTGGCCGCCGTGGTCGTCGTGCTGGTGGTCAAGGAGTCCCCGGCCGGCCGCATCCGCTCCGAATCGGTCCTCAGCTGGGCCGACGCGGGCCGACAGCTCGGGCAGAGCGTCCGTCGTCCGGGGACCCGGCTGGGGTTCTGGTCGCACTTCGTGACACAGTCGTCGGGCACGGTCTTCAGCCTGCTGTGGGGCGTTCCGCTGCTGGTGGGCGGTCTCGGCTTCTCGACCGGCGAGGCCTCGGGCATGCTTTCGCTGCTCGTGGTGTCGGGTGTCGTGGCGGGGCCGATCCTCGGCGTGCTGGTCGCGCGCTACCCGATGCGACGGTCCAATCTCGTCCTCGGCATCGTCACGGTGCTGGCCGTCGTCTGGACGACGTTGCTGGCGTGGCCCGGGACGCCTCCGCACTGGCTCGCGTACGTGCTGGTCGTCGTCCTCGGGGTGGGCGGTCCGGGCTCCTTGATCGGCTTCGACTTCGCGCGGACGTTCAACCCGCTCCGCAGTCTGGGGGTGGCCAACGGCGTGGTCAACGTCGGCGGCTTCCTGGCGAGCTTCGTCATGATGTTCCTGATCGGCGTCGTCCTCGACCGACTCGACGCGGCCCGCGTCGCCTCGGGGCAACCGAGCGACCTCTTCGCCTTCGAGTCGTTCCGCATCGCCCTGCTCGTCCAGTACGTGGTCGTCGGCGGTGGCGTGGTGGCCTTGCTCGTCGAGCGCCGACGCACCCGTCGTGGCCTTCGGCTCGAGGAAGGAATAGAGGTGGCGCCCCTCTGGGTTGCCCTGAACAGGAGATGGCAGGCCGCGCGCAACCGGCCCCGACGGGACCCACACGCCTGACGTCGCCCGTGTCGCCCGGCACCGGCCGGACGTGCAATAATGGGATACGGACCCGTTCATGTCCATCGATCGAGTTCACGAGTCGGCACAGTCGACGCGCTTTCGATCGAGGACTTGACATGGGTCCTAGTACTGCCCGAATTCGGCCGACGCCCAGTGCCGGTCGACGTCCCCACCGGCGCACGTGAACGCGACGATCGCGTCCGGTCCGGAACGTACCGAGAACTGAAAGGTGTTCGCATGGCTACACGCAGCAAAGCGACCACGGCCCCTGACGAGGCCGTGACCGACGACACGGCCGTCGAGGCCGAGACCACGGCTCCCGTCGCCAAGAAGGCCCCGGCGAAGAGGGCTCCCGCCAAGAAGGCGGCGGCCAAGGCGCCGGCCAAGACCGCAGCCGCCAAGAAGGCCGCCGCGGCCGAATCCGCCGACGACGAGGTCGACGCCGAGGCCGCCGTCGATCCGGCTGCAGGCGACGACGCCGAGGCCGAGGGTGCGAAGCCCGCACCCGAGATCTTGCCGACGGGTGCGCTCGTCATCTCGCAGGACGACGACGACGAGATGCCCGTCTACTCGACGACCATCACGGGTGCGACGGCCGACCCCGTCAAGGACTACCTGAAGCAGATCGGCAAGGTCGCCCTGCTGAACGCGGCCGAAGAGGTCGAGCTCGCCATGCGCATCGAGGCGGGCCTGTTCGCCGACGACAAGCTCGCCAACAGCACCGGCCTGAGCCGCGAGCTCGAGCGTGAGCTGCGCTGGGTGTCGCGCGACGGCCAACGCGCCAAGAGCCACCTGCTCGGTGCCAACCTCCGACTCGTGGTCAGCCTGGCCAAGCGCTACACGGGCCGCGGCATGCAGTTCCTCGACCTGATCCAAGAGGGCAACCTGGGTCTGATCCGCGCCGTCGAGAAGTTCGACTACACCAAGGGCTTCAAGTTCTCCACGTACGCCACCTGGTGGATCCGCCAGGCCATCACTCGTGCCATGGCCGACCAGGCCCGCACGATCCGCATCCCGGTGCACATGGTCGAGGTCATCAACAAGCTCGCCCGCGTCCAGCGCCAGATGCTGCAAGACCTGGGACGCGAGCCCACGCCCGAAGAGCTCTCCCGTGAACTGGACATGACGCCCGAGAAGGTCGTCGAGGTCCAGAAGTACGGTCGCGAGCCCATCTCTCTCCACACGCCTCTGGGTGAAGACGGCGACAGCGAGTTCGGTGACCTCATCGAGGACACCGAGGCCGTCGTGCCCGCCGACGCCGTCGGGTTCACGATGCTGCAGAAGCAGCTCGAGTCGCTGCTCGACAGCCTGTCCGAGCGTGAAGCCGGCGTCATCCGCATGCGCTTCGGCCTGGGCGACGGCATGCCGAAGACCCTCGACCAGATCGGTGACACGTTCGGCGTGACGCGCGAGCGCATCCGCCAGATCGAGTCCAAGACGATGGCGAAGCTCCGCCACCCGTCGCGTTCGCAGTCGCTCCGCGACTACCTCGAGTAGGCCCGTGCGTTACCTGGTCCCCGTGCTGGCCGGCCGACTCGTCCGGGCGGTCGCCCGGTTGCGGGGCGGCGGGTCCGCGTACCCGGGGCAGACCGTCCTGAAGCTCGCGCCCGATTTCCTGACGCACGTCTCGTCGCAGTTCGAGCGCGGCGTCGTGTTCGTGCTCGGATCGAACGGCAAGTCGACGACGACGATGATGCTGACCGAGACGCTCCGGGCCCACGGGCTCAAGGTGTTCACGAACCCGACGGGTGCCAACCTGCCTCAGGGCATCGCGTCGGCCTTCCTCCGCGAGGTGACGCCGTTCGGTCGCGTCCGCGACGACATCGGCGTGATCGAGGTCGACGAGGCGTTCGCCGTCGAGTTGACGAAGTCCCTGCACCCCTCGACGGTGCTCATGCTCAACGTGCAGGTCGATCAGCTGTACCGGTTCTTCGAGACCGAGCGGGTCGGCACGATGATGACCGACACGGCTGCCGTGGCCACCGCCGCGGTCGTGACGAACCGCGACGACCAGCACCTGGGCCCGTACCAGGCCGTCGGTCGCCAGACGGTGACCCGTTTCGGTGTCTCACCCGAGGTCGTCTCCGCGTCACCCAACGGCCTCCAGAACGCCAACGACTTCAGCCGTGAGGCCGACACCTCGCTGACCGCCGAGACCGAGGTGACCGCTCTCACGGGCACGGGTGCCACCATCACCGTCTCCGGCACCCCGATCGACGTCCGGCTGCCGGCGCGTGGTCTGCACTACGCCGTGGACGCCGCGGCGGCCCTCCAGACGGCGTCGGTCGTCCTGGGGCACCCGGTCGACCCGACTGCCGTCCAGCGGGCCTTCGAGAGCATGAAGCCGGCCTACGGTCGCGGTGAGCGCATGTCCCTCGGCGCCGACGAGGCCGAGTTCATCATGTTCAAGAACGCGGCGAGCCTTCAGATGAACCTCGACGCACTCCCGCAAGGCGTCGAGCAGGTCATGTTGGCGATCGACGAGGGCACGCCCGACATCTCGTGGATCTACGACATCGACTTCTCGCACCTCGACCACGTCGACGTCCTCGCGGGAGCGAAGGCCTGGCAGTTGGCCTTGCGACTCGAGCACGAGGGCATCCCCGTCCACGTGATCGAAGAGGACATCTCGAAGGCCATCCGCCTCATGCGGGCCCTTCCGTCCCCGAGCGACAACACGAAGCACTTCGTGACGAACTACGAGCAGATGATGCTGGCCCGCCGCATCCTCGGCCACCCCGACCTGGAGAAGACCGCGTGAGCGACGACGTCCTCCGAATCGTCCACCTCTACCCGGAAGAGCTCGGTGTGAGCGGTGATCGGGGCAACGTGACGACGCTCGCGGTGCGCGCGCGCCGAGCCGGGGTCGACAGCTCGGTCCTCGAGTACCGGATCGGTGACGACGTGCCGACCGTTGCCGACGTGGTCGTGGTGGGGCACGGCCCCCTGTCGGGCGTCCGTGCCGTCGCCGCCGACGCTCGTCGCCTCGCGCCGGCACTCGAGTCGTTCGCCGCCTCCGGCGTCCCCGTGGTGGCAGTGGGGGGCGGTCTCGAGCTCCTGAGCCGCGGAGTCGAAGGCGTCGACGGCGAGTCGGTCGAGGGAGTCGGCTTCTTCGACGCCGTCGTCCGCCGTGGGGCTCCTCGGAGGACGAACTACCTGCAGGTGACCACCGACTACCAGGGTGACGAGATCACCCTCTTCGGCTTCGAGGACCACGCCGCCCACCTCGAGCTCGGCACGGACGCCGAGCCGTTCGGTTCCGTGGTCCACGGCGGCGGGAACGGCGACGGCCGCGAGGGGGTACGCCGAGGGGTGTCGTTCGGCACCCAGCTCAAGGGACCGGTTCTCCCTCTGAACCCCGCCCTGACCGATCGGGTCCTGCGAGTCGCGTTGAGCCGCCGCATGATCTCTTACTCGGCGGGCGCAGAGCACGCGAAGCTCGACGAGTACGCCGCCGCGTCGCAGAAGGTGATCGCCGACAACCTCGAACGCTCGTTCAAGGCCATGTGACGACCTCGGCACGGCAGCACGACGAAGGCCCCGCATCGATCGGATGCGGGGCCTTCGTCGTGCTGCCGACCTGGGCTGTGGTCCGGGGCGGCGTCGTGTCTCAGTGCGCGAGGAGCTTCGAACTCTCGTCGAGCCATTCGATGGCGGTGGGCTGCAGCTTCTCTTTGAACTTCGCGCCGTGGTGTGCGCAGAAGAGCAGTTCGCCGGTGGCCATGGTCGCGCGGATGTAAGCCTGGGCTCCGCAGCTGTCGCAGCGGTCTGCCGCGCTCAACTGGTAGCGGGAGCCGAGCTCGTCGACGGCGGTCTGGTCGGTGGCCATCTGAGTCATGTGATGCTCCTCCTGACGGTGGTGCGGTGGGTGAGACACTCATCAAAACACGCCGACGTCCGTATCGTGTGACATCGGCCCCGGATTTCGCTCATCGCGTAGCGGCGACCGGGCCGGAGAGTGTCGGAACTGCCGTGTCGGTAGCCCTCGGTAGGCTGTAACGCGGCCACCGCCTCCCCGCATTCCCGTCGTCGAGAGATGACGGCGGGCCCTTCAGGAGAACCATGCCCCCCACCTCGTCCGCACCCGCCTCCGACTACTCGGCCCGGCACCTCTCGGTGCTCGAAGGCCTCGAGGCCGTGCGCAAACGTCCCGGCATGTACATCGGGTCGACCGACTCGCGTGGCCTCATGCACTGCCTCTGGGAGATCATCGACAACTCGGTCGACGAGGCGCTCGGGGGGCACGGAGACACGATCGACGTCGTGCTGCACTCCGACGACAGCGTCGAGGTCCGCGACAGCGGTCGTGGCGTGCCGGTCGACATCGAACCCAAGACGGGCCTCAGCGGTGTCGAGGTCGTGTTCACGAAGCTCCACGCCGGGGGCAAGTTCGGTGGTGGCTCGTACACGTCGTCCGGTGGCCTCCACGGTGTCGGGGCCTCCGTCGTCAACGCGTTGTCGGAGCGGCTCGACGTCGAGGTCGACCGGGGCGGCAAGACGTACGCCATGTCGTTCCGCCGTGGCGAACCCGGCACGTTCGACGACGAGGGGGAGCCCACCCCCGATTCACCGTTCACCCCGTTCGTCTCGGGCAGCGTGCTCCGCGAGGTCGGCAAGACCAAGCGCGGTGTCACCGGCACCCGGGTGCGGTACTGGGCCGATCGGCAGATCTTCACCCGGGGGGCCTCGTTCCAGACCGACGAGCTGTCGGCAAGGGCACGACAGACGGCCTTCCTCATCCCGGGGCTCACGCTCACGCTGCGCGACGAGCGTGCCGGATCGCTCACCGACGGCGGCTTCCCCCTCGAGAGCACCTTCCGCTTCGACGGTGGGATCAGCGAGTACGTCGAGTTCCTGGCGCCCGACACGGCGGTGACCGACACGTGGCGCCTGACCGGGTCGGGCACCTACACCGAGACGGTGCCCGTGCTCACGGACGGTGGAGCCATGATCGCGACCGAACTCGAGCGCCAGTGCGACGTCGACATCGCACTGCGCTGGGGCGGGGGATACGAGACCGTCTTCCGCAGCTACGTGAACATCATCGCCACGCCGAAGGGCGGATCGCACCAGACCGGCTTCGAGACCGGGCTGCTGAAGTTCGTCCGTCAGCAGGTCGAGGCCAACGCCCGTCGCCTCAAGGTCGGCACCGACAAGATCGAGAAGGACGACGTCCTGGCCGGCCTGACGGCGGTGCTCACCGTGCGCCTCCCCGAGCCGCAGTTCGAGGGCCAGACGAAAGAGATCCTGGGCACGCCGGCCGTACGGGCCATCGTGGCGAACGTCGTGGCCACCGAGTTCGGCAAGCTGTTCACCTCGACCCGCCGTGAAGACAAGGCCCAGACCGCCCTCGTGCTCGACAAGGTCGTCGCCGAGATGAAGACCCGCATCGCCGCCCGGGCGCACAAAGAGACCCAGCGTCGCAAGAACGCCCTCGAGAACTCGACCCTGCCGGCCAAGCTCGTCGACTGCCGGTCGAACGACGTGGCGAACAGCGAGCTGTTCATCGTCGAAGGCGACTCCGCGTTGGGCACGGCCAAGGTCGCCCGGAACAGCGAGTTCCAGGCCCTCCTGCCGATCCGCGGCAAGATCCTGAACGTCCAGAAGGCCTCGGTCAGCGACATGCTGTCCAACCTCGAATGCGCCTCCATCATCCAGGTGCTGGGGGCCGGGTCGGGGCGGTCCTTCGACCTCGAGGCAGCCCGCTACGGCAAGGTCATCATCATGAGCGACGCCGACGTGGACGGTGCCCACATCCGGACGCTGCTGCTCACGCTGTTCTTCCGGTACATGCGACCGATGATCGAGGCCGGTCGCGTCTTCGCGGCCGTTCCCCCGCTGCATCGGGTGGTCGTGATGCACCCCGGCAGCAAGCCCAACGAGACGATCTACACGTACTCCGAGAAAGAGCTGCACGGCGTCCTCGCGGGGCTCAAGCGCACCAACAAGAAGTTCCAGGACCCCATCCAGCGGTACAAGGGTCTCGGCGAGATGGATGCCGAACAACTCCGGACCACGACGATGGAACGTCAGAACCGCATGCTGCGCCGCGTCAAGGTCGACGACGCCGAGAACGCCGCACGGGTCTTCGAGTTGTTGATGGGCAATGACGTCGCCCCTCGCAAGGAGTTCATCATCGACGGAGCCGGTCTCAGCCGCGACCGCATCGACGTCTGAGTCCCGACCGACTCGTGGCCGACGAGGACGGCGCCGCCTCTCGACTTCGAGGTGCGGTGCCGTCCCGGTCGGTCGTCCGAGGCGTCACTCGCCGGGTTCGGCGCCTGCCTCGAGGCCCGTGGCCGAGTCGGTGATGTGGGCCACCGAGGCCCCGACGGACCCGACGGGTGCGTCGAGGGGCATGCCGGAGCCGTCCCGGCGTGACAGCTCGGTCGGCAGGCTCCGGACGGAGCCGTCCGGGCCGACCGCCTGCGCGGGGGCCGGTCCGACCCAGGCCAGCGACAGGGCGTCTTCGCCCTTGAGCAGCGAGTGGGACCGGACGCCGCCGGTGGCGCGCCCCTTGCCCGGGTACTCGTCGAAGGCACTGAGCTTCGCACGTCCGGGGTCGGTGCCGGCGATCGTCGAGCTGCTCGACGACACCGTCGCGACGACGGCCTCGTGACCTGCGGGCACGGCGCCGAAAAAGATGACGCTCGCGTCGTCCGGGAGGTTGATGCCGGCCACCCCGCCGCCGGCGGGCCCCTGCGGTCGTACCGCCGAGGCGGTGAACCGGAGCAACTGCGTGGCGGAGGTGACGAAGACGAGTTCGTCCTCGTCGACCCCCTGGGCGACTCCGACCACCTGATCGCCCTTCTTCAGGGTGATGACCGGGAAGTCGGGTCGGGCGGGGTACTGGCCGGTCGCGACCCGTTTGACGACACCCCTGGCCGTGCCCAGCGCGATGCTCCGTTCCGCGGTGAGCGAGACGAGCCCGAGCACCCGTTCTTTCTTGTCGACCAAGCCGATGTAGTCCCTGATGGGCACCCCCGCACCGAGTTGGACCGACGTGGGTGGCACCGACGGGAGGTCGACGGGCGTGAGACGGATCAGACGCCCGAGGTTCGTCACGGCACCGATCTCGGTCCGCGTGGTCGTGTCGATCGACGACAAGACGGCATCGTGCTTGGTGCGGCGGGTCGGGGGAGTGGGGGCCGCGGAGTCGGGGTCGAGGTGGTCCACGCGCAGGACGCGACCCGTCGTCGAGAGGAACACCCGGGTCGGGGTGTCGGCGATCTCGAGGACGGGGGTGGACCTGCTGCCGCGACCCGTCGTGGCGACGCTCGGCTTGGCCTCGGTGAGGAGGGTCCGCCGCGGCGTGCCGAACTGCTCCGCCATCTCGCCGAGCTCGCTCGAGACGAGGGCACGGAGGCGGGCCGCGTCGGCCAACAGGTCCTTGAGGTCGGCGATGGCCGCGAGCAGCTCGTCACGTTCGGCCTCGAGTTCGATGCGACTGAACCTGGTCAGCCGGCGCAACTGCAGGTCGAGGATGTACTCGGCCTGGATCTCGCTGAGGTCGAACACCTCGCGCAGCCGAGCGCGGGCAGCGGCCGTGTCGTCGCTGGTCCGGATCACCTGGATGACCTCGTCGATGTCGACGATGGCGACGAGCAGGCCCTCGACGAGGTGGAGTCGGTCTTCTTTCTTCGCCAACCGGTAGCGGCTGCGACGCGTGACGACCGACAGGCGGTGGGCGACGTAGACCTCGAGCATCTCCTTCAGCCCGAGCGTGCGCGGCTGCCCCTCGACCAGGGCGACGTTGTTGATGCTGAAGCCGTCCTCGAGCGGCGTGTACCGGTAGAGCTGCTCGAGGACGGCTTCGGGGCTGAACCCCGTCTTGATCCCGATCACGAGACGGAGACCGTGCTTGTGGTCGGTGAGGTCGGTGACGTCCGTGATGCCGGTCAGCTTCTTCGCCTGCACCCCGTCCTTGATCTTCTCGATCACCTTCTCGGGCCCCACCAGGTACGGCAGCTCGGTCACCACGAGCCCGTTCTTCCGCGCCGTGATGCTCTCGACGCCGACCCGCGCCCGGGTCTTGAAGCTGCCCCGACCCGTCGCGTAGGCGTCGCGGACCCCCGCGAGCCCGGCGATCGTGCCGCCGGTGGGCAGGTCGGGCCCGGGCACGAACGCCATGAGGTCGTCGAGGCTCGCGTCGGGGTGGTCGATGAGGTGTCTCGCGGCGCCGACGACCTCGACGAGGTTGTGTGGCGCCATGTTCGTCGCCATGCCCACCGCGATGCCGCTCGCACCGTTCACCAACAGGTTGGGGAAGGCCGCGGGAAGCACCTCGGGCTGCATCAGCTGGTTGTCGTAGTTGGGGACGAAGTCGACGACGTCCTCGCCGAGTCCCTGCGTCATGGCCAGGGACGCCTCGGCGAGACGGGCCTCGGTGTACCGCGGTGCAGCGGGCCCGTCGTCCAGGGATCCGAAGTTGCCGTGCCCGTCGATCAGCGGCACGCGCATGGTGAACGGCTGCGCCTGACGCACCATGGCGTCGTAGATCGCGGTGTCGCCGTGTGGGTGGAGCTTGCCCATGACCTCGCCGACGACGCGCGCGCTCTTCACGTGACCGCGGTCGGGCCGCAGGCCCATCTCGGACATCTGGTAGAGGATGCGCCGCTGGACCGGCTTGAGGCCGTCCCGGGCGTCGGGGAGCGCCCGCGAGTAGATGACCGAGTACGCGTACTCGAGGAACGACCCCTGCATCTCGAGCGAGACGTCGATGTCCTCGATGCGTTCGCCGTGGTCGGGGCTGCTCGTGTTCTCGGTGGTGGTCATGCACTTCTCACGGATCGGGGTGGACGGGGCACCCGATCGTCGCTGTGCCAGACTGGGGCCGGTGTCCTCCATCGTACCGGCGCGCCCCCAGGGGGCCGTGAGCCTGGCCGACGTGGTGCCCTCGTGTCTCGCGTCCCTCCGCGGTGAGACCAACGCGCTCCACCTCCCTGCCGCACGGGCCGCCGTCGTCGTCCTGGTGGACGGTCTCGGCCAGGCGGCTCTCGGAGCCCGTCGAGGCCACGCCAGGACGTTGTCGAGCGTGAAGGGCAGCCTGTGGTCCGGGTGGCCCACCACCACCGCGGCGGCGCTCACCACGTTGACGACCGGGGCTCTTCCCGGCGAGCACGGCCTCGTCGGCTACTCGGCCCTCGACCCCGAGAACGATCGTGTGGTCAAGCAGCTCTCGGGCTGGGACGACCGCATGCGACCCGACGAGTGGCAGCGCCGTCCCACGCTGTTCGAGACGGCTCCCGACGTGGAGTCCCATGCCGTGGGCCCCAAGCGCTACCGATCGTCCGGCCTGACCGAGGCCATCCTGCGAGGAGCCACCTACGACGTGGCGGAGAGCGTGGGAGACCGCTTCGCGACCGCGGCGAGACTGGTCGAATCGACCCGCGCCTCCTTGGTGTACCTCTACGTCCCCGAACTCGACATGATCGCCCACCGCGCCGGATGGGAGTCCGACGAGTGGATCGACGCCCTCGAGGGCGTCGACGCCGAGGTGCGGGGGCTCGAGTCCACGGTCGCACCCGACGTCGGCGTGATCGTGACGGCCGACCACGGGATCGTCGACGTCGCCGAACGGCGACGCATCGTGTTCGGGGGGACGCCGGCCCTGGTCGACGGGGTGAGGCACGTGGCGGGGGAGCCTCGCTGCCTGCAGCTGCACCTCGAACCCGACGCGGACGAGTCCCGACGGAGTGCGTTGCTCGACGCCTGGCGGGCGGCGGAAGGGGACCGGGCCTGGGTGCTGACCCGAGCCGAGGCGGTCGAAGCCGGTTGGTTCGGGGCCGTCGACCCCGCCGTGCTGCCGCGCATCGGCGACCTCATCGTGGCTGCCCGTCGGGGGGTCGCCTACTACGACGGCCGAGATCGCGGCGGTGAGCCCGGCACGATGGTGGGCCACCACGGGTCGTGGTCCGACGACGAGACCCTGGTTCCCCTGCGCACGTTCGGTGCCTACCGGCGGTGACGGTCGCCGACCCTGGGCAGAGGGGTCAGGCGGGATCGTCGTCCGAGCGGGCGCCGAACACGATCTCGTCCCAGCTCGGCATCGAGGTGCGCCCACGCGACTTCTTCGCCGGCTGAGCAGCGCTGGGCATCTCGCGACGGCCCGCTCGTCCGCGGCTTCCCCGGATGCCCGTGGGCTGGACCGGCGCGTCGGCCGTCCCAGCGTCACCGTGGTCCGACGGGTGGGGCAGCACGGGCGTGGGCTTGGTGGCCCCCTCGGGCAGGTCGAAGTCGTCCAGGGGGACGTCGATCACGCGGATCGTCCCGGTGACCGGGTGGTCGGAACGCCCGTCGTCGTCCGAGAAGCGGGCGGCCTCGCGTTCTCCGCGACGCCGGCGCAAGGCCTCGAGCAGGTCGGCGGTCTGGTCGTGCCCGCTCGCGTCGTCCGGCGCCCGGTTGGCGGCGGCGAAGGAGGCGGTGCCCCGGACTCCGGGACGCAACCGATCGGTCGCGGTCTCGGCCGGCAGTTCGACGTCGTCGACCTGGTCCACCAGGAACGCCCCGCTGTCGAAACGACCCGAGGTGTCGTCGTGGCGTGGCTCGCGGGCCACGACCCGGAGGCGCGGCACGAGCGGCCCGGCCTCCTCGCCGTGCTGGGAGAGTCGGTGGGCGTCGCCGCCGAGGGGAGCCAGGACCGACTTCTTCGGGTCGAAGCGCCACGTCGCGTCGCGCTCGACCTCATGTGTCACGAAGGCCAGGTGGACCACCCAGCCGTGCTCGGCGTCCTTGTAGGCGCTCCACTCGCGTTGCGAGGTCTCGGCGCCGTCGAGTCGCTCGTCGATGACGGCTCCGAAGGTCGTCGCGTGCACGCCGGAGGCCGCATCGTCGGCGACGGACACCGTGACGGCCCGTGCGCTCTCGAGGACGAAGGCGCGCTCGGCCAGGACCGGTCCCTCGAAGCGGTGCACGTAGTCGAGGTCGGCGCCGGTCAGGTCGGCGACCTGCTGCGGAGTCTTGCCCGCCCGGACCAGGGCCTGGATCTCGCGTGGCGGAGCCTTCCGCTCGACCGGAGCGTCTCCCGGGTTGGCCGCCCGGAGCTGGGAGTGGAGGGTGTGGGTGACGGGAAGGCGGTACTCGCCACCGGCGTCGGTGGAGACGAGCAGAGCTCCGCTCTGGACGCCGATGACCCTGAGATCCTGCATTTTCCACGCCTTTCACCGTCGTGATACGGAGCCAAGAGTCGCACGTCGGCACCCGTTCTCGCGGGAATACGACGGGCGTGCCGTCAGTTCTTCCGAGGCGGCTGAAAGGCCGTGGGAACGGGTTTGCTATTCGACAACGAGTGATGCAAACTGCACCCGCCGAATCGGGCACACGAACGACCGAAGAACTGGATGGGCATGGCCACCGACTACGACGCACCTCGCAAGAACGACGACGACGGCTCGGAGTCGATCGAGGGGCTCAAAGAGAGGGTCCCCGACAAGATGACCGGCGTCGTCGACGACGACGCCGACAACCCGGGCTCGTTCGAGCTCGCCGGACAGGACCTCTCGGACCTCGACCTCGACGTCGTCGTCCTCCCCCCGCAGGTCGACGAGTTCACCTGTGTCGAGTGCTTCCTGGTGAAGCACCGCTCGCAGCTCGACCACGAGACGAAGCTGGGCGCTATCTGCCGGGAGTGCGCAGCCTGAGCTCCTCCAACCGCCGGACGACCTCGTCGGGACGACGGGTCGACACCAACCAATAGGGTGCCGGGTCGTCGAGGTCCGTCAACGAGATCTTGACCACCGGTCGCACCCACCCCCTGAAGAGGGTCCAGGCTCGCGCGTCGAGCCGGGGCCCTCTTTCTCGTGTCGCGTCGGCGCCGGTGAATCCCTCGGCCTCGCCGATCTCGTGCGCGTACAGCCGGGCGCGACCCGCGGTGAAGCCCTCGTCGTCGATCGTCAGCACGGGCGAGGTCAGGACGAGCAGGACGATGGCCGCTGCGTAGAACACGACGGCCATCACCACGCCCACGGTCGAGTTGATCGGCAGGAAGACCAGCAGGGTGGCCGGGACGAGCAACGCGCAGGCGAGGAAGACGGAGAGCGGCGGGAGCAGGCGCTCACGGTAGGGGTTCATGACATCCATTCGACCAGACTTCTGCACTACCCTCGACACGTGACCCAGACCCTCGACGTCCTCATCGCCGCCGAGGCGGGCTCCATGCCCGTCTACTCCCACCCGGGCGACGCAGGGGCCGACCTGGTCTCGACGCACGACCTCGTGCTGCGGCCCGGGCGCCGCGCACTCGTCGGCACGGGCGTGTCCATCGCCCTGCCCGAGGGTTTCGCCGCGTTCGTCATGCCCCGCAGCGGCCTGGCCGCCAAACACGGCATCACCGTCGTGAACGCCCCGGGCACCGTCGACGCCGGCTACCGCGGCGAGATCAAGGTCTCGCTGCTGAACACCGACCTCGAGGCCGAGCACCACGTCGCTGTCGGCGACAAGATCGCCCAACTCGTCATCATGCCGGTCGTCCGCGCGACGTTCGTCCCCGTCGCGACGCTCCCCGAGAGCGTCCGCGGGGTCGACGGGCACGGCTCCACCGGATACGCACACAACCCAGGAGGCACTGCGTGAGGAAGTCCAAACGCCGCGAGCAAGAACTGGCCGCCGTCGAGATCGACGTCGAGTCGGCGGACGTCGACGACGTCGAGATCGACATCGAGTCCCTCGACGACACCGAGGTCGAGGTGTTCGACGACTCCAAGTCGGCGCCCGAGGATCGCGCCGACGTCGGCCCCCTGGACGAGACCGAGGCCAACCCCGTCCGTCCGTACGTCGACCTCGGTGGCGTGAAGATCCTGCCCCGAGAGGGGCTCCACCTCCGACTCGAGGTCGAAGAGGGAAGCAAGCGGGTCGTCGCCGTCGGCCTCGACTTCGCCAAGTCGACGCTGCAGGTGCAGCCGTTCGCGGCTCCGCGCACGACGGGTCTCTGGAACGAGATCCGGGGCCAGATCAGCGAGCAGATCGAGAAGCAAGGGGGCACGACAGCCGAGGTCGAGGGGCCGTTCGGCCCCGAGGTCCGTGCCGAGATCCCCGTCATGGGTGGCGACCCCGGCACGACCAGGCGGGCCCGCTTCATCGGCGTCGACGGTCCTCGCTGGTTCCTCCGCGGCGTCATCGCGGGCGACGCGGCCCACGAGGGCGAGGCCGCCGAGAAGATCGAAGAGCTCTTCCGCAGCATCGTCGTGGTCCGCGGAACGACCCCGATGCCTCCGCGCGAGCTGATCCCGCTGGCCATGCCGAAGGCCGGCCCGACCGACGCCCCGGGCACCACGCCCTCGGTCGTCTGACCCGTCGTGTCCGCGTCCGACGAGCGGCCCGACCCGGCTGATCCGTCGCCGCTCGACGACCCCCGGGTCTCGCTCGCGGCCCAGTTGCAGGCTGCAGCCCGGCGGGCCGGCATCGGCCAGGTCGCACCCGGCGAGGTGCCCACGGCGTCCGCGCTGCTGACGGCCATCGGCGGGGTGCGAGGGCTCGTCGAGTCCATCGTCCCGGGCCTCGGTTTCGTGATCGTCTACACGATCACCCGCGACGTCGTGCCGTCGGTGCTGATCCCGCTGGCCCTTGCCGTGGGGTTCGTCGTCGCCCGGGCGGTCCAGCGAGGTCCGGTCGCCCAGGCACTCGCGGGCGTCTTCGGCATCGCCCTCTCCGCGGGGATCGCTCTGCTCTCCGGCCGGGCCGAGAACAACTTCGTCCCGGGGCTGCTGATCAACGCCGCCTCGCTCGCCGCCATGCTGGTCAGCATCGCCGTGCGCTGGCCGCTCATCGGCATCGTGGTGGGACTCCTCACGAACGACGGCACGGGATGGCGGGCCGATCGGGCCAAGCGGCGCGTGCTCGTCCTGGCCACGTGGCTGTGGGCCGGGCTGTTCGCCGCTCGCCTCGCCGTCCAGGTGCCCCTCTGGCTGGCCGGTGACGTGGCCCTGCTCGGCACGCTCAAACTCGTCATGGGCGTTCCCCTCTACGCCGGGCTGCTCTGGGTCACCTGGCTGCTCGTCCGGACGGTCTACCGCGGACGCGAGGCGGCGGACGACGCGCGGGGCCCCTCGGCCTGACCCGCGCCTCCTGGTGCTATGTTTTGTCTCGACATCGAGACAAATCGCTGGGATCGGCCCCGGGGACACCCCGCGGACTTAGGCTGACCTCGCTGGTGGGCGTCGCGCGCACCGGCCAAGATGAGGGCGTAGTCAGCAAGGGAGACGGCACGTGTCTGCAATCAACAGTTTCGGCTCGAAGAACACCCTCACGGTCGGGTCCACCGACTACGAGGTCTACCGCATCGACGCGGTCGAGGGTTCTTCGAAGCTTCCGTTCAGCCTCAAGGTCCTGCTCGAGAACCTGCTCCGCACCGAGGACGGTGCGAACGTCACGGGTGACCAGATCCGGGCCCTCGGGTCGTGGCAGCCCACGGCCGAGCCCGACACCGAGATCCAGTTCACGCCGGCGCGCGTGGTCATGCAGGACTTCACGGGGGTGCCCTGCATCGTCGACCTCGCCACCATGCGAGAGGCCGTCGCCGAACTGGGGGGAGACCCCACCAAGATCAACCCGTTGGCACCGGCCGAACTGGTCATCGACCACTCGGTCATCGCCGACCTCTTCGGCAGCGAGGACGCCCTCGAGCGCAACGTCGAGATCGAGTACGAACGCAACGGCGAGCGGTACCAGTTCCTCCGCTGGGGTCAGACGGCGTTCGACGACTTCAAGGTCGTTCCGCCGGGCACGGGCATCGTCCACCAGGTCAACATCGAGTACCTCGCGCGCGTCACGTACAGCCGCGAGGTCGGGGGCGTCCTGCAGGCGTATCCCGACACCCTCGTCGGCACCGACTCCCACACGACGATGGTGAACGGCCTCGGCGTGCTCGGCTGGGGCGTCGGCGGCATCGAGGCCGAGGCCGCCATGCTCGGTCAGCCCGTCTCGATGCTGATCCCCAAGGTCGTGGGCTTCAAGCTCTCCGGCTCGATCCCGACCGGCGTGACGGCCACGGATGTGGTGCTCACCATCACCCAGCAGCTGCGTCGACACGGCGTCGTGGGCAAGTTCGTCGAGTTCTACGGCGAAGGCGTGGCCGAGGTCCCGCTGGCCAACCGCGCCACCATCGGCAACATGAGCCCCGAGTTCGGCTCGACGGCGGCGATCTTCCCGATCGACGGCGTGACCCTCGACTACCTGCGTCTGACCGGACGCTCGGACGAGCAGATCGACCTCGTCGAGCAGTACGCCAAGCTGCAGGGTCTGTGGCACGATCCGTCGACCGAGCCCGTCTTCAGCGAGTACCTCGAGCTCGACCTCGCGACGGTCGTCCCGTCCATCGCCGGGCCCAAGCGCCCCCAGGATCGCATCGAGTTGACCGAGGCCAAGTCGCAGTTCGAGGTCGACCTCGAGAACTACGCCAGCACGGACCACTCGCACGTCGACGCCGCGGTCGAGGGCACGTTCCCCGCCTCCGACCCGATCGGCTTCACCGCCGAGGACGACGACGAGGCCCAGCCGCACTCGATCTCGCACACGTCGCACGCCCCGGCCAAGGTGTCCAAGCCGACGTCGGTCGCCCTCGATGACGGCTCGACGTTCACCCTCGACCACGGTGCGGTCGCCATCGCAGCCATCACGTCGTGCACCAACACGTCGAACCCTTCCGTCATGCTCGCCGCGGGCCTCCTCGCTCGCAATGCCAGCAAGAAGGGCCTGAAGGCCAAGCCGTGGGTCAAGACGACCCTCGCGCCCGGTTCGAAGGTCGTCACCGACTACTACGAGAAGGCCGGCCTGACGTCCTACCTCGAGGACCTCGGGTTCTACACGGTCGGGTACGGCTGCACGACCTGCATCGGCAACTCGGGTCCGCTCCTCGACGAGATCTCGACCGCGGTGCAGGACAACGACCTGGCCGTCACGGCCGTCCTGTCCGGCAACCGCAACTTCGAGGGTCGCATCAACCCCGACGTCAAGATGAACTACCTGGCGAGCCCGCCCCTGGTCATCGCGTACGCCCTGGCCGGGTCGATGAACTTCGACTTCGAGAACGACGCCCTGGGCACCGCCGACGACGGAACCGACGTCTACCTGCGGGACATCTGGCCCGACGCCGCCGAGGTGCAGCAGACGATCGACTCCTCCATCGACACCGGCATGTTCACCCACGAGTACGCGGGGGTGTTCGACGGTGACGAGCGCTGGCGCTCCTTGCCGACGCCCACCGGTGCCACCTTCGAATGGGACTCCGAGTCGACCTACGTCCGCAAGCCCCCGTACTTCGAGGGCATGACGATCGAGACCACCCCGGTCACCGACATCCGTGGCGCCCGCGTCCTGGCCAAGCTCGGCGATTCGGTCACGACCGACCACATCAGCCCCGCCGGGTCGATCAAGGTCGACAGCCCGGCCGGCCGCTACCTCGACGAGCACGGCGTCGACCGCAAGGACTTCAACTCCTACGGTTCCCGTCGTGGCAACCACGAGGTCATGATCCGGGGCACCTTCGCGAACATCCGCCTCAAGAACCAGCTGCTGGACGGCGTCGAGGGTGGCTACACCCGCGACTTCACGCAGGCCGAGGGCCCGCAGTCGTTCATCTACGACGCCAGCGCTCGTTACCAAGAGCAGGGGACACCCCTGGTCATCCTCGGTGGCAAGGAGTACGGCTCGGGATCGTCCCGGGACTGGGCCGCGAAGGGCACGAGCCTCCTCGGGGTCAAGGCGGTCATCACCGAGAGCTTCGAACGGATCCACCGGTCGAACCTGATCGGCATGGGCGTGGTTCCCCTGCAGTTCCCGCAGGGTGAGAGCTGGGAGTCGCTCGGACTCGACGGCACCGAGCAGATCGACATCGCCGGGATCGAAGAGCTCAACGAGGGCACGACGCCGAAGACGGTGCACGTGACCGCCACGCCGACCGCTCACTCGCCCGAGGGCAAGCAGCCGGTCGAGTTCGACGCCGTCGTGCGAATCGACACCCCCGGCGAGGCCGACTACTACCGCAACGGTGGCATCCTGCAGTACGTCCTGCGCAGCCTGGTCTGATCGACCGACCCCGCACCGACCAGACCCCCGGACGATCACCCGCGTCGTCCGGGGGTCGCACGGCGTTCTCGCCGGTCGCGTGCCTAGACTGGCGGGATGCCCGAGAGGGCCGAGAGGGAAGGCCAGCATGAGCCTGTTGCAGACGATCACGGGGCCTCGTGACCTCGACCGCCTGACGAACGAACAGATGGTCGAACTGGCCGCCGACATCCGCCGGTTCCTCGTGACCGAGGTGTCGAAGACCGGGGGCCACCTCGGGCCGAACCTGGGCGTCGTCGAGTTGACGTTGGCCATGCACCGGGTCTTCCACTCCCCGCACGATGCCTTCGTCTTCGACACCGGCCACCAGTCGTACGTCCACAAACTGCTCACCGGCAGGCAGGACTTCTCGGCCCTCCGCCTGCGGGGCGGTCTCGCCGGCTACCCGCAGCGGTCCGAGTCCGAACACGACATCGTCGAGAGCTCCCACGCATCGAGTTCGCTGTCGTGGGCCGACGGCATCTCACGAGCGTTCCAGCTCACGGGCCGCGACGACCGACACGTCGTCGCCGTCGTCGGCGACGGCGCGTTGACCGGGGGCATGACGTGGGAAGCCCTGAACAACATCAGCGACGACAACGACCGTCGCCTCACGATCGTCGTGAACGACAACGGCCGGTCGTACGCCCCGACCATCGGGGGAATGGCCCGCTTCCTCAACACCGTCCGCACCCGCCAGGCCTACCGCGAGCTCCACGTCGGCAGCCGGGCTGTCTTCGACCGGCTCGGACACCCGGGTCGCGCCGTCTACCGCGGTGTCCGAGGTGGACTGCACGGTTTCCTGAGCCGGTTCACCAACAACGAGGCGCTCTACTCGAACCTCGACATCAAGTACATCGGGCCGGTCGACGGTCACGACCAGGTGGCCATGGAAGAAGCTCTCCTCCAGGCGAAGAACTACGGCGCCCCCGTGATCGTGCACGCGATCACCGAGAAGGGCCGCGGGTTCGATCCCGCTCGCGCCGACGTGGCCGACCAGTTCCACGCGGTCGGTCAGATCGATCCCGAGACGGGCGAACCCCTCGAGACGGCCACCTCGCCGTCGTGGACGTCGGTGTTCGCCGACGAGATCGTCGACATCGCCGAGCACGACCCGAAGGTCGTCGGCATCACGGCCGCGATGCTGCGTCCCGTGGGCCTGCACAAACTCGCCGAGCGGTTCCCGAAGCGCGTCTTCGACGTCGGCATCGCCGAACAGCACGCGGTGACGAGCGCTGCGGGTCTCGCGTTCGGCGGCCTCCACCCCGTGGTCGCCCTGTACGCGACCTTCGTGAACCGCGCCTTCGACCAGGTGTTGATGGATGTCGCCCTCCACCGGGCGGGCGTCACCTTCGTCCTCGACCGGGCCGGCGTCACCGGGCCGGACGGTCCGAGCCACCACGGCATGTGGGATCTCGCGTTGCTGCAGATCGTGCCGCACATCCGGTTGGCTGCGCCCCGGGATGCGACACGCCTCCGCGAAGAACTCCGTGAGGCCGTCGCGGTCGACGACGCTCCCACGGTCATCCGGTTCTCCAAGGGAGCCGTCGGCGTCGAGCACGAAGCCGTCGAACGTCTCGAGGACGGTGTCGAGGTGTTGCGTCGCGCAGGGCACGACGACGTCCTCATCGTCTGCGTCGGCCCGATGGCCGGCATCGGGCTCGACGTCGCAGAGCGCCTGGAGGCCCAGGGCATCGGCGCGACGGTCGTCGACCCGCGATGGGTCGTCCCCGTGCCGGGCAGCATCATCGACCTCGCCGCGACCCACCGACTCGTCATCACGATCGAGGACGGTGTCCGGGTCGGCGGGATCGGCACCCGTGTGCGGCAGGACCTCCGTGGCGCAGGCGTCGACACGGCCGTGACCGAACTGGGCCTGCCCGACGAGTTCCTCGAGCACGGTTCCCGGGCCGAGATCCTCGAGGAGGCCGGCCTCACGCCACAGCACATCGCTCGCGACGTCGTGGCCCAGGTGCTCGGCAGCCGCATCCCCGTCGCGAGACCCCTGGACGAGACCACCGCCGCGTCGAGGCACGAGGACGCCCGACTCGACTGAGTCCCGGTGAGGTGACGTACGTCACCCACCGACGTCGAACGCTCCGTCTCGTCCGAGACGGGGCGTTCGACGTCGGTGGGCTCCTCGTCGTCCGCGGGCTACTCGACGCCGCGGATGGCCGGCTCGTGGAAGTCGCGATCTCGCACGCGCCGTGAGGCGCCGACGCGATCGAGGTACGGCGTGACCCCGCCCATCTGGAACGGGTACCCGGCTCCGAGGATCAGGCAGAGATCGATGTCCTCTGCGGCGGCCACCACGTGGTCGTCGAGCATGCGGCCGACCTCGTCGGCGAGGCCGTCCTCGATGCGGATGCGCAGCTCGTCGTCGGTGAGTGCCGTGCCCGGCCCGGCGGCGAGGGCGACGGCCTTCTTGTCGAACCCCTTGCGACGGCCCTTCGAGTCCCGCTCGAAGATGGTGCCGTGCTCGGCCAGACGGTGCAGTCCCTCACTGGCGAAGAACCGGTCGGGGAACGCGGCGTGGTGGGTGTCGAGCACGTGCGCCCCGACGGTCAGTCCCACCAGTTCGAGCAGCTCGAACGGCGTCATCGGCAGACCGAACGGGGCGGTCGCTCGATCGACCACCTCGAACGGCGTCCCCGTCTCGACGGCGTGCATGGCCTCGCCCAGCAACTTGGCCAGGATGCGATTGACGACGAAACCAGGGGTGTCCGCCGTGATGACGGCGTTCTTCCGGAGGGCCTTCGCCGTGACCATCGCCGTGCTGAGCGTCTCGTCGTCCGTCGCCGGGGTCTTGACGACCTCGACGAGGGGCATCACCGCGACCGGATTGAAGAAGTGGAACCCGACGAGGCGCTCGGGATGCGCGAGGCGCGCCCCGATCTGCTCGACGCTCAGCGACGAGGTGTTGGTCGCCAGCACCGCGGTGTCCGAGACGACGGCTTCGACGTTCGCGAACACCTCCTGCTTGACCGACAACTCTTCGAAGACGGCCTCGATGACCCAGTCGGCGTCGGCGAAGTCGCCGAGGTCGGTCGTGCCCGTGATCAGCGCCTTGAGTCGGTTGGACTCGTCACGCGAGATGCGTCCTTTGCCCTGCAACTCGTCGATCTCGCCCCTGATGCGGACGAGTGCCGTGTCGACGCGGGCCTGGTCGAGGTCGGTGATGACGACGGGCACGCGCAGGCGACGCACGAACAGCAAGGCGAACTGGCTCGCCATGAGGCCGGCGCCGACGATCCCCACCTTGCCGACTTTCCGGGCGAGGTCGGGCGAGGGGGCACCGGCGGGCTTCTTGGCACGCTTCTGGACGAGATCGAAGGCGTACATGCTCGCGTGGAACTGGTCTCCCGCCACGAGGTCGGCCAGTGCTTCGTCCTCCGCCGCGAAGCCGGTCGCCCGGTCGGTGTTCTTCGCGGCCTTGAGCAGGTCGAGCGCGGCGTAGGGCGACTTCGCGACGGTGCCGATCTTCGACTCGAGCGACTTGCGCGCCACCGAGATCGCGACGTCCCACTTGACCGCACGCTCGAGCTTGCCCGGGACGTTCGGTCGTTTGACGGTGACGCGGCCGGTCAGCACCCCGTCGGCCCACCGGATGCTGTCCTCGAGGAAGGACGCGGGGCCGAACATGACGTCGACGATGCCGAGTTCGAGCGCCTGGGCGGGCTTGAGCGTGCGGTTGTTCTTCAGGGGGTTCTCGATGACGACCTTGAGCGCGTTCTCGATGCCGATCAGGTTCGGAAGCAGCCAGGCGCCTCCCCAGCCGGGGATGATGCCGAGGAAGACCTCGGGCAGGGCGATGGCTGCCGCCGACGAGTCGACCGTCCGGTAGTCGGCGTGCAGACCGATCTCGACGCCGCCTCCGAGGGCGAGGCCGTTCACGAAGACGAACGTGGGCACCGCGGCGTCGTGCAGCTTGCCGAGGACGGCGTGACCGAGCCGGGCGAGTTCGCGGGCGACGTCTCGGCTGGGGATGGCGCTGACCTTGCTGAGGTCGGCGCCCGCCGCCAGGAAATACGGCTTGCCGGTGACGGCGATCGCCGCGATCTCACCCGAGGAGGCGCGGCTGCGGACGGCGTCGAGGGTCGCCCCGAACTCGTGCAGCGTCGCGGGACCCAGCGTGCTCGGCCGCGTGTGGTCGCGACCGTTGTCGAGGGTGATGAGGGCGAGCACGCCGCCGGAGGGCAACGGGACGTCGCGGACGTAGGAGTGCGTGACGACCTCGTCGGCCGACAGCTCGGTCAGTTGTTCGGTCGCCGAGCTCATGCGCGCGCCGCCTTCCGCGAGTAGTGGGGGTTCTCCCAGATGACGCTGCCGCCCTGGCCGAGGCCGATGCACATGGCCGTGAGGCCGTAGCGCACCTCGGGGTGCTGCTCGAACTGGCGGGCGAGCTGGATCATGAGCCGCACGCCCGAGGACGCGAGGGGGTGGCCCACGGCGATGGCGCCCCCCCAGGGGTTCACGCGCGGGTCGTCGTCGTCGATGCCGAAGTGGTCGAGCAGGGAGAGGACCTGCACCGCGAACGCCTCGTTCAGCTCGAAGAGGCCGATGTCGTCCATCGAGAGCCCGGCCTTGCGGAGGGCCTTCTCGGTCGACGGAACGGGGCCGATGCCCATGATCTCGGGCTCGACACCGGCGAAGGCGAAGCTGACCAGGCGCATCTTGGGGGCGAGCCCCAACTCTTTCGCGGCGGCGCCGGACGCCATCAGGCTGACCGTCGCCCCGTCGTTGAGGCCGGACGAGTTGCCGGCGGTGACGCGGCCGTGCGGTCGGAAGGGGGTGCGAAGACCGGCCAGCCCCTCCATCGTGGTCTCGGGACGAGGTGCCTCGTCGCGCGTGGCCAAGCCCCAGCCCTGGTCCGTCTTGATCGCCACCGGGACGAGGTCGGGTTGGATCTGGCCGGCGTCGTAGGCCGCCGCGAGCTTCTGCTGCGATCGCAGGGCGTAGCGATCGGACCGCTCTTTGGTCAGCTGGGGGAAGCGGTCGTGGATGCGCTCTGCGGTGTTGCCCATGTTCAAGGCCTCGCCGCTGACGAGCTTCTCGGCGACGAACCGGGGGTTCGGGTCGGCGGCGAACCCCATCGGGTGCCGACCCATGTGCTCGACCCCGCCGGCGAGGGCGACGTCGTACGCGCCGAAGGCGATGCCGCCGGCGACGCTCGTCACGCTCGTCATGGCGCCGGCGCACATGCGGTCGATGGCGTACCCGGGCACGGACTGGGGGAGCCCGGCGAGCAGCGCCGTCGTGCGCCCCAGGGTGAGGCCCTGGTCGCCCTGCTGCGTCGTCGCCGCGATCGCGACGTCGTCGATGCGTTCGGGCGGAAGGGACGGATTGCGTTCGAGGAGACCCTTCATCGCCTTGACGACCAGGTCGTCGGCTCGGGTCTGCCAGTACATGCCTTTGTCGCCGGCCCGACCGAACGGGGTGCGTACCCCGTCGACGAACACGACATCGTTGCTCTCGGCCACAGTGCCTCCAGTGTCAGGATCTGATGCCGATCTTAGGGACGACGTCTGGGGGCCGAGAATCGTTCGAGCAATCCTACGAAGCGCCGTCGCCCGTCGCCTCGGGCTCTTGGTGGGCGTCGACAAAGGCCTCGGCGACCGCCTCGGCGACGGCCTCGACCTGCCAGGCCCGGGCCCCCAGCTCGACCAGGGCGGTCGAGATGGTCGGTGCGTCGAAGGGGATGGGCGGATCCCAGGCCAGTCGCCTCAGGGTCTCGGGCGTGAGCAGGTTCTCGACCGGCAGGTCGAGCCCCTCGGCGATCGCGGTGACCTTGGGACGGACGGCCTTGTAGCGCGCGTCGGCGAGCGGGTTCTTGTCCGCCCAGGACCGAGGCGGGGGGAGGGTGTCGCTCGCCGGCCCCCGGTGGGAGGGCAGGTCCGTCGTCTCGCGGCCCCGTTCGATCGCCGCGAACCAGCGGTCGAGCTCGCTACGACTGGCGCGGCCGACGAACTCCTTGATGCCGGCCAGTGACCGTTTGTCGGTGGGCATGGCCTTGGTCGCGGCCACGAGGGAGGAGTCCGGGACGAGACGCCCCGGGGCCGTGTCGATCTCACGGGCGTAGTCGTCGCGGGCCTGCCAGAGCTCACGGGCCACGGCGAGCGATCGCGATCCGCGCACGCTGTGCAGCCCGGTCAGTCGACGCCACGGGTCGACCTTCGCCGGCTTGGCCTCGCGGCGCAGGGTCGCCTCGAACTCCTGACGCGCGATGTCGAGCTTGCCCGCGTCCGCGAGCACCGCCTCCATGGCGTCGCGCAGGTCGACGAGCAGCTCGACGTCGAGCGCGGCGTACACCAGCCAGCTCTGCGGCAACGGTCTCGTGGACCAGTCGGCGGCACTGTGCTCTTTGGCGAGGTGGATGCCCAGCAGCTGCTCGACGACGGCACCGAGCCCGACCTTGGGCAGACCGGCGAGGCGTGCGCCCAGTTCGGTGTCGAAGATGCGGCTCGGGTCGAGGCCTACTTCGCGCAGGCACGCCAGGTCCTGGCTGGCGGCGTGCAGCACCCACTCCTCGTCGCCGATGACGTCCTGCAGTTCGGCGAACGAGCCGATGGCGGGCGGATCGAGCAAGAACACCCCCGAGCCGCGTCGGAACACCTGGATGAGGTAGGCCCGCTGCGAGTAGCGATAACCGGAGGCGCGTTCGGCATCGATCGAGACCGGCCCGGTCCCGGCGCGGATCGCCTCGACGGCGGCCAGGTAGCCCTGCCGGTCGTCGATGACCGTGACCTCGCCGTGCAGCGAGTCGGCGGTCTCGACGACGGGTCGGACGGTGACCCGGGGTCGCGAGCCGCGCAGCGCGGAGCCGTCGGGTGCCGACTCGTCGGGTGCTGACTCGTCTGGTGTCGCTGTGGTCATGTCTCCGCTGTTCTCTCCGGGGGCGCTGTTCTGTTCCGGTGGTTCAGTCTCGTCCGACCCGCCGCGAGGCGAGGAGCGTGACGCCCTCGACCGTCGGGGGCAGACCTGCGAGCGTGCAGATCAACTCGCTCCAGGCCTCGATGTGGGGGGCCAGGTCGGTGGTGGTGGGGCTCCAGGACGCCCGGAGTTCGAGCTGGGCCCCGTCGCCGTGGCTGGCCAGCTCACCGTAGCCGGTCGAGAGGATCTTGGTCGCGGTGCCGGATGCCCGGTCGTACGAGGCCCCGCGGGCGTCGAGGCTGTCGACGAGCCAGGACCACGCGACGTCGGCCACGAACGGGTCGAGCGCGATCTCGGTCTCGAGGGGCGCCTGCGCGAAACCCACGACCCGGAACGGCCCGCCCCAGGCCTCGGGTTCGTCGTCGTCGTAGAGCAGCACGAAGCGGCCCGTGCCGAGATCGGGGTCGGGGCGGCCGGACGCACCGATGACGTCCCCGGCGAGGGCCAGCGCATGGGGGGCGAGGCCGTTCGGGGCGGGGATCTGGGTCACGGCGAGGGCATCCCGCGCGGCGGCACGGTGGACGGACTCGACGGCCGCGGCGAACGCGGGCGGCCGGGTCGGCGTCGGGGGGGTCTCGGACACCCTGGAAGACTAGGGTCGATCCCGAGGGCGACCCCCGCGGCACGCCGCGCCCGGCTCAGCAGATCCACAGGTCACCCTCGCCCCCACCTCACGCCGCACGAGGAGTCGCCCGTGAACCGCCCCGCACATGCCGAGCGACGGGGCGTCGGCCCGGTCGCCGTCGTCTCGATCGTCGTCGGGGGCACCGTGGTGGTGTCGTCCGCCGCCCTCGCCTCGGGGATCGTCGCCATCGCCCGCAAGATCGTCACGCCCGCCCGCCGCCGACGTGACGACGTGCGGGTCGAGGCCCATGACGCCGTCACCGGGACGATCACCCTCCGTTCGACGCCCGACACGCGCCTCCCCGGTCGCTACAGCTTCTGGTACGCCCGGGGCCGAGGCCACGCCCGGGTCGGCGACGTCGTCCGTGACGACGGCCGGTCCGTCGAGCGTCGCGTCGAGGGTGTCGACGGGCCCGGCCTCGAGCATGCCCACCGGGGTCGCATCGGCGGCTGGCTGTTCCCGACGCCGCGTGACGCGGGGCTCACGGGCGACGAGGTCGAGATCGACACCGAGGTCGGTCCGGCCCCCGCCTGGCTCGTCCCCGCCACGACCGGCCTCGCGGGCCCGTGGATGATCGGGGTGCACGGTCGCGGGGTCACCCGCGCCGAGACCATCCGGGCTGCTCCGGTCTTCCACCGGGAGGGCCTGACCTCGCTCCTCGTCTCGTACCGCAACGACGGAGAGGCGCCTCGATCGCCGGACGGCCGCTACGCCCTGGGCGATTCCGAGTGGCGCGACGTGGAGGCGGCGATCCGGTTCGCCCTCGACAGCGGGGCGACGTCCGTCGTGTTGATGGGATGGTCCATGGGTGGGGCGCTCGTGCTGCAGGCCGCGACTCGCTCCTCCCTGCGCGGCGTCGTCTCGGGCCTCGTGCTCGAGTCGCCCGTCGTCGACTGGAGGACGACCCTCGCCTACCAGGGGGCGGCCATGCGGGTGCCGCGGACCGTCCAGGGTCTGGTGCTGCGCCTCCTGGGTTCGCCCCTGCTCTGTCGGTTGGCCGGCAGCGCCGAGCCGATCGACTTCGACCGGCTCGACCTCGTCGCGCGGGCCGACGAGCTCGACCTGCCCGTACTGCTGCTGCACAGCGACGACGACGGTTTCGTCCCGTCCACCGCGTCACACGCGTTGGCCGAGGCGCGGCCCGATCTCGTCACCTTCGAGGTGTTCCAGGTCGCCCGGCACACCAAGCTCTGGAACCTCGACCCCGAGCGGTTCGAGCGGGCGATCGGTGAGTGGCTCGGTCGTCACCGACTCGCGGGGCCGCCGTCGACGGACCACCGCGCGTAGAGCGTGCTCTGCTCGTCGACCAGCAACTGGCCGAGCACGAGCGACGCGGGGTCGAAGCGTTCGCGACCGAAGACGGGCAGGCCGCTGCCGATCACGACGGGAGAGGTCGAGAGGCACAACTCGTCGACGAGGCCGTCGCGCAGGAACTGTCCGGCGAGCGAGGGGCCACCCTCGCAGACGAGCGAACGGAGGCGCTGGTCGCGCAGGCAACGCAGGATCGCGGCGGGCTCCAACCGTCCGTCGTCGTCCGGTGCCGTCAGCACGGTGGCGACCGCCCAGATCTCCTCGCCGAGGGTCGCACGGACCCGGTCGCGGGCGGATGCGGGGCACACGACGACGACCCGGCCGGCCTCCGACGGGTCCATGCGATGGCCCGAGAGGTCGCCCGACGACGTGACGACGACGAGTCGTGAGGACTTCGGCACCCGGTAGCCCTCGGCCCGCACGCTGGCCGCGCCGACGAGGACGCCGTCGGCGAGCGAGCGGATGGCCGCGAGGATCGTGCGGTCGGTGGCGTTGCTCAGGGTCTCCGAGGTGCCGTCGGAACCCGCGGCGTCACCGCTGACCGCGGCGATCAGGTTGAGTCGCAGCCAGGTCTCGCGGGGTGGGGCGTACAGCTCGCGGATCCGGGCGGGTGTCGAGTCCTCGTCGATGTCGAGCTCCAGCCCGACGTCGCCCGTCCGTTCGAGGGCGTGCAGCACCCGGAGCGTCACGCGCCGGCGGTCCGTTCGCGGATCTGGCGCTTGGCGCGACCGAGCAGGGCGGTCATGCCGCGGATCCGCAACGGGCTCACCGCCTCGGACAGACCGATGGTCTGCGGGTAGTCGTCGGGGACGTCGTCGAGCACCTGGGCGACGGTGAGCCCGTCGAGCCCCTGCGCGAGGATCGAGGCGAAGCCGCGCGTCGTCGGAGCCTCGCGCGGTGCGGTCGCGTGCAGGTGCACCCGGTCGTCGGTGACCTCGACGAACAGGAACACGGGGGACTGACACTCGACCACCCGTTCGAGCAGGTCGGGGTGGTCCGCGTAGCGGGCCGGCAGCTCGGGCAGCTCGTTCGAGAACTCGAGCAGCAGCTGCAGACGGTTCCGCACGTCGAGGGCGAGGAACTCCTCGCGGATGTCGACGAGCGCTTCGGGCAGGGCGGAGTCGGTCACCGGGCCGGCACCTCGCCCGGTTCGGTGCCCTGCACGATCGGCACGCGAACGGCGCTGCCCCACTCGGTCCAGGAACCGTCGTAGTTGCGCACGTCCTCGAAGCCCATCAGGTGCGTCAGGACGAACCACGTGTGGCTCGATCGCTCGCCGATGCGGCAGTAGGCGACGACCTGGTCGCCGTCCGAGAGTCCCGCGCCGTCGCGGTAGATGGCGTCGAGCTCGGCGAGCGGCCGGAAGGTGCCGTCGTCGGCCGCGGCCTTGCCCCACGGTACGTTCTGCGCGCTCGGGATGTGGCCGGCGCGAAGGGCTCCCTCGTCGGGGTAGGCCGGAGCCGTGGTGCGCTGGCCCGAGAACTCCTCGGGCGAACGAACGTCGATCAACGGCTTGCCGAGGTGCGCCAGCACGTCGTCCTTGTAGGCCCGGATCACGCTGTCGTCCCGCTCGACGACGGGGTAGTCGGTGGTCTCGACCGCGGGCGCCTCGGTCGTGTAGTCGCGACCTTCGGCCTCCCATGTGGCGCGGCCCCCGTCGAGCAGGCGGACGTCCTCGTGCCCGAAGAGCGAGAAGACCCAGAGGGCGTACGCGGCCCACCAGTTGTTCTTGTCGCCGTAGATGACGACCGTGCTGTCGCGCGAGATGCCGCTGCGGCTCATCAGCGCGGCGAAACCCTCGCCGTCGACGTAGTCGCGCTGCACCGGGTCGTTGAGGTCGAGGTGCCAGTCGATCTTGACGGCGCCGGCGATGTGACCGGTCTCGTACAGCAGGACGTCCTCGTCGGACTCGACGACGACGAGCCCGGGGGTGCCGAGGTGCTGCTGCAACCACTCGGTGCTGACGAGACGCTCGGGGTGGGCGTACTCGCCGAAACGGGCGGACGTGTCGTGCTCGACGGCCATGGTGTCTCCTTGTGCGGGTGTCGGGTGGAGCCGACGTCGGGCGACGGGTGGCGCCCGGCGGCGTAGGATCGCCTCTGGTCGGCCCCGTCGAGGTTACGCATGCCGCGTGACCGTCGCCCGGGAACCGTACGACTCTGACACAGATCCCCGCCCACACCGTTGCGAGGCCGCGCCCATGCCCCCCGAATCCGTCAGCACCCTCGTGTCGTTGACCGACCGCACCCCGACGATCACGGGGGCCGAGATCGTGACGCAACTCGTGCCTCCTCGTCAGTTCGCCGACGCCTCGCTCGAGAACTACCGACCCGACCCGGACTTCGCCTCACAGGCCGAGGCCATAGCCGCCGTGACCGCGTTCGGAGGCGCGGGTGCCGACGCCCCGCGGAGGGGTCTGTTCCGCAAGAAGCCGGCCGCCCCGGCCGTGCGTCCCGGCCTCTACCTCGACGGCGGCTTCGGTGTGGGCAAGACCCACCTGCTCGCCGCCCTCTGGAACCGCACGACCGGCCGTCGCTACTTCGGCACCTTCATCGAGTACACCGCGCTGGTCGGCGCCGTCGGCTACGCCGGTGCCGCGTCGCAGCTCAAGGGCGCCGCCCTGGTCTGCATCGACGAGTTCGAGCTCGACGACCCGGGCGACACGATGATGATGACCCGACTGCTCGGCGACCTGGCCGACGACGGCACCCGCATCGCCGCCACGTCGAACACCCCGCCCAACGCCCTGGGCGAGGGCCGGTTCGCCGCCGCCGACTTCCTCCGCGAGATCCAGGGGCTGAGTGACAAGTTCCTCACCCTCCGCATCGACGGGAACGACTACCGGCGGCGCGAGGTCGAGGCCCGGGCGCACGTGGCCGACGACGTCGACGCGGCGGCGGCCTCCCTCGGCGGCACCGTGTCGCTCGACGGCTTCGACGGCGTCGTCGCCCACCTCGCGACGGTCCACCCCAGCAAGTACGTCAAGCTCGTCGACGACCTCGACGCGGTCGGGCTCCGTGACGTCCACGTCCTCACCAGCCAGGTCGACGCGTTGAGGCTCGTGGCCTTCGTCGACCGCCTCTACGACGCTCAGATCCGGGTCGTCGCGTCGGGCACGCCCCTCGACCAGGTCTTCTCGGACGAGATGTTGGCCGGCGGCTATCGCAAGAAGTACCTGCGGGCCGTCTCGCGCCTGGTGGCGCTCACCTCGCTCTGAGGACATCCCCACCCGGTACGGGGCGAGCCGAAACACGTTGTTTACCTGCGCCCGAATCGTGTTACATCGGTGAAACAATCCCGCACACGGCTGGAAACCTCACCCCGCGACACTGGTGGCGCACCGGACGAGAGCGTTCGTCACCACAGCCCGCGAACCCGCGCGGTCGACCTCGACGTCGGTGCCTCCCTGGCTCAGAAACTCGAGAGGTGACCCACCCATGGACCAAGGCAACACCGCCTTCATGTTGATCTGTGCGGCACTCGTGCTGCTCATGACCCCCGGCCTGGCCTTCTTCTACGGCGGCCTCGTCAAGGCCAAGAGCGTCATCAGCATGATGATGCTGAGCTTCGGGGCGATGGGCCTCATCGGCGTCCTGTGGGTGCTCTTCGGCTACGCGATCGCCTTCGGCAACCCGACCTCCATCCCCGGTGGCAGCGAGAGCTTCGTGGGCATCCAGGGCCTGTTCGGCCTCGACGTCGCGAACCTCGGCCTCGGCGCCGCCTTCGAGGACAGCCTCGACCCCACCGGCGCCTACCCGACGATCGCCTTCGCCGCGTTCCAGGCCACCTTCGCGATCATCACGGTCGCCCTCATCTCGGGCGCCATCGCCGACCGGGCCAAGTTCGGCGCGTGGATGATCTTCGCGGGCGTCTGGGCCACGGTCGTCTACTTCCCCGTCGCCAGCTGGGTCTTCAACTTCACCAAGGACGCCGACGGCAACACGGTGGGTGGCTGGATCGCCGCCATGGGCGTCATCGACTTCGCGGGCGGCACGGCCGTCCACATCAACGCCGGTGCCGCGGCCCTCGCCCTGGCCCTCGTCCTCGGCAAGCGCGTCGGCTTCGCCAAGGGTGCCGACAAGCCGCACAACCCGCCCTTCGTCCTGCTGGGTGCCGGCTTGCTCTGGTTCGGCTGGTTCGGCTTCAACGCCGGCTCCGAGCTCGCCGCCGACGGCGTCGCCGCCCTGGCGTTCCTCAACACCATCGCCGCCCCCGCCGCCGCCGTGCTCGGCTGGCTCGTCGTCGAGAAGCTGAAGGACGGCAAGGCCACCTCGGTCGGCGCCGCCTCGGGTGCCGTCGCCGGTCTCGTCGCCATCACCCCGGCCTGCGCCGCCCTCACCCCGGGGTGGGCCGTCGTCCTCGGCGTCGTCGCGGGTGCCGTCTGCGCCCTGGCCATCGACCTCAAGTTCAAGCTCGGCTTCGACGACTCGCTCGACGTCGTGGGCATCCACCTCGTCGGTGGCCTCATCGGCACGCTGTACCTCGGCATCTTCGCCAACGACACCGGTCTGATCTTCTCGCACACCTTCACGCAGCTCGGCATCCAGGCACTGTCGGCGTTGGCCGTCATGCTCTACTCGTTCGTCCTGGCCTTCGTGATCGGCTTCGTGATCGAGAAGACCATCGGCTTCCGCGTGAAGAACGAGGACGAGGTGGCTGGCATCGACCTCGCCCTGCACGGCGAAGAGGGCTACGTCCTCGAGAACTCGCGCGCCTGACCCACCCCGCACGACGAACGGCCCCGGTCCTCGGACCGGGGCCGTTCCGCGTGCGGGCCACGCACACCGCGGCAGAGCGCAGGAGGCGCGGTGCGAGACCCCCTCGCACCGCGCCTCCTGCGGGTGGTCGCCTCGTGCGACCGGGCCCGGCTCTCAGGTCAGCGAGAACCAGACCGTGGCCTCGCCCGGCACCTCGGTGACGCCGGCGAGCGTGTCCTGCAGCGGCTCGCTGGACGCGAGCACACGCGCGCCGGTGGGAAGGTCCACCGGGCCGCCGCCGAAGTTCGTCAGCGCGTGCCAGCCGTGGTGGCGGGCGACGTGGACGACCTCGTCCGAGGCGTCGTCCACCCAGGCGAACTCCTCACCCCGCTGCAGCTCTCGACGGAGCGCCAAGGCGCGCCGGTAGATCGACAGCGTGGACTCGTCCTCGTCGTCCTGCACCGAGACGGCGAGGTCCTCGAACCACTCGGGCTGCGGCAGGTGCGGGGCGTGGTCGCCGAAACCCAGGGCGGGCTCGCTCGTGTCCCAGGGCAACGGCACCCGGCTGCCGTCACGGCCCTTGCGCCGGTGGCCCGTACGCGTCCAGACCGGGTCCTGCAACTGGTCGGGGCGCAGGTCGGCCACCTCGAACAGGCCGAGTTCCTCGCCCTGGTAGACGTAGGCCGAGCCCGGCAGGGCGAGCATCAGCAACGTCGCGGCACGGGCCCGACGGAGACCCGCGTCGGGGTTCAGGGTCGGACGTCGTCCGTCGCTCAGGACGAAGGCGTCGAGGTCCTGCCCCTTCGGCAGGCCGTAGCGCGTGGCGTGACGGACGACGTCGTGGTTCGAGAGCACCCAGGTGCTCGTCGCCCCGCTGACGGCCGCCTGCTCGAGGGTCGACGCGATGATGGTCCGGTACTGGTCGGCGTCGAAGTCGGCGCGCGTCAGGGCGAAGCTGAAGGCCTGGCCGAGCTCGGTGGGGCGGGCGTAGAGCGGCACCCGCTCGGGCTGCACCCAGGCCTCGGCCACGGCGCTCCGGGGCGGGTCGTACTCGTCGAGGACCCGGCGCCACCCCTCGAAGATCGTGTGCACCTCGTCACGGTCGTAGAGCGGGTCGCTGCCGTCGACCGGCAGGACCTGACGTTCGGCCGCGTCGCGGAGGGGTTCGGTGAGGTCCTTCGCGAGCCCGTGCGCGACGTCGACCCGGAAGCCGTCGACCCCACGGTCCGACCAGAACCGCAGCGTGCGCTCGAAGTCGGCGCGCACCTCGGGGTTGCTCCAGTCGAGATCGGGCTGTTCGGGGGCGAAGAGGTGCAGGTACCACTGCTCGGGGGTGCCGTCGGGGCGCTGCAGCCGGGTCCAGGCGCCACCGCCGAAGTTCGACACCCAGGTGGACGGGGGAGTGGCACCGTCGTCGCCGAGGCCGTCCCGGAAGACGTAGCGGGCACGGGCGGCGCTGCCGGGTTCGGACGCCACCGCCTCACGGAACCACTCGTGATCGCTGGAGGTGTGGTTGGGGACGATGTCGACGACGACCTTGAGCCCGGCCGCGTGGAGGGTGGAGACCATCTCGTCGAAGTCGTCGAGGGTGCCCAGGCGAGGGTCGACGTCACGGTAGTCCACGACGTCGTACCCGCCGTCGGCGAGCGGGGACGGGTAGAAGGGGCTCAGCCAGACGGCGTCGACCCCCAACCGTTGCAGGTAGGGCACGCGCGAGGTCACGCCGGGCAGGTCGCCGATGCCGTCGCCGTTCGCGTCGGCGAAGCTCCGCGGGTACACCTGGTAGACGACGGCCTGCCGCCACCAGTCGGCGTCGGCAACGGGCGACGGGTGGGTCGTGGACGCACGGGAGGCGGGGGAGTCGGTCATGGGCCGAGGATGCCACGTCTCGGGAGCGGGCGGCGTCGATGCCCCGGCGGCAGCACCGGATCGGGGATCTCGGTCCAGGAGCGACGAGAGGCCCTGCGGATGCAGGGCCTCTCGTTGGTCGTGGTGGGCGATACCGGGCTCGAACCGATGACCTCTTCCGTGTGAAGGAAGCGCGCTACCAACTGCGCCAATCGCCCGTGTGGGACTCGACGATGCTAGTGCATCGCGGGGCTCGAACGCCATTCCGCCGGTCGCCGGGGCACCTCTCGTGAGCTGCCCCGCGACCGATCGAGACACGAACTTCCCTCGATTTGGTTTCTGCCCCAGGGTGTGGGTATTGTTCTTTTGCACGCAGAAATGCAAAGCGAAATGCGGATGTGGCGCAGCGGTAGCGCATCACCTTGCCAAGGTGAGGGTCGCGAGTTCGAATCTCGTCATCCGCTCGAGTGTAATGCTCACCAGAGGGTGGTCCACCGACTGGTGGCCTCCCTCTGGGGGGCTACTCGTATGGTGGAGTGGCCGAGAGGCGAGGCACCGGCCTGCAAAGCCGTTCACGCGGGTTCAAATCCCGTCTCCACCTCCATTCGATCCAGGCCTAGGTCTAGAATCGATGTTGCAATTGAATAGTGCGATTCGAGAACTCGTTCTCGGTTCGTTGAGACATGAGCGATTGGCGCAGCGGTAGCGCGCTTCCCTGACACGGAAGAGGTCGCTGGTTCGATCCCAGTATCGCTCACACACAGAAAGCCCCGGCCTCGGCCGGGGCTTTCGTCATGTCGGGGCTCCCACGGTCGAGAGCGCTTCACCTCCCGGGCCGACACGATCGGACATGCCGCTCTCCTCACGAGGGGAGCGGCATGTCGTGGCCTCTAGGGGGTGCCGGTTCCTGTCCCGAGACCGATTCCGTTGCCCCGGCCGTTTCCGTTGCCGTTGTTGCCCGGCCCGCCGTTCCCGTTCCCGTTGCCGTTTCCGCTGTTGCCGGGCCCGCTGTTGCCGCCGGGAACGTCGACCGTCGGGGGCGTCACGGGGTCGACCGTCGGCTGCGTCGTCGGCTCGACCGGCGCCTCCTGGGTGGGGCTCACCTCATCGGAGGGAGCCGGGTCCGCCGGTGACTCGTCGGTGGAGTCGTCGGACGGCGACGGCGAGTCCTCGTCCGACGACTCGGACGGCGTCGTCGACGGATCCGTCTCGACGCTCGGACTCGTGCTCTCCGTCGGATCGACCGTTCCATCGTCGCGGGTGGCGGCCCAACCGATGCCGGCCGCCAGGAGCACCGCGACGACGATCGCCGCCAGCACGAGCGGCCAGCGCCGGCGCTTCCGCTTCCCGTCGTCGGGCTCGACGTCGGCGACGAGGCCCGTCGCGTCCGCCCTGGAGGCCGCTCCCGCTCCGAGCACCTGCGTGCGAGCGTCGTCCCGGGTTAGGGCCCGGGTGGGCGTGTCGCCGCCGGGCAGAGCGGCCGTCGGCACGTCGGGAGCGGCCATGACGCGCGTGACGGCGTCGGTGGACCCGGCTCCCTCGACGGCCAGCGTGCGGGCCGCACGGGCGACCTCCGTGGCGGCCGGGCGGCCCTCCGGTGCACGCGAGGTCATGCGCGTCAGCAGCTCCGCCCACCCCGAACCGATCGAGGCCGGGATCTCGGGGTCTCGAGTCAGGCGAGCCATCACGGACTCGACGACCGAACCCGTGAAGACGCGTTGCCCGGTCAGCGCCTCGACCAGGACCAGACCGAGCGAATAGACGTCGGACGCGGGGGCCGGCGGTCGCCCCTCGGCCTGCTCCGGGCTGACGAAGGCGGCGGTGCCCATCAAGGTGCCCGTGGCCGTCACCCGCGTCGAGTCGATCAGGTAGGCGATGCCGAAGTCGGCGAGCTTCGCCCTGCGGGGCTCGCCCTCGTGGTGCGGTGCCGCGAGCAGGATGTTCGCGGGCTTGACGTCCCGGTGGACGACGCCCGCACGGTGGACCGCCGCCAGGCCGTCCGCGACGTCGCCGAGCAGCGCCGCGGCCTGGGCGTGTGACAGCGGCCCGTCGGCGAGCACGGCCTGCAGGGTCGGACCGTCGACGTACTCCATCACGAGGTAGGCGTCGTCGTCGTGGCCGTCGCCCTCGACCCGGGCGTCGTAGAGCGTGACGAGCCCCGGGTGGTTGAGGGAGGCGAGGAGGCGCACCTCGCTGACCTGCCGACTGAGGTCGTGGACGTCGTGCCCGTCCGACGAGAAGAGCTTGACGGCGACCACCCGACCGAGGTCGAGGTCGTTCGCTCGGTAGACGGCCCCCATGCCACCGCGACCGACGATCGCGTCGAGGCGGTAGCGACCGCCGACGGTCGTGCCGAGGCGGGGGTCGGCCTGCTCGCGGGGGCTCATGCGCGCGCTCCCGACGACGCGGCGGGGAGCACCGGAGACGTGTCACCACCCGACCCACGACCCACGACACGACGGAGAGCCACGGCATCGAGCACCGTCTCGGCCACGGCGGTCTTCGTCCCCTCGGCCTCGGACACCACCTCGCCGTCGGCGTCGATCACCACGACCGCCGTGTCGTCGCTGCCGAAGCCGGTCGTCCACCCCACCGTGTTGAGGACCAACAGGTCCGCTCCCTTCCGCCGCTGCTTGGCGCGCCCGAGCGAGAGCAGTTCATCCCGGTCGGCCGCCGTCTCGGCCGCGAAGCCGACGACCACCTGCCCCACGGCCCGACGGGCCACGAGCCCGGCCAGGACGTCCGGGGTGCGCACCAGACGGACGGTCAGTTCGTCGCCCGATTCGTCCTTCCGGATCTTCCCGTCGGCCACCGAGACGGGCCGGTAGTCGGCGACCGCCGCGGCCATCACGATGACGTCGGCGACCGGCGCGTGCTCGGTCATCGCGGCCTCGAGTTCGAGGGCCGTGCCGACCTCGACGACGTCGACGACGTCGCCCGTCTCGAGCATCTGCCGCACGGCTCCGTCGAGGGCAGCGGCGACGACGGTGACGCGGGCGCCGCGTCGGGCAGCGGCCAGGGCGAGAGCCGCTCCCTGCTTGCCGCTGGATCGGTTGCCGACGAACCGCACGGGATCGAGGGGCTCGCGGGTGCCGCCGAGGGAGACGACCAGCCGCAGGCCGTCCAGGTCGCCGACCCGCGCCTCCTCGTCCCGATCGCCCGGGACGGCGTCGGGGGAGGCCGCGCGACCGGTCGCGTCGGAGAACCGGGCGAGGGCCGTGGCGACGATCTCGTCGGGCTCGACGAGCCGCCCGGGTCCGACGTCGCCCCCGGTCAGCGGTCCGTCGCCCGGGCCGACGACGGTCACCCCGCGCGACCTCAGCAGGTCGACGTTCGCGACCGTGGCCGGATTCAGCCACATCTCGGTGTGCATGGCGGGTGCGACGACGAGCGGTGCGGTGCTCGCGAGGATCGTCGTGCCGAGCAGGTCGTCCGACAGCCCGTGGGCGATCTTGGCGAGGGTGTGGGCGGTCGCCGGTGCCACGACGATCAGGTCGGCCCGTTGCCCCAGCGCCACGTGCCGTACCTCGGCGACGTCGTCGAAGACGGACGTGTGCACGGGGTTGCGGCTCGTGGCCTCCCAGGTGGGCGCCCCGACGAAGCGAAGGGCGGCCTCGGTCGGCACGACGTGCACGTCGTGACCTCGGAGCACGAGGCCGCGGACGACCCCCACGGCCTTGTACGCCGCGATGCCGCCCGAGACGCCGACGACGACGGACAAGCGACGCGGGGCGTCGGCGGGGGAGGAGCGGGGGTGGTCGTGCGTCACGGTGGGCCTCGTCGATCCATGCGTCGGTCGGCCGACCCGGAGCCGGGTCGGTAGCGTTGCCCCCCACGATGCCGCATCCCGCGGCCGAGCGTCGGCCCCGACCCGACGAGACCCCACCCTGAGGACCCCATGTGCACCGTCGTCGTCGCCGTCCAGCCGAGCGAGCCCTGGCCCGTCGTCTTCCTGGGACTCCGTGACGAGTCGCCCGACCGCCCCTGGGACGAGCCGGGCCCCTGGTGGCCCGACCTCGGCGAGCGGGTGACCGGGGTACACGACCGCGAGGCGGGCGGCGCGTGGTTGGCCACCGCCCGGGGGCCGAGTCGTGCGAGCGTCGTGTTGAACCGTCACGAGACGCCCGCACCGCCGGCCGGCGGATGGACCACCCGAGGCGCCCTGCCCCTGAGGGCGGCCGCCGGCGGCGTCCTGCCCGACGGCCCGCAGACGACCCGCACCTTCAACCTGCTCACGGCGGACGCAGGAGGCGCGGTGCACTCCGTCTGGGACGGCATCGCCACCGAGACGGTCCGCCTCGCCCCCGGGGTGCACCTGCTCACGCACGCCGCCCCCGACGACCGGTCCGTGCCGCGTGTCGCTCGTTGGCTGCCTCGGTTCCGTGACGTCGCGCCTCCGACCGGTCCGTTGCCGGCGGCGACCGAGGGCGAGGGCAGCTGGACGCCGTGGCTCGACCTGCTGCGCGAGAGCAGCGCCCTGCCGACGGACGACGTCGACGCGCTCGTGCGGGCCGACCTGGTCGACGGGCACCTCTTCCACTCGCTGTCGCTCAGCACCGTCGCCGTCTCGGCCGACGACGTGGCCCACCGGCACGTGCGCCTCGACGGCGCCCCCTCGGTGGCGGAGGCGATCGCGCGACGCTGACGGGTGCGTGGCGACGCCGCCGGGTGCGCGACGACGCCCGGCCTCCGTGGCCGCCACGTCATGCGGAGTCATCGGGAATCCCGTCCGCCCCCGCGGCGTTAGTGTCGGGAGGCTCGTCCGACCCCCGAGCCGCAGCAAAGGAACCCTCGTGAAGATCACCGCCGTCCGCACCGTCCGTCGACTCGCCTCCGTCGGCGTCGTCGCCGCCGCCGCCATCGCGCTGGCCGCCTGCGCGCCCGCCTCCACGGACGGGGTCGTCCAGTCCACCGGCAGCGCGACCGCGGACACGAGCGCGGCGAAGAGCCTGTCCGACATCCAGGCGGCCGGCGAGCTCGTCATCGGCACCGAGGGCACCTACCAGCCGTTCACCTACCACGAGGGCGGGGCCGGCGCACTGACCGGCTACGACGTCGACGTCGCCACGGCCGTCGCCGAGAAGCTCGGCGTCACCCCGACCTTCGAGGAGACGCAGTTCGACGCCCTGCTCGCCGGGCTCACCGCCGGCCGCTTCGACCTCGTGGCGAACCAGATCTCGATCACCGACGAGCGTGAGGCCACGTACGACTTCTCGACGCCCTACACGGTCAGCCGCGGTGTCGTCATCACTCCCGCCGACAACACCGACATCACCTCGCTCGCCGACCTGAAGGGCAAGACGACGGCCCAGTCGCAGTCGAGCAACTTCTACACGACCGCCAAGGACGCGGGCGCGGACGTGCAGGTCGTCGAGGGCTGGGCCCAATCGGTCGCGCTCCTCGAGCAGGGCCGCATCGACGCGACGGTCAACGACGAACTGACCTTCCTCGACTACGTCAAGACCAACCCCGACCAGGCCGCCGGCATCAAGATCGCGGCGACCACCGACGACGTGTCGCGCTCGGCCCTGGTCACCACCAAGGGCAGCGACGACCTCGTGACGGCGATCGACGACGCCCTCGCCGAGCTGAAGGCCGACGGCACGCTGGCGACCATCAGCGAGAAGTACTTCGGCCAGGACGTCAGCGAGTAGGCGTGCAGTCCTCCGTCGACCTCTTCTGGCGGTCGCTCTGGCCGATCGTGTCGGGGGCGCTCGTCGCGTCGATCCCGCTCGCCTTCGCGTCGATGGCGATCGGGCTGGTCATCGCCGTCGTCATCGCGCTGATGCGCCTGTCGGGCAAGGCGGTGCTCGCGGGCATCGCCCGGGTCTACATCTCGATCATCCGGGGCACGCCGCTGCTCGTGCAGCTCTTCGTCGTCTTCTACGGCCTTCCGTCGATCGGCGTCAAGCTCGATCCGTGGCCCAGCGCCATCATCGCGTTCTCCTTGAACGTCGGCGGGTACGCGGCCGAGGTCATCCGCGCGGCCATCCTCTCGGTGCCCAAGGGGCAATGGGAGGCCGCCCACACGATCGGCATGTCGCGGGGGCTCGCCCTGCGGCGGATCATCCTGCCGCAGGCGGCCCGCGTCTCGGTGCCGCCGCTGTCGAACACCTTCATCAGCCTGGTCAAGGACACCTCGTTGGCGAGCGTCATCCTCGTCGTCGAGCTCTTCCGTCAGGCGCAGCAGATCGCGACGGTCTCGAACCAGTTCCTGCTCATCTACCTCGAGGCCGCCCTGGTCTACTGGGTGATCTGCCTGATCCTGTCGTTCGGGCAGGACGCCCTCGAGAAGAGATTGGACCGCCACGTTGCCCGCTGACGTCACCCCGCCCCGGCCCTCCGGCGCGACCGGTGCCCCCGTGCTGACCGTCCGAGGCCTGCACAAGGCGTTCGGCGCGAACGAGGTGCTGCGCGGCATCGATCTCGAGGTGCACCGCGGACGCGTCGTCGCCATCATCGGCCCTTCGGGGTCGGGCAAGACGACCGTGCTGCGGTCGCTCAACAGCCTCGAGGTGCCCGACGGGGGAGTCGTCACGCTCTCCGACGGCCGCTCCATCGACTTCGGCACGACGGTCGGCAAGCGCGACCTGCTGGCCCTCCGCGACCGCTCGTCGATGGTGTTCCAGCACTTCAACCTGTTCCCGCACCTCACGGTGCTGCAGAACGTCGTCGAGGGACCGGTGCGCGTCCAGGGACGCGATCCGAAGGAGGCGCGGGCCGAGGCCGAGGCGCTCCTCGCGCGCGTGGGCCTCGCCGAGAAGGCCGGCGCCTACCCGGCCGAGCTCTCGGGAGGCCAGCAGCAGCGCGTGGGCATCGTGCGCGCGCTCGCCCTGCGGCCCGAACTCCTGCTCTTCGACGAGCCGACCTCGGCCCTCGACCCCGAACTGGTCGGTGACGTGCTCACCGTCGTGAAGGAACTCGCCGACGAGGGCTGGACGATGATCGTCGTCACCCACGAACTCGAGTTCGCCCGACGGGTGGCCGACGAGCTGCTCTTCATGGACGCCGGCGTCGTCGTCGAGCGGGGCCGTCCCGCCGACGTGCTGTCCCGCCCGCGCGAGGCCCGGACGCAGCAGTTCCTGCAGCGGGTGCTCAAGCCGCTCGACGACTGACGGGGCGTCCGCTCGCGAGTCGACCCGCGCCTCCTCGTCCACCGGACCAGGAGGCGCGGGTCGTCACCCCGCAGATGCTCAGCCGAACAGGCGGTGCGAGGCGATGCGCGCGCCCTCGCCGAGCGAGGCCAGCTTGGCCACGGCGATCTGCGGATGGATGCGACCGCCGAGACCGCAGTCGGTCGAGGCGACGACGTTCTCGGGTCCGACCAGCGACGCGAACCGTTCGATGCGGTCGGCCACGAGTTCGGGGTGCTCGACCACGTTCGTGGCGTGGCTGACGACCCCCGGCACGATCTTCTTGCCCGCGGGCAGCTCGACGTCGCGCCAGAGTTTCCATTCGTGGTCGTGACGGACGTTGGCCGCCTCGAACGAGTACGAGCCCGCGTCGATCTCGAGCATGAGGTCGACGATGTGGCGGAACTCGACGTCGGTCGTGTGCGGGCCGTGCCACGAGCCCCAACAGAGGTGGAACCGCACCTGCTCGGGCGGCAGGCCCCGCAGGGCGTGGTTGAGCGCCTCGACCCGGATGCGGGTGAACGCGCGGTAGTCCTCGACGCTCGGCTCGGGGTTGATCTGGTCCCAGTTCTCGGCGATCGAGGGGTCGTCGATCTGCACGGTCAGGCCGGCCTCGACGATCGCCGTGTACTCCTCACGCAGCACCTCGGCCCAGGCCCAGATGTGCTCTTCGTCGGTGGCGTAGAAGTCGTTCGCGATGCGGGCTCCGCTGCCCGGTGACAGCGAGGTGATGAAGCCCGAGCGCGAACCGCTCGCCTCGAGGCCGGCCTTCAGGTTGGCGATGTCCGAGGCGATGGCGGCCCGTCCGACGTACGCCAGCGGGCCCGTCGTGCTCGGGAACGGCGTCGCGCCCGAGCCCGTGCCGATGCCCGAGGTCGGGTCGGTGTAGGCGTCGTGGAACGTCTGCCAGTCGCGACGGTCGGGGAACGACGTCAGCCGCACGTCGCCGGGGGAGGACCGCACGGCCGGCTGGCTGAAGATGTCCGACCCCGTCAACGCGAGACCGCTCACGCGCTGGAACGAGTACGACCACCAGGCGCCGTAGTCGACGGCGCTCGTCATCGCCTTGCCGTACTCGCCGTCGCCGACGATGGTGATGCCGAGATCGTTCTGGCGCCGGACGAGATCGACGACGGCGTCGGTCAGCAGGGCGTCGAACTCGGGCGTGCGCTCGAGGGTGAAGCCGTCCTCGCCGAGGGCGCGCGCGTCGTTCGCGGCGATCAGCTCGGGTGTGCGCGGCAGGCTTCCCGCGTGGGTGGTCTCGATGCGGCCGGGGGTGGTCGTCATGGTGTGCTCCGTTCGTCGCCACCACTCTGGCCCCGACCCCCGACGTGTGCGACGTGCTCGACACGCGGCGTCACAGCCACGGGGTCGGGAACACCGCGCGGCCGTCGGCCGTTGCGTCCCGTGTCGGCCGGAGCCGGGCCCCCCGGGGTGCCTCGCTACGATCGACGGGAAGGGACATCGTGACCACCACCTCCTCCGCACCATCCACCGCCCGTCCGGGGCTGTCCGACGAGGACGCCCGCCGTCTGCGCGCCGACTTCCCGCTGCTTCGGCAGGAGGTCAACGGCGAGCCGCTCGCCTACCTCGACTCGGGGGCGACCGCCCAGCGGCCCGCATCCGTGCTCGCCGCCGAGCGCCGCTTCCTCGAGACGACGAACTCGGCCGTGCACCGTGGGGCGCACACGCTCGCGGCCATGTCGACCGAGGCCTACGAAGAGGCACGCGAGACCGTCGCCCGCTTCGTCGGTGCCGACGTCGACGAGATCGTCTGGACCTCGAACGCGACCGACGCGCTCAACCTCGTGGCGTACGGCGTCGCGAACGCCACGCACGGCCGGGGCGGTGAGGCCGCGCGTCGCTTCGCCCTCGCGCCCGGTGACGAGATCGTCGTCACCGAGGCCGAGCACCACGCGAACCTCGTCCCGTGGCAGGAACTCGCCGCGACGACGGGCGCCACGGTGCGTTTCGTGCCCGTCCGCGACGACGGCACCTGGACCACCGCCGACGCGGCGTCCGTGATCGGACCCCGCACGCGCCTCCTCGCCTTCGCCCACGTCTCGAACGTCACCGGCTTCGTCGCGCCCGTCGCCGAGCTCGTGGCGCTGGCGCGCGCCGTCGGCGCCCTCGTCGTCCTCGACGCGTGCCAGTCGGCGCCGCACCGCCCCGTCGACCTGCACGGCCTCGACGTCGACTTCGCCGCGTTCTCGGGCCACAAGATGTTGGGGCCCACGGGCATCGGCGTCCTCTACGGCAAGGCCGAGCTGTTGAACGCCCTGCCGCCCTTCCGTACCGGCGGGTCGATGATCACGACGGTCACGATGGAGGGCGCCGAGTACCTCCCCGCCCCGCAGCGCTTCGAGGCCGGTACGCAACCCGTGTCGCAGGCCGTGGCCCTCGCCGAGGCCGTGCGTTACCTCGACGCCGTCGGCATGGGCCGCGTGCGCGAGCACGAAGAGGCCCTCGCCGACCTGCTCGTCCGCGGTCTCGACGCGCTCGACGGCGTCACGGTCGTGGGACCGCCCGCCGGGGTGCCCCGGTCGGGACTCGCCAGCTTCGTCGTCGACGGGGTGCACGCCCACGACGTCGGCCAGTTCCTCGACGCCCGGGGGATCGCCGTGCGCGTCGGCCACCACTGCGCCCAACCGCTCCATCGTCGCCTCGGAGTGACGGCCACGACGCGCGCCAGCACGTACCTGTACTCGTCGAGCGACGAGGTCGACCGGCTGGTCGCCGGGGTCGCCGAGGTCCGCGACTACTTCGGCGTCGCGGGCCCGACGGCCGCCGACGAGAAGGCCGAGGAGGCGCGGTGAGCGCCGCCCTCGACGGCCTGTACCAGCAGGTCATCCTCGATCACGCCAAGGCGCGGCACGGCGACGGCGAGCTGCCCGGAGCCGACGCGCAGCACCACGAACGCAACCCGACCTGCGGTGACGAGATCACCGTCCGCATCGCCCTCGAGCCGGGCACCGACCGCATCGCCGACCTGCGCTGGCAGGGCGCGGGGTGCAGCATCTCGATGGCCTCGGCCTCCGTGCTGGCGCAGTTGGCCCCGGGTCGCACGCTGCCCGAGCTCGACGCGCTCGTGGGGGAGTTCCGCGAGATGATGCGGTCCCGGGGTGCCGGTGAGCCCGACGACGAGGTGCTCGGCGACGCCGTCGTGTTCCACGGGGTCTCGAAGTTCGTCATGAGGGTCAAGTGCGGCATGCTCGCCTGGGTCGCGGCCGAGGCCTGCTCGACCGAGCTGCGCGCCGCCTGAGCCGTCCCGCGGGCGCGTCGTCCACCGGGGCGGTCCCGGCCGGACGGTGGTCGGTCGACGGCTAAAGTGGTCCCCGCCCCTCGACGATAGGAACCACCGCCGTGTCCGACCAGACCGACCTCGACCCGACCGCCTCCCCAGCCCCGTCCGGCCTCTCGGCCGTCGAGGCCACCGAGACGACGACCGGCTTCGAGCTGTTCACCGACAAGGCGGTCGTGGCCGTCCGCGTGGCCGGCGAGCTGCGAGACCTGGCGACCGAGCTGCAGGCGGGCGACGTGGCCGAGCCGGTCACGATCGACTCACCCGACGGCCTGGCGATCCTGCGCCACTCGGCGGCGCACGTCATGGCCCAGGCCGTGCAGCAGATCAACCCCGAGGCGAAGCTCGGCATCGGGCCGCCCGTCACCGACGGCTTCTACTACGACTTCGACGTCGCCGAGCCCTTCACCCCCGACGACCTCAAGGCGATCGAGAAGGGCATGGAGCGCATCATCCGCCAGGGCCAGCGCTTCCGTCGCCGCGTCGTCAGCGACGACGAGGCCCGCGAACTGCTCGCCCACGAGCCGTTCAAGCTCGAGCTGATCGGGCTCAAGGGCGGCTCGGCCGACGAGCTCGGAGCCGACGGCGAGTCGGTCGAGGTCGGCGGGGCCGAGCTCACGGTCTACGACAACCTCGACCCGAAGACCGGCGAGGTCGTCTGGTTCGACCTCTGCCGCGGGCCGCACGTGCCCAGCACGCGCCTCCTGGGCAACGCCACCAAGCTGATGCGTGTGGCGGCCGCCTACTGGCGCGGGTCCGAGAAGAACCCCCAGCTGCAGCGGATCTACGGCACGGCGTGGCCCACCAAGGACGACCTCCGCGCTTACCAGGCCCGACTCGAGGAGGCCGCCAAGCGCGACCACCGCAAGCTCGGCGCCGAGCTCGACCTCTTCTCGTTCCCCGACGAGATCGGCTCGGGTCTCGCGATCTTCCACCCCAAGGGCGGCATCATCCGTCGCCAGATGGAGGACTACTCGCGCGAACGCCACGAGAAGGCCGGGTACGAGTTCGTCTACACGCCGCACATCACCAAGGCGGCTCTCTTCGAGACCTCGGGCCACCTGGGTTGGTACAAAGACGGCATGTTCCCGGCGATGCACCTCGACGAGGCGCGCAACGACGAGGGCGAGATCACCCGTCAGGGCGCGGACTACTACCTGAAGCCGATGAACTGCCCGATGCACATCCTGGCGTACCGCTCGTCCGCGAAGTCGTACCGCGACCTGCCGCAGCGCTTGTTCGAGTTCGGCACGGTGTACCGCAACGAGAAGTCGGGCGTCATCCACGGCCTCACCCGCGTGCGCGGCATGACGCAGGACGACGCGCACATCTTCACCACCCGTGACGACATGGCGGCCGAGCTCAAGGGCACGCTCGACTTCGTCCTCAGCCTGCTGCGCGACTACGGACTCGACGACTTCTACCTCGAACTCTCCACGAAGGACCCCGAGAAGTACGTGGGCGACGACGCCACCTGGGACGAGGCGACGGCGACCCTGCGACAGGTCGCGGAAGAGACCGGTCTCGAGCTCGTGCCCGATCCCGCCGGCGCGGCGTTCTACGGGCCCAAGATCTCGGTCCAGGCGCGAGACGCGATCGGGCGCACCTGGCAGATGTCCACGGTCCAGCTCGACTTCAACCTGCCCGAGCGATTCGACCTCGAGTACACGGCGGCCGACGGGTCCCGGCAGCGACCGGTGATGATCCACCGGGCGCTGTTCGGCTCGATCGAGCGTTTCTTCGGCGTGCTCACCGAGCACTACGCGGGTGCGTTCCCGGTCTGGCTCGCACCGGTCCAGGTCGTGGCGATCCCCGTCGCCGACGAGTACGGCGACTACCTCGACGGGGTCGTGGCGCGCCTCCGCGACGTCGGCGTCCGGGCCCAGGTCGACCACAGCGACGACCGCATGCCGAAGAAGATCCGGACGCACACCAAGGCCAAGGTGCCGTTCCAGCTGATCGCCGGCGAGGACGATCGTGCGGCCGGTGCCGTCAGCTTCCGCTACCGCGACGGCTCGCAGGAGAACGGCGTGCCGCTCGACGAGGCGATCGCGAAGATCGTCGCGGCCATCGAGACCAAGGCCCAGGTCTGAGCGTGGGCGCCGACGGGACCACGGCCGAGCGCTCCTCCGACTTCGCCGCGGTCCCCGACGCCTTCCAGCGACTCTGGACGCCCCATCGCGCCGTCTACGTCGAGGCGGGCCAGGACGCCCACGACGACTCCTGCCCGTTCTGCAGTGCCCCGTCGAGGTCCGACGACGAGGCCCTCATCGTGGCGAGGGGCGAACACGCCTACGTGTTGCTCAACCTCTACCCCTACAACCCTGGCCACCTGTTGGTCTGCCCGTACCGGCACGTCTCGACCTACGACCTCGCGACGACCGACGAGGTGGCCGAGATCGCGTCGCTGACGCAGACCGCCATGCGGGTCCTCACCCGGGTGTCGCACGCGCAGGGCTTCAACATCGGCATGAACCAGGGGCAGGTCGGCGGAGCCGGCATCGCCGCCCACCTGCACCAGCACGTGGTGCCCCGTTACGGCGGCGACTCGAACTTCTTCCCGATCATCGCGCAGACGAAGGCCGTCACGCAGTTGCTCGGCGACGTCCGCGTCGCGGTCGCCGAGGCCTGGCCGACCGGAGGCGCCGGTCCTGTCCCGGCGGCGTCACCCGACCGCTGATCGGGCCTAAGATAGGGGCCATCATGAGCGACACGACCCCTGCCTCCAGCCAGTCCTCCACCACCGGTTCGAGCCGCGTCAAGCGCGGTCTCGCCGAGATGCTCAAGGGCGGCGTCATCATGGACGTCGTCAACGTAGAGCAGGCGAAGATCGCCGAAGACGCCGGAGCGGTCGCCGTCATGGCCCTCGAGCGCGTTCCCGCCGACATCCGGTCGCAGGGCGGGGTCGCCCGCATGAGCGACCCCGACATGATCGACGAGATCGTCGCCGCCGTGTCGATCCCCGTCATGGCAAAAGCCCGCATCGGCCACTTCGTCGAGGCGCAGATCCTGCAGACCCTCGGCGTCGACTACATCGACGAGTCCGAGGTGCTGAGCCCCGCGGACTACGTGAACCACATCGACAAGTGGAACTTCACCGTCCCCTTCGTGTGCGGGGCCACCAACCTGGGCGAGGCGCTCCGCCGCATCACCGAGGGTGCGGCCATGATCCGCTCCAAGGGCGAGGCCGGCACGGGTGACGTGTCGGAAGCGACCAAGCACATCCGCACGATCTCCAAAGAGATCGCCCAGCTGCGGGGCCTCAAGGCCGACGAGCTCTACGTCGCCGCCAAAGAGCTGCAGGCTCCCTTCGAGCTCGTGAAAGAGATCGCCGAGACCGGCAAGCTGCCCGTCGTCCTCTTCACCGCCGGGGGCGTCGCGACGCCCGCGGACGCGGCGCTCATGATGCAGCTCGGCGCCGACGGCGTCTTCGTCGGTTCGGGCATCTTCAAGTCGGGCAACCCGGCCGACCGCGCGAAGGCGATCGTCAAGGCCACCACCTTCTTCGACGACCCCCAGGTCGTGGCCGACGCCTCGCGAGGTCTCGGCGAGGCCATGGTGGGCATCAACGTGCCCGATCTCCCCGCACCCCACCGCCTCGCCGAGCGCGGCTGGTGACCCCCGGGGTCGATCGTCGGTGACCACCGAACCAACGCCTCGAGTCGGAGTCCTGGCCCTGCAGGGCGATTTTCGTGAGCACCTGGCCGTCCTCACCTCGCTGGGGTCCGAGGCCGTCCCGGTCCGCCGTGCGTCCGAGCTCGACGAGATCGACGGCCTGGTGATCCCGGGTGGCGAGTCCAGCGTCATGGACAAGCTGTCGCGCATGTTCGGCCTCGACGAGCCCCTCCGACGCGCCATCGGGTCAGGTCTTCCTGTCTACGGCACGTGTGCCGGGCTCATCATGCTCGCGGACCGCATCGTGGACGGCATCCCGGGGCAGCAGAGCCTCGGCGGCCTGGACGTCTCGGTGCGGCGCAACGCCTTCGGCTCGCAGACCGAGTCGTTCGAGACCGACGTCGACGTCCCCGTGCTCGACGGCCCGCCGGTGCACGCGGTGTTCATCCGGGCCCCGGTGGTCGACGAGGTCGGGCCGGCCGCGACGGCCATCGGCGTCCTCGAGGACGGCCGGGTCGTCGCCGTCGAGCAGGGCCCCCTGATGGGCACCTCGTTCCACCCCGAGGTCACCGACGACCTCCGGTTCCACGCGCGGTTCCTCGACAAGGCCCGTGCGCGGGCGTCGCGGTAGACTCGTCGCGATCCACGTCAGCATCTGAAGGAGCACCGTGTCCGGGCATTCCAAGTGGGCAACGACCAAGCACAAGAAGGCTGTCATCGACAGCCGCCGTGCCAAGTCGTTCGCCAAGCTCATCAAGAACATCGAGGTCGCGGCCAAGCAGGGCGGTGCCGACATGTCCGGCAACCCCACGCTGGTCGACGCCGTCCAGAAGGCCAAGAAGACCTCGGTCCCCAACGACAACATCGACCGTGCCATCAAGCGCGGCGCCGGTCTCAGCGGTGAGAGCGTCGACTACCAGACGATCATGTACGAGGGCTACGGGCCCAACGGCGTCGCCCTGTTGATCGAGTGCCTCACCGACAACAAGAACCGCGCGGCCGCCAACGTCCGCACGGTGATGTCCCGCAACGGTGGCACCATGGCCGACCCCGGCAGCGTGGCCTACAACTTCAGCCGCAAGGGCGTCATCGCCGTCATGAAGACCGACGACCTCACCGAGGACGACGTCCTCACGGCCGTCCTCGACGCCGGGGCCGAAGAGGTCACCGACCGCGGTGAGGGCTTCGAGATCGTGACCGAGGCCTCCGACCTGGTCCCGGCCCGCTCGGCCCTCCAGGACGCCGGCATCGACTACGACTCGGCCGACATCGAGTTCGTTCCCGGGCTCAAGATCGAGGTCGACCTCGAGACGGCCCGCAAGGTCTTCCGCCTCATCGACGCCCTCGACGACGACGACGACGTGCAGAACGTCTATGCGAACCACGACGTCCCCGCCGACGTGCAGGCCGCGCTCGACGACGAAGACTAGGCCGAGGCGGTGACGCTCCGGGTGCTCGGCATCGACCCCGGGCTCACCCGGTGCGGGGTCGGGGTGGTCGAGGTCGACGCCCAGCGGCGCGCGACCCTGGTCGACGTCCAGGTCATCCGCACCGCCCCCGACCTCGCCCTCGAGTTGCGTCTCCTCGCCCTCGGTCGCGGTCTCGAGGCGCTCATCGACGAACACCGGCCGGACGCCATGGCGATCGAGCGGGTCTTCGCCCAGCAGAACGTCCGCAGCGTCATGGGGGTTGCGCAGGTCAGCGGCCTCGCCCTGCGTGCCGCAGCCGAACGCGAGATCCCCGTCACGCTGCACACGCCGTCCGAAGTGAAGGCGGCCGTGACCGGGTACGGGTCCGCCGACAAGAAGCAGGTCGGCACGATGGTCGCCCGCTTGCTCGGGCTCGCCGAGGCCCCCCGGCCGGCGGACGCCGCCGATGCCTTGGCCCTGGCCATCTGTCATGCCTGGCGGGGCGCGCCCGTCGCCGCCCGCGCCTCCTCGGGGTCGCTCACCCCTGCCCAGCGAGCGTGGCGCGACGCCGAGAAGTCGGTGCGCACTCCTAGGCTGGGGGCATGATCTCGAGTGTCCGCGGTACCGTCCTGTCCGCGTCCGGCACGTCGGTCGTGGTCGAGGTCGGCGGGGTGGGCCTCCGGGTGTCGGTCACCCCGCAACTCGCGCTGACGGTTCGCGTCGGCGAGCAGGCGCTCGTCCACACGGCGTTGATCGTCCGAGAAGACGACCTCTCGCTCTTCGGGTTCGCCGACCGGGAAGAACTCGAGGTCTTCGACCTGCTGCGCAGCGTCACCGGCGTCGGGCCGAAGTCCGCCCAGGGCGTCCTGTCGACGCTCACACCTCATCAGGTCGCCACCGCTGTGGCCGACGACGACGACGCCGCGTTCCGTCGCGTCTCGGGCATCGGTCCCAAGACGGCCAAACTCATCGTCCTGTCGTTGGCCGGCAAGCTCGACGTCGCACCGACCGCGCCGACCGTCACGGCCGCGTCCACGACCGCTGCCGACGTGCTCGTCGCGCTGGTCGGGCTCGGCTGGTCCGAGCGTGAGGCCCAGGTCGCCATCGACACCGTCGTGGCCGACCGGGGCGACGTCGTCGCGGTGGCCGTGCCGCAGCTGTTGCGCGCGGCTCTCGGTCACCTCGGGCCGCAGAAGTCCCCCGGGGCCCGCGCGTGACCGACGACGACCTGACCCGACCCACCCTCGAGTCCGAGGCCGAGTTGGCCTTCGAGGGGGCGCTGCGGCCCACCTCGCTCGGCGAGTTCGTCGGGCAGACCAAGGTCCGGGGCCAGCTCGAGCTGTTGCTCAAGGCCGCGACGATGCAAGGCCGCACGCCCGACCACATCTTGCTCGCCGGGCCGCCCGGGCTCGGCAAGACGACCCTGGCGATGATCGTCGCCCACGAGGGGGCACGCCCGCTGCGCATGTCGTCGGGTCCCGCGATCCAGCACGCCGGTGACCTCGCCGCCGTCCTCTCCGCACTCGTGCCGGGCGAGGTGCTCTTCATCGACGAGATCCACCGCATGGCGAGACCCGCCGAAGAGATGCTCTACCTCGCGATGGAGGACTATCGCATCGACATCATGGTGGGCAAGGGAGCGGGCGCGACCAGCATCCCGCTCGAGCTGTCACCCTTCACGCTCGTCGGCGCCACCACCCGCAGCGGACTGCTGCCGAATCCCCTGCGCGACCGCTTCGGCTTCACGGCGCACCTCGAGTTCTACGACGAGGCCGAATTGACCGAAGTCCTCCGTCGGGCCGCGACGCTGCTCGGCATCGTCATCGACGGTGCCGCCCTGGCCGAGATCGCCGGACGCTGCCGCGGCACCCCCCGCATCGCGAACCGACTGCTCCGACGCGTTCGCGACTACGCGCTCGTCCACGGGCGTGACGCAGACCTGACGACCGTGCGCGAGGCGCTCGACCTCTACGACGTCGATTCGTTGGGGCTCGACCGCCTCGACCGCGAGGTCGTCCAGACGGTGTTGACCCGCTTCGGCGGCGGGCCCGTCGGCCTCAACACGCTCGCGGTCTCGGTGGGCGAAGAGGCCGACACGATCGAGTCCGTCGTCGAACCCTTCCTGGTCCGCGTCGGCCTGCTCACCCGTACGCCCCGAGGACGCATCGCGACTCCCGAGGCCTGGCGGCACTTCGGCCTGGCGCACGCCTCAGGGGCGCTCTTCGGCGATGACCTATAATTCCTGCAGGTCCGAGGCCGTCGCTCGCTGAAGCGAGTCCCGCTCGGCCCACACCCCCAACAGCGAAAGGGAGTTCCGCATGGATCCCGCAACCCTCATCATGGTCCTCCTCCTGGTGGTCCTCGTGTTCTTCATGTTCCGCAACAAGAAGAAGCGCGACCGTCAGCAGGCCGAACTGCAGAACAAGCTCGTCCCCGGGGTCGAGGTCATGTTGTCCTTCGGCGTCTACGGCACCGTCGTCTCCATCGACGACGAGAACAACGTGGCCGAGGTCGAGGTCTCACCCGGCACCGTCCTCAAGGTCCACCGTCAGACCCTGGGCCGCGTCGTCGAACCGGTCATCGACGAGCCCGTCGCCGACGACGCCGACTCGCTGACCGATGGCAGCACCGAGCGTGACCGCGTCATCGGCGACGCGCCCGAGTTCGGTGAACGCGCCTCGTCCGCACCGGTCGACTCGACCGTCGCCAAAGACACCGACAACAAGGCCTGACCTGACCACCGTCCCGGCTGCCTGGCGCGGTCGGGTCCGATGCACGGCGCGCGCTCCGGGTGAGCGCGCGCTCCCATGAGAAAGCAGAGTTCCTCCGTGGCACGCTCGACGCCGGTGAAGAAAGCAATACGATCCCTGACCTGGTTGTTGGTCATCATCGCCGGCCTCACGGCCCTGAACGGCACGGCCACGTTCTTGAACGACTCGGGTCGCGACGGGTGGTGGAACGGAGCCAGCTGGGTGCCCGAGCTCGCCCTCGACCTCCAGGGCGGGACGCAGATCACCCTCGCGGCCCAGCTCCAGAGCGGCGAGACGGTGTCCTCGCAGCAACTCGACCAGGCCGTCACGATCATCCGGCAGCGCATCGACTCGGCCGGCGTCTCGGAATCCGAGATCACCAAGCAGGGCACGCAGAACATCGTCGTCTCCATCCCGGGGCGACCCGACAACGCGACCCTCGAGCGCATCGAGGCATCCGCCAAGCTGACCTTCCGTCCGGTGCTCTACACCGAGGCGGTCTCGAACGCCGCGGTCGGCGGAGAGGGCGACGGTGCCACGGCCAGCCCGACCGCCACGCCGTACACCCCCAATCCCGACCTCGAGAGCACGCCGACGGCCTCGCCGACGAACGCGTCCGACCTGTCGTGGATCACCCCTCAGCTGGCCGACCTCTACCAGAACTACGACTGCGCAGCCGAGAACGACCTGGCCACGGCGCGTGACGACGAGCCCCTCGTGACCTGCTCCACCGACGGCACGGCCAAGTACATCCTCGGTCCGGTCGAGGTGCAGGGCTCCGACATCAGCGACGCCACGAACGGCCTCGCCGCCGACTCGCAGGGCAACTCGACGAACACCTGGGCGGTCAACCTCGAGTTCAACGGTCAGGGCACCGACCGCTTCTCCGAGGTCACCTCTCGCCTGGTCTCGTTGCAGGCGCCCCAGAACCAGTTCGCCGTGACCCTCGACAACCAGGTCATCACGGCTCCCTCCGCCAACGCGGCCATCACCGACGGCCGGGCACAGATCACGGGCCAGTTCACGCAGGACTCCTCGAAGACCCTCGCCGACCAGCTCAAGTTCGGCGCCCTGCCGTTGAGCTTCTCGGTCCAGAGCAACGAGACGATCACCGCGACGCTCGGACAGACCCAGCTGGTCAGCGGTCTGATCGCCGGGCTCATCGGCCTGATCCTGGTCGTCATCTACTCGCTCATCCAGTACCGTGCCCTCGCGTTCGTGACGGTCCTGTCGCTCGTGATCGCCGCGGTCCTCACCTACCTCGTGATCGCCATCCTGTCCTGGCGCGAGGGCTACCGTCTCTCGCTCGCGGGGGTGACGGGTCTGATCGTGGCGATCGGCATCACGGCCGACTCCTTCATCGTCTACTTCGAGCGCATCCGCGACGAACTGCGTGACGGTCGCATCCTCGAGAGCGCCGTCGAATCGGGCTGGAAGCGCGCCATCCGCACCATCGTGGCCTCCGACACGGTCAACTTCCTGGCGGCCATCACGCTCTTCATCCTCGCCGTCGGCAACGTCAAGGGTTTCGCGCTCACCCTGGGCATCACCACGGTGATCGACCTCATCGTCGTCTCGCTGTTCACCCACCCCATGCTCCAACTGATCGCCCGGACGCGGTTCTTCGGCGAGGGGCACTCGTTCAGCGGGCTCAACCCCCGTGCCCTCGGCGCCGTCTACCGGGGGAGGGCACAGTTCCGCACCCCTGCTGCCGTCGGTCGCAAGGGAGCGGGCGGCCGCGAGGCCGTCAAGCGTCAGACCATCGCCGAGCGCAAAGCCGCCGAGAAGAACACCGAGCGGGTCGACACGTCGACCGCCGGTGAAGGGAAGAAGGACTCCTGATGGCCAGTTTCTCGAAGTTCGGCAACGACCTCTACACGGGTGCCCGTTCGTACGACATCGTCGGTCACCGTCGGCGTTGGTACTGGATCGCGGCCCTCGTGATCCTCATCTCGGTCACCGTCCCGTTCCTTCGCGGCGGCTTCCACTTCGGCATCGAGTTCACGGGCGGATCCGAGTTCCAGATCGCGCAGCCGGCCGAGCTGGACCAGGACGTCGCCTCGTCGACCGTCGACGAGGTCGTCCCGGGGTCGAACCCTCGGGTCACCCAAGTCGGCACCGACACGATCCGGGTACAGACCTCGCAGCTCGAGGCCGCCCAGACGAACGACGTGGCCGCTGCCTTGGCCACGGCGTACGACGTCCCCGACGACCGGGTCACCTCGTCCTTCATCGGTGCCTCGTGGGGCGCCGACATCACGAGCCAGGCCATCAAGGGGCTCGTGATCTTCCTGATCCTCGCGGCGATCGGCATGACGCTCTACTTCCGCACCTGGAAGATGTCGCTGGCGGCCATGGCCGCGCTGCTGCACGACCTCGTGTTGACCGCGGGCATCTATGGCATCGTCGGCTTCGAGGTCACTCCGGCGGCGGTCATCGGCTTCCTCACGATCCTCGGCTACTCGCTGTACGACACCGTGGTGGTGTTCGACAAGATCCGGGAGAACACCACCGACGACGGTGAGGGTTCACGACGCACGTTCGGGCAGTCCGTGAACCTGGCGGTCAACCAGACACTCGTCCGATCCATCAACACGTCCGTCGTGGCGCTCCTTCCGGTCGCGGCCATCCTCTTCATCGGGGCGTTCGTCCTCGGCGCCGGCACCCTTCGAGACATCTCGCTGGCCCTGTTCATCGGCATCCTGGTCGGCACCTATTCGACGATCTTCATCGCCTCGCCTCTGTACGCCACCCTTCGCCTGCGTGAGCCCGACATCGCCAAGCGGGACGCCCGGAAGCTCGAGGCTCAGAAGACCGAGCCGCTCAGCGTCGACGAGACGGTGGGCGCATGATCGGCCATGATCGCCGACCCGAGATCGGGGCCGCCGCTGCGATCGACGCCCTGTCCGAGGGCACCTACCTGCTCGACGTCCGGGAGCAACACGAGTGGGACGAGGCGCACGCGCCCGGTGCGACGCTCATCCCGCTCTCGGAGTTGAACGATCGGGTCGACGAGGTTCCCACCGACCGCCCCGTCCTCGTCGTCTGCCACTCCGGCATGCGCTCGGCCCGCGCAACGGATGCCCTTCGCGGCATCGGCGTGGACGCCCGGAACGTGGTCGGCGGGATGCTCGCCTGGCGCGACGCCGGCGGCGCGGTCGTGGCCGGAGACGATCACCCCGAGTCGTCGGCCGACTGACGGCTGACGGGTACCCTTGACCCCACGGAGTCCACGTCCGACCACGACGGTCGGTGGTGTCACTCCGCCCCGAGAGAACGAGGTGCTGCCGTGACCGAGATCACCACACGGAACAACTCCGCATCGTCCGAGGCGTCCGGTGGTCAGAACACGGCCTCGTTGCGTACGCTCCTGCCCCGCCTCTTCTCACGGAGCCAACCCGCCGGAGCAGTCGACCGGTTGATCAAGACGGTGCGCATGCACCATCCCAAGGCCGACATCGTCCTCATCGAGCGGGCGTACTCCGTCGCCGAGAAGGCCCACACGGGTCAACTCCGCAAGAGTGGCGAGCCCTACATCACCCACCCGGTCGCCGTGGCACAGATCCTCGCCGACCTGGGCATCGGTTCCAAGACCATCGCGGCAGCGCTCCTCCACGACACCGTCGAGGACACCGACTACACCCTGGCCATGCTGCAGCGCGACTTCGGTGACGAGATCGCGATGCTCGTCGACGGCGTCACGAAACTCGACAAGCTCAAGTACGGCGACAGTGCCCAGGCAGAGACCGTCCGCAAGATGGTCGTCGCGATGTCGAAAGACATCCGCGTACTCGTCATCAAGTTGGCCGACCGGCTGCACAACGCGCGCACCTGGGGCTTCGTCGAGTCCGCGTCGGCCACCCGCAAGGCCACCGAGACCCTCGAGATCTACGCTCCGCTGGCCCACCGACTCGGCATCCAGACCATCAAGTGGGAGCTCGAGGACCTGTCGTTCGCCGTCCTCCATCCCAAGCTCTACGTCGAGATCGACAACCTGGTCAAGCAGCGCACACCGCAGCGCGAGCAGTTCGTCCAGAACGTCATCAACGCCGTGAAGTCCGACCTCAAGTCGACGAAGATCCGCGGCGACGTGATGGGTCGTCCCAAGCAGTACTACTCGATCTACCAGAAGATGATCGTCCGTGGTCGCGAATTCGACGAGATCTACGACCTCGTCGGCATCCGCATCCTCGTCAACTCGCTCCGTGACTGCTACGCGGTGCTGGGGTCGATCCATGCCCGGTGGAACCCCATCCCGGGCCGCTTCAAGGACTACATCGCGACCCCGAAGTTCAACCTGTACCAGTCGTTGCACACCACCGTGATCGGGCCCAAGGGGCGACCGGTCGAGATCCAGATCCGGACCCACGAGATGCACCAGCGGGCCGAGTTCGGCGTCGCCGCCCACTGGAAGTACAAGCAGCGCATGAACGGCGGGCGGGACGACCAGGGCGGAGCCAAGACCGAGACCGACATGGCCTGGCTCGCGCACATCTCGGACTGGCAGGCCGAGACCGCCGATCCCAGTGAGTTCCTCGACAGTCTCCGATTCGAGATCGGCGCCAAAGAGGTCTACGTCTTCACCCCTCAGGGCAAGGTGATCGGTCTTCCGTCGGGAGCCACCCCGGTCGACTTCGCCTACGCCGTGCACACCGAGGTCGGCCACCGCACCATGGGAGCGAAGGTCAACGGGCGACTCGTCCCGCTCGAGAGTGTCCTCTCGAGCGGCGACGTCGTCGAGGTCTTCACCTCGAAGAACCCCGACTCCGGGCCGAGTCAGGACTGGCTCGCGTTCGTCAAGAGCCCCCGCGCCCGGAACAAGATCAGGCAGTGGTTCACGAAGGAGCGCCGTGACGAGGCCATGGAGCAGGGCAAGGACGCCATCGCGCGAGCCATGCGGAAACAGAACCTGCCGCTGCAGAAGCTGATGACGCAGGACAGCATCGCCGAAGTCGCCGCCACGATGCGGTACGACGACGTGTCCAGCCTCTACGCCGCCGTCGGTGAGGGACACATCTCGACCCAGTCCGTCATCGAGAAGATCCTCGCGGCGGTCCACACGCAGACCGAGGTCGACGAGGGCGAGTTCGAGTTCCCCAGCCAGGGGCGGGCACGGCCGTTGCGCAACAGCGACTCGGGCGTCCTGGTCCGCGGGGCGCCCGACATCTTGGTGAAGCTCGCCAAGTGCTGCACGCCCGTACCCGGCGACCAGATCGTCGGATTCGTGACCCGTGGTCAAGGTGTCAGCGTCCACCAGGCCAACTGTCACAACGTCCAGGGCCTGTTGAAAGAGCCTGAGCGGATGATCGAGGTCGAGTGGGCACCGTCATCCAAGAGCGTCTTCATGGTGCAGATCCAGATCGAAGCCCTCGATCGCAGCGGATTGCTGTCGGACGTCACCCGTGTGCTCTCGGAGCACCACGTGAACATCCTCTCCGCGACGGTCTCCACCTCGACCGAACGGCTCGCCCTCAGTCGATTCGTGTTCGAGATGGGTGACACCACGCACCTCGACCGCGTCCTGAACGCCGTACGACGCATCGATGCCGTCTACGACGTCTACCGCGTCAGCGCCGGCTGAGTCACCGTCGGCGCAGCCCGACGGGGCGGGTGCGTCGTCTCGGTGAGATTCGTCCTTCACCTGAGCGAGACGATCGGCCGCGCAGACCCGATCGAGGCGGTCGACCGTCCGCGCTCGGTGGGGGAGGCGCCCACGTCGATCGAGGACGGCGACCGCAGCGGTGGACGTGACGCCTTGCTGAGTCGACACATCCCGTGCGGCCGTCTCGTCCTGCGGCGTCCAGTTCTCACGGCGGGCGAGGTCGACCACGGTTCGGGCCGGTGTCGTGACGGCAACACCGTCGACGACGACGATCTCGTCGTCGTCGATGACGACCTGTCGGATGACCGCCCCCCGGCCCCGATTTTTCACCCTCGCCGGCGATGCCACCAGCCCGGAGTGGGGGAGCGGCGCCGGCCCTCGGGCTCCCCAGACCCAGGCGGCCGTCCGCTCGGCAGCGACGACTCCGGCTCCGAGGGCGAGCCCGACCGCGATGGCCCGACCCACGTGATCGTCGATCTCGGCGACGCTGCGCCACGAATCACCGACGGCGTAGACCTGGCCGTCCAGCGCTGCCGCCCGCAGTTCGGTTTCGGGCAGGTGGGCGTCGGTCAGGACCAGGGGGAGTCGCTCAGTCATGTGCCCACCCTGGCCGACCTCGCCGGCGAAGACGGACCGCCCGACCCTCCCTGTGGAGAGTCGGGCGGTTCACGACGTCGGTGGGCGACCGGCCCCCTGGCGGTCAACCGATGGCGTCGAGCCAGACCTTCCGGGCGTCGAGCGCTTCACGGGCCTCCTTGACCCGACGCGCATCCCCGCTCGCCTCGGCCGATGCGAGCTCGGCCTCGAGCTTGCCGATGGCATCCTGCAGCTGGCTCGCGAGGCCCTGCGAGCGTGCCTGACGCTCGGGGTTGTTCTTCTCCCAGAACTGCTCGTCGAGTTGGCGCACGTGGGATTCGACCTTGCGGAGGCGATCCTCGACGACCCGCACCTGCTCACGGGGAACGCGACCGATCTCGTCCCACCGCAGCTGGATCGAGGTGAGGGCCTCTCGGGCCGGGACCCGATCCGTGACCGTCAGGATCTTCTCGGCCTCGGTGAGCAACTCGAGCTTGAGCTCGAGGTTGCCTTCGTACTCGGCAGCGTCCTGGGCGACGACCTCGGACTTGGCGGCGTAGAGCACGTCGCCCGCCCGCTTGAACTTCGCCCACAGGGCGTCGTCGTACTTCTTGCCGGCGCGCCCGGCACGCTTCCAGTCGTCGAGCAGCCCCCGGTAGGCGGGGATGCCGTCGACGCCCTTCGGCGCGAGGGCCTCGGCCGACTCGACGAGGGCTTGTTTGCGCTGACGGGCGTCCCGATGCGTGGCGTCGAGCTCGGCGTAGAAGGCCTTGCGGTGTTGGTCGATCGTCGTGCGCGCGGCTCGGAAGCGCTTCCAGAGATCGTTGCCCTCGCCCTTCGGGATGCGCGGGCCGTCCTGTTGGTGTTTCTGCCAGCGCGCGAAGATGTCGTCGATGGTGGCCGTCACCTGCTTCCACTGCACGCGGGCGGGGTCCTGAGCGGCCAGGGTCTCGGCCTCGACGACGAGTGCCGTGCGATGGGCGACCGCTTCGGTCAGCGCCTTCTGCGCCTCCGCGCTCTGCTGCTGTGTGAGCTCGTCCACGGTCGAGTCGAGTGCCGACACACGAGTACGGAGGGCCTCGAGGTCTCCGACCGCGCTGGGTTCGACGAGCTGCTCACGCAGGTGGGTGACGGTCTTGACGACGTCCCCCGCCGATGCGCCGCGCTTGATCCGCTGCTCGAGCAACGTCACCTGGCCGGCGAGCTCGACGAACTTCCGCTCGTAGTACGCGAGAGCCTCGGCAGGCGTCGCGTCGGGGTACTGCCCCACGGCGCGTTCGCCGTCGCCTTCGCGGACGTAGACCGTGCCGTCGTCGTCGACGCGGCCCCAGGGTGCCTGATCGTCAGTAGCCACTTTAATCCCTTGCTGAAAGTGCTCGTCGCGGAACCAGGACAGGCCGCCGCGATGGGTGCCCAGCCTATTGCACGGCGGACCGCGGCGGACTACTCGATGGTGGCACCCGTGATCGTGGTCGCCACGACGGGGGCTCCGTCGGTCTCGCTCGAGCCGGGCGTCAAGCCCGCGTCCGTGATCTGGGCCTCGAGCTGGTCGAGTCCACTCGTGACCTGTCCGACCACGGTGTAACCGCCCGTCGAGCCGTCGAGGGTCGTGTCGCCGTAAGTGATGAAGATCTGCGTCGACTGCGAGTAGGGGTCGGTGCTGCGGGCCATGGCGATCGTCCCGGTCGGGTAGACGCCGTCCGAGGGGACGTTCTCGAGGGGGCCGAAGGTGAAGCCCGCGTCGCCCGTCCCGTCGCCGTTGGCGGAGCCGCACTGGATGAACTTCGCCGTCGCGGCATCGCTCATGCGGTGACAGGTCGTGCCCGTGTAGAAGCCCTTCTGGATGAGGTCGATGACGACGCTCGCCGCCTGGGGGGCCTTCGCCCCGTCCAGTTCGATCCCGAGGTCGACGCCGTCGTTGAGCGTCAGGCCGCCGGTCCAGGTGCGGCCCTCGGCGATCGACTCGCCGGGCACGTCGCCGACGTTCTCGCCTGCGGCGGGCGTCGAGGCGGCGCTGGGGGCGTCCGAAGGAGCCGCCACGGGCGCACCGGGCCCGCTCGTCGACCAGAAGACCTGCGACACGGCCGCGAGTCCCACCACGACCACGACGGCCGTCACGGCCAGGACGTTGTCCCGACGACGCCGAGCCACCTGCGTGGCGTGCACCTGTTGGCGAGCGGTGTACCTGCGGAGCCGGTCTCGGTTCTCACGGTCCGGATTCTTGCTCGGTGCCACGGGTCCTCCAGCTCGGTGATGTCCAGCCTGCACTGTATCGGAGGGCCGGTCTAGCATGGGTCACCATGAGCCCGCTCCCGCAGAGCTCGACCCCCCTCGCGGTCCGCATGCGTCCCACCACCCTCGACGAGGTCGCAGGCCAACGACACCTGCTGCGTCCTGGTTCGCCTCTGGTCACCTTGGCTTCCGACACGGGTGCCGACCAAGGTGCGGTCTCCGTCATCCTCTGGGGTCCGCCGGGCACGGGCAAGACCACGCTCGCGCAAGCCATCGCCCGCAGCTCGGGGCGACAGTTCATCGAGCTGTCCGCCGTGACGGCCGGCGTCAAGGACGTCCGTCAGGTGATGGAGAAGGCACTGTCGAACCGTGACCTCTACGGCACGACGACGGTGCTCTTCCTCGACGAGATCCACCGCTTCACCAAGGCGCAACAGGACGCCCTGCTGCCGGGCGTCGAGAACGGCTGGGTCATCCTCATCGCCGCCACGACCGAGAACCCCTCGTTCTCGGTCATCACGCCGTTGCTGTCCCGGTCGCTGCTGCTGACGCTCGAACAGCTCAGCGACGACGACCTGGCCCAGTTGGTGCAACGAGCGGTCGTCGACCCCCGCGGTCTCGACGGAGCCGTCCGGCTCGACGACGAGGCCCTGGCCACGATCGTCCGGCTGGCCTCGGGCGACGCACGACGTGCGCTCACGGCGCTCGAGGCGTCCGCCCAGTCGGCGTGGGCGACGAAGCTCGAGGCCGACGCCGTGCCGACCGCCTCGCCCGACGACGCGGCCGACGCCGACTTCGACCCCGACGCCGAGTACGACGAGAGCGATCCCGACGACGCCCGCCCCGCGATCACGTCCGAGATCGTCGCCCAGTCGGTCGACCGGGCACTGCTGCGGTACGACCGCAACGGCGACGAGCACTACGACGTCATCAGCGCCTTCATCAAGTCGATCCGGGGCTCCGACGTCGACGCGGCACTCCATTACCTCGCCCGGATGATCGAGGCCGGCGAGGACCCGCGCTTCATCTGTCGGCGGATCATCGTGTCGGCCGGCGAGGACATCGGCATGGCGGATCCCCACGCGCTGACCGTGGCGGTCTCGGCCGCCACCGCCGTGCAGATGATCGGCATGCCCGAGGGGCGCATACCCATGGCCGAGGCCGTGGTCTACCTGGCGACCGCCCCCAAGTCGAACCGGTCCTACTCCGCGCTCGACGCCGCCATCGCCGACGTCCGGGCCGGCAAGGCGGGCCGCGTGCCCAAGCACCTGCGCGACGCCCATTACCCCGGGGCCCGACGCCTCGGGCACGGGAAGGGCTACCGGTACGCCCACGACTCCGAGTTCGGGGTGGTCGAGCAGCAGTACCTCCCTGACGAACTCGTCGGACACGAGTACTACGACCCCACCGCCAACGGCAACGAGCGCGACGTGGCGGCGCGCCTCGAGAAGCTGCGCCGGATCACGCGGGGGCACTGACGGCACGATCGAACACCCGCTCGCATCGGTGCCCGGGCTCCTGTATGCTCGGGGGGTTGCCTGTTCTCGGGCGTCGACGCGCGGCTGCTGACGACGACCCGATCAAGGTGCGACGACCTGTAGCCGGTCGCCACCGCGGCACTCACCCCTCTTGTTACGCCGCCCGGCGCTCGCGCGCTGGGGCGGTCCATGACGAACGACCGACAAGAAAAAGGAACAAGTGTCCACCAAGTCACGTACCCGCAGCAAGACCCGTCTCTCGCGTGCCCTCGGCATCGCGCTGACCCCGAAGGCCGCTCGCTACCTCGAGAAGCGTCCCTACGCTCCCGGTGAGCACGGCCGCACCAAGCGCAAGACCGACAGCGACTACGCCGTCCGCCTGCGTGAGAAGCAGCGCCTGCGCGCCCAGTACGGCATCCGCGAGGCCCAGCTCAAGATCGTCTTCAACGAGGCCCGCAAGGCCTCGGGCCTGACCGGTGAGAACCTGGTCGAGCTCCTCGAGACCCGTCTCGACGCCCTCGTCCTGCGTGCCGGCTTCGCCCGCACGACGGCCCAGGCCCGTCAGATGGTCGTGCACCGTCACATCCTCGTCGACGGCAAGCTCGTCGACCGTCCCTCGTTCCGCGTCAAGCCGGGTCAGATGATCCACGTGAAAGAGCGCAGCGAGAAGACCGAGCCCTTCCAGGTCGCCGCGGCCGGCGGTCACGTCGACCTGCTGCCCAAGGTGCCCGGCTACCTCGAGGTCGAGATCGACAAGCTGCAGGCCCGCCTCGTGCGTCGCCCGAAGCGCGTCGAGGTCCCGGTGACCTGCGAGGTCCAGCTCGTCGTCGAGTACTACGCCGCGCGCTAGAACTCGTCACATCCGTCAGGAGCGGGCCACGGTCGTGGCCCGCTCCTTTCGTGTTCCCGGGGCCGGGTAAGCTGACGTGTCGTCGCGCTCGCACGTCGCGGCACCAGCCCCAAGAGGAGTCCCCGTGAAGAGCCTGTTCCTGCTCGCCGTCGGTGTCGTCGGCGGCTTCGCCGTCGCCCACCAGTTCAACAAGACACCCCGGGGTCGGCAGTTCTTCGGCGGTCTCGACGGCAACGTGAAGTCGTTCCGCGCCGCCGTGGTCGACGGCTACAAGGCCCGCGAGGCCGAACTGCGCACCGACCGCGACGAGTCCTGAGCGCCCGTCCGCGCCTCCTCGTCCTGACACACGACCCACCCACCCCCGGGAGAACCATGCAGACCGCCGAAATCCGCCGCCGTTGGCTCGACTACTTCGGCGATCGGGGCCACACCGTCGTCCCGTCCGCGTCCCTGGTCAGCGACGACCCGAGCCTCCTCTTCACCGTCGCGGGCATGGTCCCGTTCATCCCGTACCTCACCGGGCTCGTCCCGACGCCGTACCCGCGCGCCACGAGCGTCCAGAAGTGCATCCGCACCAACGACATCGAAGAGGTCGGCAAGACGCCGCGACACGGCACGTTCTTCCAGATGAACGGCAACTTCTCGTTCGGCGACTACTTCAAAGAAGAGGCGATCGGCTACGCCTGGGAGCTCTTGACCTCGAGCGAGGGCGACGGCGGCCTCGCGTTCTCGCCCGACGACCTGTGGGTGACGGTGTACGAAGAGGACGACGAGGCCATCGCCCTGTGGAAGAAGGTCGCCGGACTGCCCGACGAGCGCATCCAACGCCTCGGCAAGGACTCGAACTACTGGCACACCGGTCAGCCCGGACCCGCGGGGCCGTGCTCCGAGATCTTCTTCGACCGTGGACCCGCCTACGGCGCGGACGGCGGCCCCGCGACCGACGACGACCGCTACGTCGAGATCTGGAACCTCGTGTTCATGCAGTACCAGATCGAGAACGTGCGCTCGAAGGTCGACTTCGACATCGTCCGCGAGCTGCCGAACAAGAACATCGACACCGGCATGGGTCTCGAGCGCGTCGCCTTCCTCAAGCAGGGCGTCGACAACATGTACGAGATCGACCAGGTGCGCCCGGTCCTCGACAAGGCCGCCGAGCTGTCGGGACGGCGCTACGGCGCCGTCCACGACGACGACGTCCGCATGCGGGTCATCGCCGACCACGTCCGCAGCTCGCTCATGCTGATGTCCGACGGGGTCCGCCCGTCCAACGAAGGCCGCGGCTACATCCTCCGCCGCCTCCTGCGACGCACGGTCCGCTCGATGCGTCTCCTCGGCGTCGACGGCCCCACCTTCCCCGCGCTCTTCCCGGAGTCCCGCGACGCGATGAAGGCGGCCTATCCCGAGGTCGAGACGGACTACGAGCGCATCTCACGCCTGGCCTACGCCGAGGAAGAGACCTTCCTGCGCACCCTGGCCGCAGGGACGAACATCCTCGACATCGCCGTCGACGACACCAAGCAACGCGCTTCGGCCGGTACGACCCCGCAGCTGCAGGGCGACACGGCGTTCCTGCTGCACGACACCTTCGGGTTCCCCATCGACCTCACCCTCGAGATCGCGGAAGAAAGCGGCCTGACGGTCGACCGCGAGGCGTTCGACCGACTCATGTCCGAGCAGCGCGCCCGGGCGAAGGCCGACGCCAAGTCGCGGAAGGTGGCCCTGGCCGACCTGAGCGTCTACAGCGCGTTCCGCGCCCAGGGCGAGACGGTCTTCACGGGCTACGACGAGCTCGACACCGAGACCCGCGTGCTCGGCCTGATCGTCGACGGGGCCGACGTCGACCGAGCCGTGGCGGGCGACATCGCCGAGGTGATCCTCGCCGAGACCTCGCTGTACGCCGAGTCGGGCGGCCAGGAAGCCGACTCGGGCCGCATCGTCGGCGTGGGCTTCGACCTCGAGGTCCTCGACGTGCAGAAGCCGGTCAAGGGTCTCATCAGCCACCGCGTCCAGGTCACCTCCGGCGAGGTGGGGGTCGGCGACACGGCGACCAGCGTGGTCGACCCCGCCTACCGCCGGGGCGCGACACAGGCTCACTCCGCGACGCACCTGATCCACGCCGCACTCCGAGAGGTGCTCGGCCCCGAGGCGCACCAGGCCGGGTCCTACAACAAGGCCGGCTACATGCGGCTCGACTTCAACTGGAACCAGGCCCTGAGCCCGCAGACACGGTCCGAGATCGAGGAGATCGCCAACAACGCGATCCGCGACGACCTGCAGGTCGTCACCCGCGAGATGCCCCTCGACGATGCCCGCGCCCTGGGTGCCATGGCGCTGTTCGGCGAGAAGTACGGCGAGACCGTCCGCATGGTCGACATCGGCGGTCCGTGGTCGCGCGAGCTCTGCGCGGGCACCCACGTCTCGACCAGCTCGCAGGTCGGCCTCATCAACCTCGTCAGCGAGACCTCGGTGGGGTCGACCAACCGTCGCGTCGAGTCGCTCGTCGGCATGGACGCGTTCCGTGACTTCGCCGCCGAGCGTGCCCTCGTGTCCCAGTTGACCGCGTCGCTGAAGACACCGCGCGATCAGCTGGCCGATCGCGTCGGCGATCTCGTCACGAGCCTCCGCACGGCCGAGAAGAAGATCGCCGAGTTCGAATCCGCCCGCCTCGCCACGCGCGTCCCGTCGTTGGCCGAGACGGCGACCTCGATCGGCGACCTCACCGTCGTCGCCGAGTCGGTCGGGTCGCTCGGCTCGACCGACGACCTGCGGTCGCTCGCCCTGTCGGTGCGCGAACGCCTCGGCGCCTCCGGCGCGGTGGTCGTCGCCCTGGCAGCTGACGTCGCGGGCAAGCCCGCCGTGATCGTGGCCACCACCGACGGTGCGCGGAAGGCCGGAGTGAAAGCCGGCCGTCTCGCCAAGGGGGCCGCCTCGGCTCTCGGCGGCGGCGGCGGCGGCAAGGACGACCTCGCTCAGGGGGGCGGATCCGACGTCTCGGCGATTCCCACCGCCTTGGCCGGCATCGTCGCCGAACTCGGGGCCTGAGGGCTGCCGTGCGCCGCGGCGTCCGCATCGGCATCGACGTGGGCAAGGCCCGGGTCGGAGTCGCTCGCACCGACCCCGACGGTCTGCTCGCCACCCCGGTCGAGACGCTCGCGCGTTCCGCCGACGGTGTGGCCGACATCGGTGCCGTCCGCGACCTGGTCTCCGAACTCGATGCGCTCGAGGTGATCGTCGGACTGCCCATCGCCCTCTCGGGTCGCGACACGGCGTCGACGCAGGACGCGAGGGACTACGCCGCGGCGATCGCGCGGACCGTCACGGTGCCCGTCCGTCTCGTCGACGAGCGGCTCTCGACGGTCAGCGCCCAGGGTGCCCTCCGGGCCTCGGGCCGGAAGGGCAAGAGCCAACGGTCCGTGATCGACCAAGTGGCCGCTGTTATCATCGTCCAGCACGCGCTCGACCTCGAGCGCTCGAGCGGTCAGCCGCCCGGGCGGACGGTCGACGTGACCCGAGAGACGGGCGGCGACGTTGCCGTACCCGCCACCGACGAAAGACAGTGATTCGTGGCCGACGAACCCGATTGGGACGACATCTTCGCGTCCCAACCCCAGAACGACAGCCCCGCCGACACCTCCGGACGCCGCCGGCGCGAGTCCGTCGACGGACGACCGGGTGACGGCGACGGGACGCCACTCCGCCGCAGCACGCACGTCGACCCCCCTGGGCTGTCCCGCCGAGAACAGCGTGAGCGTGAACGCCAGGCCGAGCCCGTCGTCGTTCCACGCTCGGACGATGACCGGGATCGCTCCCGCGCACGGGCGATCCGCGAACCGCGCGAACGACGGTCCAAGAAGGGCCCGATCATCCTCGCATCGGTCCTCGTGCTCGTCCTGGCCGGAGGCACCGCCGGCGTCGCCGCCGCCTGGGGACAGGTGCAGCCCCTCATCGCCAAGTTCACGGGTGATGACGAACCCGCCGACTACGCCGGCAGCGGCAACGGCACGTCCGTCGAGTTCGCCATCGTTTCCGGGCAGGTCGGCTCCGACATCGCGCAGAACCTCGCGGACGCCGGCATCACGCAGAGCTACGAGTCGGCCTACTCGCTCCTGTTGTCCGACCCGTCGATGACCTTCCAGCCGGGCACGTACACCCTGCAGCAGCAGATGAGCGCGCAGTCGGCCCTCGACGCACTGCAGGACAGCGCCAACCGCATCACCAACAAGGTCGTCATCCCCGAGGGAACGGCTGCGGCGGACGTCTACGAACTCCTCGCCACCGCGACGTCGATCCCGATCGCCGACGTCCAGGCCGCGGCCGCGGACTACACGACGTTCGGCCTGCCCGTGGAGGCCACGAGCCTCGAGGGGTGGCTCTTCCCGGCGACCTACGAACTCGACCCGGGCAAGACGGCCCACGACTACCTGCAGGACATGGTGACGACCATGACCCAACACCTGCAGTCCGCCGGTGCACAACCGGCCGACTATCAGAAGACGATCGTCTTCGCGTCTCTCATCCAGAAAGAGGCCGGACTCGCCGACGACTACCCCAAGGTCGCGCGGGTGTTCCAGAACCGTCTCGACCAGGGCATGCTCCTGCAGTCGGACGCCACGGTCGCCTACGGCACCGGCAACACCCATCGGGTCACCACGACCGACGAAGAGCGGGGCGACGCGAACAACGCGTACAACACCTACGTCCACGAAGGTCTGCCCGTCGGGCCCATCTCGAATCCGGGCGACCTCGCCCTGAACGCGGCACTGAAACCGGCTGACGGCTCGTGGCTGTACTTCGTCACGGTCAACCTCGACACGGGCGAGACGGCCTTCTCGACCACGTACGCCGAGCACCAGGCCGCGGTGAAGCAGTGGCAGGCCTGGATGCGGGAACACCCCGAGTACCAGTGACCGAGCACGAGCCGGCTGCCGAGGACGCGAGCGCGTCCTGAGGGGCCGTCGACCGCCAGACGGTCGGTCGGCCCTTCTCTCTGTGGGAAGATCGACACCATGCTTCGTTGGTTGACCGCTGGAGAATCTCACGGGCCCGAGCTCGTCGCCGTCCTCGAGGGCTTGCCGGCCGGTGTGCCGGTCTCGCTCGACGCGATCCGTGCCGACCTCGCCCGCCGCAAGCTGGGTTACGGTCGCGGCTCCCGCATGAAGTTCGAGCAAGACGAACTGAACATCTCGGGCGGCGTCCGCCACGGCCTGACGATGGGCAGCCCCGTCGCCCTGCGCATCGGCAACACCGAGTGGCCGAAGTGGGTCGAGGTGATGAGCCCCGAGCCCGTCGAGGTGAGCGACGCCTCCAGAGGGCGAAGCGCGCCCCTCACCCGACCCCGCCCCGGCCACGCCGACCTGGTCGGCATGCAGAAGTACGACTTCGACGAGGCGCGGCCGATCCTCGAACGTGCGAGCGCCCGCGAGACGGCGGCCCGCGTCGCCCTCGGAGCCGTCGCCCGGTCCTTCCTCGCCGAGCTCGGCATCGAGCTCGTGAGCCACACGCTGTCCATCGGCCCCGTGCGCGTGCCCGACGGCAGCCCGGTGCCCGTGCCCTCGGACGTCGACCGTCTCGATGACGACCCCCTGCGCTGCTTCGACGAGGGCACCAGCGCCCTCATGGTCGACGAGGTCGAGGCCGCCAAGAAAGACGGTGACACCCTGGGCGGCGTCGTCGAGGTGCTCGCCTACGGCGTGCCGCCGGGGCTGGGGTCGCACGTCCAGTGGGACCGTCGTCTCGACTCGCAGTTGGCCGCCGCGTTGATGGGCATCCAAGCGATCAAGGGCGTCGAGGTCGGAGACGGCTTCGAGACCACCCGTAGGCGCGGCTCGGTCGCCCACGACGAGCTCCACCGCACGGGTGGGGTCATCTCGCGCGACACCGATCGCGCCGGAGGCACCGAGGGGGGCATGAGCACGGGCACCGTCCTCCGCGTGCGTGCGGGCATGAAGCCGATCGCCACGGTTCCCCGGGCCCTGGCCACGATCGACGTCACGAGCGGCGAAGAGAGCAAGGCGCACCACCAGCGCTCCGACGTCTGCGCGGTCCCGGCCGCCGGCGTCGTCGCCGAGTCGATGGTGGCCCTCGTCCTCGCGAACTCGATCCTCGAGAAGTTCGGCGGCGACTCCCTCGGCGAGACGGCTCGCAACCTGCGGGGCTACCTCGACGCGATCCCCGAGAACCTGCGGACTCAGCCGGCGTCCGCCGCCGAGTGACGACCACGCGACCGATCGTCCTGGTCGGGCCGATGGGAGCGGGCAAGACGAGCATCGGCAAGAAGCTGTCCCGTCGCCTGGGCGTGCCGTTCGTCGACAGCGACCGTCTCATCGTGCGGCGGCACGGACCCATCGCCGATCTGTTCGACCGCCACGGCGAGGCGCACTTCCGGTCGCTCGAACACGAGGCCGTGGTCGAGGCCCTGGCCGGTGACGGGGTGGTGTCGCTGGGCGGGGGAGCCGTCCTCGACGAACGCACGCGCGCCTCCTTGTCCGGGTTGCCCGTCGTCCTGCTCACGGTGACGGCCGAGGCCGTCGAGTCCCGGCTGGCCGGCAGCGCCCGGCCACTGCTGCAACGAGGGGGCATCGGCGCCTGGCGCGCCATCGCCGCCGAGCGTGATCCCGTCTACCGGGCGCTGGCGTCCGTCGTGTTCGACACGTCCCACCGGCCCGTCTCGACCGTCGTCGACGACATCGAGACCTGGCTCGACTCCGAGAGAGGCACCGCATGACCGACGAGACCGACACCACGACCATCCACGTCGGGGGAGACGCCCCCTACGACGTCCTGATCGGTCGGGGGCTCACCGGCCACCTTCCGGGCGTCCTCCACCCGCAGACCAAGAAGGTGCTGATCGTCCACGCGCCCACGCTGGGCCGCAAGGCGGGCGAGGTGCGCGACTCCCTGGTGGCGGCCGGCTACGAGGCGCTCATCGCCGAGGTGCCCGACGCAGAGGACGCCAAGCGCGTCGAGGTCGCCGCCTTCTGCTGGCAGGTGCTGGGTCAGGCCGACTTCACCCGCACCGACGCCGTCATCGGTCTCGGTGGCGGGGCCATCACCGACCTGGCCGGCTTCGTCGCGGGCACCTGGCTCCGCGGCGTCCCGCTGGTGCAGATGCCGACCAGCGTGCTGGGCCTCGTCGACGCGAGCGTCGGCGGCAAGACCGGCGTCAACACGGCCGAGGGGAAGAACCTCGTCGGCGTCTTCCACCCGCCGGTCGCCGTGCTGGCCGACCTCGACCACCTCGACACGTTGTCGAAGAACGAGATCCTCGCCGGCTTCGCCGAGGTCGTGAAGGTCGGGTTCATCGCCGAACCCGAGATCCTCGACATCGTCGAGGCCGACGTCGACCGGGCGACCGACCCGACGACGCCCGAGTTCCGCCGGGTGGTCGAGCTGGCCGTCGGGCTCAAGGCCCGCGTAGTCGGAGAAGACCTGACCGAGCAGGGTCTCCGCGAGATCCTCAACTACGGTCACACCCTCGGCCACGCCGTCGAGCACGCCGAGCGCTACCAGTGGCGCCACGGGGCCGCGGTCTCGGTGGGCATGGTCTTCGCCGCCGAGCTGGCCCGTCTGACCGGACGCCTGTCGGACGAGGCGGTCGACCGTCACCGGCGCATCCTCGAGTCGCTGACCCTGCCGGTCTCGTACCCCCTGGGCCGTTGGAACACCCTGCTGGCCACGATGCAGCGTGACAAGAAGGCCCGCGCGGGCCTGTTGCGGTTCATCGTCCTCGACGAGATCGGTCGACCGACCGTGCTGCAGGGGCCCGACCAGAGCCTGCTCTTCGCGGCCTACCAAGAGATCGGTTCGTAGCCCTTCGGCCCGTCAGGGCGTCCGCTACACTCGACGATGGCCGATTCCGGCCCACCTCCCACCACCCCGAACGGATCACTCGCGCATGGCGACTACCAACGACATCAAGAACGGTGCCGTCCTCAACCTCGACGGCCAACTCTGGAACGTCATCGAGTTCCAGCACGTCAAGCCGGGCAAGGGTGGAGCGTTCGTCCGCACCAAGATGAAGAACGTCATGTCGGGCAAGGTCGTCGACAAGACGTTCAACGCCGGCACCAAGATCGACTTCGCCAACGTCGACCGTCGCGAGTACACGTACCTCTACGCCGAGGCCGACGGCTACGTGTTCATGGACACGAGCGACTACGACCAGATCAACGTGCCCGCCACGATCGTCGGCGACGCGAAGAACTTCATGCTCGAGAACCAGAACGTCCAGATGGCGTTGCACGACGGCGACCCGCTGTACATCGAGTTGCCCGCCTCGGTCATCCTCGAGGTCACCTACACCGAGCCCGGCCTCCAAGGAGACCGGTCGACCGGCGGCACCAAGCCCGCCACCGTCGAGACCGGCTACGAGATCCAGGTGCCTCTCTTCCTCGAGACCGGCACCAAGGTCAAGGTCGACACGCGCGACGGCGGCTACCTCGGCCGCGTCAACGACTAGTCGGTGAGCGCACGCACCAAGGCGCGCAAGCGCGCCCTCGACGTCCTGTACGTCGCCGACATCCGTCAGATCAGCATGACCGACGCTCTGGTCGCCGAGACCCAGCGGGCCCTCGACCAGCCCGAGCGCGGGTCGAGCTGGGGCTACGCGCGCGACATCGTGCAGGGCGTCATCGACCACCGCGACGAGATCGACGAACTGATCGAGACGTACTCGCAGGGCTGGACCCTCGCGCGCATGCCCACCCTCGACCGCGGCATCATCCGCATCGGCATCTGGGAGCTCCGTCACAACGACGAGATCCCCGACGCCGTCGCGATCAGCGAGGCCGTCGAACTCGCACAGACGCTCAGCACCGATGACTCGGCCTCGTTCGTCAACGGTCTGCTCGGCCGCATCGCGACCGCCGACTGACGGTCGGAGGCTCGACCCGGTCGACCGATCGTCACCGGTCGACTCGTCGGTCGCGCGTCGGACCGATAAGGTGGAGCCACCCACAACGACATCCTTTAAGTTCCGTCCCGAGAGGCGGGGAAGGAGGTCCGATTGAGCACACGTACCGTGCTGAGTCAGGCTGACATCGCGCGTGCCCTCACGCGCATCTCGCACGAGATCCTCGAGTCCAACAAGGGTGCCGACGATCTGGTCGTCCTGGGCATCCCGACGCGTGGAGTCGTCCTCGCCGATCGGCTCGCCGCGACCCTGTCGTCGATCTCGGGCAGCACCGTTCCCGTGGGGTCCGTCGACGTGACGATGTACCGCGACGATCTCCGGCGCCAGCCCACCAGGTCGCCCCGCCCCACCTCGGTGCCCTCCGGCGGCATCGACGGCAAGACCGTCGTCCTCGTCGACGACGTCCTCTACTCGGGCCGCACCATCCGTGCCGCGCTGGACGCCCTGAGCTCGATCGGTCGACCGCGGGCCGTCCGCCTCGCGGTCCTCGTCGATCGGGGCCACCGAGAACTGCCCATCCGCGCCGACTTCGTGGGCAAGAACCTGCCCACCTCGACCGTCGAGCGCATCTTCGTGCGACTGCACGGCGTCGACGACGACGAGCTCGTTGCCATCGACGACGACACGACCGCAGGAGGCGCGGGTTCCGCCTCGGCGCCCGTCACCACCCCGGGTGCGAACCGATGAGGCACCTGCTCAGCACCTCCGACCTCTCGCGCGACGAGTCCATCCGCGTCCTCGACGTCGCGGAGGACATGGCCGACGTGGCCACCCGCGAGGTGCGCAAGCTGCCGACGCTGCGCGGCATCACGGTCGTCAACCTGTTCTACGAGGACAGCACCCGCACGCGCATCTCGTTCGAGGCCGCCGCCAAGCGGCTCAGCGCGGACGTCATCAACTTCGCCGCCAAGGGGTCGAGCGTCTCCAAGGGCGAGTCCCTGAAGGACACGGCCCAGACCCTCGCCGCCATGGGGGCCGACGGCATCGTGATCCGCCACCCGTCGAGCGGCGCCCCTCGTGTGCTGGCCGACAGCGGCTGGGTGGACGCGGGCATCGTCAACGCCGGCGACGGCACCCACGAACACCCCACGCAGGCCTTGCTCGACGCGTTCACGATCCGCCGTCGCGTCCACGGGGCGGCGAGCCGTGGGCGCGACCTCGACGGCGTCGAGGTGATGATCGTGGGCGACATCCTGCACTCGCGTGTGGCCCGCTCCAACGCCTGGTTGCTGCGGACGCTCGGGGCCCACGTCACGGTGGTCGCGCCTCCCACGCTGATCCCGGTCGACGTCAGCCGCTTCGGCGTCGACGTCCGCTACGACCTCGACGAGGCCCTGGCCGAGGTGAGACCGGACGTCGTCATGATGCTGCGCATCCAACAGGAACGCATGAACGACGCGTTCTTCCCCAATCCACGCGAGTACGCCCGGTCCTGGGGCCTGGGCGCGATGCGGTTCCGGTCGCTGCCCGAGTCGACCCTCGTCATGCACCCCGGCCCGATGAACCGCGGTCTCGAGATCAGCGACGAGGCCGCCGACTCGCCGCGGTCGACCGTCCGCGAGCAGGTCACGAACGGCGTGGCCGTCCGCATGGCCGTGCTCTACCTCACCCTGGCCGGCGACCGAGAGGACGCATCGTGACCACCACCCACCTCATCCGGGGCGCCGAGACCGTCGACGGCAACAAGACCGACGTCGTCGTCCGCGACGGTGTCGTCGTCGAGCTCGGCTCCGGGCTGACCTGCGCGGGCGCGACGGTCACCGACGCCGACGGCCTGCTCCTGCTGCCCGGCCTCGTCGATCTGCACACCCACCTGCGCGAGCCCGGGGGCGAGGGCAGCGAGACCGTCCTGACCGGGTCGCGCGCCGCGGCCGCCGGCGGGTACACCGCCGTCAACGCCATGGCGAACTCGTCGCCCGTGGCCGACACCGCGGGGGTCGTCGAGCAGGTGCAGGCGCTGGGGGAGCGCGCGGGCTTCGTGACCGTCCGCCCGATCGGCGCGGTCAGCCAGGGGCTGAAGGGCACCCACCTCTCCGAGATCGGCGCCATGGCCCGATCTCGCGCCGCCGTGCGGGTCTTCTCCGACGACGGGTCCTGCGTCGCCGACCCGTTGCTGATGCGTCGGGCCCTCGAATACATCAAGGGGTTCGGGGGAGTCCTCGCCCAGCACGCCCAAGAGCCCCGGCTGACGGAGGGCGCGCAGATGAACGAGGGTGCCCTGTCGGCCGAACTGGGCCTGGGCGGCTGGCCCGCGGTCGCCGAGGAGGCGATCATCGCCCGCGACGTCCTGCTCGCCGACCACGTCGGCGCCCGACTGCACGTCTGCCACGTGTCGACGGCGGGCAGCGTCGAGGTCATCCGCTGGGCAAAGTCGCGCGGCATCGAGGTCACGGCCGAGGTGACGCCGCACCACCTGCTGCTGACCGAGGACCTCGTGTCGGGTTACGACTCGCGGTACAAGGTCAACCCGCCGCTCCGCCGCTCGGAGGACGTCGACGCGCTGCGTGCCGCCCTGGCCGACGGGACGATCGACATCGTGGCGACCGACCACGCCCCGCACACCTCCGAGGCGAAGTGCTGCGAGTGGGACGCCGCCGCCAACGGCATGGTCGGTCTCGAGTCCGCCCTCTCGGTCGTACACCACACCATGGTCGACACGGGTCTGATCGGCTGGGCCGACGTGGCCAGGGTGATGTCGATCACCCCGGCCGCCATCGGCCAGGTGACCGGGCACGGTCGTCCCCTGGCCGTGGGCGAGCCCGCCGAGCTCACGCTCTACGATCGAGAGGTGACCCGCACGTTCTCGACCGAGCACCTCGCGGGCAAGAGCCGCAACTCGCCCTACCTCGGACGGGTCCTGCCCGGTCAGGTGCGGGCGACCTTCCACCAGGGCTACGCGACCGTGGTCGACGGTCGCGTCGTCGACAGCGACGACGTCGCCCACGCGGCCCGACTCGTCGACAGCGCCGCCGCCCTCGCCGCCTCCGAGGGGGCGTCCGCCCGATGAGCCAGTGGATCATCGCCTCGCTCATCCTCGTCGGCGTCGGGCTGCTGATCGGGCTGATGGCCCGGTCCTGGCGGGCCCGCGGGCGCCGTCAGTCCGACATCCCCGCCCCCGACCTCGCGACCGACGACCTGTCGGACCCGTTCGTGGCGGTCGATGCCCTCTACGTCGCGACGTCACGAGGCGGCGACCCGCTCGACCGCGTCGTGGTCCACGGCCTCGGGTTCCGCGGTCGGGCGATCGTGTCCGTCCACGCCGAGGGCGTGCGCCTCGAGATCGCGGGCGAACCCGCCGTGCTGATCCGCACCTCCTCGTTGCGAGGCGTCGACCGCGCGACCTGGACCATCGACCGTGTCGTCGAGCGCGACGGCCTCGTCCTCGTCGGCTGGCGCCTCGGCGACGTCGACCTCGACACCTACCTGCGCATCACCGACGATCCGAGCCCCGTCGTCGCCGCGATCCGCACCCTCGTCCCCACGGCCCCCGGGGCCGGCACCACCAAGGAGAAGACCATTGACTGACGCCTCCACCACCGACAGGGCCGTGCTGGTCCTCGCCGACGGCACCCGGTACACGGGTCGCGCCTACGGCGCCGTCGGACGCACCCTCGGCGAGGTCGTCTTCGCGACCGGCATGACCGGCTACCAGGAGACCCTCACCGACCCCTCGTACGCCGGCCAGATCGTGGTCATGACCGCCCCGCACATCGGCAACACGGGAGTGAACGACACCGACCCCGAGTCGCGCCGCATCTGGGTCGCCGGGTACGTCGTCCGAGACGCGAGCCGCGTGGTCTCGAACCACCGCGCACAGGGCAGCCTCGACGACCAGCTCGTCGCCGACGGCATCGTCGGCATCCGCGGCATCGACACCCGCGCCGTCACCCGCCGTCTGCGCGAGGTAGGCTCGATGAAGGGCGGGATCTTCAGCGGGCCCGACGCCGGGCTCGACCCCGACGAGCAGCTCGCCCTGGTCACCGCCGGGGCCGACATGCGCGGCCTCAACCTCTCGAGTCAGGTGTCGACGGTCGAGCCCTACGTGCTGCAGGCCGAGGGCGATCGCATCGGATCCGTCGCCGTCCTCGACCTGGGCGTGAAGACCTCGACGCTGCGCTACCTCGCGCAGCGCGGCTTCGAGGTCCACGTCCTGCCGCAGTCCACCACCCTCGACGAGCTCCGCGCCCTCGCCCCCGACGCCCTCTTCTACTCGAACGGCCCCGGTGACCCGGCGGCGAGCGACTCGCAGGTCGAACTCCTCCAGGGTGCCCTGCGCGACGGTCTGCCGTACTTCGGCATCTGCTTCGGCAACCAGCTGTTCGGCCGGGCCCTGGGCTTCGGCACGTACAAGCTGCCCTTCGGTCACCGCGGCATCAACCAGCCGGTGCTCGACAAGACGACGAACAAGGTCGAGATCACCAGCCAGAACCACGGGTTCGCGGTCGACGCGCCCATCGACGGCGTCCTCGACTCGCCGGCCGGCTTCGGCCGGGTGGAGGTCAGCCACTACAGCCTGAACGACCAGGTCGTCGAAGGCCTCCGCGCCCTCGACATCCCCGCGTTCTCGGTGCAGTACCACCCCGAGGCCGCCGCGGGCCCCCACGACAGCAACCACCTCTTCGACCGCTTCCGCGAGGCGGTCGTCGCCCGCACGAACGGCCAGGCCGTCGACTTCGGCTCCGACATCGAAAGCAGCAACTGATGCCCAAGCGTGACGACATCAACTCCGTCCTCGTGATCGGCTCCGGGCCGATCGTCATCGGCCAGGCGGCCGAGTTCGACTACTCGGGCACCCAGGCCTGCCGCGTGCTGCGCGAAGAGGGGGTGCGCGTCATCCTCGTGAACCCGAACCCTGCCACGATCATGACCGACCCCGACTTCGCCGACGCGACGTACATCGAGCCCATCACGTCCGAGGTGCTCGAGGCCATCATCGTGAAGGAGCGCCCCGACGCGATCCTGCCCACCCTCGGCGGGCAGACGGCCCTCAACGCCGCCATCGCCCTCGACGAAGAAGGCATCCTCGCCAAGCACGGCGTCGAGTTGATCGGCGCCAAGGTCGAGGCCATCCAGAAGGGCGAGGACCGCCAGCTCTTCAAGAAGCTCGTGCTCGAGTCCGGTGCCGACGTCGCCAAGTCGTACATCGCCACGACGGTCGACCAGGCCGTCGAGTACGCCGAAGACCTCGGGTACCCACTGGTCATCCGCCCCTCGTTCACGATGGGCGGGCTCGGGTCGGGATTCGCCTACACCCGTGACGAACTGGTCCGCATGGTCACCGACGGCCTGCACCAGAGCCCCACCACCGAGGTCCTCCTCGAAGAGAGCATCCTGGGCTGGAAAGAGTACGAACTCGAGATGATGCGCGACACGGCCGACAACACGGTCGTGGTCTGCTCGATCGAGAACGTCGACCCGGTGGGCGTCCACACCGGCGACTCGATCACCGTCGCGCCGGCGCTCACCCTGACCGACCGCGAGTACCAGAACCTGCGCGACATCAGCATCGACATCATCCGTCGCGTCGGTGTCGACACCGGTGGCTGCAACATCCAGTTCGCGGTGGACCCCGCCGATGGTCGCGTCATCGTCATCGAGATGAACCCCCGCGTGTCGCGCTCCAGCGCCCTCGCGTCGAAGGCCACGGGATTCCCGATCGCCAAGATCGCGGCGAAGCTGGCCCTCGGGTACCGTCTCGACGAGATCCCGAACGACATCACCAAGGTGACCCCCGCCTCCTTCGAACCGACGCTCGACTACGTCGTCGTCAAGGTGCCCCGGTTCGCGTTCGAGAAGTTCCCGGCGGCCGACACGACGCTCACCACGACGATGAAGAGCGTGGGCGAGGCCATGGCCCTCGGCCGCAACTTCACCCAGGCGCTGCAGAAGTCGCTCCGGTCGCTCGAGAAGCGCGGGTCGAGCTTCCACTGGCAGGGTGAAACCGGAGACCAGGAGGCGCTGCTCGCGTTGTCGGCGACGCCCACCGACGGCCGCATCGTCACCGTGCAGCAGGCCCTTCGGGCCGGTGCCACCGCCGAGCAGGTCTTCGACGCCACGAAGATCGACCCCTGGTTCATCGACCAGATCGTGTTGATCAACGAGGTCGCCGAGCAGGTCGCCGCGGCGGCCGAGCTCGACGCCGACACCCTCGTGCTCGCCAAGGACCACGGCTTCAGCGACGACCAGATCGGCCAGTTGCGTGGCCTCTCCGAGCAGCAGGTGCGCGATCACCGCCACGCGCTCGATGTCCGTCCCGTCTTCAAGACCGTCGACACCTGCGCGGGGGAGTTCCCCGCCCTGACGCCGTACCACTACTCGAGCTACGACACCGAGACCGAGGTCGTGGCCAGCGACCGCCGCAAGGTGATCATCCTCGGCTCGGGGCCGAACCGCATCGGTCAGGGCGTCGAGTTCGACTACTCGTGCGTCCACGCGAGCTTCGCCCTGAGCGACGCCGGCTTCGAGACGATCATGATCAACTGCAATCCCGAGACGGTCTCGACCGACTACGACACGAGCGACCGGTTGTACTTCGAGCCGCTCACCCTCGAGGACGTGCTCGAGGTCGTCCACGCCGAGAGCGCCAGCGGCGAGCTCGTCGGCGTCGTCGTGCAACTCGGCGGCCAGACCGCCCTCGGCCTGTCCAAGGGGCTCGAAGCGGCCGGCGTGCCCATCCTCGGCACGACACCCGACGCGATCGACTCGGCCGAAGAACGAGGCCTCTTCCAGGGCATCCTCGACGCCGCCGGCCTGCTCGCACCGCGCAACGGCACGGCGACCGACTACGACAGCGCGGTCGCCGTCGCCGAAGAGATCGGCTACCCGGTGCTGGTGCGCCCGTCGTACGTCCTCGGGGGCCGCGGCATGGAGATCGTCTACGACAGCCCGTCGCTCGCCGACTACTTCGAGCGGGTCGCGGACCAGGCCATCATCGGCCCCGAGGCGCCCTTGCTGGTCGACCGGTTCCTGGACGACGCCGTCGAGATCGACGTCGACGCGCTCTACGACGGCACCGAGCTCTACGTCGGCGGCATCATGGAGCACATCGAGGAGGCCGGCATCCACTCCGGCGACTCCAGCTGCACCCTGCCGCCCGTCACGCTCGGGAAGGGCGAGATCGACCGTGTCCGCGACGCGACCCTCGCGATCGCGAAGGGCATCGGCGTGTCCGGTCTGCTGAACGTGCAGTTCGCGATCGCGGCCGGCGTGCTCTACGTCATCGAGGCCAACCCCCGGGCGAGCCGGACGGTGCCCTTCGTCTCGAAGGCACTCGGCATCCCGCTGGCGAAGGCGGCTTCGCTGATCATGGTCGGGCACAGCGTGCGCGATCTCGTCGAGACCGGCCTGCTCCCCGTTCAGGACGGCTCGGACGTCCCCCTCGACTCGCCGATCTCGGTGAAGGAAGCCGTGCTGCCGTTCAAGCGGTTCCGTACGAAAGAGGGGCAGGTCGTCGACAGCGTCCTCAGCCCCGAGATGCGCTCGACCGGAGAGGTGATGGGCATCGACCGCGACTTCCCCCGGGCGTTCGCGAAGAGCCAGACGGCCGCCTACGGCGGGCTCCCGACGTCGGGCACCGTCTTCGTCAGCGTCGCCGACCGTGACAAGCGGGCGATCGTGTTGCCGGTGCTGCGCCTCCAGCAGCTCGGGTTCCGCATCCTGGCGACCGAGGGGACGGCCACCGTCCTCGTGCGCAACGGCATCCACGCCGACACGGTCGACAAGTTCAGCGCCGGGGGCCACTCGGTCGTCGACCTGATCAACGCCGACGAGGTCGACATCGTCATCAACACCCCGAGCGGGTCGAGCGCCCGGGCCGACGGCTACGAGATCCGTGCGGCGACCGTGGCGGCCGACAAGGCGCTCTTCACGACCATCGCGCAGCTCGGAGCCGCCGTCGCCTCGATCGAGGCCGTGCAGAGCGACCTCGAGGTCACGAGCCTCCAAGACTACGGTCTCGCCCGGGCGGCCCGACGGTGAGCTCGTCGTTCGGCGACCGGCTCGCGGCGGCGTTCGCCGCGACCGGTCCGCTCTGCGTCGGCATCGACCCCCACCCCTACCTCCTGGACCAGTGGGGCCTCTCGTCGGACGCCTCGGGCGTGCGCGAGTTCGGCCTGCGCGTCGTCGACGGCCTCGTCGGCTCGGCGTCGGTCGTCAAGCCGCAGGTCGCGTTCTTCGAACGCTGGGGCTCCGCGGGGTTCGCGGCCCTCGAGGACGTCCTCGAGGCCGGACGCGAGCGGGGCCTGCTGCAGATCGGTGACGCCAAGCGGGGCGACATCGGCTCGACGATGGACGGCTACGGTGACGCCTGGTTCGACGAGTCGTCGCCGTTGCGGGTCGACGCGCTGACCGTCTCGCCCTATCTCGGCTTCGATTCCCTGACCGGGCTGGTCACCCGCGCGCGGGCCGTCGGCGCCGGCGTGTTCGTGCTGGCCGCGACGTCCAACGTCGAGGCGCTGGCGACGCAGACGGCCATCCGGACCGACGTCCACGGCGCGGAGGGGACCGTCGCGAGCGGTATCGTCGACGACGTGCTCCTTGACAACCAGACGGCGGGCGACGCCCCGTTCGGCAGCGTCGGCCTCGTGCTCGGCGCGACCGTCGACCTCGACGACTACGGCATCGACGCCGCCCGGCTGACGACGACGCCGGTGCTCGCCCCGGGGTTCGGTCACCAGGGTGCGACCTACGCCGACCTTCCGCGACTCTTCGGACCCGCCGCCGGCGCCGTGCTGGTCTCCGCCTCCCGCGCCCTCCTCTCGGCGGGCCCGGCAGGGTTTCCGGACGCGGTCCGCCGAGATGCCGACGAGGTGCGTTCGTGCCTCGTCTGACCCCGCCTCCCGTCGACCGTGCCGCGGCTGCCCGCGCCGCCGTGGCGGCACGGCGAGGCCGCGCCGCCGTCAAGAACGCCGTCGCTTCGCGGACGCGCAGCGCCCTCGACGTCGCCGAGGCCGCCTGGGCCGGCGAACCCACGAGTCCCGAGGGGTCGCTCCGGGTCCGAGAGCTGCTCACCAGCATCCCCGGCATCGGACCGACCCGCGTCGCCCGCATCATGACCGACCTCGGAATCGCCGAGTCGAAACGGGTCGGGGGGCTCGGGGTCAGGCAACGCCGCATCCTCGGCGACTGGCTCGCCGTCCGCGAGGCCAAGGGGCGCCTGCGGTCCCGTCTGGTCGTCCTGGCCGGTCCCACGGCCGTGGGCAAGGGCACCGTCTCGACCTACATCCGCGAGAACTACCCCGACGTGCATCTCAGCGTGTCCGCGACGACACGAGCCCCACGACCCGGCGAGGTCGACGGGGTGCACTACTACTTCGTGGACGACGCCGAGTTCGACCGCATGATCCGCGATCGCGAACTGCTCGAGTACGCCACGGTCCACAATTCCTATCGCTACGGCACGCCTCGCCCCCCGCTGGACGCCGCCTTGAACGAGGGTCGCAGCGTCCTGCTCGAGATCGACCTGCAGGGCGCCCGTCTCGTCCGGGCCGCGATGCCCGAGGCCGTGCTCGTCTTCCTGCTGCCGCCCACCTGGGACGAACTGGTCCGTCGACTCATCGGTCGAGGCACCGAGGACGCCACCGAACAGCAGCGCCGACTCGAGACCGCGAAGGTCGAACTGGCCGCCCAGGACGAGTTCGACGCGCGTGTCGTGAACCACGACGTGGCCGAAGCGGCCCGTGAGGTCGTAGAATTGATGACTGCGCCCGAACCGGGCCGCACCCGCGCGTGACCCGCGCCCCGATCTTGGTGCCCACGCTCGTCCCGAGCGGTGCCGGCACCGACCCCCATCGACACGAGGAGCAACCAATGGCCGACAAGAACCAGGGCATCATCGATCCGCCCATCGACGAGCTGCTGTCGAAGGTCGAGTCGAAGTACGCACTCGTCATCTTCGCCTCCAAGCGCGCCCGTCAGATCAACGACTACTACGCCGACCTGCACGAGGGCAGCCTCTTCGACAACGTCGGCCCCCTCGTCGACAGCTCGATCGACGACAAGCCCCTCTCGGTCGCCATGCACGAGATCAACGAGGACAAGCTCGAGGTGAAGCCGCTCGCGGCTCCTGCCGAGTAGCGCGACGACACGACCGACCTCTCTGACGGTGGTCGGTCCTATCATCTGACGAGGCCCCCGGGAGTCCATCCCGCGGGGCCTCATCGCGTCCGCACCCCGATCGACACCCAGAGGAACACCGTGAGCCTGACCGACACGACGACCGACCCCGCCACGACGGCATCGACCTCCCTGCGACTGTTCACGTCCGAATCGGTCACCGAGGGCCACCCCGACAAGATCTGTGACCAGATCTCGGACGGCATCCTCGACGCCCTGCTCGCGGTCGACCCCGCCAGCCGGGTCGCGGTCGAGACCATGGTCACGACGGGGCTCGTGCACGTCGCCGGCGAGGTCACCACCAAGGGCTACGTCGACATCCCGACGATCGTGCGCGACCTCATCGTGGGCATCGGCTACGACTCGTCCGCCGTGAGCTTCGACGGTCGCACCTGCGGCGTCGAGGTCTCGATCGGGTCGCAGTCTCCCGACATCGCCCAGGGCGTCGATACCGCCCTGGAGGCGCGTGGCGGCGACGACGACCTGCTCAACCGTCAGGGTGCGGGCGACCAAGGCATCATGTTCGGCTACGCCACCAACGAGACGCCCCAGTTCATGCCTCTCCCGGTCTGGCTCGCCCACCGGCTGGCCGAGCGTCTCGCGGCCGTGCGCAAGTCGGGCACGCTCGACTACCTCCGGCCCGACGGCAAGACCCAGGTCACGGTCGGTTACGACGGGGTCGTACCGAAGACGGTCGACACCGTCGTCCTGTCGACGCAACACTCACCCGCCGTCTCGAGCGAACAGCTCGAGTCCGACGTCATCGAACACGTCATCCGCCCCGTCCTCGACGAGGCAGGGCTCTCGTCGGCCGACACGCGGTTCATCATCAATCCGACCGGCCGGTTCGAGATCGGGGGCCCACAGGGCGACGCCGGACTCACGGGCCGCAAGATCATCGTCGACACCTACGGCGGTGCGAGCCGTCACGGCGGGGGCGCGTTCTCGGGCAAGGATCCCTCGAAGGTCGACCGATCCGCCGCGTACGCGATGCGCTGGGTGGCCAAGAACGCCGTCGCCGCCGGCCTCGCCGACCGGCTCGAACTCCAGGTGGCCTACGCGATCGGACGCGCCGCACCCGTCGGTCTCTACGTCGAGACCTTCGGCACGGGGCACGTCGGCGACGACGTCATCACGGCCGCCATCGAGACGGTGTTCGACCTCCGCCCGGCGGCGATCATCCGCGACCTCGACCTGCTCCGGCCCATCTATTCGGCGACGTCGACCTACGGCCACTTCGGTCGCGACCTGCCCGACTTCACCTGGGAGGCGCTCGACCGCGTCGACGCCCTCCGGGCCGCCGCCGGGCTCTGACCGTGGCGGCGGTCGCCGAGGCCCTCGTCGAGGGCGGCCCGCGCGTCGTCCGGGTGATGGTCGAGTCACCGCTGCCGCAGCTCGACCGGTTGTTCGACTACGCCGTGCCCGAGCGGCTGCGCGACCGCGTCGCCCCGGGCATCCGCGTCAAGGTTCCCCTCCGTTCGGCCGGACGCATCGCCGACGGGTTCGTCGTCGAGGTCGCGTCGTCGTCCGAGCACGGCGGTGACCTCTCCGAGATCGAGGATGTCGTGTCCACCGTGTCGGTCCTTGCACCCGAGGTGTGGCGCTTGGCGCGTGCCGTGGCCGACCGGGCCGGCGGATCGGCCAGCGACGTCGTGCGGCTCGCGGTCCCTCCGCGTCAGGTCCGGGTCGAGAAGGCGTACCTGGCGGCCGCTGAGAACCCGTCCTCGCCGCCACCGGAACCCACCGACGCGACTTCGTCACCCGCCGACACCGCGCCTCCATCAGCGGACGCCGCGCCGCCCGTCGGGGATCGCGATCGCACCCCGGTCGTCGTCGGTTACCGGTCGACCGACCTCGCCGGGCTCGTGGCGTCCCGCGGTCGCGCGGCGGTCGACGCCGTGCCGTTGCTGGTCGAGTTGCCCGACGGTGCATGGGTGGGTCATTGGGCGCTGACGGCCGCCCAACTCGCCGCGGTCGCCGTCGCGGCGGGCGACAACGCCGTGGTCGCGGTCCCCGATTACCGCGACGAAGAGCACGTCCTCCAGGCCCTCAGGGCCGTCCTGCCGCCCGACCGCGTCGTGCGGCTCGACTCCCGACAGTCCAACGCCGACCGGTACCGCGCGTTGCTCCGGGCCCGGGGCGACGAGCCCGTGGTCGTCGTCGGCAACCGGTCCGTCCTGCTCGCACCCTCGGCCAGGCTCGGTCTGGTCCTGGTGTTCGACGACGGCGACCCGTCCTTCGGTGAGCCGCTCGCCCCCTACGTGCACGCCCGCGACACCGCCCTGCTCCGACAGGCGCAACAGGACACCGCCCTGGTGTTCCTCGGCCACTCCCGCAGCACCGACGTCCAGCGCCTGGTCGAGATCGGCTTCCTGGCCGAGGTGCGTCCCGATCCGCGCTACCAGCCCCGGGTCGTGCCGACCGTGCGTCAGGCCGCCACGGACGGCTTCGCCGCGCAGGCCCGCATCCCCTCCTCGGCCTACGCCGAGGCGCGGGCCGCGGTCGAGCACGGACCGGTGCTGATCCAGGTCGCCTCGCCGGGCTACTCGCCTCGCCTGGCCTGCGTCGACTGCGGCGACACGGCGCGCTGCCTGCGCTGCAACGGCCCCCTCCAGCAGCGCGAGCGCGGGGTGACCCCGGCCTGCGCCTGGTGCGGCGCCCTCGCCGTCTCGTGGCACTGCCGCACCTGTGAGGGCACCCGCATGCGAGCAGTCGGCACCGGCGCCTCACGGACCGCCGATGAGCTCGGCAAGGCGTTCCCGGGGGTCCGCATCATCGTGTCGGACGGCACCCGGGCCCTGACGCACGTCGACGCCGACCCGGCCATCGTCGTCGCGACCCGCGGGGCCGAGCCGGTCGCCCCGGGTGGCTACCGGGCCGTCCTGCTGCTCGACGGCGAACGCATGCTCGCGCGCGAGAGCCTCCGCGTCGCCGAGGACTGCCTCCGCTGGTGGGCCAACGCCACGGCCCTCGCCGCACGACGCGCCCCTGTGGTGCTGGTCGGGGTGGGCGGGGCGATCGCCTCCGCCCTGGCCACGTGGGAGCTCGCCCGATTCGTCTCCGCCGAGCTCGCCGATCGCCGTGTCCTGCGTTTCCCACCGGCCGTCCGCGTGGCCACCGTGACCGGCACGGTCGACACCGTCGCACGCGCGCTCGACGACCTGCCCGACGAGGTCCGTGCCGAGACCCTCGGTCCGGTGGACGTCGAGTCCGCCGGGGTCCGCGCGATCGTCCGCTTCGACTACTCCCGAGGTCACGACGTGGCCCAGGCCCTCCGCTCCCAGGTCATCCGTGCCGCGACGGACCGACGCAAGGCGCTCGGTCAGAAGCGCACGCGGGCCGTCCCTACACTCAGAGTGCGGTTCGACGACGTCGAGCCGTTCGCCGACTGACCCGCCAGGAACCCCATGCGCCTCGTCTTCGCCGGCAGCCCCGCCGCTGCCGTGCCCTCGCTCACCGCCCTCGCCGACGGCCCTCACGAGGTCGTCGCCGTGCTGACGCGCGACGACACCCCCCAGGGACGCCGACGCGTCCTGACCCCCACGCCCGTCGCCGTCGAGGCCGACCGCCTCGGTCTCCGCGTCGTGAAGGCCCGACGCATCACGCCCGAGGTCACGGCCGAGCTCGCGGCGCTCGATCCCGACCTCGGCGTCGTCGTGGCCTACGGCGCCCTGCTCCGCGAGCCCCTGCTCGGTGCGCCCCGCCTCGGCTGGGTCAACCTGCACTTCTCCCTGCTGCCCTCCTGGCGCGGTGCGGCCCCCGTCCAGCGGTCGCTCATGGCGGGCGACGTCGTGACGGGCGCCGCGGTGTTCCAGCTCGTCCCCGAGCTCGACGCAGGCGATGTCTACGGCACCCTCGAACGCCGACTCGACGGCGCCGAGACCGCGGGGGTGCTCCTCACCGAGCTCGCGCGGTCCGGGTCCGACCTGCTGGTCGACGTCGTCGACCGCCTCGCCGACGGCACGGCCGTGGCCACACCCCAGACCGGCGAGGTCACCCTCGCCCCCAAGCTGACCCTCGCGGACGGAGTCCTCGACGCCTCGCGTCCGGCGACCGAGCTGATCGACCGCTTCCGAGGCGTGACGCCCGAACCGGGAGCCCGCGTCGACCTCGACGGCACCGCCCTCAAGATCACGGAGGCGCGGGTGACGTCGGACGTCGAGGCACCGCTCGAGGCCGGTCGCCTCGAGTCCCGGGGCCGCCGTGTGCTGCTGGGCACCGCCTCCTCACCCGTCGAGCTGGTCCGGGTGCAACCGGCGGGCAAGAAAGAGATGTCGGCAGCCGACTGGTGGCGTGGACTGCCCGGCGGGATCGACCGTCGCGTCACCCCGCCCACCTCGACCGCCCCGGCCGCCCCGGCCGACATCGCACCAGACCCCGCCCTCGACACGAAGAGCGCCTCATGAGCCGAGTCCAGCCCGCCCGCCAGGTCGCCCTCGACGTCCTCCGGGCCGTCGAACAGGACGACGCCTACGCGAACCTCCTGCTCCCGCAACGCATCGTCCGCGCCCGCCTCGGAGCACAGGACGCAGGGCTCGCGACCGAACTCACCTACGGCACCCTGCGCCTCCGGGGGTACTACGACCGCGTCATCGCGCTGGCCGCCCGCCGGGGCACCGACGCGATCGACCCGGCGCTCCTCGACGTCCTGCGACTCGGTACGCACCAGCTGCTCTCGACGCGGGTCGCGGTCCACGCAGCCGTCGACGAGAGCGTCGAGCTCGCGCGTCAGGTGGGCAGCCGGTCGGGCACCGGTTTCGTGAACGGCGTGCTCCGGACCATCTCGCGGTCGACTCCCGACGAGTGGCGCGCGCGCGTCCTGGCCGGCACGACCGGGGACGACGACCGTCTGGCGGCGGAGTGGTCGCACCCCGCCTGGGTGGTGCGGGCGTTCCGTCGCTCGCTGGCCGCCGAGGGCCGCGAGGACGAACTCGTCGACCTGCTGTCGGCCGACAACGACGCCCCGAAGGTCAGTCTCGTCGCACTGCCCGGGCTCGCCGAGGTCTCCGAACTCGGTGCCCCGAGCGGGCGCCTCTCGCCGCTCGCCGCGACGAGCGGCGGGGGAGACCCGGCGCAACAGACGGCCGTGCGCGAGGGGCGCGCCCGCGTGCAGGACGAAGGCTCACAGCTCGCGGCACTGCTGCTCAGCCGCCACCGGCCCGCCGAGTCGGGAGAACGCTGGCTCGACATGTGCGCCGGCCCCGGTGGCAAGGCCGCCCTGCTGGGCGCCGAAGCTGCCCGCGCAGGCGCCCACCTCGTCGCCAACGAGCTCGTCCCGGCCCGGGCCGGTCTCGTCCGACAGGCCCTCGAGGCGGTCCCTGGCGACGTCGAGGTGCTCGAGGGTGACGCCACACGGTTCGGGGCGGAACAGCCCGGAGGCTTCGACCGCATCCTGCTCGACGCGCCCTGCACGGGTCTCGGGGCCCTGCGACGTCGACCCGAGGCCCGGTGGCGCAAGCAACCGGCCGACGTCGGACAGCTCACGGCCCTGCAGTCGCGCCTGTTCGCCAGCGCCCTGGACGCCCTCGCGCCCGGGGGAGTCCTGGCGTACGTGACCTGCTCGCCGCACACGGCCGAGACCCGCGGCGTCGTCGAGGCCGGGCTCCGGGGCCGCGACGACGACCTCGTGCTGCTCGACGCGACGGCGGGCGTCGAGCGCATCGCCGGCCGGTCGGTCGACCTGGCGTCGGCACCGTTCGTCCAGCTCTGGCCGCACCGTCACGGCACGGACGCCATGTTCGTGGCCCTGATCGAGAAACGTGCCGGACGGTAGTCTCGTCTCGTGTCGATCCGCATCAGCCCCAGCATCCTCTCGGCCGACTTCGCCAACCTCGAACGCGACCTCCAGCGCATCTCGTCCGCCGACCTCGTGCACGTCGACGTCATGGACGGCCACTTCGTGCCCAACCTCACCCTGGGGCTGCCCGTCGTGCAGCGTCTCGGCGAGGTCAGCCCGGTGCCGCTCGACCTGCACCTCATGATCGACGACGCCGACCGCTGGGCGCCCCGCTACGCCGAGACGGGTGCCTTCTCGGTCACCTTCTCCGCCGAGGCCGCGACCGACCCGGTGTCCACGGCACGCGCCATCCGCAGCAACGGGGCCCGCGCATCCGTCGCGGTGAAGCCGGGCACCGACCTCGAGCCCTATCTCCAGACCCTCGACGCGTACGACATGATCCTCGTCATGACCGTCGAGCCCGGCTTCGGCGGGCAGTCCTTCATGCCCGAGACGATGGCCAAGCTGACGCGCGCCAGGGCCGCCGTGAGCGCCTCCGGGCTCGACGTCTGGCTCGAGGTCGACGGCGGCATCACGACCGAGACCATCGTCACGGCCGTCGAGAACGGTGCCGACACGGTGGTCGCCGGGTCCGCCGTCTACGGCGGGTCGCCCGTCGACAACATCGCTGCACTCCGAGCGGCCGCCGCGACGGTAGCCTTGACGTCGTGAAATCCTTCGACGACCTGTACCTCGAGCTCAGCGACAAGGCCCGCGACCGGCCCGAGGGGTCGGGCACCGTGGCCGAACTCGACGCCGGTGTGCACCAGATCGGCAAGAAGATCGTCGAAGAGGCCGCCGAGGTCTGGATGGCCGCCGAGTACGAGGGCGACGTCGCGACCGCCGAAGAGATCTCCCAGCTGCTCTACCACCTGCAGGTCATGATGATCGCCAAGGGCATCACCCCGGCCGACGTCTACCGACATCTCTGAGTCGGCCTCCGCCACCCCCGTTCGTCACGCCGCTCGCGCGGCACCCCAGCAGACAGAGAAACCCATGCTTCGCGTCGCAGTGCCCAACAAGGGATCGCTCAGCGAGACCGCATCCGCCATGCTCGCCGAGGCCGGCTACACCGGTCGCCGCGACCCCAAGACCCTCCACGTCGAGGACCCGCGCAACGGCGTCGAGTTCTTCTACCTCCGTCCGCGCGACATCGCGACCTACGTGGGGTCGGGCGCGCTCGACGTCGGCATCACGGGCCGCGACCTGCTGCTCGACTCGCACTCGCCGGCCCACGAGGTCGCTCCCCTCGACTTCGGTGGCTCGACCTTCCGCTTCGCGGGCCCTCCCGGCCGTTTCGCCGATCTCCGCCAGCTCCAGGGCACCCGGGTCGCCACCAGCTACGCCGGCCTCGTCGGCTCCTTCCTCGAGAGCCACGGAGTCACCGCGACCCTCGTGCCGCTCGACGGCGCCGTCGAGAGCGCGGTGCAGCTGGGCGTCGCCGACGCCGTGGCCGACGTCGTCTCGACCGGTGCCACCCTGCGTGCGGCGGGCCTCGAGATCTTCGGGCCGGTCATCCTCGAATCGACCGCCGTCCTCATCTCGTCCGATGCCGACGTCGACGGCCTGGCGGTCCTCCACCGCCGCCTGCAGGGCGTGCTCGTGGCCCGGCAGTACGTCCTCATGGACTACGACGTCCCGGTCGCCAAGCTCGACGCCGCGACCGCCGTCGCCGGCGGCATGGAGTCGCCGACCGTGTCCCCGCTGCACGATCGCGACTGGGCCGCCGTCCGCGTGATGGTCCCGCGGTCCGACACGAACCAGGTCATGGACGCCCTCTACGACCTCGGTGCCCGGGCCATCCTGGTCAGCCCGATCCACGCCGCGAGGCTGTAGCCGTGCCCGCCGACGACGCGGTCGCCACCGGCGGGGTCGCCGCGGACGCGTCCCTCGCCGTCCGGGTCATCCCGTGCCTCGACGTGGCGGCGGGCCGCGTGGTGAAGGGTGTCAACTTCCTCGACCTTCGGGATGCGGGCGACCCGGTCGAGCTGGCCCGCACCTACTACGAGCAGGGCGCCGACGAGATCACCTTCCTCGACGTCACGGCCACGGTCGACGCACGGTCGACCACGTACGACGTCGTCCGGGCGACGGCCGAGCAGGTCTTCATCCCGTTGACGGTCGGCGGCGGCGTGCGAACCACCGACGACGTCGCGCGGTTGCAGGCGGCCGGCGCGGACAAGATCGGTGTGAACAGTGCCGCCATCGCCCGGCCCGACCTCATCGGCGAGATCGCCGACCGGTTCGGAGCTCAGGCGGTCGTCCTCTCGCTCGACGTCAAGCGGTCGATGGGCACCCCGTCGGGCTTCGTCGTGACGACCCACGGCGGCCGCACCGAGACGACGCTCGACGCGCTCGCCTGGGCCCGTGAGGCCATCGAACGCGGGGCGGGCGAACTACTCGTCAACTCGATCGACGCCGACGGCACCAAGCAGGGCTTCGACCTCGAACTCGTCCGCGCCATGCGCGAACTCAGCCGGGTGCCGGTCGTCGCGTCCGGAGGGGCGGGTCGGCTCGAGCACTTCGCCCCCGCCATCGAGGCGGGCGCCGATGCCGTGCTCGCGGCCTCGGTTTTCCACAACGGCGAACTCACCGTCGGCCAGGTCAAGGACGAACTGGCGCGGTCCGGGGCGATCGTCCGCTGAGGCGGGCCGTCACTCCTCAGAACCCGCACCCGACCCCGCGACACCGCACCGCACCGCACCGCACCGCACCGAGGAGCACATCATGACCGACCAGCTGACGCGTGAGACGGTCGAGCCCGTCGTCGCCCGCGCCCGGTTCGACGCGTCGGGCCTGCTGCCCGCGATCATCCAGCAGGAGGGCACGAAGGACGTGCTGATGATGGGCTGGATGGATGCCGAAGCCCTCCGCCGCACGCTCACGGAGGGGCGCGTCACCTTCTGGTCCCGGTCTCGTCACGAGTACTGGCGGAAGGGCGACACGTCCGGTCACGCGCAGTTCGTCCGTGCCGCCGCCCTCGACTGCGACGACGACGTGCTTCTCGTCACGGTCGAGCAGATCGGCGCTGCCTGCCACACGGGTTCCCACTCCTGTTTCGAGGTCGACCCGCTCGAGCCGGCCACCGTCTCGTCGTCCCTGCCGTCCGGCGACACCGACCCCACCGGAGGTCCCCGTGGCTGACGCCCCGATCCGCACGTCGACGACCCGGGCCCAGTTCGACGCCCGGCTCGCCGGCCATCGGGTCGTCCCGGTCGTGCGCGACCTCTTCGCCGACGGCGAGACCCCGGTCGGGGTGTACCGCAAACTGGCGGACGGTCGGCCCGGCAGCTTCCTGCTCGAATCGGCGGCCCAGGGCGGCATCTGGTCCCGGTGGTCCTTCGTGGGCGTCTCGTCGTTCGGAGTCCTCACGACCGACGAGGGCGAGGCCCGGTGGATCGACTACGGCATCGACCGCGGGCGGGCTCTGGGTGACGCCACCGGCCGCCCGCTCGAGGTGCTGTCCGCCCTGCACCACCGGTGGGCCACCCCGCGCATCGACGGGATGCCGCCCCTCACCGGGGGCCTGGTCGGTTTCGTCGGCTGGGAGGCCGTGCGCGAGCTCGAGCACCTGCCCGACGTGCCACCGGCCGAGTTCACCGTGCCCTCGCAGGCGCTCAGCTTCGTCTCCGAGCTCGTGGCCCTCGACCACCGCACGGGTGCCGTCCTGCTCGTCGCGACCGTGTTGAACGACGGCACCGACGGCCCCGACGTCCTGTGGGACGACGCGCAATCGCGTCTCGACGACCTGCAATCCCGGCTCGCGGCCCCGAGCGAGACGTTCCTGTCCGACGTCGACCTGACGATCGAAGCGACACCCACCCGGCGTTCCACCGACGACGAGTACGCGCACGCCATCGAGCGGTCGAAGCAGTTCATCCACGACGGGGACGTCTTCCAGGTCGTCATCTCCCAGCGCTTCGACCACGAGGTCACGGCCGAACCGCTCGACGTCTACCGGGTGCTGCGGACGCTCAACCCGAGCCCGTACATGTACCTCGTGACGCTCGACGACGTGCAGGGTCGGCCGTACACCATCGTCGGTTCGTCGCCCGAGGCGCTGGTCAAGGTCGACGGCCGCCGGGCCTACACGCATCCCATAGCCGGGTCGAAGCCCCGGGGCGCGTCGCCCGACGAGGACCAGCGCTACGCCGACGAGCTCGCCTCGGACGACAAAGAACGCGCGGAGCACCTCATGCTGGTCGACCTGGCCCGCAACGACCTGCTCAAGGTCTGCACCCCGGGCAGCGTCGAGGTCACCGAGTTCATGCAGGTCGAACGGTTCAGCCACATCATGCACCTCGTGTCCAGCGTCGAGGGCGACCTGGCGCCCGGCAAGGATGCCATCGACGCGTTCCGGGCCACCTTCCCGGCCGGAACGCTGTCGGGTGCCCCCAAGCCCCGGGCCCTCGAGATCATCGACGAGCTCGAGCCGGCCCAACGGGGCGTCTACGGCGGAGTGGTCGGTTACTTCGACTTCGCCGGCTCGGCCGACGTCGCGATCGCGATCCGCACCGTCCTGCTCCAGGACGGCGTGGCCCGCGTCCAGGCGGGTGCCGGACTCGTCGCCGACAGCGACCCGGTCGCCGAGAACCAGGAGGCGCGCAACAAGGCCGCGGCCCCCTTGCGTGCCGTCGCGGTCGCCAACGCCATGACACGGCTGCGCTGATGCCCGCTCGACGCCTGAAGCTCACGACGATCCTGGCGGGCATCCTGCTCGCGGGGCTCGCCCTGCTGTCCTGGACACAGGACTGGTTCCACGTCGTCGTGGCGTCACCCCAGGGTGGAGACCTGCCCCTCGACGTCGCCGGCGACGTCGCCGGTGCGCCGTTGTCCGCCCTCTCGCTGGCCAGCCTGGCACTCTTCGGGGCGCTCACGATCGCCGGTCGGGTGTTCCGCGTCGTCCTGGGGGTGCTGCAGGTGGCGCTGGGGGTCAGCGTCGTCGTCACGACGGCGACGGCCCTGGCCGACCCCGTGCGCGCGTCGGGCAGCGCCGTGACGACGGCCACGGGCGTCGACGGCACCGACTCGATCCGGGGCATCGTCTCGTCGGTCGAGCCGACGGCCTGGCCCTGGCTCGGGCTCGTGGCCGGCGTGCTGGCCGCCCTCCTCGGCGTCGCCACCGTGCTCCTCGCGGGCGCCTGGCCCCAGGCCACCCGCAAGTACTCCGCGACGCGACTCGTCGCCGCGGATCCTGCGGCCGACCCCGCGGCCGCCTGGGACGCGCTCTCGGGCGGCGACGACCCGACCGACGCCCCCTCGCACCTCGACGAGGGCGGGTCGAGCCCCACCGAGCCGGGCCGTACCCGGTAGACTCGGCCCCCGAACCGACCTGATCCAAGGAGCACTGTGAGCACGAACACGACGAGCACCCCCTCCGGTGGCGACGCGCCCCTGAAGAACGCCCCGGCGAAGGTCGACTCCGGCTCGAAGGGCCGCGACACCGAGACGGCCGACGACCTCGGGCACGGCAACTCGCCCGCGGCCTGGACCGCCGTGGTCATCATGTTGGTCGGCTTCGCCATCGGCACCCTGGCGTTCTTCCTCGACGTCCCGTGGATCGTCTGGGCCTCCGCCGGCCTGGTCGTCGTCGGACTCGTCGTGGGTCTCGTGCTCAAGAAGGCCGGCTACGGCGTCGGCGGCCACCGCTACGTGCCGAAGGCCCACAACTAGGTGCTCGACGACCTGTACGCGGGTGCCGTGGCCGACGCTGCAGCACGCCGTGAGTCCCTTCCGTTCGCCGCCGTCGAGGCGGCGGCTCTCTCGCGCGACCCCGCGCTCGACGCCCGCTACGCCCTCGCCCCGGCCGACCGCGTCAAGGTCATCGCCGAGGTCAAGCGCGCGAGCCCGTCTCGAGGCCATCTCTCGGCGATCGCCGATCCGGCGTCGTTGGCCCTGTCCTACGCGGCCGGGGGAGCGAGCGCGATCAGCGTCCTCACCGAGGGCCGCAAGTTCAAGGGCTCCCTCGCCGATCTCGAAGCGGTCCGCGCCGCCGTCGACGTCCCCGTCCTCCGCAAGGACTTCATCGCCGACGCCTACCAGGTCTTCGAGGCCAGGGCAGCCGGCGCCGACCTCGTCCTGCTGATCGTGGCCGGGCTCGAGCAGCGCCGTCTCGTCGAGTTGCACGACCTCGTCCGGCAGCTGGGCATGACGGCCCTGATCGAGGCGCACTCCGCCGACGAGGTGTCGCGAGGCCTCGATGCCGGCGCCACCGTCCTCGGCGTCAACGCTCGCGACCTGACGACCTTCGAACTCGACCGGGACCTGTTCGGCCGCTTGTCCGGATCGATCCCGGCGGGCGTCACCCGCGTCGCCGAGTCGGCCGTCTCGTCTCCCGACGACGTCGCCCACTACCGTCGCTCGGGCGCCGACGTCGTGCTCGTGGGTGAAGCCCTCGTGACCCACGGCGACCCCGCCGACGCCATCACCCGCTTCCTGGAGGTCTGACCATGGCATTACGCGACGAGACGGGCCCGTACTTCGGTTCGTTCGGTGGGCGCTTCGTGCCCGAGTCCCTCGTGGCCGCTCTCGACGAGCTCGACGCGGCGTACAAGGCCGCCGCCGTCGACCCCGAGTTCGCTGCCGAGTTGACGGCTCTGCACGCCACCTACACGGGTCGGCCGTCGATCATCACCGAGGTGCCGCGCTTCGCCCAGCACGCGGGCGGCGCCCGCATCATCCTCAAACGCGAAGACCTCAACCACACGGGGTCGCACAAGATCAACAACGTGCTCGGTCAGGCCTTGCTGGCCCGCAAGCTCGGCAAGACCCGTCTGATCGCCGAGACCGGGGCGGGTCAGCACGGCGTCGCCACGGCCACCGCAGCCGCGCTCTTCGGCATGGAGTGCGTCGTCTACATGGGCCAGGTCGACACCGAGCGCCAGGCGCTCAACGTCGCACGGATGCGCTTGCTCGGGGCCGAGGTCGTCTCGGTCACGACCGGCTCCCGCACCCTCAAGGACGCCATCAACGACGCCATGCGCGACTGGGTGGCCAGCGTCGACACCACGCACTACGTGCTGGGCACCGTCGCCGGCCCGCACCCGTTCCCCGCCATGGTGCGCGACTTCCACAAGATCATCGGCGAAGAGGCCCGCCAGCAGGTCCTCGACCTCACCGGTGCCCTGCCCGACGCCGTCACGGCCTGCGTCGGCGGCGGCTCGAACGCCATGGGCATCTTCCACGCGTTCCTCGACGATCCCTCGGTCCGGCTGTTCGGCTTCGAGGCTGGCGGCGACGGCGTCGAGACGGGCCGTCACGCGGCCTCGATCACGCTCGGCCGCATCGGCAACCTGCAGGGCACCAAGTCCTACCTCATGCAAGACGAGGACGGTCAGACCCTCGAGAGCCACTCCATCTCGGCAGGTCTCGACTACCCGAGTGTCGGCCCCGAGCACGCCTGGCTGTCCGAGACGGGACGAGCCGAGTACCAGCCGATCACCGACGACGAGGCCATGCAGGCCTTCCGTCTCCTCTCGCAGACCGAGGGCATCATGCCCGCCATCGAGTCGGCACACGCACTGGCGGGCACGATCAAGCTCGGCCTGGAGCACCCCGACTGGACGATCCTGGTCTCTCTCAGCGGGCGTGGCGACAAGGACGTCTCGACCGCGAGCCGGTACTTCGGCGTCCTCGACGAGAAGGCACAGCAGCTGTGACCGCCGCGGTTCCGGGCGGAACGAGCAAGGTCGGCGACGCGATCCGGGCTCGGCGAGAAGCCGGGAGCGGTGCCGTCGTGGGATACCTGCCGGTCGGGTTCCCCGATCTCGACACGAGCATCGAGGCCGCGGTGGCGATGGCCGAGAACGGCATCGACGTCATCGAACTCGGCATCCCCTACTCCGACCCCGTGATGGACGGGCCGGTGATCCAGGCCGCGACGCAGCGATCGCTCGCCGAGGGGTTCCGTGTACGCGACGTCTTCACGGCGATCCGCGAGATCACTTCGCGCGTCGACGCGCCCGTCATCCCGATGACCTACTGGAATCCGGTCGAGCAGTACGGCGTCCAGCGTTTCGCCGACGACCTCGCGGCCGCGGGCGGCGCCGGGCTCATCACCCCGGACCTCATCCCCGACGAGGCCGACGCATGGGTGACCGCCGCCGCAGCGGCGGACCTCGACCGGGTCTTCCTGGCCGCTCCGTCGTCCAGTGAATCGCGCCTCCGACAGGCCGTCGCGAGCAGTCGCGGCTTCGTGTACACCGTCTCGACGATGGGCATCACCGGCGCCCGCACCGACGTGGACGCAGCGGCGAGCACCCTCGTCGCCCGCCTCCGCGAGGTGGGCGTCGAGAACGCCTGCGTGGGTCTCGGCATCTCCACCGCCCAGCAGGTCCGCGAAGTACTCGAATACGCCGACGGTGCCATCATCGGTTCGGCCTTCGTCCGAGCCCTCGCCGACGGAGGGGTCGAACGTCTCGCCGAGGTCTCCGCCGACCTGGCGTCCGGCGCGGCCCCTTCCGCCTCCTGACCCTCTCGGGTCCGACGCCCCCGCGCTAGAGTCGTCACCCGTCGGGTGACCGACGCTCCGCATCCCTCCGAAAGGCACCACGCCCGTGTTCGTTCCCCTGAGCATCCCGAGCCCGTCGGCCGCCTGGCAGTACTTCGACGTCACCGCCTGGTTGAACTCGACCTTCGGGGCCTCGCTGCCCGGCTCGCTGCGCATCCACGCCTACGCCATCTGCATCCTCGTCGGCATCGTCGCGGCGGTCGTCATCACGAACCACCGCCTCAACCGGCAGGGGGCCGAGAAGGGCATCGTCATCGACGTGGCCATCTGGGCCGTGGTCTTCGGCATCGCGGGGGGACGCCTCTTCCACGTCATCACCCACCCCGCGGACTACTTCTCCTCGCCCGACCAGTACATCCACGTCCTGTTCGTGTGGGAAGGCGGCCTCGCCATCTACGGAGCACTCCTGTTGGGTGCCGTGGGCGTCTGGCTCGGCTGTCGCTTCACCGGTCTGCGGTTCACGGTGTTCGCGGACGCCCTCGCCCCCGGGCTGCTCGTCGCACAGGCGTTCGGACGCCTCGGCAACTGGTTCAACCACGAGCTCTTCGGCATGCCGACCGACCTGCCCTGGGGCCTCGAGATCGAATCGACGAACGCCGCCTACCCGACGGGCCTGCCCGAGGGCACGCTCTTCCACCCCACGTTCCTGTACGAGATCGTCTGGATGCTCGCGGGGGTCGCGATCCTGTTGCTCCTCGAGAAGAAGGCTCCGATGCAGTGGGGCCGGTCGTTGGCCTTCTACCTGGTCTGGTACGGCATCGGCCGTGCCTGGTTCGAGTCGATCCGCACCGACCCCAGCCTGCTGTTCTTCGGCATCCGGACGAACGTCTGGATGAGCTTCTTCGCCATCGTCCTCGGCATCGTCCTCTTCGTCGTCGCCGCACGTCGTCACACCGGCACCGTCCCCGGCCCCTACGTTCCCGGTCGCGCGCCGAGCGAGCGAACGTCTGCTGTAGACTCCGACGACACGTACACGGAGAACGACGAACCCGAGTTGGTCACCGTCAGCGCATCGGACGACAACACCGATCGCTCACCGCGTCCCTAGGTCGTCCACTCCACGACGACCGCGGGCCCGGCGCCCCATCGTCGTGGCGCCCGATCCTCTCCACCCCATCCCGGTGCGAACGATCCGCCCGCGACACGGTTCTGTGCACGCACCCGCGCCTCGTAAGATCGAGCGCAGTCGGCCCTCCTGCCGGCGTGCACGCCCACGGTCGCCACGAGCCGACCTCTCCCGCTGACTCGGGGCCGCCCACAGACCGCGGTTCCGTGAGGCTCCTCGGGCCGACGTCGTCCCACCCCCTGTCGGATCTCTTCGTGAGGACGGATTCCATGGCTCTCACGCCAGCACACCAGCAGTTCAGCACGGTTCCCGAGGCCAGCGGCCTCTACGACCCGCGCAACGAGAAGGATGCCTGTGGTCTCGCCATGGTCGCGACCCTCCGCGGAACCCCTGGCCACGACATCGTCGACACAGCCCTTCGAGCCCTCCGGAACCTCGAGCACCGAGGTGCCGTCGGCTCCGACGCCGGCACCGGCGACGGTGCGGGCATCCTCTGCCAGGTGCCCGACGAGTTCCTCCGTCACGAGGTCGACTTCGACCTGCCGCCGGCAGGCCGGTACGCGGTGGGCATCGCCTACTTGCCCCTCGACGAGCAGGAGCGCTCCGAGCTCAAGACGGGCATCGAGCGCATCGCCGACCTCGAGCACCTCGACGTGCTCGGCTGGCGCGAGGTCCCCGTGCGACCCGACGAGCTGGGCACCCTCGCGCGCAACGCCATGCCCGCCTTCGAGCAGCTCTTCGTCGCCAGCAGGCACCACGACGCCGACGGCGTCCCGCTCGCCGGTGTCGCGCTGGACCGCCAGGCGTTCCGGCTGCGCAAACGTGCCGAGCGCAAACTCTCGGCCTACTTCACCTCGCTGAGCAGCCGGACCATGGTTTACAAGGGCATGGTCACCACACTGCAGCTGGAGCCCTTCTACCCCGACCTGAGCGACGAGCGCTTCGCGTCGAAGCTCGCCATCGTGCACTCGCGCTACTCGACGAACACGTTCCCGTCGTGGCCGCTGGCGCAACCGTTCCGCATGATCGCGCACAACGGCGAGATCAACACGGTCCGGGGCAACCGCAACTGGATGCGCGCCCGTCAGTCCCAGCTCGAGAACGAGCTGATCGGTGACCTCAAGCCCATCCTTCCGATCGTCAGCCCGGGGGCGAGTGACTCGGCGTCGTTCGACGAGGTCGTCGAGCTGCTCAGTCTGACCGGCCGGTCGTTGCCGCACGCGGTCATGATGATGGTGCCCGAGGCCTGGGAGAACCAGGTCGACATCGACCCGACCCTGCGCGACTTCTACGAGTACCACTCCATGCTCATGGAGGCGTGGGACGGCCCGGCCGCCATCACGTTCACCGACGGCACGCACGTCGGTGCCACCCTCGATCGGAACGGCCTGCGACCGGGCCGCTACCTCGTCACCGACGACGGCCTCGTGGTCCTCGCGAGCGAGATCGGCGTCATCGACGTCGACCCCGCCAAGGTGGTCCGCAAGGGCCGGCTCCGCCCCGGCAAGATGTTCCTGGTCGACACCGAGGCCGGGCGCATCGTCGAGGACGACGAGATCAAGCGCGATCTCGCCACGGCGGCGCCGTACGGCGAGTGGCTCGCCGAGGGGCGCATCCACCTCTCCGAGCTGCCCGAGCGCGAGCACATCGTGCACACCCCTGCGTCGGTCACCCGCCGTCAGCGCACCTTCGGGTACACCGAAGAAGAGGTCCGCATCCTGCTGACCCCGATGGCGAAGACCGGTGCGGAGCCCCTGGGGGCCATGGGAAGCGACACGCCGATCGCCGTCCTGTCGGAGCGTCCGCGCCTCCTGTTCGACTACTTCACACAGCAGTTCGCCCAGGTGACGAACCCACCGCTCGACTCGATCCGCGAGTCGGTGGTCACGTCGCTCAAGCTCGGCCTCGGCCCCGAGCGGAACCTGCTCGCCGCGACGCCCGAGCACGCCCGTCAGGTGATCCTGGACTTCCCGGTGATCGACAACGACGAGCTCGCGAAGATCCAGCACATCGACCCGAGCCCCGGCTCCCGCAAGACGTCGACCATCCGTGGGCTGTACCGGGCGGACAAGGGCCCACGGGCGCTCGAGAAGCGCATCGCCGCCATGTGCAACGAAGTGGACGACGCCATCGAGGCCGGCGCCGAGTTCATCGTGCTCTCCGACCGCGACTCGAACGCCGACTTCGCCCCCGTGCCGTCCCTGCTCATGATCGCCGCGGTCCACCACCATCTGATCCGCACCGAGAACCGCATGAAGGTCGGCCTGATCGTCGAGGCCGGCGACGTGCGCGAGGTGCACCACGTGGCCACCCTGATCGGCTACGGCGCGTCCGCGGTCAACCCGTACCTCGCGATGGAGACCTGCGAGAACCTCGTACGCGCGGGCATGATCACCGGGTTGAGCCCCGAGGACGCCGTACACAACCTGATCAAGGCGCTCGGCAAAGGCGTGCTCAAGATCATGTCGAAGATGGGCATCTCGACGGTGTCGAGCTACGCCGCGGCACAGGCGTTCGAGGCCGTGGGCCTCAGCCAGGAGTTCGTCGACACCTACTTCACCGGCACCTCGTCGATGCTCGGCGGCGTCGGAATCGACGTCATCGCTGCCGAGAACAAGCAGCGTCACACGAGTGCCTACCCGAGCGACGGCTCCGTCATCGCCCACGAGCGGCTTGCCACCGGTGGCGAGTACCAGTGGCGCCGCGAGGGACCCCGGCACCTCTTCAACCCCGACACCGTGTTCCGGCTCCAGCACGCCACGCGCACGCGCCGCTACGACATCTTCCGCGAGTACACCAAGCTGGTCGACGACCAGGCCGAGCAGCTGATGACGCTGCGCGGGCTGTTCCGGATCAAGCACGGCGTGCGACCACCCGTGCCGCTCGCCGAGGTCGAGCCCATCGAGGCGATCGTCAAGCGGTTCTCGACAGGAGCCATGAGCTACGGCTCGATCTCGCGAGAGGCCCACGAGACCCTCGCGATCGCGATGAACCGCCTCGGCGGGAAGTCCAACACCGGCGAAGGCGGTGAGGACGTCGACCGGCTGCTCGACCCCGAGCGCCGCAGTGCCGTCAAGCAGGTGGCCTCCGGCCGGTTCGGCGTCACGAGCATGTACCTGACGCACGCCACCGACATCCAGCTCAAGATGGCGCAGGGCGCCAAGCCCGGCGAAGGTGGTCAGCTGCCGCCGACCAAGGTCTACCCGTGGGTCGCGCGCACCCGGCACGCCACGGCGGGCGTCGGCCTCATCTCCCCGCCGCCGCACCACGACATCTACTCGATCGAAGACCTGAAGCAGCTCATCTTCGACGTCAAGCGTGCCAACCCCAAGGCACGCGTCCACGTCAAGCTCGTGAGCCAGTCGGGCATCGGCGCGGTCGCGGCGGGGGTCACGAAGGCCCTGGCCGACGTCGTGCTCGTGTCCGGTCACGACGGGGGCACCGGCGCCAGTCCACTGAACTCGCTGAAGCACGCGGGTACGCCCTGGGAGATCGGCCTGGCCGAGACCCAGCAGACCCTGATGCTCAACGGCATGCGCGACCGTGTGGTCGTGCAGGTGGACGGTCAGATGAAGACCGGTCGTGACGTCCTCATCGCCGCCCTGCTCGGCGGAGAGGAGTTCGGTTTCGCGACGGCGCCGCTCATCGTCGAGGGCTGCATCATGATGCGGGTCTGTCACCTCGACACCTGCCCGGTGGGCGTGGCGACGCAGAACCCCGAGCTCCGTGCCCGTTTCTCGGGCAAACCGGAGTTCGTCGTCAACTTCTTCGAGTTCCTCGCCCAGGAGGTGCGCGAGTACCTGGCCGCCCTGGGTTTCCGCAGCCTCGACGAGGCCATCGGCCGGACGGACGTCCTCGACGTCGACCGCGCCGTCGACCACTGGAAGGCATCGGGTCTCGACCTGGCGCCGGTGTTGGTCGGGCCGACCTTCGCCGACGACGAGCCCCGTCGCAACCACACCACGCAGGACCACGGTCTCGACGAGCACTTCGACGTTCAGTTGATCGAGCGCAGCGCGGACGTGCTCGAGAACGGCGGACACGTCGAGATCACGCTGCCCGTCCGCAACACCGAGCGCGCGGTCGGCACCATGCTCGGGCACGAGGTCACCCTGCGACACGGCGAGCACGGGTTGCCCGACGGCAGCATCGAGATCAACCTCAGCGGCTCGGCCGGTCAGTCGCTCGGAGCCTTCCTGCCATCCGGCATCACGCTGCGACTCGAAGGCGACAGCAACGACTACGTGGGCAAGGGGCTCTCCGGCGGCAACGTCGTCGTACGCCCTCCCCGCGGCAGCGCCTTCGCCGCCGAGGAGAACGTCATCGCCGGCAACGTCATCGGTTACGGCGCCACCCAGGGCAGCATGTTCCTGCGCGGCATCGTGGGGGAGCGCTTCCTGGTCCGCAACTCCGGGGCCAGCGCGGTCGCCGAGGGCGTGGGTGACCACGCGCTCGAGTACATGACGGGCGGCCTCGCCGTCATCCTCGGCGACACGGGCCGCAACCTCGGCGCGGGCATGTCGGGCGGCACGGCCTACGTGCACCGACTCAAGCCCGAACGGGTCAACGCCGAGGCGCTCGCGTCCGGTGAACTCGAACTCCACCCGCTCGGCAGCGCCGACGTCGAGATCCTCACCGATCTGCTGCAGCGGCACCTCGCCGAGACCGGATCGCCCGTGGCTCAGCGCATGCTCGACGACCTCGACGCCACGACGGCCGAGTTCGTCAAGGTGCTGCCCCGCGACTACGCCGCCGTCCTCGCCACCCGGCAGACGGCCGTCGACGAGGGTCTCGACCCCGATGGCGACGAAACCTGGAAGAGAATCCTGGAGGTGACCGGTGGCTGACCCCAAAGGCTTCCTGAAGACGCAGTCCCGCGAGCTACCCAAGCGCCGCCCCGTGTCGGTCAGGCTCATGGACTGGAAAGAGGTCTACGAGCAACAGGAGAGCGGCGAGCTCCGTCGCCAGGCGGGCCGCTGCATGGACTGTGGCGTGCCGTTCTGCCATCAGGGCTGCCCGTTGGGCAACCTGATCCCCGAGTGGAACGACCTCATGTGGCGCGGCGAGGGCCGCCAGGCCATCGAGCGCCTTCACGCGACCAACAACTTCCCCGAGTTCACGGGCCGTCTCTGCCCCGCGCCGTGCGAGTCGTCGTGCGTCCTGGGGATCAACCAGCCTCCGGTGACCATCAAGCAGGTCGAGGTCTCGATCATCGACCAGGCCTTCGCCAACGGCTGGGTGACCCCGCACCCGCCCGAGCGCCTGACCGGCAAGACGGTCGCGGTGGTCGGTTCGGGCCCCGCCGGACTCGCGGCCGCCCAGCAGCTCACCCGCGCGGGCCACACGGTCGCCGTGTACGAGCGCGAGGACCGCATCGGCGGTCTCCTGCGCTACGGCATCCCCGACTTCAAGATGGAGAAGAAGCAACTCGAGCAGCGCATCGCCCAGATGCAGGCCGAGGGCACGCGCTTCCGCGCCCGGGTCGAGATCGGCCGCGACATCGCCTGGGACGACCTCAGGGCCCGCTACGACGCCGTCGTCGTCGCGACGGGGGCCACCGTTCCTCGTGACCTGCCGATCCCGGGACGCGACCTGTCCGGCATCCACTTCGCCATGGACTACCTCGTGCAGCAGAACAAGGCCGGAGCGGGCGACACGGTGGCCGACCAGATCACGGCCGAGGGCAAGCACGTCGTCGTCCTGGGTGGTGGCGACACCGGTGCCGACTGCATCGGCACCGCACACCGTCAGGGTGCCCTGTCGGTGACCAACCTCGCGATCGGTCAGCAGCCGCCCGACGAGCGCCCCGAGGCCCAGCCGTGGCCGATGTTCCCCACGTTGTTCGAGGTGTCCAGCGCCCACGAAGAGGGCGGCGAGCGGGTCTACCTGGCCTCGACCGTCGAGTTCCTGACGAACGAGGTCGGTGAGGTGCGGGCCATCCGCGTCGCCGAGACCGAGTACGTCGACGGCCGACGGGTCCCCAAGGCGGGCACCGAGCGCGAGGTCCCCGCCGACCTCGTCCTCCTCGCGCTCGGATTCACCGGGCCCGAGCGCGACACCATCGAGGGACAGCTGCGGCTCACCTTCGACGGTCACGGATCACTCGAGCGTGGCGCGACGTACGAGACCGGCGAGCCCGGCGTCTTCGTGACCGGTGACGCAGGTCGAGGTCAGTCGCTCATCGTCTGGGCCATCGCCGAGGGGCGGGCCACGGCCTCGGCCGTCGACGCCTACCTCGAGGGCGAGACCGTGCTGCCCTTCCCGGTGAAGCCCACCGATCGGTCCATCTCGGTCTGATCCCGCCTTCCGACGGGAATAGGGTGGGAGTCGGGCTGTAGTCGTCCCTCCCCCCTTTCCCCCCACACGAACGGAACACATGAGACGCGCAAAGATCGTCGCCACCCTCGGGCCGGCGACGTCGAGCTACGACGACATCCGGGCGATCATCGACGCCGGCGTCGACGTCGCCCGCATGAACCTCAGCCACGGAAGCTACGACGTCCACGAGGGCGTCTACGCGAACGTCCGCCAGGCGTCCGCCGACTCGGGCCGCGCCGTCGCGGTCCTCGTCGACCTGCAGGGCCCCAAGATCCGCCTCGGCAAGTTCGCCGACGGTCCGCACGACCTCGAGGTCGGCGACGTGTTCAAGATCACCACGGACGAGATCCTGGGTTCGAAAGAGATCTGCGGCACGACGTTCAAGGGCCTGCCCGACGACGTCAAGGCGGGCGATCCACTCCTGATCGACGACGGTCGCGTCAAGCTGCGCGTCCTCGAGACCGACGGGACCGTCGTCACGACCGAGGTCGTCGTGGCCGGGACCGTCTCGAACAACAAGGGCATCAACCTCCCGGGCGTGGCCGTCAACGTCCCCGCTCTGTCCGACAAGGACGAGGCCGACCTGCGTTGGGGTCTCCAGCTCGGTGCCGACCTGATCGCCCTCTCGTTCGTGCGTGACGCGGACGACGTCGTGCGCGTGCACGAGATCATGGCCGAAGAGGGCCGGAAGGTCCCCGTCTACGCCAAGATCGAGAAGCCCCAAGCGGTCGACAACCTCGAGGCGATCATCGACGCGTTCGACGGCATCATGGTCGCCCGCGGTGACCTCGGCGTCGAGCTGCCCCTCGAGGCCGTGCCCATCGTGCAGAAGCACGCGGTCGAGCTCTCGCGTCGCATGGCCAAGCCGGTCATCGTCGCCACGCAGATGCTCGAGTCGATGATCTCGAGCCCGATCCCCACGCGAGCCGAGACCTCCGACGTCGCGAACGCCGTCCTCGACGGCACGGACGCGGTCATGCTCTCGGGCGAGACGAGCGTCGGCGAGTACCCCGTCATCACGGTGCAGACGATGGCGCGCATCGTCGCCTCCACCGAAGAGCACGGTCTCGAGCGCATCCCCCCGCTGGGCACCCGTCCCCGCACCCAGGGCGGCGCCATCACGCTGGCCGCGGCCGACGTCGCCGAGTTCGTCCAGGCGAAGTTCCTCTGCGTCTTCACCGAGTCGGGTGACTCGGTCCGTCGCATGTCGCGTCTCCGCCACGCGATCCCCATCCTGGCCTTCACGCCCAACGAGGCCATCCGTCGCCGCATGGCCATCAGCTGGGGCGTGCAGTCCTACCTGGTCGAGACCGTCACGCACACCGACGCGATGTTCGCGCAGGTCGACGACATCCTGCTCGGCAACGATCTCGCCGAGTCGGGTGACAAGGTCATCGTGATCGCCGGGTCCCCTCCCGGAATCGCGGGTTCGACGAACGACCTCCGGGTGCACCGTGTGGGCGACGCCCACGGCGAGGCCGCCCCGGCCTACGCATCGCAGCCCTGACACACCGCGACACTCCTGGCGAAGCCGGGGCGATCCCACCGGATCGTCCCGGCTTCGTCGTGGCGGCGGGGCGTACGCTCACCGCATGTCCGTGGACGCCCGACACCCCTCGTGCTTCGAATTCGAGGCCCGCTTGTACGTCGTGCCGTCGTGGAGCGGTCACGGCGTGGCCGAGACCCGACGCAGCCTCGGTCCCCAGATGCCGGAGACCGGCCGAGGAGGCGCGGGGCCGGGCCGGTGGGCGACCCTCGGTGCCGTCGTCGGCGGTTCGTTCCTCGGGGGAGTAGCCGCGACGGTCTGGCGGGTCGACGGGCTCTGGGCCCTGTCGCTCATCGTCGTCCTGGGGGCCGTGGTGGGTGCCGTTCTCGCCATCGGCACGCGGACGATCTTTCGTGAGGGAACCGACGACCAGGTGCCTGCTGCCGATGCGACGAGCCCGTCGGACGGCCCCCTTCCGGTCGTCGAGGTTCCCTGGGACGTGGCCCGCGCGGCTCCCGAGGACTCCACCGGGGACGAACTCGTCCTCTGGTCGACCCTCACCAGCCGGTATCGCGACGCCCGTGAAGCCCTGGTCGCCGGCGGCGGTGACGACGACCGGTTCACCGATCCCCGCGAGGCCGGAGCACGGATCGCCGAGTGGGAGTCCGCCTACCGGACGGCCAGCCAGGACTACGAACCGGTGGCGCGCCTCCTCGGCTTTCCGCTTCCGTGAGATTCCGCCCTCTCTCGTCCCACGAGCCGGAGACGGAGAAAGCCCCGACCCGCGTGAGCGGATCGGGGCTTTCGGTTCAGTGGCGGGCGAACCCGCCGACTGACGGCGTCACGAGGACGCCACCGAGTCAGATGACGCGGATGTTCTCGGCCTGGAGGCCCTTGTTGCCCTGAGCCGTGTCGAACTCGACCTTCTGGTTCTCTTCCAGGTTGCGGTAGCCGTCGCCGGCGATCGCGGAGAAGTGCGCGAAGACGTCAGTGGTTCCGTCGTCGGGGGTGATGAAGCCGAAGCCCTTTTCGGAGTTGAACCACTTAACGGTGCCTGTTGCCATTTTTCTATTTCCTTCAATCAGAGTTGTCGATCTCGATTTCGAGATCGCTCGTCGCGGTGCCTTTTTGTCCGCTCCCTCTGAGAACGACGCCACCGTCGGAACCCCTCTCGGTGAGAGGAGGCCTTCGGCACGTCGCGAGATACAAATGCGTAACACAACAACCAGTGTCATCAGCGTAGTGCACGGATGCCTACGGGCACACCCTCTGGGCGGAACTCGTGTCGGCGTGTCGTCTCGAAGGCCGGACGAGGCAAGGAGAGCCACATCTCGTCGGCCTGGTTCTCGACGGGGCTGGTGCCGGATGTGGGACTCGAACCCACACGCCCTCACGGACAGAGCATTTTGAGTGCTCCGCGTCTGCCATTCCGCCAATCCGGCGCACAACAACCAGGTCGACAATACCGTAGGCTTCACGTCGTGAGTGACCAGGAAGCAACCCCAGCAGCACCCCGTCGCGTCGTCGTGGCCGAAGATGAGTCCCTCATCCGCCTCGACATCGTCGAGATCCTCCGCGACAACGGTTTCGAGGTGGTGGGCGAAGCCGGAGACGGCGAGACTGCGGTCGCCCTTGCGACCGAGCTGCGCCCCGACCTCGTCATCATGGACGTCAAGATGCCCCAGCTGGACGGCATCTCGGCCGCCGAGCGGCTCTCGAAGGCGCACATCGCGCCCGTCGTCCTGTTGACGGCCTTCAGCCAGAAAGAACTCGTCGAACGGGCGAGCGAAGCCGGCGCCCTCGCCTACGTCGTGAAGCCCTTCACGCCCAACGACCTGCTGCCCGCGATCGAGATCGCCCTCTCGCGGTACGCACAGATCATCACCCTCGAGGCCGAGGTCGCCGACCTGGTCGAGCGGTTCGAGACCCGCAAACTCGTCGACCGGGCCAAGGGCCTCCTCAACGAGAAGATGGGTCTCACCGAGCCCGAGGCCTTCCGCTGGATCCAGAAGGCGTCGATGGATCGACGCCTGACGATGCACGACGTGGCCCAGGCGATCATCGAACAGCTGAGCGCCAAGAAGTAGTCGTCCGCGACGAGAGAAGGCCCGCCCCGACGACCGGAGCGGGCCTTCTCCCGTCGGTGGCCTAGTCGCGAGCGTCCGTGAGGAAGTTCGTGATCCGCACCGTCGACAGGAGACGACCTCGATCGTCGGTCATGACGACCTGGTGCGTGGTGAGCGTGGAGCCGAGGTGCAGGGCCGTGCAGGTGCCCGTCACCCACCCCGTCGCCGCCGACCGACTGTGACTGGCGTTCAGTTCGATGCCCATGGCGACTCGGCCGGGTCCGGCGTGGACGTTCGCGGCCACCGACCCCAGGGTCTCCGCCAGGACGACGTGCGCGCCACCGTGCAGGATGCCGACCGGCTGCGTGTTGCCCTCCACGGGCATCCGGCCCACGGCCCGCTCGGCGCTCATCTCGTCGATGACGATGCCCATCTTCTCGGCCAGCGCGCCGACACCTCGACGGCGGAACAGCTCGACGGCGGCGTCGCTCAGGGACGCGTCCGAGGAGACGGTCCTCTCGGCGTCGTTCGGGACGGCGGACGGACTGCTCATGGCTCTCCGGGTGATCGGACCGAGGCGCCCGGCGACGGTGTCGGGGGTGCCCGCTAGGCTGACGTGGTGACGGACGACACGAAGCCTACCCTCCTGGTCATCGACGGCCATTCCCTTGCTTTCCGGGCGTTCTACGCCCTGCCGGTCGACAGTTTCGTGAATCGCGAAGGCCAGCACACCAACGCCATCCACGGCTTCATCTCGATGCTGCTCAGCCTGCTCAAGGCCGAGAAACCGACGCATCTCGCCGTCGCGTTCGACATCTCGCGTTTCTCCTTCCGCACCCGTGAGTACCCCGAGTACAAGGGCACTCGCTCAGAGACACCGCCCGAGTTCGTCGGCCAGATCCCGCTCCTGCAAGAGGCGCTGCACGCCATGGGCATCACCACGATCACCAAAGAGGACTTCGAGGCCGACGACATCCTCGCGACCCTCGCCTCCCGCGGTCGCGACGACGGGTACCGGGTGTTGGTGGTCTCCGGCGACCGTGACGCCATCCAGATGGTCAACGACGACGTCACGCTCCTCTACCCCTCGGCCCGCGGTGTCAGCGAGCTCACGCGGTACGACCGCGACAAGGTCTTCGAGCGGTACGGCATCGAGCCCCACCAGTACCCCGAGGTCGCCGCCCTGGTCGGCGAGACGAGCGACAACCTCATCGGCATCGACAAGGTGGGGGAGAAGACAGCCGTCAAGTGGATAAACCTCTACGGCGGTCTCGACGAGATCATCGCGCGGGCCGACGAGATCAAGGGCGTCGTCGGGCAGAAGCTCCGCGAGCAGAAAGAGAACGCCGTCCGCAACCGCCGACTGAACCGCCTCGTCACCGACGTCGACCTCCCGGTGGGCCCCGGCGACCTCGAACGCCGGGGCATCGACGAGGCCGCCGTTCGCGAGCTGTTCGACAAGCTGCAGTTCCGAACGCTGCTCGACCGCGTCCTGGCCTTGTCCGAGTCGGGCGACCCGTCGACGGCGAACGCGGGTGAGGCATCGGTGACAGCGGCCCCCGAGGGCCTCCCGGTCGTCCGGACCCTCATCGACGAAGAACTCGCCTTCTGGCTGAAGAAACACGCGTCCGACCCCGAGAAGCCCGTCGGCCTGACGGTCGAGTACGGGACGGACGGCATCGTCGGGCTCGGCATCTCGTCCCTCGACGAGTCGGCGTACGTGCCGTGGGCCGCCGGACGCGGCGACTACGTCGCCCTCGAGGCCTGGCTCGACGACGCCACACCCAAGGTGGTCCACGACGCGAAGCGGGCCTACAAGGCTCTCTCGCGCGCCGGCCTGACGCTGACCGGCATCGTCGGCGACCCCCGGGTCGCCGCCTGGCTGCTGCGCCCGGGCCGCACATCGTTCGCACTATCCGACCTCGTCTACGAGCAGCTGGGCGAGACCCTGCCCGTCGGTGACCCCAACCAGCTCGTGTCGGCCGACGACGACGTCAACGTGGCATCCGAGGCCTGGTACGTCCTCCGGCTCTCCGAGTCGTTCGTGGCCGCCCTCGACGAAGGCTCCCGACGAGTGCTCACCGAGATCGAACTGCCGCTCGTGCCGGTGCTCGGCGACATGGAGCTCACGGGCGTCGCGGCGGACCGCGACACCCTCAAGGCACTCTCGCTGCGTCTGGGTGAACGGGCCGGCGAGCTGGCCACGGCGGCCTTCGCCGAGATCGGCCGCGAGGTCAACCTCGGCTCACCCAAGCAGCTGCAAGAGGTACTGTTCGAACAGCTCGAGATGCCCAAGACCCGGGCGACCAAGACGGGCTACTCGACCGACGCCGCCTCCTTGGCCGATCTGCAAGAGAAGCACCCGCACCCCTTCCTCGACCTGCTGTTGAAGCACCGCGACGCGACGAAGCTGCGCCAGATCATCGAGACCCTCGAGAAGTCGATCGCCGACGACGCCCGCATCCACACGACCTACGACCAGACGGGCACGACGACCGGGCGCATCTCGTCCGTCGACCCCAACCTCCAGAACATCCCGGTCAAGGCCGCCGTCGGGCGAGAGATCCGCGCCGCGTTCGTGCACGGGCCCGACTACGAGACGCTCCTCACGGCCGACTACTCGCAGATCGAGATGCGCATCATGGCGCACCTCTCGGGTGACGAGGGGCTGATCCAGGCGTTCAACGAGGGCGAGGACTTGCACCGGTTCGTCGGTGCCCGCATCTTCGGGGTGGAACCCGCCGACGTCAGCCCTGCCATGCGCACCAAGGTCAAGGCCATGTCCTACGGCCTCGCCTACGGGCTCAGCGCCTTCGGCCTGTCGAAGCAGCTGCGCATCGAGACGGCAGAGGCACGCCAGCTCATGACCGACTACTTCGCCCGTTTCGGTGCCGTACGCGATTACCTCCGCAACGTCGTCGAGCAGGCTCGCGAAGACGGCTACACCGAGACCATCTACGGTCGGCGCCGCCCGTTCGCCGACCTCAAGTCCCCCAACCGCGTCCTGCGCGAGAACGCCGAGCGGGCCGCGTTGAACGCGCCGATCCAGGGCTCGGCGGCCGACATCATGAAGATCGCGATGCTCGGCGTCCGGTCCGAACTCGACGAGCGAGAGATGGGCTCGCGCGTCCTGCTGCAGGTGCACGACGAACTCATCGTCGAGGTCGCACCGGGCGAGGTCGACGACGTGCAAGAGATCGTCAGCCGACGCATGAGCAGCGCGGCCGACCTGCGTGTGCCGCTCGACGTCAGCGTCGGCCTCGGCGAGAGCTGGGACGCAGCAGCCCACTGACCAGACGACGTCCGTACCCGAGAGGCCGACCACCCGAGGTCGCCTCCAGGCCGTGGTCGGCGACGGCGGGCCGGCTGGTCCTGCGGTTCCGAACCCGCGCCTCCTCGTGTCCCTCCGCTCAGGCCCCCGCTCGGGCACGTGATGCCCGTTCCTCGGGTCATCGGCTGCCCATCGGGCAGTGAAACACCCTCGACCCGGGCACAAACGGACACGACACGCGGCACAGACTTGACCGGGCCACACAAACGGACTTATATAAGCGCAGATCAACAGCAGTTGAACTCCTTCCGCACTTCCGCACCACCGGTCAGCTCCTCGAGGCTGCCGTGCAGTCCGACGACGAGGTCTCTCATGTACGCACCGGAGCGTCACCAGCAGATCCTCGACACCGCCCTGTCCCGGGGCCGCGTCGAGGTCGCCGGTCTCGCACGAGAGCTCTCGGTCGCGCCCGAGACCGTGCGCCGCGATCTGACCGCCCTCGAGCGCCGGGGAGTCCTCCGCCGCGTGCACGGAGGCGCCATCGCCGTCGAGCGCCTCGGCATCGAGCCGCCCGTGGTCGACCGAGAGGGCACGGCCGCGTCCGAGAAGGAGCGCATCGCCCGGGCTGCCCTCGACGAGCTGCCCGACGGCGGCTCGATCATCGTCGACGCCGGCACCTCCACCATCCGTCTCGCCGAACTGCTGCCCCTCGATCGCGAGCTGACCGTGGTCACGCACTCCCTCGCCGTCGCCACCATCCTGATCAGCCGACCGAACGTCACCCTGCACCTCCTCGGTGGTCTCATCCGGACGCGCACGTACTCGGCGGTGGGGGACTGGACGCGGGCCCAGATCGCCGACGTCTTCGCCGACGTCTCGTTCATCGGCACCAACGGCGTCTCGGTCGAGCGCGGCATCAGCACCCCCGATCTGGCGGAGGCGCGGGTCAAGCGCGCACTCATCGCCGCGTCACGGCGGACCGTCGTCCTCGCCGACCACACCAAGTTCGGTCGCGAGGACTTCGCCAAGGTCGCTCCGCTCACCGACGTCGACACCGTCATCACCGACTCCGGCGTGGACGCCGAGTTGGCCGACGACGTCGAACAGGCCGGCCCCAGGGTCGTGATCGCATGACGCGAGTCCGACCGGCCACCCCCGAACCCCTCCGACGCACCACAGCACCTCACACCCCCTCCACCACCCCACATCCCTCTCGTCGCCGAGAGCAACAAGGAGAAGTCCTCACCATGTCCGAATTCACCCCCACCGTCACCGGTACGGGAGCCCGAGCACGCGTCCAGCGCTTCGGTGGCTTCCTGGCCGGCATGATCATGCCGAACATCGGCGCCTTCATCGCCTGGGGCCTCATCACGGCCCTCTTCATCCAGACCGGTTGGACGCCGGTTCCCCAGCTCGGCGGCTTCGGCGAGATGTCGGACGGCACGCCGTGGCCCGGTCTCGTCGGCCCGATCATCAAGTACCTCCTGCCGATCCTGATCGCCTACACGGGTGGTCGCATGGTCCACGGTCAGCGCGGTGCCGTCATCGGCGCCGTCGCCGTCATGGGCGTCATCGTCGCGACCGACGTGCCGCAGTTCCTCGGCGCGATGATCGTCGGCCCGCTCGCCGCCTGGGTCCTGAAGCAGTTCGACAAGCTCGTCGACGGCCGCATCAAGTCCGGCTTCGAGATGCTCGTCAACAACTTCTCGCTCGGCATCATCGGTGGCGCCATGGGCGTCCTGGCCTTCTTCGGCCTGGCCCCGGTCACCACGGCGATCACGAACGTCTTCGGTGGCGCCGTCGGGTTCCTCGTCGACCGCGGCCTCCTGCCCCTGGCGTCGATCATCATCGAGCCCGCCAAGGTGCTGTTCCTCAACAACGCCATCAACCAGGGCATCCTGACCCCGCTCGGTGGCACGCAGGTGCAAGAGGCCGGCAAGTCGATCCTCTTCATGCTCGAGTCGAACCCCGGCCCGGGCCTCGGCATCCTCCTCGCGTACCTCTTCTTCGGTCCCCGTGCCATCCGCCCCTCGGCGCCGGCCGCGATCATCGTCCACTTCTTCGGTGGCATCCACGAGATCTACTTCCCGTACGTGCTCATGAAGCCGATCCTGCTCGTCGCCGCCGTCCTCGGTGGTGCGACCGGCATCGCGACCTTCGCGCTCTTCAACGTCGGCCTCGTCGGTCCCGCCTCGCCCGGCAGCATCATCGCCTACACGCTCGTCGCCGCCCGCGGGGACCTTCTCCCGATCTACCTGGGTATCCTGCTCTCGGCGGCCGTCTCGTTCGTCGTCTCGTCCCTCCTGATGGGCTTCGGCCGCAAGGAGAACCGCGAGGCCCGTGCCGAGGACACCGCCGCACAAGAGCAGGCTCTCGCCGACGCCCAGGCCGCCACCGCGGCCAACAAGGCCACCAGCAAGGGCACCGCGGCACCCACCGCCTAGCCCGCTCGCACCACCAGTCAGCACCACCACCACACAAGGAGAAGGTCATGGCAACCCTCGACGGTTCCAGCATCAAGAAACTCATCGTCGCGTGCGACGCGGGCATGGGCAGCAGCGTCATGCTGGCGTCCACGCTCAAGAAGCAGCTGAAGAAGAGCGGTGTCACCGTCGAGCACTCGCCCGTCGCGTCGATCCCGTCGGATGCCGACGTCGTCGTCACCCAGAACAACCTGGCCGAGCGCGCCCGCGGTGTCGTGCCGAACGTGCCCGTCGTGCCGTTCCAGCTGTTCATGGGAGACCCCAACGTCGCCAAGATCGTCAAGGCGATCCAGGACGGCTCGACGGTCGAGGTCTGACGATGACCGACCAGCAGGCACCCGAGCTCTCGGCGCTCCTCGCCGAGTCGTCCATCCGACTCGACGAGGTCGCCGCCTCGCGTGACGAGGCCATCCGCAAGACGGGTCAGGCGCTCATCGACGCGGGCGCGATCGACGAGACGTACGTCGACGCGATGTTCGAGCGTGAGAACTCGGTGTCCACCTACGTCGGCGAGGGTGTGGCGATCCCGCACGGCACCCTCGCCGGCAAGGACTCGGTCAAAGAGGACGCCCTCGTCGTCCTGCGGTTCCCGACCCCGGTCGACTGGGACGGCAACGAGGTCTCGGTCACGGTCGGCATCGCCGCCAAGGGCAACGGCCACATCGCGATCCTCAGCCAGCTGGCCAGCATCCTGATGGACCCCGACAAGGCCGCCGCCCTGCGCGGGTCGACCACGACCGCCGAGGTCTACGAGTTGCTCGCGTCGACCGACGACGACGACTGACCCCCACCCCCTCCAGAGGAGAAGACATGCCAGAACGTTCCGTCACCATCGCCTCGAGCGTCGGGCTGCACGCCCGTCCCGCCTCGTTGTTCAGCCAGGCCGCCGGCAAGACCGGCGCCAAGGTCACGTTGACCTCCGCAGCCGGCAAGAGCGTCAACGCCGCGAGCATCCTCGGCGTGCTCTCGCTGGGCATCGGCCACGGTGAAGAGGTCGTCGTCGCGACCGAGGGCGACAACGCCGAGGCCGCCCTCGACGAGCTCGTCGCGCTCCTCGCGACCGACCTCGATAAAGAGTAGGCACCAGCACCGACACGGGACGCCCGCCGACGAGAGTCGGCGGGCGTCCCGTTCGTCGTGGGAGCCGAGGAGGCGCGGTGCGGGGCCCCCTGCACCGCGCCTCCTGCGTCACTAGGCTCGTCGGCATGACCGATGCCGCGACGACGCCGACCCCTCGCACACCGACCCCCGTGGACGGGGTCGCCGAACGATGGGTGGACACCCTCTGCGAGCTCGACCCCACGACCGCCACCTGGATCGGTCGTGAGGGCCGGACGGGTGAGTACGGCGACTACTCGCCCGACGGTCATGCCCGACGCGTCGAGGCCGTCCGGGCCACGTTGGCCGAACTGCGGTCCACCACTCCCGTGGACGACGTCGACCGGGTCACCCGGGACGACCTGACGAACGAGCTCGAGCTCGAGCTGCTCTACGCCGAACAGCGACTCGAGTTGCGCGACCTCAGCGTGATCGCGTCGCCGGCCCAGGGCATCCGCGACGTGTTCGACCTCATGCCCACTGCATCCGAGGGCGACTGGGGCGACGTCGCGACCCGTCTCGGTCGGGTCCGGACCGCCGTCGACCAGTACGTCGAGACGTTGCGCGCGGGCATCGCCGGGGGAGTCACCCCCGCCCGGCGCCAGGTCGAGAAGGTGGCCGAGCAGTGTGCTCGCATCGGTGCCGGAGACGGCTTCTTCGCCGAGTTCGTGCGGGGCGCCCGGCTCGGTGACGGCACCGAACCCGGAAGGGCGCTCGGCAGGGACCTCACGTCGGGCGCCTCCTCGGCGGCGGAGGCCTACGTCGGCCTCCGACGCTTCCTGCTCGACGAGCTGCTCCCCGCGGCGACCGCCGACGACGCCGTCGGGCGCGACGCCTACGCTCTCCACTCGCGACGCTTCCTCGGAGCGACGGTCGACCTCGACGAGACCTACGAGTGGGGGATCGACGAGCTCGCCCGGATGACGGCCGAACAAGAAGAGGTCGCCCGGCAGATCGAACCCGGGGCGTCGGTCTCCCGGGCCATCGAGCTGCTCGACGCCGACCCCGCGCGCCAGCTCGACGGCACCGACGCGCTCCGCGCCTGGATGCAGGAACTCAGCGACCGCGCGGTCGCCGAGCTGGGCCGAGACCAGTTCGACATCCCCGAGCCCGTCCGCCGGCTCGAGTGCCGCATCGCACCGACTAAGGACGGCGGCATCTACTACACGAGCCCCAGCGACGACTTCTCGCGTCCCGGACGCATGTGGTGGTCCGTGCCCGAGGGGGTCACTCGCTTCGGCACGTGGCGCGAGACGACGACGGTCTTCCACGAGGGGGTCCCCGGCCACCATCTCCAACTCGGTCAGGCCGTCCACAACCGGGCCACGCTGAACACGTGGCGTCGACAGCTGGCCGGCACCTCGGGGCACGCCGAGGGCTGGGCCCTGTACGCGGAACGGCTCATGGACGAGCTCGGTTGGCTGGGCGACCCGGGCGACCGGCTGGGCATGCTCGACGGTCAGCGCATGCGTGCCGCGCGTGTGGTGCTCGACATCGGGGTCCACCTCGGCAAGCCGTTCCCCGGCGGCGGCGGGTCGTGGGACGCGACGAACGCCTTCGCCTTCATGTCGGACAACGTCAACATGGACACCGAGTTCGTGCGCTTCGAGGTCGACAGATACCTCGGCTGGCCGGGGCAGGCGCCGTCGTACAAGGTCGGTCAGCGCATCTGGGAAGACCTCCGCGCCGAACGCGCCCGTCGAGACGGCGCGGCCTTCGACGTCAAGGCCTTCCACCGGGACGCCCTGGGGCTGGGCGGGGTCGGGCTCGACACGCTGCGGCGGGCGCTGCTGTCCTGAGTCGTCGCGACCGCCGACACGCCGTTGCCCGCACCTGCGGCACCGCGCTAAGATCATCGAGCGCTATCTGCGTCGATCTTTCCGCACGCCGCGTTCGACACACCCTCCCGAACACCGTTCGAGGGGCGAACACGGCCCGATTCATGCCCGTACTGGAGCACTAACTACATGACAACCGTAACGACCAAGGCACCCAAGCAGGTCGCCATCAACGACATCGGATCCGCTGATGACTTCCTGGCCGCGGTCGAGAAGACCCTGAAGTTCTTCAACGACGGCGACCTCATCGAGGGCACCGTCGTGAAGATCGACCGCGACGAGGTCCTCCTCGACGTCGGCTACAAGACCGAGGGCGTCATCCCCTCGCGCGAACTCTCGATCAAGCACGACGTCGACCCCACCGAGGTCGTCGAGGTCGGCGACACGGTCGAAGCCCTCGTCCTCCAGAAGGAAGACAAAGAAGGCCGTCTGATCCTGTCCAAGAAGCGCGCTCAGTACGAGCGTGCCTGGGGCGACGTGGAGAAGATCAAGGACGCCGACGGCGTCGTCACCGGTACGGTCATCGAGGTCGTCAAGGGTGGCCTCATCGTCGACATCGGCCTCCGCGGCTTCCTCCCCGCATCGCTCATCGAGTTGCGCCGTGTCCGCGACCTCACGCCCTACCTGGGCCAAGAGATCGAGGCCAAGATCCTCGAGCTCGACAAGAACCGCAACAACGTGGTCCTGTCGCGCCGTGCCCTGCTCGAGCAGACGCAGTCCGAGAGCCGCACGACCTTCCTCAACAACCTCCACAAGGGCCAGGTCCGCAAGGGCGTCGTCTCGTCGATCGTCAACTTCGGTGCGTTCGTCGACCTGGGCGGCGTGGACGGCCTCGTCCACGTCTCCGAGCTCAGCTGGAAGCACATCGAGCACGCCAGCGAGGTCGTCGAGGTGGGCCAGGAGGTCACCGTCGAGATCCTCGAGGTCGACCTCGACCGTGAGCGCGTGTCGCTCTCGCTCAAGGCCACCCAGGAAGACCCGTGGCAGGTGTTCGCCCGTACGCACGCGATCGGTCAGGTCGCTCCGGGCAAGGTCACCAAGCTCGTCCCCTTCGGTGCGTTCGTCCGCGTGGCCGACGGCATCGAGGGTCTCGTGCACATCTCCGAGCTGTCGGCGAAGCACGTCGAGCTGGCCGAGCAGGTCGTCGCCGTCGGCGACGAGGTGTTCGTCAAGGTCATCGACATCGATCTCGACCGCCGTCGCATCTCGCTGAGCCTCAAGCAGGCCAACGAGGGCGTCGACCCCGAAGGCACCGAGTTCGACCCGGCGCTCTACGGCATGCTCACCGAGTACGACGACCAGGGCAACTACAAGTACCCCGAGGGCTTCGACCCCGAGACGAACGAGTGGCGCGAAGGCTTCGACTCGCAGCGCGAGAAGTGGGAGCAGGACTACGCTGCCGCCCAGGCGCGCTGGGAAGCCCACAAGAAGCAGGTCGCTGCCTCGCTCGTCGAAGAGACGACGTTCGACGCTCCCACGGGTTCGTCGTTCTCGGCCGAGTCCGCTTCGGGCGCCGGCACCCTCGCCGACGACGAGTCGCTCGCCGCTCTGCGCGAGAAGCTGTCGAACAACAACTGAGTCCGTCCGGTCTCGACCAGAAGGCGGTTCCCCCTCGGGGGAGCCGCCTTCCGGCGTTTCCGGCGTAGTCTCGACGTCGTGTTCGTGTGTGGATTGACCGGTGGCATCGCCGCCGGCAAGTCGGTCGTGGCCCGTCGACTCGCCGAACGGGGCGCGGCGCACATCGATGCCGACGCCCTCGCACGCGAGGTGGTCGAGCCCGGATCGGTGGGACTCGCGGCCGTCGTCGACCGCTTCGGATCCGACGTCCTGCAGCCCGACGGCTCCCTCGACCGAGCCGCCCTGGGGGCGATCGTCTTCGCCGACCCCGCCGCACGCCGTGATCTCGAGGGGATCACCCACCCGGCCGTACACGAGCTCTCCGCCCGGCGCATGTCCGACGCCGTCGCCGACGACGCGGGTCGCGTCGTCGTCTACGACGTGCCGTTGCTCGTCGAATCACGGGGGACCGACGGCTTCGACGTGATCGTCGTCGTGAACGCCCCGCGCGAGGTCCGCCTGAGGCGACTCGTGGAACTGCGCGGGATGAACGACGAGGAGGCGCGGCGGCGTGTGGACGCGCAGGCGGACGACCGGACGCGACTCGCCGTGGCAGACCTCGTCGTCGACTCCTCGGGTTCGCTCGAGCACACCCTGGAGCAGGCTGACGACCTCTACGATCGACTGCGTTCGCTGTCAGCGGCGAAGCAGGCGGCCTCCCACGACACGAGTGTCGGTGGTCCCTCGTAAGCTGGAATCCATGGAACCGACCCGCAGTGTGCGCCCGTTCGAAGTCATCAGTGAGTTCGAGCCCAGCGGCGACCAGCCGGCCGCCATCGCCGAACTGGCGGGGCGCATCAACGCCGGCGAGACCGACGTCGTGCTGCTCGGTGCCACCGGAACGGGCAAGTCGGCGACCACCGCCTGGCTCGTCGAGCAGGTGCAACGGCCCACGCTCGTGCTGGCCCACAACAAGACGCTCGCGGCCCAGTTGGCGAACGAGTTCCGCTCGCTGTTCCCGAACAACGCCGTCGAGTACTTCGTCTCGTACTACGACTACTACCAGCCCGAGGCCTACGTCCCGCAGACCGACACGTTCATCGAGAAGGACAGCTCGGTCAACGCCGAGGTCGAGCGGTTGCGTCACTCGACGACGAACTCGCTGCTGAGCCGACGTGACGTCATCGTCGTCTCGACGGTCTCCTGCATCTACGGTCTCGGCACTCCCGAGGGCTACATGGAGGCCATGATCGCCCTTCAGGTCGGCATGCGGATCGATCGCGAGACGCTGATCCGCCGGTTCGTCTCGATGCAGTACCAGCGCAACGACATCGATTTCTCCCGCGGCAACTTCCGCGTACGCGGAGACACGATCGAGATCATCCCCATGTACGAAGAGCTGGCCATCCGCATCGAGATGTTCGGCGACGAGGTGGAGGCTCTGTACGCCCTCCACCCGCTCACGGGCGACGTCGTCAAGACGATGGACGCCGTCTCGGTCTTCCCCGGTTCGCACTACGTCGCGGGCACCGACGTCATGCACCGCGCCATCGGCACCATCAAGGACGAACTCGCCACCCGCCTGGACGAGCTCGACAAGCAGGGAAAGCTCCTCGAGTCCCAGCGCCTGCGCATGCGCACGACCTTCGACCTCGAGATGATGGAACAGATCGGCTTCTGCAACGGCATCGAGAACTACTCCGCGCACATCGACGGCCGGTCGCCCGGCGAGGCGCCCCACTGCCTGCTCGACTACTTCCCCGACGACCTGCTCGTGGTGATCGACGAGTCGCACGTCACCGTGCCCCAGATCGGTGCCATGTACGAGGGAGACGCTTCGCGCAAGCGCACCCTCGTCGACCACGGGTTCAGGCTTCCCAGTGCCCTCGACAACAGGCCGCTCAAGTTCGAGGAGTTCCTCGACCGGGTCGGCCAGAAGGTCTACCTCTCGGCGACACCGGGCAAATACGAGCTGGGCATCACCGACAGCGTGGTCGAGCAGATCATCCGACCCACCGGGCTCATCGATCCCGAGATCGTGGTGAAGCCGTCCGCGGGCCAGATCGACGACCTGCTCGAAGAGATCCGCACGCGGGTCGAGATCGACGAACGCGTCCTGGTCACCACCCTGACCAAGAAGATGGCCGAAGAACTCACCGACTTCCTCACCGAGGCGGGTGTGCGGGTGCGGTATCTGCACTCCGACGTCGACACTCTCCGGCGGGTCGAACTCCTCACCGAACTGCGACAGGGCGTCTACGACGTGCTCGTCGGCATCAACCTGCTCCGTGAGGGCCTCGACCTCCCCGAGGTGTCGCTCGTCGCGATCCTCGATGCAGACAAAGAAGGCTTCCTCCGTTCGTCGACGTCCCTCATCCAGACCATCGGCCGCGCGGCCCGCAACGTCTCGGGTCAGGTGCACATGTACGCCGACGTGATGACCGACTCCATGAAACAGGCTCTCGAAGAGACCGATCGTCGTCGCGAGAAGCAGGTCGCCTACAACCTCGAGAGGGGCATCGACCCTCAACCACTCCGCAAGAAGATCGCCGACATCACCGAGGTCCTGGCCCGCGAGGGTGCCGACACCGCACGCCTCCTCGCGGATCGCCAGGGCGGCAAGCGCGCCCCGACGCCGAACCTCCGCCGCGAGGGCAAGGCTGCCAGCGCGGCGAACGGCCTCGAAGCCATCATCGCCGACCTCAACGAGCAGATGCTGCAGGCCTCCGCCGAGCTCAAGTTCGAGTTGGCGGGTCGGCTCCGCGACGAGGTCGCCGACCTGAAGAAAGACCTGCGGCAGATGGAGGCTGCCGGTCATGCCCGGTGATCGTCGCCGCGTCGTCGTCACGGGTGCGACGGCGGGGCTCGGCTACTACTCCGCCGAGCGGCTCGTCACGGCCGGTCATCAGGTCGTCCTCGCGGCTCGCGACGCCGAGAGGGCCGTCCGGGCCGCCGATCTCCTCCGCAGCCGCGTGTCCGGGGCGGACGTCGACACGGTCGCGCTCGACCTGGCCGACCTCGCGTCGGTCCGCTCTGGTGCGTCCGCCATCGCCGCCGGCGGACCGGTCGACGGCCTCCTGGCCAATGCGGGCGTCGTCGGCTCCCGTCGGCGTCAGGCGACGACCGACGGATTCGAACTCCAATTCGGCACCAACCATCTCGGCCACTTCGCCCTGGTCTCGCACCTCATGCCGGCCCTCGAGTCGGCAGGGCGGGCTCGCGTCGTGCACCTCGGCAGCATCAGCCACCGGTGGGTGCGACTCGACCTCGACGACCCCATGATGGTCTCGAGCTACTCCGGGGCCGTCGCCTACGCGCGATCCAAGCTGGCGGTCATGACCTTCGGCTTCGACCTCGATCGTCGCCTTCGAGCCGCCGGATCGTCGGTCTCCAGCGTCGTCGCCCACCCCGGGTTCTCCTGGGACTCTCTCAGCGACCCGCGTCCGCCCGTCGTCGAACCCCATCGCCCTCCCGCCGTCCTCACCTCGATGATGCACACCTTCTCCCAGGGAAAAGAGGTCGGAGCAGAGCCACTGGTCCAGGCCGTCGTGGGCGAAGACGTCGTCGGCGGGGAATACTGGGGTCCGGCCGGATGGTTCCAACTGACCGGCGCGCCGGCTCGTGTTCCCGCCAAACGTCACACCCGCGACGAGTCGGTCGCAGCCCGTCTGTGGCAGGTGTCGGCCGACCTGACGGGGGTCCAACCCGTCATCTCGTCCTCGGCCCCCTGACCCGGCGCCGCCGGCCGTACCTCCTGCGGGCCCGCCCGCCACGACGACGAGCGTCGTCCACATCGACAGAATGGTAAGAGTGTCCATCTCACCTGTAGAAGGTTCCTCCACGCTGAGCGTCCGGGGTGCCCGTGTGCACAACCTGGACAACGTCGACCTCGAGATCCCGCGTGACTCGTTGGTCGTCTTCACCGGGTTGTCCGGCTCCGGCAAGTCGTCCCTCGCATTCGACACGATCTTCGCCGAGGGTCAGAG
>NZ_JXQZ01000010.1 GCF_000878135.1 Frigoribacterium sp. MEB024
CTCCGCTGACCCGCCCCCGCCCGACCCGCCCGCCCGCCCCGCACCCCGGGTTCGCCGCCGACGTGTGCAAATCGCGACAGTCGACGGGCGACATGCCGCCTCGGGGGGAAGATGAGCGGCGTGCCGGCCCGAAGATGTCGGGATTTGCACACATCTGGGGTGCCCGGAGGTCGGGATCGGCACGGATACGGGGTGCCCGGAGGTCGGGTTGGGCACGGATAGGGGGTGCCCGGAGGTCGGGTTCGGCGCGCATCCAGGGTGCCCCGGGTCGGGTTGGGCACGGATACGGGGTGCCCGGAGGTCGGGCTGGGCGGTGGAGCTCTCGGCCCACTCTCGGTCTGCTCTTGGTCGGACGGTGTTCGCTTCGATGAACGACAGGAGGCGCGATGAAGGTTCTGGTGCTGGGAGCGACCGGGGGCACGGGCTCCCACGTCCTGCGGGTCGCCTTGTCGGCGGGGCACGAGGTGACGGTGCTCGTCCGGGACGCGTCCGCCCTCGACGTGACCGACGGCGTCCGGGTGCTCACCGGCGACGCGACCTCGGCCGAGGACGTCCGCGCCGCGGTCGTCGGCCAGGACGCCGTGCTCAACGCGATCGGCTCGAGGAACATCCGGCACCCGGTCGAGGTCGAGGTCGGTCGCGCCCTGCTGCCGGCGATGCGTGACTCGGCGGTCGACCGCCTCGTCGTCTGTTCGGCCTTCGGCGTCGGCGACAGCCAGGCAGACGCCAACACCTTGCAGAAGGTGTTCTTCCACACCGTGCTCGGCAAGGTCTACGCCGCCAAGGACGTCGCCGACGCCGAGGTGCGCGAGAGCGGACTCGACTGGACGCTCGTCTACCCGACGCGCCTCACCGACGACCCGGCGACCGGGTCGCTCGCCACGGGGGAGCGGCTGCCCCAGGGGGCGGGCATCCACGTGACCCGGGCCGACGTGGCGCGCTTCATGCTCGCCCAGCTGACCGACGCGACGTGGTCACGGAAGACCGTTGTCGTGACGGGCGCGGCCGACTGACCCCGCGCCTCCGGCCGGGGTGCCGCCTGGACGCCGCACGACCCTGAACACGGGCGTGTTCGGGGCGGGCGGGCGATCGTGCCGGCCCGGAGAGTACGAACTCGCCCGTTTTCGACGAGCGGCAGCTCGGCCGGGCCGCCGGGCCGCCGGGGCCGGGCCGCAGGGCCGCAGGGCGTCAGCTGAGGACGGCGAGCGCGTCGATCTCGACGAGCATGGCCTCGTTCGGCAGCTCGACGAAGACCGTCGTGCGGGTGGGGAACACTCCGCTCGGGACGTTCTGCAGCAGGTAGGTCTCGTACGCGGCGTTCATCTCGGCGAAGTCGTCGCGCGTGGTCAGGAAGACGCGCAGCGAGACGACGTCGTCGAACGTGCCGCCGGCGCCCTCGACGATCGCCTTGACGTTGTCGAGCGTGCGGACGGTCTGCGACGTCAGGTCGCCGGGGTGCAGGTACTCGCTCGTGGCGGGGTCTTGCGGGCCCTGGCCCGACACGCTGAGGAAGCCGTTCTTGAGCACGCCCTGCGAGAAGGTCGAGATGGGGGTGGGGGCGCCGCCGGTGCGGACTTCGGTCTTCTCGCTCACAGGTCTGCTCTTCTCTGATCGATGGTCTGTGGACCCGACGTGATGTGTCGCGTGTCGGGGGTGACTGCAAAACTACCGTCAGGCACCGACACACGGCCTGACCGCAGCACCACCCCACCCGCCCCGTCGGAAGGCACCATGACCACGTCACCCTCGACCCCGTCCGCCCCCGCCGTCACGTCGATCACCAAGGTCGGCTTCGGCCGCGAACCGCGGCCCGTCCCGCTGATCGACCTCGCGACCCCGCTGCTCACGATCGACCTCGACGCCCTCGATCACAACGTCGTGACCATGGCGGCCTGGTGCCGCGAGGCCGGGGTCGACCTGGCGCCGCACGGCAAGACGACCATGGCGCCCGAGATCTGGCGGCGGCAGCTCGACGCCGGGGCGTGGGGCATCACGCTCGCGACGGCGTTCCAGGTCGCCGTCGCCCGCGAGGCCGGGGTTCCGACCGTCGTCCTGGCCGGCACCGCTTTCGCGCCCGCGACCCTCGCGGCGCTCGCCGCACCCGGCACGGACGTGCTCATGTGGGTCGACTCGGTCGAGACCGTACGCCTCGTCGACGCCGCCCTGGCGCGGGCCGAGGCCGAGCGTCCGCTCGCGGTGCTGGTCGAGTTCGGGTCCCCGCTCGGTCGGACCGGGGCCCGTTCGGTGCGCGAGGCCCTGCTCGTAGCCGAGGCCGTGGCGGCCTCGCCGCATCTCGTCCTGGCCGGGGTGGCCGGCTACGAGGGCGCCCTCACGCACGACGTCGACGCGGCCGGCATCGCCGTGGTCGACGACTACCTGCGGGGGCTCCTCGAGGTGCTCGACGGCATCGGCGCCCCCGCCTTCGACCCGTGGCTGTCGTCCGGTCACGACGTGGTGCTCACCGCCGGCGGCAGCGTGTACTTCGACCGCGTCGTCGCCGTGCTCGGCGACCGCCACGACCCGTCGGGGCTGCAGGGGCCGCGCACACGCGTCGCGCTGCGGTCGGGTTCGTACGTCGCCCACGACCACGACCTCTACCGGCGGTTGACGCCGTTCGCCCGTGACACCGGGCCCACGACCGCAGGAGGCGCGGGTGGCGTCGCCGCGGACGTCACGGTGGCCGTCGGCGACGGTTCCGCGGGGTCGCAGGCCGACCGCGAGACGGGCGGGCCGACCGACGGCGAGCTCACCGGGTTCGACGGAGCGGCCGAGGGGTTCGGAGCCGAGCGCTCCGAGGAGCCGCACGCCGTGCCCGCCGGTTCGTCCCCGACCAGGCCCGGCGCCGAGGCCTCGACCGGACTCTCGTTCTTGCCGACCCTCGAGCTCTGGGCGTCCGTGGTGTCCCGTCCCGAGCCCGGGCTCGCCCTGCTCAACGTCGGGCGGCGCGACACGTCGGACGACGAGGGGTTCCCGGTGCCGCTCGAGGCGTGGCGTCCGCAGGCGGCCGACCGGCGCCTCCCCGGGGTGCTCGACGGGTCGCACGTGTCGGGCCTCAACGACCAGCACGCCTTCCTGCGGCTCGACCCGGCGTCGGGGCTGCAGGTCGGCGACCTGGTGCGGCTCGGCGTCTCGCACCCCTGCACCACGATCGACAAGTGGAACGAGATCGCCACGGTGCGGGGCTCGGCCAGCCGCCGCGGTGTGCCACCCGTCGTCGAGGGCAGCATCACCACGCGGTTCTGAGCGGCGCCGAGCCGTTCCGACCGGCGTCGGGCGGTTCCGGTCGGTCGCGGCCGTCGGCCTACGAGCCCGAGCCCTCGTCGGTGCCGGGGGTGGGCCTGGGCGCGTCGGCGGGAGGGGTGGGCGCGTCGGTCGGCGGGGTGGGGCGGTCGGAGTCGTCCTCGGTGTCGTCGGAGTCCGTCTTCGGGCCGCCCTTCTCGCCGGGGCCGTGGCCCGGGCCGCCCTTCGGTCCGCCGGCCGCGGGTCCGCCGTCGGCAGGGCCGCCGTCGGGCGCGACGGGCAGCGCCTCGCCGTCGGGGTCGGTACCGGGCGTCGGCAGTGCCTTCCCGTCGGTGCCGGTGCCGGGGGTCGGCAGTGCCTTGCCGTCGGGGCCGGTGCCCTCGGCAGGAGCGCTCCCGTCCGAGTCGTCGCCCGCGGCCGGCGGGGTCGGTGCGTCCGTGGGGGCACCGGTGGCGCCGTCGTCGGAGCCTCGTCCTCCGGGCTCCTGTCGTGAGCCGTCGCCCTGGTTCGCCGCGTCGTCCTGGCCCGGCGTCGCGGTCGACGAGGCGCTGGTCGAACTGCCGGCCTTCGACACCGCGACGGCGGTGCTGGTGCCGACGAGGGCGAGGCCGGCTGCTGCGATGCCGATGCCGACGAGCAGGCGCTTGGTGGGGCGGCGACGGGTGGTCGTCCCGGCGGCCTCTGCCGACGACGCGGTCCGGAACGCGCTCCCGTCCGCGGGCAGTTCGCGGGTGCGTCGGTCGTCGGCGACGATCGGCGTGGTCGGGGCCGTCGGCTGCCCGGACGCCGCGGCCGGCAGCTCGGTGGTGGCGCGTGCGTCCTGGTCCTGGTCCTCGCGGCGCAGTCGTTCGGCCCACGCGTCGTCCTGCGAGGGGCTGTTCTCGTCGCGACGGTCGTCGCGGCCGTCGGGGGTGTTGTCCTTCGCCATGGTGTCTCCAGATGTCGGGTGCCGGGCGAGCCGCGAGGCGGCTGGCGGTCGGGGCGTTCCCGCCGGCAGACACCACTCTCGGAACCGAATCTGAAGCGGGGCTTAAGTCACGTTCTCGGCCACGGCTCCTCTGGCCACGGTGCGCTGCCCCTCGAGCAGCGTCACCGGCCTGCCCGGCGCGACCAGGTCGCCGAGGTCAACCTCGGCCCAGAACCGCAGCTCGACCCTGTCCCTGCTGCCGTCGCGGCTGACCCACGAACAGACCGCTCCCACGAGCGCTCCCTCGAGTGTCGCCTTACCGGCATCGAAGTCGGGGTGGCCGGAGCCGAGCCAGACCAGCGGGCGAAAGCTCCAGCCCGGCAGAAGGCGTGCCTGGACGTCGGGCGCATCGAGCAGCCACGTGACGTCGGCCCGGATCGGCCCCCGTGACGCGCGACGGCCGGATGCGGTCAGCGGCACGTGGTCAGCGGTCCCCGGCCGACTCGCGGCGCCGCAGCTCGGCGACGACCTCGTCCAGGAAATCGTCGACCTCGTCCTGGCTGTACCCTTCCCGGAACTTCGTGGGCTGGAATCGTGCGTTCACGACATCGACGTCCGCCAGGACATCGACGGCGGTCCCCTGCTCGTAGGCCGTGAGGGTCGCATGGATGCGCTCGAGGAACGCGTCCACGTCGTCCATCGCGTAACCCTCGCGGAAGCGGGTCGGGGTGAATCTCTTCTCGGTCACGTCGCGTGCGAGCACGGTGCTCCTCGGGGTTCGGGAATCGGGGTCGACAGATCGGTCCTGATCCTTCCACGCCGCAGCGGTCGGTCGTGCCGGTGTCGGCAGGTGGCTAGGCGGTGGCTCGTGTGCCGCGGACGGCTGCGAGGACGACATCGTCCACGACGGTGACGAAGAAATCGCGTCCCGTGGTCGTGTGGTCGAGCCCGAACCGGAGGCTGCTCATCGCGGGGATGACGGCCGCGAGGGTGTCGACCCGACTCCGGAGCTCTTCCGGTGCCTCGTCCTCGTCGATCGCTCGGGTCAGGAGTCGCCGATAGATCTCGACGTAGGGCTCGGTGATCTCGGACCGGACGACCGCATCGAGACCCGTCACGTGGCTGGCCGTCCTCGCGAGGCCGGCGAAGAGTGCGAGGCGCCTCGCCGTCCCACCGAGCCACGGCGAGTCCACGACCGCCAACATGTCCGCGCGGAGGGAGCCTCGGCGCGGGAGGTGCTCCACCTCGGGCGGGCGGCCCATCGAGCGGAGCGCCGCCACGACCAGGGCGTCCTTCGTGGCCCACCGACGGTACAGCGTCGTCTTGGCTCGGCCCGTCCGAGCGGCGACGGCATCGAGGGTGATGCCTTCGAGCGGGTTCTCCGCGATGAGATCCAGCGTCGTGGCCAGGACGGCGTCGTCGAACGAATGGTCGACGGGGCGCCCCGGGCGAGCCTTGGCCTCGGTCTCGGCACCGGACTGTTCTGCGCGTGTCGTCACCGGGCGATCCTAGCGACAGGAAAGTCCATTTACGCTACTGCGGAGTAGCGTAAATGGATGCCGGGCCCTTCCTCCGCGGAAGGCGGCGAGGAGAAGGAGAACGTCATGGACATCAAGGATCGAGTCGTCGTCGTCACGGGAGCGTCGTCGGGCATCGGGGCGGCGACGGCGCGAGCGGCCTCGGCGGCGGGCGCGAGGCTCGTCCTCGCGGCACGACGTGAAGATCGAGTGCGCGAGCTCGCGGTCGAGCTCGGCAGCGCCGTGGCCGTGCGATGCGACGTGACCGACCAGGTGCAGGTCGCCGGACTCGCGCAGGCGGCGCTCGACGCCTTCGGGCGGATCGATGTGCTGGTCAACAACGCCGGCCAGGGTCTCCAGGCCGTGGTCGAGAACCTCGCGCTGGACGACTTCCGGGCGGTCCTCGAACTCAACCTGATCGCACCCCTGGCCGCCATGCAGGCCGTTCTGCCGACCATGCGTCGACAAGGTGCGGGGTGCATCGTCAACGTGAGTTCGGGAACGACCTTCGCCGACGTCCCGGGGACGGGCGGGTACGTCGCCTCGAAGATCGCGCTCGAGCGTCTCACGGCGATCGCCCGCAACGAACTCGTCGACACCGGGGTCACGGTGTCGACGATGATTCCCTTCGCGACGAACACCGAGTTCCTGACCTCGATCAAGGCGGGCCGCTCCGAGGCCGAGGAGATGACCGCGGGCGCGACCTTCGACTCGCCCGACCAGGTCGCCGACGCGATCCTGGAGCTCATCCGGACGGGCGACGCGCGCGCGGACCTCGTTCCTGTCGCCTACGGCGGAACGCGCTAGTCGACGGGCTCGCGGCGAGCGGCTCGGCCTCGTGGCCATCGCGGAACGGCTCAGAGCACGACGAGGGTCACGCCCAGTGCGAGCAATGCCAGCCCCTGCAGGGAGGCGCGGAGCACGATGACGCGGTCCCATCCGGCCTGCAGTGCGCGAGCGTTCTCGGGCGTCTCGCCCCGGTCGACCGCGGTCGTCAGCGCGCGGTTGATCGGAGCGCTGACGCGCGTGTAGAGCACGAGCCAGACGACCAGCAGCACGAGAGCCGCGCCTGCCGTCACCGCCGCGACGGCGTGGCTCGTGAGCACGGCGAGCACGGCGGTCGCCAGCGACCCGACGAGTCCCACGACACCGGGGACCGGCATCCGCCGGTCGCCGTAGCGGTGCACGTTGCCCATGACGCGGGTGAGCGCGGTGTCGTCGATGCGGGCGAGAGCGGGGCGCTGCACGAGGGCGCAGAACGCGTCGGTGCCCCAGACGAGCCCCACGCCCATGACGGCGAGGAGGGCGGCGACCTGCGTGACGACGATCACGCCTCGTCCGCCTCGGGCTCGCCGAGCAGGGGGAGGACGCCGACCTGCTGGAAGACCTCCATCAGGTTCAGTTCGTCCCAGTGCTCCACGAGGAGGCCGCCGTCGACCCGCCAGATGTCGATGCTCCGCATCTCGACGGCGGCGCCGGAGGCGGCGATGCCCAGCAGGTCTCCCGTGTGGGTGCCCCGATAGACGAACCGGCCGACGACGCGATCACCCGAGACGATCACGTCCTCCATCGTCGCGACGACGTCGGGCAGGCCGGCGAAGAACGTCGCCCAGAAGTCCCGGTTCGCCTCGCGACCGTCCGCGACGACGACGTTGTGGTTCACGTAGTCCTCGGTCAGGAACGTGTCGACCAGGTCAGGGTCGTGGGAATTCAACATCTCGAGATACGTCTCGACCAGTGCGCGTGGTTCCATCGGAAAGGCCCTTCACTAAGCGTTAGCGCTGCTAACTAATAGCAACGCTAACCCTGTGAAAGAGAGCTGTCAAGAGTGCCGCTCGCATAGCTAGCAGCGCTACCATCAGGGATGACCATCGAGGACCGCCGAGCCCGCGACCGAGCAACACGTCGCCGGCTGATCACCAGCACGGCACGCACGGTCGCCGAGCGCGAAGGCTGGGACGCCGTCACGACCCGACGCCTGTCGGCCGAGATCGAGTACAGCCAACCGGTCATCTACAAGCACTTCGCCTCGCTCGACGAGATCGCCGACGCCGTCGCCCTCGAGGGCTTCGCCGAACTCGCGGCCGGTCTGCACGAGGCGCGCACGACGGTCGCGCCGGGTGATGCGCCCATCGCCGTCGCCCGCCGCTACGCCGCCTTCGCGACCGACGCCCCCGCCGTCTACGAGGCGATGTTCGGCAGGGCGACACGCCTGCGTTTCGGAAACGGCTCCGCCCCGGCACCCTCGTCCGCCTTCGCCGAACTCAGGGCCGTCCTCGAACCGCGAGCCGGGCACGACGACGTCGAGCTGCTGACGGAGACGTTCTGGGCCGGCCTGCACGGCCTCGTCGTGCTGCAGCGCGGTGCCCGGTTGCGGCCCGACCTCCAGGAGGCGCGCATCGACCTCCTGGTGGAGAAGATCGTGCCTGCGGGTCTCGGCGGCGACCGACGTCGCTAGCGGAAGTTCGGGGGCGTGGGTCGCTTCGAGGCGATCATGAAGCCGTAGATCAGGGACCACACGTAGAAGATGATCGCGACGCCGAGACCGGCGAGACCGATGCCGCCGAGGACCGCGCTCTGCACGTTCGCCTGCAGGATGATCCCGAAGCAGATCAGGCCGACGAGGGCCGCGCCGAAGGCGACGAACTGGAGGCGGAGCCTGAACCGGACGCGTTTCTTGTGCTCCGCGACCGAGATGATGTCCGACATGGAGTCCCCCTTGTTCCGGGCGGTACGACTGCACCCCCGTGTGGGGAGAACACTACGACTCGAAGGATCGTAGACGGGCTCTCGACCACCGACCAGTCGCGAGCCGTCGTTCCGGATGGAGAGCGAGTACGTCTCGTACAACCCGCCGACGAACGTCGGCATGGAGATGACGAAGGGGTCGTGGTTCTTCGAGCGCCTCGGTGGCCGAGCGCATCGGCGCCGTCCTCCTCTTCCCGTCTCCTCTCCACCCCGGTGGCTCGGCAGGGTCGACTCAGGTGTCGGAGGGGCCGAACGTCGACGCCGGGTCGGGCTCGTGCGCGTGCCGGAGGACGTCGCGAAGGCGTCGCACCAGCTCGTCGGCCACCAGGCGTTCGTCGTGTCCGTCCTCGACCCCGACGGTCCCGACGTCGGCGGACCGCTGGGCGTCGGTCCGGTGGGTTGCACCGAGATCGACGTCGATGGTGCCCTTCGCCACCTCGTGGAGGGTGTTCAGTACGGCTTCGAGCTGGTCGAGGGGAACGGCGAACCACGGATCACGGTTCGCGTCGCCCCCGGCATCGTCCTCGAGCGCCCAGGCGGTCCAGGCGATGCGTCGTGCGCCGACGGCAGAGGTGCGCGGCGGACCGGGCCGAGGGGCCGGCGCGTCGCGGGCGGCGCGAGCAGCGCGACGCGACCAGGCGAGCGCGTCCTGCGCGTCGAAGCCGATCTCCCTCGCCCAGTAGGGGTCGCCGGAGTCCTCGGCGTCCGCCTGCAGCGCGGCCGACATCAGCATGAGGTCCTGGGTGGAGAACGCCACGACGATCTCCCTCTTCGTGCCGATCGGGCCTTCGCCTCGATCGTCGACGAGCAACAGCTCGAGGGTCTCGTCGGCGTCGACGCGACGGAGGACCGGGACGACCCGGTCGGTCCAGGCAGGGTGGCGCCAGGACGCGACGTGGGCGGCGTGCGGGTCCCGGGCGACCGGAGTCTGCCGCCGTCGGAACGGCCAGAGGCTCGGAGACGCAAAACCGCCCGGGGTGTCTCCGGATGGATCGTCGCGCTCGGCGACGACGAGCAGGAACAACCACAAGGCGACCAGGAAGCATCCGAACGCGACGAACCCGACGGTCAGGTAGGCCGACGGCCACCAGGCCGCGACGGGCACGCCGAGCCAGAACGCCGACAGGGACAGGCCCACCAGGACGCCGCCCGCGACGAGTTGGCGTCGTCGGCGCTGTCTCCCCATGGGCCGACACTAGCGGGATGCATCCAAGGGACGACCCACACCGCACCCCCAGCCCGTCCATAGCCTCCGCCCACCGACCGGCCCTACCGTTCGGAGGATGCTCAGCCCTGCCCGCGTCCTCGTGATCGACGACGACGAGACCATCCGCACCGCCGTCGTCACCGCGCTGGGCGCCGAGGGCTTCGCCGTGCACGGTCTGGCCGACGGCGCAGACCTGCCCGAGCAGTTGAAGGCTTTCGTGCCCGACCTCGTCGTGCTCGACTGGATGCTGCCCGGGGCGAGCGGCATCCGCCTGGCGAGCACCATCCGCACCTCCTCCGACGCGGCGGTCGTCATGCTGACCGCCCGCGACGAGGTCGACGACCGACTGCGCGGCTTCGCCGAGGGCGTCGACGACTACGTGGTCAAGCCGTTCGCCGTCGCCGAACTGATCGCCCGGGTCACGGCCGTGCTCCGACGCCGCGGTCGAATCCCCTCGGTGATCGAGATCGGCGACCTCGTCGTCGACCCCGAGGCGGCCCGCATCACGCGCGGCGGCGAACCGCTCGACCTCACCGCGACCGAGTTCCGCCTGCTCGGCTTCCTCGCCGAGAGCCGAGGACGCACCGTCTCGAAGACGCAGATCCTCACCCAGGTCTGGGGCTACGACGACTACGACCCCAACCTCGTCGAGGTGCACCTCAGCGCCCTTCGCCGCAAGATGGAGACCCGCGGCCCCCGCCTCATCCACACCGTCCGCGGCCTCGGCTACCGGATGAGCGCGTGACGCGCCCCCGCCGTCCCGCTGCGCTCTCGACGGGACACCACCCCCGAGGAGGCGCGGCGTCGGCCCCCGACACCGCCGCCCCCGGGCTGCGCACCGGTTCGTTGCGCGCCCGCACGGTCGTCGCCGTGCTCCTGCTGCTGGCCGTCCTGCTGGCGGCGCTCGCCGTGACGGTCGAGCTCACGCTCGGCCAGCGGCTCCGCGCCCAGGTCGTCGACCGGCTGTCCGACCGCGCCGCGGCCGCTGCCGCCCTGGTCGGCACGGTCGACGGCGACGAACTCGCCGACCGGCTCTCGGCCCAGGGGCTCTCGGTCGTCATCCGCGACGCGAACGGCGACGCCATCGTCGCCGGCCCGAGCCCCGACCAGCTGCGCGACGGTCCGCCCTCGCTCGGCGAGGGCGGCCCCGGTCGCGGCGGCCCGGCCTCGGGCCTCGACGACGGACCAGGAGGCGCGGGCACCGACGCCCAGGAGGGCACCGACACCGGCGCGACCGGCTCGGGCACGGGCTCGACCGGCACCGACGCCGGGGACGCGGGCAGCGCCTCCTCGTCCGACGCGGTCACGGTCACCTCGTCCGAGGTGCGGAGCGACGACGAGGTGACCACGCTCGTCTCGCAGCTCAGCGACGGGTCGACGATCACCCTGACCACGGACTCGCGGTCGGTGGGCGAGACCTTGGTGCAGCTGCGCTGGGTGATGATCGGCGCCTCCGCGGCGTTCCTGCTGATCGCGGCGATCGGCCTCGCCCTCGTCGTGCGGGCCACCCTGCGGCCGCTCGACCGGATGACGAGCGTCGCCCGGTCGATCGCTCACGGCGACCGGGGCCGACGCCTGCGGCCGGCCCGACGCGACACCGAGATCGGCCGGGTCGCCGTCGCCTTCGACGAGATGCTCGACGGCGTCGAGGGGGCCGAGCGGGCCGCACTCGACGCCGAGACGCGGGTGCGGGCGTTCGTGTCCGACGCCGCCCACGAACTGCGCACCCCCGTCGCCGGCATGCGCGCCGCGGCCGACACCCTCGTGCGGTCGCCCGGCACGGCCGACGAACGCGAGCGGCTGGCGACGCACGTGGTGCGCGAGGCCGAACGCGCCTCCCGGTTGATCGACGACATGCTGCTGATGGCCCGCGTCGACCAGGGGATCTCGCTCGACGTCGCCCCCGTCGACCTCGGGGCGTCGCTGCTCGCCGACGTCGAACGCCACCGGCTACGACGGCCGTCGCTCGACCTGCGCGTCGTGCTGCCCGACGGGCCCGTCGTGGTCGCGGCCGACGCGGGGCGCGTCTCGCAGATCGTCGGCAACCTGGTCGACAACGCCGCCCGGGCGACGGGGGGCACGGGTCAGGTGACGCTCTGGCTCGACGCGTCGAGGGCCGACGAGGTCGCCGTGCTCGTGTCCGACGACGGCCCGGGCGTGCCCGACGCCGATCGCGAGCGGGTGTTCGACCGGCTGGTGCGGCTCGACGAGGCCCGACGGTCCGGGGACGGAGGCGCGGGCCTGGGGCTGCCCATCGCCCGCGGTCTGGCGCGCGCCCACGGCGGCGACCTGGTCTGCGAGCCTCCCGGGGTCGGCCGGCCCGGCGCGGTGTTCCGGCTGACGCTGCCCGTCGCCGTGCGCGCGGTGCGGGCCGGATCGGAGGAGGCGGCGGCTGGTGCCCCCGCGCCCGCACCCGCGCTGCGTCGCACCGCCGACTGAACGTCGCATCGCCCACATCGGCGGTGCGACGCCGACCAGAAGCTCCCGCGGGCCTCGGGCTACAGCGCGACGAGCCGCTCGTAGGCGTCGTCGACCCAGGGGTCGACCGTGCGACGTGAGGCGTCGGCGTCGTGCCAGGCGACGATCTGGCGGGCTCCCTCAGCGAAGGGGACCCGCGCCTCCCAACCGGGCACCAACGCGCGGATCTTCGACGTGTCGAACACGGCCGGGTGGCTGCGGTCGCCGCAGAGGTCGGCCGTCCACTCGGGCACCTCGTCGGTCAGCACCTGCGTCGTGCGGTGGACGACGTGCAGCGACGCCCCCGCGGCGTCGGCGAGGTCGCGGGCGATCATGTTCCAGGTGAGCAATTCGGGCGACATGATGTGGAACGCCTCGCCCAGGGCGCCGGGGTGCCCGAGCAACCCCACGAAGGCGCGGGCGAAGTCGGCCGAGTGCGTCAGCGCCCAGAGCGAGGTGCCGTCGCCGTGCAGGACGACCGGGTCGCCGCGTCGCATGCGCTCGATCGTGGTCCAGCCGCCGAGCAACGGCACGGCCGTCTCGTCATAGGTGTGCGAGGGGCGCACGACCGTCGCCTGCACCCGCCCGGCGAGGTGCTCGTCGCGCAGCAGGCGCTCGCAGGCGATCTTGTCGCGCGAGTACGACCACCACGGGTTGAACAGCGGCGTCGCCTCGGTGATCGGCAACGACACCGGCGGCTTCTGGTACGCCGACGCCGAGCCGATGAACACGTACTGATCGGTCAGCGGCGCCACCACCCGCAGCATCGAGGCGAGTTGGTCGGGCGTGAAGGTCAGGAAGTCGGCCACCGAGTCGAAGCGACGTCCGTCCAGGGCGGCGACCAGCGCCTCCTCGTCCCGGACGTCGGCGACGAGCTGCTCGACGCCTGCGGGCACGGGCCGGATCGTGGTGCTGCCGCGGTTGAGGACGGTGACGGCCAGGCCGTCGCGCAGGGCCTGCCGCACGACCGAGGCGCTGATCTGCCCGGTGCCGCCGATCACGAGGAGGGACGTCGATGTCATCGCTCCACTGTGCACCCCTGCGACCGGTGGCGGTCGCCGTCGTACACCGGAGCCGGGCAGGAGGCGCGGGTCGGGACCCTGGGGAGGAGGCGCGGGGCGGACCCCGGGACGCGTCGCGTCGCCGGTGCGCGGCGGTGTGGCGGTCGGCCGCGGCCTCAGGCCTGGTCGAGGGCGTGACGGGCGGCGCGGACCAGCTCGGGGTCGGTCTCGAACCACGAGTCGGTCGACGCCTCGGTGCCGAGCGACACGGTCGTCCCCGACCGGGACGAGGAGGCGCGCACGGCCCGCGCCCGCTTCGCCGACAGGTGCACGGCGTCGACCCCCGCGGCCACGAGCGCCGGGACGTCGCCGAGCTGCACCCCGCCCCCGGCCATCACCTGCACGTCGCCCGCGACCTCGACCAGGCGCGGCAGCACCCCCGACGCCAGACCCGCCCCGACCGTGGACGCCCCGCCCGACGTCAGCACGCGCGTGACGCCCAGCCCCACCAGGGCCGCCACCGCCACGACCGGGTCCGACGCCCGATCCACGGCCCGGTGCACGGTGATCTCGAGCGGTGAGACCCCAGGAACCCGCCGAGACCCCAGGGCGCGAGCTGGGGTCTCGGCGGGTTCCTGGGGTGTCGTGCCCGGGCGCGGGGCGGCGGCGTCGAGCGCGGCCTCGACGAACCAGCGAAGGGCGTCGACGTCGAGCGAGCCGTCCTCGCGCAGCGCGCCCACGACGACGCCGGCCACACCCGACCGCACCAGCGCCCGGATCTCGCGCACCATCACGTCCAGCTCGTCCGTGTCGTACACGAAGCCGCCGGGCCGGCACCGCACCAGCGCGTGCACGGGCACGCCCGTCGCGACGGTCGCCTCGACCAGCCCCTGCGACGGGGTGACGCCCCCGAGCTCGAGGGCGCTGCACAGTTCGACGCGGTCGGCTCCGCCGTCGCGCGCCGTGACGGCTCCGGCGGCGCTCGTCACCGCGATCTCGAGGGCGGGCCGCGAGCGGGCGGACCTGGCTGCGGATGAGGAGGCGCGGGTCGCGTCGTTCGTCATGTCACGACCCTAGGCGAGCGGCCCTCCCGCATGCCGGGCCCGGCATGGGTGGGGGTGCATGATGGCGGGATGTCCGACGCACCCGCACCCGCCGACACGCCCGCTGCATCCGCCGACGCATCAGCCGGCGCATCCGCACCCGCCGAGGGGCCGGCCACCGTCGCCTACCGGGCGGCCCGCGACCACCTGCTGGGGCTCGGGCACGACCTCGACCGCGCGAGCGACGAGTTCCGCTGGCCGGACGTCGGCGACCGGTTCAACTGGGCGACCGACTGGTTCGACGTGATCGCCCGCGACAACGAGCGCACGGCGTTGTGGATCGTCGAGGAGGACGGCTCCGAGCAGCGGGTGTCGTTCGACGCCATGCGTCGACGCAGCGACCAGGTCGCCGCCTGGCTGCACGACCTCGGCGTCGCGACGGGCGACCACGTCATGCTGATGCTCGGCAACCAGGTCGAACTGTGGGAGGCCATGCTCGCCGTGATGAAGGTGGGCGCGGTCATCCTGCCGACGTCGACCGTGCTCGGCAGCACCGACCTCGCCGACCGCATCGACCGGGGGCTCGTCAGGCACGTGATCGCCAACGCGTCCGACGCCCCCGCGTTCGCCTGGGTGGAGGGGGCCGAGGCCGTCACGCGCATCGCCGTCGTCCCCGAGGGCGACGAGGCCCCCGCGGGCTGGACGTCCTTCGGGGACTCGCACCGCGCCTCCTGGACTCGTCCCGACGTCGCGACGGCGACCGAGGACGCCTGCCTCGTCTACTTCACGTCGGGCACGACGAGCAAGCCGAAGATGGTCGTGCACTCGCACGCCTCGTACCCGGTCGGGCACCTGACCACGACGTACTGGCTCGGCGTGCAGCCGGGCGACGTGCACATGACGATCTCGTCGCCGGGCTGGGGCAAGCACGCCTGGAGCTGCTTCTTCGCGCCGTGGACCGCCGAGGCCACCGTGTTCGTCTACAACTACGGGCGCTTCCGGCCGGCCGAGCTCAGGGACCAGCTCGAGCGGGCCCGGGTGACCTCGTTCTGTGCGCCGCCGACCGTGTGGCGCATGCTGATCCAGTCGTCGCTGGGTTCGCGGCCGAGCGCCCTCCGCGAGGCGCTGTCGGCCGGCGAACCGCTCAACCCCGAGGTGATCGGGCGGGTGCAGCAGGGCTGGGGCCTGGACATCCGCGACGGGTACGGGCAGACCGAGACCACGGCCATCGTCGCGAACGCGCCGGGCGGCACGATCAAGGCCGGCTCGATGGGGCGCGCCCTGCCCGGCGTCGAGGTCGTGCTGGTCGACCCCGTCACGGGCGTCGTCGGCGACGAGGGCGAGGTCTGCCTCGACCTCACCACGCGACCCGTCAACCTGATGACCGGCTACCTCGGCGACGCCGCCCGCACCGAGTCGTCGATGCGTGACGGGTTGTTCCACACCGGCGACGTGGCCGTGCGCGACGCCGAGGGCATGATCACGTTCGTCGGCCGCACCGACGACGTCTTCAAGTCGTCGGACTACAAGGTCTCGCCGTTCGAGGTCGAGAGCATGCTGATCGAGCACCCGGCCGTCGCCGAGTCCGCCGTCGTGCCGGCCCCCGACGACACCCGGCTGAACATCGTCAAGGCGTACGTGACCCTGGCCGAGGGGTGGGCCCCGGACGCCGAGACCGCCCGGGCAGTGCTGGCGCACGCCCGGGTCTCGCTGCCCGCCTACGAGCGGGTGAGGCGGGTCGAGTTCGCCGAGCTGCCGAAGACGATCTCGGGCAAGATCCGCCGCGTCGAACTGCGCGACCGCGAGGAGGCGCTGGCCCGGTCGGGCG
>NZ_JXQZ01000100.1 GCF_000878135.1 Frigoribacterium sp. MEB024
CGGTGGTCGCCGCGACGACGACCCGCGCGGGCGTCGGCGGGGCGGCCCGCTCGGCAAGCACCCGCTCGGCCTGCTGTTCAGCGCGCCCTACCTGGTGTTCGTGCTGGCGGTGTTCGCGTACCCGTTGGTCTACGCGGTCTACATCGCGTTCCACGACTACTTCTTCACGGCGCCCGGTGCCGTCGTCGCGCGGCCCTTCGTCGGCCTCGACAACTTCGTCACCGCGTTCACCGACCCGGCGGTGATCCGCTCGTTCGGCAACGTCGGCGTCTTCCTGGTGATCAACGTGCCGCTGACCGTCGTGCTGAGCATGGTGCTCGCCACGGCGCTCGACAAGGTCGCGCACTTCCGGGGGTTCCTGCGGGTGGCGTTCTACGTGCCGTACCTGACGGCGAGCGTCGCCGTCGTCGCGGTCTGGCTGTTCCTCTTCAACGGCGACGGTCTCGTGAACAACGTGCTCGGACCGCTGGCCCCGACGCCCTCGTGGCTGATCAACTCGGCGTGGGCCATGCCCTCGATCGCGTTGTTCGTCACCTGGAAGCAGCTCGGGTTCTACATCCTGCTGTACCTCGCGGCGCTGCAGAACGTGCCGAAAGAGCTGTACGAGGCGGCCTCGAGCGACGGTGCCGGCCCGATCCGGTCGTTCTTCACCGTCACCGTGCCGGGCGTGCGTCCGGCCACCGTGCTCGTGCTGCTCGTCTCGACCGTCACGGGGGCGAACCTCTTCACCGAGCCGTACCTGCTGACCGGGGGAGGCGGGCCGAACGGCGCGTCGACCTCGCCCGTCCTGCTGATGTACCAGAAGGGCATCGAGCAGGGGAACCCCGACCAGGCCGCCGCGATCGGCGTCGTGCTCGTGATCCTCGTGCTGGTCATCGCCCTGCTGCAGAACCGGTTCGCCGGCGGAAAGGACGAACGATGACGATCGCCGACGAACGCGCCTCGACCCCCGAGGCGAGCCCTGCCCGCACCCCGCGGGTGGTGAAGAAGCCGCCCCTGACCCGGGCCCAGACCACGCTGCGCGGCGTCGTGCTGGCGATCGGCGCCCTGGCGTTCCTCTTCCCGTTCTACTACATGGTGATCGGCTCGCTGCAGACCAAGCCCGACCCGACCGTGGCCGGGGCGTTCCCGCACCCGTCGAACCTGACGGTCGAGAACTACGCCGCGATCGACAGCCGCATCGGGCTGCTGAGCGGCCTGCTCAACTCGGGAATCTTCACGGTCGGCGTGCTCGCCTGCACCCTCGTGTTCGGTGTGCTGGTCGGCTACGCGCTGGCCGTGCTGCAGTGGCGCGGTCGCGGGGTCACCTTCGCCCTGGCGCTGCTCGTGCAGGTGGTGCCCTTCCAGCTGCTGATCATCCCGCTGTACGTGCTCATCGCGCGCAACTACGGGCTGAGCGACAACTACCTGGGCATGATCCTGCCGTTCGCCATCAACTCGACGGCGGTGATCATCTTCCGGCAGTACTTCCTGCAGCTTCCGAAGGAGCTCTTCGAGGCCGCGCGCATCGACGGCACCGGCGAGTTCCGGCTGCTGTGGAACATCGCGTTGCCACTCGTGCGCCCGGCGCTGGTCACGGCCCTGCTGCTGACCTTCATCGGTCCGTGGAACGAGTTCCTCTGGCCGTTCCTCATCACCAAGGAGGCGTCGATGCAGCCGCTCGCCGTGTCGCTGGCGAACTACATCAGCAACGTGGCGGCGACCGCGGCGAACCCGTTCGGCGCGACCCTCGCGGGCGCCGTCGTGCTGGCCGCTCCGGTCGTGCTGCTGTTCATCGTGTTCCAGCGCTACTTCATCTCGACCGACGTCGGCTCGAGCGTGAAGGGCTGACGGATCGCCTCCCGACCCGAGGAGGCGCGGTGCGCGACCGGCGCGCCCCGCGCCTCCTCGGCTCCCCACCCCCAGACCGGGTCGTCGTGCCGACGGCCCCCACCGCAGGAGGCGCGGTGCGATCCCCCCTCGCATCGCGCCTCCGTCGCCTCTCGCCTCTCGCCTCTCGAAAGGGCCTCCCATGGCTGACTTCCCGTACCGACTGACCCGCCTGGCCGTCGTGATGACCCCCGACCCCGACTCGCCCGACGAGGCCGAAGGGGTGCTCAACCCCGGCTCAGGTCGCGGGCCGGACGGCGAGCTCTACCTGCTGCCGCGGCTCGTGGCCACGGGCAACGTGTCCCGGGTGGGCCTGGCCCGGGTCGTCGTCGAGGACGGCGTGCCCGTGGGCGTGACCCGCGAGGGCGTCGTGCTCGCGCCAGACCGCGGGTGGGAACGCGGCGCGACCCACGCCGGCGTCGAGGACCCGCGCGTCACCTGGATCGAGGAGCTCGGGCTGCACGTGATGACCTACGTCGCCTACGGGCCGCTCGGGCCGCGCACCGCCGTCGCCGTGAGCGACGACCTGCGCGACTGGCGCCGACTCGGCCCCGCGACCTTCGAGTACGTCGACGAGCTCGACACCGACCTCGGGCTGTTCCACAACAAGGACACCGTGTTCTTCCCGTCGCCGGTCACCGCGCCGGACGGCGTGCGCAGCTTCGCCGTCCTGCACCGACCGATGTGGCACATCGGCGCGACGGTTCCGGGCGAGGGCAGCCCGCTGCCGGCCGGCGTCACCGACGGGCGGCACTCGATCTGGATCAGCTACGTGCCGGTCGAGGCGGTCGCCGCCGACCCGCGGGCGTTGGCGCGGTGGGGGCAGCACCGATTCGTCGCCGGCCCCGAGTTCCCGTTCGAGGAGCTGAAGATCGGCGGCGGCCCGCCCCCGCTGCGCGTCGACGAGGGCTGGCTGCTGCTGCACCACGGCGTCACGGGCGTGATCGACGACGCGTTCGCCCAGCAGCAGAACGTCAACTACGCGGCGGGCGGGATGATCCTCGACGCCGACGACCCGTCCCGCGTGGTCACCCGGTCGGAGGTGCCGCTGCTCGAGGCCGAGACCGCCGACGAACGCGACGGCATCGTGCCGAACGTGGTGTTCCCGACCGCGATCGAAGAGGTCGACGGCGTCCCGTACGTGTTCTACGGCATGGCCGACTCGAAGATCGGCGTCGCCCGCCTCGACCGGGCCTGAGCTCCACCAGAGATCGACGTCGAGCACGGCCCGACGACAGCAGACCACGACAAGAAGGAGGCGGTCGACGATGATCGCACGCAACTCACGATGGACGGGCGCAGCGCTCGCCGCGGCCCTGGCGACCGTGCTGGGGGTGACGGGGGCGCTGCCGGCTGCCGCCGCGCCTCCTGCTCCGGCGTCCGCGCCGCCCGGGTCGGCCGCTCCGACC
>NZ_JXQZ01000101.1 GCF_000878135.1 Frigoribacterium sp. MEB024
CGCCTCCTCGACGTTCACGGACGACGCCGGCGTGACCGGCGAGATCGTCGTCTCGGCGCCCCACGTCGAGGACCACTACGACCGTCTCTGGCTGACGCACCGCATCAGCCGCCTGGGCTCGACCGCCGAGACCCGCTGGCACCGCACCGGCGACGTCGGGCACCTCGACGCGCAGGGGCGACTCTGGGTCGAGGGCCGCCTGCCCCACGTGATCACGACGGCGACGGGCGTGCTGACGCCGGTGGCGTCCGAACAGGCCGTGGAGGCGCGGGCCGGCATCGCCCGCGCCGCCGTCGTGGGCGTCGGCCCGGCGGGCACGCAGCAGGTCGTCGTCGTGGCCGAGACCGTCCCCCCGGCTCGTCGCGCGGGGCTGGCGTCCGCGGCCCTGGCGGCCTCGGTCCGCTCGGCCGTCGGGTCGGCGTCGGGTCGGCCCGTGGCCGCGGTGCTCGTCGTGCCGCAGCTGCCGACCGACGTGCGACACAACAGCAAGATCGACCGCACCGGCCTCGCCGCGTGGGCGACGTCCGTGCTGTCCGGCCGCCGGATGCGCCGCCCGTGAGGGTGCTGGTCACCGGCGCGAGCGGCCTGCTCGGCGGCGCCGTCGCCCGAGCCGTCGCCGCCGCCGGCCACGAGGTCACGACCTTCCAACGCCGGGCCTCGGGCGTGCCGGGCGCCCGCGACGTGCTCGGATCGATGACGAACCCGCGGGCCGTGGCCGCCGCCGTCCGCGACCAGGACGCCGTCGTCCACCTCGCCGCGAAGGTGTCGCTCACGGGTGACGCCGCCGAGTTCGAGGCCGTCAACGTCGGGGGCACGCGCTCCCTCGTCGACGCGATGCGCGCCTCCTCGGTCCCGCGGCTGGTCTTCGTCTCGTCGCCGTCCGTCGCGCACGCCGGATCATCGATCGTCGGCGACGACGCCCTGCCCGCCTCACCCGGGCACGCTCGCGGCGACTACGCCCGCACCAAGGCCGCGGCCGAGCGCGTCGCCCTCGGAGCCGCCGACGCCGACCTGCGCGTCGTGGCCGTCCGCCCGCACCTGGTTTGGGGCCCGGGCGACACCCAACTCGTCGAGCGCATCGTCGACCGTGCGCGCTCCGGCCGCCTGCCGCTGCTCGACCACGGCGCCGCCCTGATCGACTCCACCTACGTGGACAACGCGGCGTCCGGCATCGCCGCAGCCCTCGAGCGCGTGGACGAGGTCAGCGGCGGGTCGTACGTGATCAGCAACGGCGAGCCCCGCACCGTCGCCGACCTGATGGCCGGGATCTGCGCGGCCGCCGGGGTGCCCGCGCCTCGCCTGCGGGTGCCGGCCGGGATCGCCCGCGCCGCGGGGTCGTTGGTCGAGCGCGTCTGGGCCGTGCGGCCGGGCACCGACGAACCACCCATGACGAGGTTCCTCGCCGAGCAGCTGTCCACGGCGCACTGGTTCGACCAGCGGCGCACGCAGCACGACCTCCGCTGGACGCCCGCCGTCAGCGTCGACGAGGGACTGCGCCGGCTCGCCGCCTGGTACGCCGCCGGGCAGCCCTCCGTCTGAGGCCCACCCCGGCCGCACTCGAGTCGGCCGGTTCCCGTCGTGCCCGGCGGGTCGGCGACGACCCGCCAGGGTGACGGAGTCCGCCGACCCCCCTGGCGGAGGGAAGCAGGGCGAGGCGGCGTCCCCCGTTCTCTGTGCGAGGGCACACCTCGCTCCGACGCCGTGCCGCCTACCGTCGCACGGGTACCGGCAGCTCCGGTGCCGAGGGCTCAACGGAAGGACCATCCCATGAAGGCAGTCGTCTGGCACGGCATCGGCGACATCCGACTCGACGAGGTCGCCGACCCCACGATCGTCGACCCGACCGATGCGGTCGTCCGCATCACCCGGAGTGCGATCTGCGGCACCGACCTGCACTTCGTGCGCGGCACGATGGCGCCCATGGCCGAGGGCACGATCCTCGGTCACGAGGCGGTGGGCATCGTCACCGCGGTCGGCGACGACGTGCGCGGCTTCAGTGCCGGCGACCGGGTCGTCATCAACTCGACGGTGTCGTGTGGCACCTGCCGCTACTGCCGCCAAGGCCAGACCGCTCAGTGCGACGTGGCGAACCCCAACGGCCCCGACGCCGGTACCTGCTTCTTCGGCGGTCCGGCCTCGACCGGCCCGGTGAACGGCCTGCAGGCCGAGCAGGTGCGCGTCCCGTTCGCGCAGAACACCATGCACCGCCTGCCCGACACGGTCAGCGACGAGCAGGCCATCCTGTTGAGCGACATCTTCCCCACCGGCTGGTTCGGCGCCGAACTCGCCGGGGTCACCCGCGGCGACGTGGTCGCCGTCTTCGGTGCCGGAGTGGTGGGCCAGTTCGCGATCGCCTCGGCCTTCAAGCAGGGCGCGAGCCGCGTGATCGTGGTCGACCGTGAGGAGACCCGTCTGGCGCAGGCGCTCGCCCAGAACGCCGAGATCGTGAACTTCGACGAGGAGGACCCGGTCGAGACGATCGCGCGCCTCACCGGCGGTGCGGGCGTGGACGCCGTCATCGACGCGGTCGGCGTGGACGCACAGCACGCGAGCCACGGTCCCGCCGCCCCCGACCCCGACACGGCCGCCGAGTTCGCCGCCGAGGTCGCGCAGGTGGCCCCCGACGCGAACCCGCAGGGCGACCAGTGGGTGCCCGGCAACGCGCCGACCCAGGCCCTGCGCTGGGCCGTCGAGGTCGTGGCGAAGTACGGCCGCATCGGCGTCATCGGCGTCTACTCGCCGACCGTGACGTCGTTCCCCTTCGGCGAGGCGATGCTGAAGAACCTCACCATCCGCATGGGCAACTGCGACCACCACTCGGTGACCCCGCCGCTGATCGACCTGGTCGCGTCCGGCCAGTTCGACCCCACGGCGTTCATCACCGAGCACGAGGGCATCGGCTCGGCCATCGAGGCCTACGAGGCGTTCGACCGCCGCGAGCCCGGCTGGACCAAGGTCGAGGTCGTCCCCGGCTAGGGGCTCGGGTCGGCGGGTTCCCGTCGCTCCCGGCGGGCCGGCGCCGGCCCCATGGACGGCACGAACCCGCCGACTCCCGAGGGGGTCGGCGGGTTCGGGCGTCTGCGTGCGCCGGCAGGGTCAGATGACCGAGGCGCTCCAGTCGTCGGGGTTGCCGAAGCGGTGGGCCGTGATGGCGACGGCCTGCTCGCGCAGGAACGGCAGCAGCTCGAGGCGCCCGGTCGGCGTGACGGCTGCCGCGAACACGGCCACCGCCGGGTCGCCGCCCAGGGCGTCCGCCAGAGCCGAGGAGGCGCGGGTCGCGCCATCGGCACCGGTCACCAACCGCACGCGCTCGGTCGACAGGCGACCCGCACGCACCCGCGCGTGCCAGGCGGCGTCGTCCTCGTGCACGACGTCGGAGGCCGCGAGGCCGAGCGCGCGGACGAGGGCGCCCGGCAGCTCGACCGACGACGACACCGTGAGCGGCGCACCCGAGCGCCGTCCGGCGAGCAACACGCGGACCACGTCGGCCGGCGCCGCGCCGTCGGCGGCGCGGATCGTGACGGGCAGGGGACGGTAACGCAGCAGGTCGCGCTCGAGGCCGAGGTCGCTCACGTCGCGGGCGACGCCGAACTCGGTGGCCCAGAAGTGCTCGTCGCTGGCGGCGGCGGCCCGCAGGTCGTCGGAGGCCGACGAACCCGACGCCCCGAGCAGCGGCGACGCGGCCTCGAGGGCGGCCAGGGCCTCGCGACCCGGGCGCGCCTCCTGCGGTTCGGTCAGCGACGTCGGCTGCCACGAGCCGAGGTGCACGAGGTAGTTCGGTCCGCCCGCCTTGGCGCCGGCGCCGACCGAGGACTTCTTCCAGCCGCCGAACGGCTGGCGCCGCACGATCGCCCCGGTGATGCCGCGGTTGACGTAGAGGTTCCCCGCCTCGACCCGGTCGAGCCAGGTCGAGAGCTCGGCGGGGTCGAGGGTGTGCAGGCCTGCGGTCAGGCCGTAGTCGGTCGCGTTCTGCAGCTCGATCGCCTCGTCGAGGGTCTTCGCGGTCATGATGCCGAGCACCGGGCCGAAGTACTCGGTGAGGTGGAACTCGCTGCCCGCGGCGACGCCGGCACGGACGCCGGGTGACCAGAGCCGCCCGGTGTCGTCGAGTCGCTTCGGCTCGACCAGCCAGGTCTCGCCCGCGCCGAGCGTGGTGAGCGCCCGTTCGAGCTTGCCGTGGGCCGGCTCGACGATCGGGCCCATCTGCGTCCTGGGGTCGGAGGGCAGTCCGACGCGCATCGTCGACGCGGCGTCGACGAGCTGACGGCGGAAGCGCTCCGAGGTGGCGACCGAGCCGACCAGGATCACCAGGCTCGCCGCCGAGCACTTCTGGCCCGCGTGACCGAACGCCGACTTGATGACGTCGGACGCGGCCAGGTCGAGGTCGGCACTCGGAGTGACGATGATGGCGTTCTTGCCGCTCGTCTCGGCGAGCAGGGGCAGGTCGGTGCGCCAGCTGGTGAACAGCGCGGCCGTCTCGAAGGCGCCGGTGAGGATGACGCGGTCGACCGACGGGTGCGACACGAGGTGTCGACCGAGGTCGCCTTCGTCGACGTCGACCAGCTTGAGCACCTCGCGGGGCACGCCGGCGTCCCAGAGGGCCTGCACCATCACGGCGCCGCTGCGCTTGGCCTGACCGGCCGGCTTGACGACGACGCTGCTGCCCGCGGCGAGCGCGGCGAGGGTCGAGCCGGCCGGGATCGCCAGCGGGAAGTTCCAGGGCGGCGTGACGAGGGTGAGTCGCTCGGGGACGAACGTCGCGCCGTCGACCCGGTCGAGTTCTTCGGCGAGGTGGGCGTACCAGTTCGCGAAGTCGATCGCCTCGCTGACCTCGACGTCGCCCTCGGCGACGGTCTTGCCGGTCTCGCTCGCGGCGACCTCCATCAGGTCGGCGCGGCGGGCCGACAGCGTCGCCGCGGCCTCGCGCAGGACCGCGGCCCGACCCGCGCCTCCGCGGGCAGCCCAGTCGGCGGACGCGGCGACGGCGTCGGCGACGATCGCGTCGAGGGTGGCCTCGTCGGTCACCCGGGCGGACTCGATCAGCTCGACGCCCAGGCGCGAGTCGGCCGAGCGGGCGGCGATCTCGCGGCCCCAGGCGCGGTTGTCGGCCAGGGCGGGGTCGGTGTCGGGCTCGTTGTCGAAGCCGCTGCCGGCTTCGCGGGGCTGCAACGCCTGGGCCGCGTCGAGGCGGCTCTGCACGCGGTGCGGCGCCGGGGTGTCGCCGTCGACCTCGGCGAGCGAGGCGAGGAACCGGCCCTTCTCGCGCTCGAACATGGCCTCGTTCGAGGCGAGCTCGAAGACGGCGGACATGAAGTTCTCGCTCGAGGCGTTCTCTTCGAGGCGGCGGATCAGGTAACTGATGGCGACGTCGAACTCACGAGGGTGCACGACGGGCGTGTAGAGCAGGAGGCCCCCGACGTCGGCCTTGACCAGCTCGGCCTGCCCCTCGGCCATGCCGAGCAGCATCTCGAACTCGACGCGGTCGCCGACGCCACGGGCCTCGGCCAGCAGGTGGGCGAAGGCGATGTCGAACAGGTTGTGCCCGGCGACGCCGACCCGTACGGCGCGCGTCCGCTCGGGCGTGAAGGCCCACGTCAGCACGCGCTTGTAGTTGGTGTCGCTGTCCTGCTTGGTGCCGTAGGTCGCGAGCGGCCACTCGTGCACGGTGGCGTCGACGGTCTCCATCGCGAGGTTCGCACCCTTGACGATGCGCACCTTGATCGCGGCCCCGCCGGCGTCGACCCGCTCGGTCGCCCAGGTGGTGAGGTGCTGCAGGGCGCCCAGGGCGTCGGGCAGGTAGGTCTGCAGGACGATGCCGGCCTCGAGGCCCTTCAGCTGCGGCTGGTCGAGGAGGCGCGTGAAGACCGCGATCGTCAGGTCGAGGTCGCGGTACTCCTCCATGTCGAGGTTGATGAACTTCGGCTTCGGCGACCGGGCGGCGAGTTCGTACAGCGGGGTGAGCTTCTCGACGACGCGCTCGACGGTCTCGTCGAAGGCCCACATCGAGAGCTGGCTGACGATCGACGAGACCTTGATCGACACGTAGTCGACGTCGTCTCGGGCGAGCAGCGCCCGGGTGCCGGCGAGGCGGTGCTCGGCCTCGGCGTCGCCCAGGACGGCCTCGCCGAGCAGGTTGAGGTTCAGCCGCGTCTTGTCTTTCTTGATGTTCGCGATGGCCGCACCGAGCTTGGCGGGGCGGGCATCGGCGATGAGGTGGCCGACCATGCCGCGCAGGACTCGACGGGCGATCGGCACGACCACGCCCGGCAACACGGGCGCCATGACGCCGCCGAGGCGCACGGCCGAGCGCATGTGCCACGGCAGGAAGGCCGGTGCCTGCTTCGCCAGGGTCGACAGGTTGCGGGCGGCGACGCCGAGATCTTCGGGACGGACGACGCGGTCGACGAAGCCGATCGTGAAGGCGAGTCCCGACTCGTCCTTCAGGACCTGGGCGAGCAGGTGGGCCGAGCCGGTGCTCGGGGCGCCCGACGCGTCGTGCGCCCAGCGGCGGGCGAGGGCGACGGCGTCGTCGCCGATGCCGACGGGCAGGAGCTGTTCAGCGGTGGACGGCCCCGCCGTCTCGTCGATGGTGGTCATGGGATGAATGTAGGGCGGAACTTGCCACCTGGCAAGGTTTGACACGAGACCGTAACGTGCGCCGCGCCTCCTTCTCCACAGGGGGCCGATCGGCACTGGCGGTGGGGGCCGGACAGCGCTACCTTGGGCGCGTTCAGGCGGTGCACAGCGGCCGCCAAGACCGACCCGTCTGCGGATGGACGGGCCCCATGCACCGGGAGCACCCATGGCGATGATCGAGGCCCGCGGCCTCACGAAGACCTACCGGTCCAAGTCCGGCCCGGTCCACGCACTGACCGGCCTCGACCTGATCGTGCCCGAAGGCACCGTCAAGGCGCTGCTCGGTCCGAACGGCGCGGGCAAGACCACGGGCGTCAAGATGCTCACCACCCTCGAGCGTCCGGACGCCGGCACGGCCACGATCGCCGGGCTCGACGTCGTCGCCGACGCCCAGGCCGTGCGCCGCTCGATCGGCGTCTCGGGGCAGTACGCCGCGGTCGACGAGAACCTCACCGGATTCGAGAACCTCGACATGATCGGGCGGCTGTACCACCTGGGCAGCCGCGTCAGTCGGGACCGCGCCCGCGAGCTGATCGAGGTCTTCGACCTCGCCGCCGCGGGCGACCGGCCGGTCAAGGGCTTCTCGGGCGGCATGCGCCGACGGATCGACCTCGCCGGGGCGCTCGTGACGAATCCGCGGGTGCTCTTCCTCGACGAGCCGACGACGGGGCTCGATCCCCGCAGCCGACTCGCCCTGTGGGACATCATCACCGGGCTGGTCGACGGGGGCACGACGGTCCTGCTGACCACGCAGTACCTCGAGGAGGCCGACCGCCTGGCCGACGACATCTCGGTGATCGACGGCGGGGCCGTCATCGCCGAGGGCACGGCCGACCAGCTCAAGGCCCAGGTCGGCGGCCACCGCCTCGTCGTGGCCCTCGTCGACGAGGCGCGGGCGGATCAGGCGGTCGAGGTGCTCCGTCGGCACGGAGACTCCGATCCGACCGTCGGGGCCGACGGCCGCCAGCTCGAGGTCGCGGTCACCGACGGCCCGACCGCCCTGCAGCGGACGCTCGCCGACCTCGGGGCGGCCGGCATCGAGCTGCACGACGCCGGCATGCGACGTCCGACCCTCGACGACGTGTTCCTCCAGCTCACCGGCCACCGCGCGGCCGACGACGACGCGGGCGACGACCACGGCTCCCCCGACGACGACCCGGCCGGTGGTCGAGGTCGCGGTCGGCGCGGTGCGAAGAAGAGAGAGGCACGGGCATGACCACCACCGGAACCACCGCCGCCCTGGCGCAGACGCTCGTCCCGTCGAGCGACACGGGCCTCGGCACCTGGGCCTCGGACGGCTGGACGGTCACCAAGCGCAACCTGATCAAGGTGAAGCGCTCGCCCGACATGCTGATCTTCGCCGTGCTGCAGCCGATCATGTTCGTCCTGCTCTTCAGCCAGGTCTACGGCGGGGCCATCGCCGTCCAGGGCACCGACTACACGCAGTTCCTCATGGCGGGCATCTTCGCGCAGACCGTGGTCTTCGGCTCGACCTTCTCGGGTGCCGCGATGGCCCAAGACCTGAAAGAGGGCATCATCGACCGGTTCCGCACCCTGCCCATGAGCCCGTCGGCCGTGCTGATCGGTCGCACGAACAGCGACCTCGCGCTCAACACGATCTCGATGGTCATCATGATGCTCACCGGACTCGCGGTCGGCTGGCGGGTGAACGCCTCGCCTGCCTCGTTCGTCGGCGGGGTCGCCCTCCTGCTGCTGTTCAGCTACTCGTTCAGCTGGGTGATGGCCCTGCTCGGCATGAGCGTCAAGACACCCGAGACCATCAACAACGCGTCGTTCATGATCCTGTTCCCGTTGACCTTCGTCTCGAACGCGTTCGTGCCGAGCGACACCCTGCCGACCGTGCTGAGGGTCTTCGCCGAGTGGAACCCGGTGTCGTCGCTGGTTCAGGCCGCCCGCACCTCGTTCGGCAACCTGGGTGCCACCCCGGTGCCCGACATCTGGACGATGCAGCACCCCTACGCGACCGTCCTGCTCGGCATCACCGTGATGCTGGTGGTCTTCGTGCCGCTGTGCATCCGCAAGTTCCAGCGCATCAGCGCGAAGTAGCGAACGCCGGCGGTCGACCGCGAGCCGCCGCCCGCGGACCGTCGCGCGTCCGCCGAGGAGGCGCGGGTCAGCCCGCGAGCCCGGCCGCCTCGCGCACGGCGGCGTCGAGTTCGCTCGTCGGCACCGTGAGGACGCTCCCGATCACGAGGCGCATCAGGGCGGGGACGTCCACGGCGTCCCGCTCGTACAACCACTGCAGCTGCAACCCGTCCTGGACGGCGAGCACGACGCGGGCGGCCGACTCGGCCGTGTAGCCGTCGCGCAACCACCCCCGAGCCTGGGCGAGCCCGAGGTAGGCCGAGGTCGACGAGACGATGCGTTCGTAGTAGTCGGCGTAGTACTGGTGTGCGGGGTGGTCGGGTGAGGTGGCCTCGGCCGACGCCGTGATGAACAGCGAGATGACGACGGGCACGTCGACGTTGTACTCGGCGAGCGCGACGAGCTCGTCGACCCTCATGCCCCCGTCGTCGTCGAAGTGGCGTCGCAGTCGTTCGTCGCGCCGACGGAGCACGGCCATCAGCAGCTCGTCCTTCGTCGGGAAGTAGTGCATGAGCGACTGGTGAGAGACGCCGCACCGCCGCGCGATCTCGCGCAGGGTGGCGCCGTGGAACCCGACCTTGCCGAACACCGGCAGGGCCGCGTCGAGGATCGCCTCGCGCTTGGCGATGCCCTTGCGGTAGCGACCGGGTTCGCGCACCGCACCGACCGGGGGGACGTCGGTGACGTCGGCACGGGTCGGGTCGGGCTCGGGGGCGTCCATCGGGGTCAGCCTAGGTCGTCCCCCGAGCAGATGACGACGCCCGGGGACGAGGCGTCCGCACACGGTGCGTCGGCATAGAGTTCAGCGGTGCCGTGGTCGCTGCTGAGAACGCCTGCCTTCCGGGCCCTCTGGGTCGGACGCCTGTTCTCGTGGGTGGGCAGCGGCTTCGCGCCCCTGGCCATCGTCTTCGCGGCGATCGACCTGGGGGCCGACGCCGTCGACCTCGGGCTCGTGGTCGTCGCCCGGTCCGTGCCCAACATCGCCCTGGTGCTGGTCGGCGGGGCCCTCGCGGACCGTTTCTCGAAGCGCACCGTCGCGATCGCCTCGTCGTGGCTGTCGGCGGCGTCGCTCGTCGTCGCGGCCACCCTGATGCTGACGCAGACCGAGACGTTGCCCACCCTCGCGGCGGTGGGGGCGGTGAACGGTGCCGCGGCCGCCTTCTTCGGCCCCGCGACGAGCGCCCTGCTGCGCGAGACCGTGCCCGACGAACGCCTCCGGGACGCGACGGTGCTCAGCCGCGTCGGCATGAACGTCGGATTGGTGATCGGAACGGCGGTGGGCGGCGCCGTGGTCGCGACCGCCGGGTCGGGCGTTGCCCTGGCCGTCGGGGCGGCCGTCTTCGTGGTCGCGGCCGTCGTGTTCGTGGGGCTGCCCCGGGACGGTGCCCGCGCCTCCGGAGGGACGTCGGTGCTCGAGGACCTCGGCAGCGGGCTGGGCTTCGTCTGGCGCACGCGCTGGCTCGTCGCCACGGCGGCGCTGGCCTTCACGTTCCAGTTCGCCTTCGCCGGCGGGGTGCAGGTGGTGGGCCCGCTCGTGGCCGACCAGTCGTTCGGACGGCTGCTCTGGGGGTTCGCGGGTGCCCTGCAGACCCTCGGCCTGATCGTCGGGGCGTACTGGGCCGGTGCCCTGCGAGGACGGCTGCGCCTCTGGGCGGCCTGCCTCGGAGCCGCGGCACTCGCCCTGCCGCTCGTCTTGCTCTCGTTCGCCTACGGCACGGATCCGGTCGTGTTCGACCCGCTGCACTGGTTCTTCTGGATCAGCCTCGGCCTCTTCGCCGCCAGTGTGGGGCTCGAGGTCTTCACGGTGCCGCTGGACGTGGTCGTGCAACGTCAGGTCCCGGGGGCCTACCTGGGTCGCGTGTTCTCGTGCCTGACGCTGGCCTCGTTGGCCGGTGTGCCGGTCGGCGAGGTCGTCGTCGGACCGCTCACCGAACTCATCGGCACGCCGGCGACGCTCGCCGCCCTGGCCGGCCTCGTGGTCGCCGTCGCGGTGGCCGTGGCGCTCAGCTCACGGGTGCGACGGGTCGACGCCGGCCAGGAGGCGCGGGTCAGCTGAAGTCGCCGCGCTCGATCGCCTCGGCGTACTTGCGGACGTCCGGGCCGGGCTCGTAGTCGATGAAGCGATCCTTGACGGCGTCGTTGATCGCCTTGAAGGACTCCTCCCACGACTCGCCCGAGTGGGCGGCGGCGGCGTCGCGGACCGCGTCGCGCAGCACGTTGTCGGCGTCGGTCAGGATCTTGTCGCGGGCTTCGTCGTTCCAGCGCACGTCGTTCAGGTCGGCCATGGTGTTCTCCTCGTGGGGTGGGGCGGTGGTGGGTGGGGTGCGGCTGGTGCTACTTCTTCTTCGGGCTCAACGACGAGCCCTTGTGGGCGGCCTTCGCCCCGCTCTTGTCGCTCTCGACGACGAAGTAGGGCTCGTCGTCCGAGGCCTTGAACGTCTGCCCGTCGAGCTGGAACTCCTTCACGCGCTTCTCCACGACCGTGCCGTGGGTCTCGCCCTGGGGGGTGTTCCAGGTGACGTGGTCTCCCTTGCTGAACGACATCGCGCCTCCTTGGTGTGTCGATCCGTCCGTCGGCGTCCGGTGCCGCGCGGTGGTGGCGTGGACGGTACCCCGCTCGCGCCGACCCACCACCCAGCGTGGCGGGGTACAGGTCGGACGCCGCGACCCGTCGGGCTCAGCCGGTGAGGACGGCGAGCGCCGCGGCGAGCCGACGAGCCCTGGTCTCGGAGGTCTTCGCCGCTCCGATCGGTTCGACCAGGGCGCGCTGCCGGCTGAAGGACAGGGACTCGTAGGAGGCGCGGGCCGCGTCGTCCGCGTCGAGTGCCTCGCGCAGGTCCGCCGGCACCTCGACGACCCGCGGCTCGGTGTCGAGGGCCAGTGTGACCTCGACGTCCTGCCCGCCGACGACGCCCGACCCCGCCCGGTGCTCGGCACTGACGGGGATCAGGAACCGCCCGCCCATGCTCGCGACCGTGCTGCGGTACGTGTATCCCCGGAGCGTGACGACCACTGCGGGCTTCTTCCCGGCCGCCAGGGAGTCGACGACCTCCGGCGGCACGACGATCCCGGTCGCGTTCGTCCGGGCCTCGGCTATCGTGGTGCGGAACGTCACGGGTTCGGTCATGTCCGGATGCTAACGAGCCGCCACCGCCGGCACCACCACCGGCGCCGCTCAGACCGAGAAGCCGCCGTCGGCCTTGAGCAGCTGACCCGAGATCCAGCGACCCTCGGACGACAGCAGGAAGCGCACGACCCGTCCGATGTCGGCGGGCGTGCCGAGGCGCCCGGTCGGCTGACGCTCGATGCCGCTGGCGCGGATGGCGTCGTCCATCCACCCCGTGTCGATCGGGCCGGGGTTCAGCACGTTCGACGAGACGCCCAGGTGCCCGAGCTCGCGCGCCGCCGCGACGACGAGCCGGTCGAGGGCGCCCTTGCTCGACCCGTAGGGCAGGTTGTGCACGACGTGGTCGCTCGTCAGGGCGACGATGCGGGCGCCGTCGTCGAGCCGGTCGACCGGGGGCAACTGCTCGGCGAACGCCTTGATCGCGAGCCATGCCGCCCGCACGTTGACCGCGTAGTGCGCGTCCCAGCTCTCGAGCGTCGTGTCGAGGATCGACGAGTCGACGCTGTGCGAGTGCGACAGCACGAGCGCCGTCACCGGCCCCAGGTCGTCGGCCACCGCCCCGAGGAGGCGCGCGGGGGTCCCCGGGTCCGCCAGATCCGCCGGGTACACGGCCACGCGCGCACCCGCGGCTTCGAGCTGGGCGACGAGCGTCCCCACGTCGACGGACTTCAGCCCCCAGGGCATGGCGGCGTCGTAACCGTCCCAGGTGGTCAGCGCGAGGTCCCAGCCGTCGGCGGCGAGCTCGTGGGCGATGCCGTTCGCGATCGAGTTCGTGCGGCCGGCACCGGTGAGCAGACAGATCTTCTTCGACATGCGGGTCTCCTTCGACATCCGCTCAGCTTGTCAGACCGGTCGGCGCCGGCGGGGTCACGCGAGAGGAATCAGCGCCCGCGGCGCGGTCGGCTGCGGCCCGTGCCGCGCTGCGGCCCTCGGCCCTTCGGCGGCGTGCGCTTCGGCTTCGCCCCGCGCGGGTCGGGAGCCGACCCCTTGCGGGCCGTGGCCTCCTGCTCGGGTTCGTCGCGCCTCCTCGATCGCGAGCTGCGGGCCGTCCGACCCCGCACGACCCCGATGAAGTCGTCGAGGTCGTCGGTGAGCTCGCCCTCGGGCCAGACCAGCGCGATCGTGGTCGGCGGCAGGTCGGCGACGTAGCGGTAGGTCACCTCTTTGCGGGCGTGCAGCCGGGCGAGGGACTGCGGCATGACCGCGACGCCGGCCCCGGTCGCGACGACCGCGACGGCATCGGCGAGCGAGAGGGACGGGTCGAGGTCGTGCCGGTGCTCGTCGGCGAACGCGGCGGCCTCGACCTCGTCCTCGGCGCCGGCCGCGGTGACGGCGTGGTCCTTCGGCACGACGACGACGGCCCTCTCGTCGTAGAGCCGGATGACCGACAGCCCCTCGACCTCGATCGGCAGGCGGGCCAGGGCCATGTCGACCCGGTCGTCGCCCCGGGCGTCGTCGAGGGCGGGCACCGCGTCCGCGTCGGCGAGCGGCACGAAGGCCAGCGGGGTCTCGGGACGGCGTTCCTCCCAGAGCCTCGACCACTTGGACAGGGTGACGCCGGGCACGACCCCGATGCGGAACGGGGTGCGGGTCGGCTCGGTCGTCATGGGTCGAGGGTATCGGCCCGGTACCCTGGGCAGATGACCTCCGACGCGCCGTCCGGCAAGCAGCCGCAGACCCTCAAGCCCTTCACGGCCGCCAAGAAGCTCGGGGTGTACCTGCCGGCCACGCCCGCCGAGTTCCAGGCCGCCCCCGTCACGCGCGAGGCCTTCGCCGAGCTCAGCACGAACCCGCCCGAGTGGCTGTCCGAGCTGCGCCGCACCGGTCCCCACCCGCGACCCGTCGTCGCCCAGAAGCTCGGCATCTCGACCTCCGGCCTCGCCCGGGCCGGCGTCGACGACGTCATGACCACCGACGAGATCCACGCCCTGCTCGACGAGATGCCCGACTGGCTCCGCACCGAACGCGGCATCCACGCCGACGTGCGCGAAGAAGAACTGCGCGTGAAAGAGCGCAACGCCGGCCGCGAGGTGCTCCGCAAAGAGCGCGAGGCGAAAGAAGCCGCCGAAGGGCACTGACCCCCGCCCTGCGCTACCGTCGGCGACATGTCCTTCAACGACGACGCGCGCCTCGACGGCAGCAAGGTCAAGCGACGCGGTCGCGGTCGCACGGTGGGTGTCGCCGGCGGCGGCATCGGCATCGGCATCGTCGGCCTGATCGCCGTCTTCCTCATCAGTCAGGTCACCGGCGTCGACGTCTCGGGGTTGCTCAGCGGCGGGACGGCCGGCGGAGGCGCCCAGCCGGTCAGCGAGGGCGACCTGTCGTCCGAGTGCACCACCGGCGCGCAGGCCAACGACAGCGTGGACTGCCGCATGGTCGGCGCGGCCGACTCGCTCGACGCGTACTGGGCCGCCGAGGCCCCGGCACTCGGTGTCACCGACTACCGCACCCCCGACTTCTTCCTCTTCAGCGGCTCGACCGACACCGGCTGCGGTGGGGCGACGAGCGCCACGGGCCCGTTCTACTGCCCACCCGACGAGGCCCTCTTCGTCGACACCGACTTCTTCGAGCAGCTCCGGTCGCAGTTCGGCGCCAGCGGCGGCCCCCTCGCGCAGATGTACGTCGTCGGCCACGAGTGGGGCCACCACGTCCAGCAGTTGACCGGCGCCTTCGACCGCGCCGATCGCAGCGGCACGGGCCCGGGCTCCGACACCATCCGGCTCGAGGTCCAGGCCGACTGCTACGCCGGGGCCTGGGTCGGCGCGGCGTCCACCGTGCAGGACGCGAACGGCACCACGTTCCTCGAGCCCGTGACCGACCAGCAGGTCGCCGACGCGCTCGACGCGGCGGCCGCGGTGGGCGACGACCGCATCCAGTCCGCCGGCGGCGGCCAGGTCGATCCCGACACCTGGACGCACGGCTCGGCCGAGCAGCGCCAGAAGTGGTTCGAGACCGGGCGCAGCCAGGGCGCGACGGCCTGCGACACGTTCTCGGTGCCGACCGACCAGCTCTGACGACGAGGCCGACCCGCGCCTCCTGACGGTCGACGCCGCCACCGCGGCACGGTGCGTCCAGGCAACTCGAAGCGCACCTTCCGGGCGACGGCGGCCCGGAGGGCGCACACTTCACTCACCCTCGCGACGGCACAGGCGCCACCGCGACGACAGCAGTGGAGGCACGTCATGGCACGACCGGGCAAGGCCATCGAGTTCGACGGGTACGGGGACGTCTCGCAGCTGCACTTCGTCGAGCAGCCGTTGCCGACACCGTCCGACGACGAGGTCGTCGTCGAGGTGATCTGCGCGGGCCTCAACCACATCGAGAACTTTATCCGCCAGGGAGACTTCGTCGACCGGCTGCCCCTCGACTTCCCGGCCCGTGAGGGCTCGTGCTTCGCGGGCATCGTGAAGAAGCGCGGCGCCGCGGTGCGCAACTTCTCGGTCGGTGCCGAGGTGATCGGCCACGCGGTCGGGGGCGGCGCGCACGCCACCTACATCGCCGTGCCGGCGAGCGCCGTCGTGCCCAAGCCGCAGCACGTCCCGTGGGAGGTCGCCGGAGGGCTCTACCTGGCGGGAGCCACCGCGTACGACACCGTCCGCAGCCTGCACCTCGGGCCGGACGACGTCGTCGTGATCACGGCCGCGGCGGGTGGCGTGGGCCACATCGAGTGCCAGCTCGCCCTGCAGCTCGGCGCCAAGGTGATCGGCACCTGCAGCCCGGGCAACCACGACTACCTGCGCTCGATCGGCGTCGTACCCGTCGACTACGGCGAGGGCCTGCGCGAGCGCATCGACAAGGCCGCGGGCACCGACCGCCACGTGACGGCGTTCATCGACAACTTCGGCGGGGACAACCCGGCCCTCAGCGCCGACCTCGGCGTGCTGCCGGCGCGGTTCAGCTCGAGCGAGGACCGCCTCGAGCGCGAGATCCGCTTCATCGGCGCCGAGCGCGACGACACCGAACCCGCGATGATCCTCTCGGCCCTCGCGAAGCTCATCGCCGAGAACAAACTGCGCGTGCTCGTCTCGGGCTTCTACCCGTTCGACTACATCGCCCAGGCGTTCGAGGACCTCGCCGAGCAGCACTCGCGCGGCAAGGTCGTCGTGGGCATGCAGCCGGTCGAGACCGGTGCACGCTCGCACTGGTACCTGTCGGGCAAGGCGCGGGCGGTCGCCGAGTCGCTCGGCTGATCCGCACCGACAGAGCGCAGGAGGCGCGGGTCGGCAGACCCCACGGGCGTCAGCGGGGCAGCCGCAACAACGCCCCCGGAGCCCTGACCGTCGCCGCCGCCACGTCCATGGCCCCCTCGAGGGCAGCCGGCCAGTCGACCGAGCCGGGTTCGCGCCGCTCGGCGAGCAGCGAGGCCACGATCGACGCGAAGGTCGCGTCGCCCGCGCCCATCGTGTCGACGACCTCACCCTCGGCCGACGAGATGCCCCGCGTGAGGGCAGTGACGTCCGTCGCGTCCGCCGACGCTCCGAGCGCCAGGCTCGCCCCGGCCGAGCCGCGGGTCGCGAGCACTCCCCCGGTGCCCGCCGCGAGCAGCGCCTCCTGCCAGTCGTCGAGCGAGCGCCCGGCGACGAGTTCGGCGTCGTCGTCACCGATCTTCACGAGCAGGGCCGAGGCCGCGACCCGCTCGAAGCCGACGGCGAAGTCGGCGATCTGGGCCGCCCCACCGGGCAGGAACCCCGGCCGCGGGTTCGGGTCGACCACCAGCCGCACGGGGTCGGTGCCGACCACGCGCAGCAACCGCTCGGTCAGCGGGGCGTCGTCGAACGGGTACGAGCTGACGGCGACCACGGGGGCGGCGTCGAGCACGGCGAGCTGCTCGGGCGAGAAGTCGAGACCGCGGGCGACGGCGGCGTCGGTGAAGACGTAGCTCGGCTCGCCGTCGACCCGGAGCGAGACCGCCCGGCCGGTCCCGAGGGGGTTGATCGTCGCGACGAGCTCGACGCCGTGCTCGGCGAGGAAGGCGCGGATCGACTCGCCGTCGGCGTCGTCGCCGATCGAGGCGAGCAGCGTCGTGGGGACGCCGAGGCGGCTGAGCCCCACGGCGACGTTGAGGCCGGCCCCGCCGACGTGGTCGGTCGAGCCGTCGTCGGTGCGGAGTTCGTCGATGAGGGCGTCGCCGAGAACGGCGACCCGACCGTCGGTGGTGTCCATGGGGGTGCCTTTCGTCAGCGTGCCGGCAGCCACCCTATTCCGGCACGCGGTCGGGTCGCACTCCCCCGCTACGCTGGCCGACGTGACCGATTACGCACTGGCCGTCGACGTGGGCGGAACGAAGGTCGAGGCGGCGCTGGTCGCCTCCGACGGAACCCTGCTCGACGGCAGTCGCGACCGACGCCCCACCGGCGCCGGGTCGACGTCGGACGAACTCGCCGAGGCGGTCCGCGCGGTCGTCGCGCACGCCCTCGACGCCCTGCCCGACGGTGACGCCCTCGTCGGGGCGGGCATCGGCAGCGCCGGACCGGTCGACCTCGTGCACGGCACGGTGTCGCCGATCAACCTGCACGCCTGGCGCGGCTACCCGCTGCGCGAGCAGGTCGCGGCCCTCGCGGCCTCGACCCTGCCCGACGCCGCCCCCGTCACCCTGCGGCTCGACGGCGTCAGCCTCGCCCTCGCCGAGCACTGGGTCGGTGCCACCCAGGGCGCCGACAACGCCCTGGCCATCACCGTCTCGACCGGCGTCGGCGGCGGCCTCATCGTCAACGGCCGCCTGCTCTCGGGCGGCACGGGCAACGCCGGCCACATCGGCCAGATCCAGATCGCCGACCGCCCCGCGGGCGAGAACGCCTGGGCCGCCACCCTCGAGGTCATCGCCTCGGGCCCGAACGTCGTCGCCTGGGCCCGTGAGCAGGGCTGGCAGGGCGAGCGCGGCGAAGACCTGGCGGCCGGTTACGTCGCGGGCGACGAGATCGCCGTCGCGGCCGTCCGCCGTTCGGCCAACGCCGTCGGCGAGGCCGTCTCGTCGGTCACCACGCTGCTCGACCTCGACGTCGTCGCGATCGGCGGCGGGTTCTCGCGCGTCAGCGACGACTACCTCGACCTGGTCCGGGCCACGGTCCAGGAGGCGCCGGTCAACGAGTACGCCCGTCGCGTCCGCGTCGTCCGCTCGGGCCTGAGCGACGAGAGCCCCCTGGTCGGGGCCGCAGCGCTCGTGTGGCGGGCCGAGCTGCTCGGCTGAGCCGCGCCTCCTGCGGTCGGTGACCCGCGCCTCCCGGGGTCGGTCGCTTCTCTGGGAACGGTCGTCGGCGGCCCGGCCTAGGCTGGGTTGCATCCCACAACGTCGTCGGAGTCCGTCGCGCCCTCGGGGCGCGCACCACCACCGCACCACCACTCGCAGAGAGGTCATCTCATGCCCACCACCGTCCCCGTCATGCTCACGCCGTCCGCCGGCGCACCCTTCGAGCACTCCACCGTCGAACTGCGCGACGTCGGCCCGAACGACGTCCAGATCGACATCGCGTTCGCCGGCATCTGCCACAGCGACATCCACCAGGCCCGCGAAGAATGGGGCAAGGCGATCTTCCCGATGGTGCCCGGCCACGAGATCGCCGGCATCGTCACCGAGGTCGGCTCCGAGGTCACCAAGCACCAGGTCGGCGACCGCGTCGGCATCGGCTGCTTCGTCGACAGCTGCCGTGAGTGCGAGAACTGCCTCGCGGGCGAGCAGCAGTTCTGCGTCAAGGGCAACGTCGCGACCTACAACGGCCGCCAGTACTCGGGCGAGCCCACCTACGGCGGCTACGCCAAGCAGATCGTCGCCGACGAGAACTACGTGCTGTCGATCCCCGAGGGCATCGCACTCGACGAGGCCGCGCCGCTGCTCTGCGCCGGCATCACGACCTACTCGCCCCTCAAGCACTGGGGTGCCGGCCCCGGCAAGAAGGTCGCCGTCGTCGGCATGGGCGGGCTCGGCCACATGGCCGTCAAGATCGCGCACGCCATGGGCGCCGAGGTCACCGTCATCAGCCAGACGCTGTCCAAGCAGGAGGACGGCCTGAAGCTCGGCGCCGACCACTACTACGCCTCGAGCGACCCCGAGACCTTCGGAAAGCTCAAGAACTCGTTCGACCTGATCATCAACACGATCTCGGCCGACATGGACATCGACGCCTACGCCCGCACCCTGCGCCTCAACGGCACCATGGTCTTCGTCGGCCTGCCCGAGAACCCGCAGTCCTTCCGCGCCGGGTCGCTGATCGGCGGCCGTCGCAGCCTCGCCGGCTCGAACATCGGCGGCATCCCCGAGACGCAAGAAATGCTGGACTTCTGCGCCGAGCACCACATCGGCGCCGAGATCGAGACGATCGGCGCCGACGAGGTCGACGAGGCCTACGAGCGCGTCGTCGCCAGCAAGGTCCGCTACCGCTTCGTGATCGACACCGCGACCATCTAGCACCCGCCGCAGGCACGAAGGCCCCCTCCCGTCACGGGAGGGGGCCTTCGTCGATGCCGAGGGCGGACGGGTACGACCACGGGCGACCCCGGGGACGGCGGGCGACCACGGCAGCCCCCCTCCGACGAACTCGCCCGTCGGGGGTCGGCACCAGCAGACGTCCGCCGGCTCCGCTACCCGGCGGGGGTGTTGAACCGACGAAGCCAACCGGCGAACTCGGCGAGCTCGTCGTCGGACCAGCCCTCGACGTGGTTGCGGAACACGGCGCGGTTCTCGTGCCGCACCTCGAGCATGCGGCTCTCGGCGCGTTCGGTGCTGCGCAGGGTCATGACACGACCGTCGGCCGCGTCGGGCACCACGTCGACGAACCCGGCCTCGCGGAGCAGCGTTACCTGCCTGCTGACCGCGCTCTTGTCCATCGCCATCGCCTTGACGATGTCGCCGGCGCTGCACGGCTGGTGCTTCATCACGTACCGCAGCACGTAGAAGGCCGTGGGGGGCACGTCCGGGTCGAAGCGCGACGCCGCCGCGGCGATCGTGCGTTTGGCCTCGACCATCATCGAGCCGATCTCGTCGACCACGCCGGCCATGAGGCCCTCGCGGCCGTCGTCGTCAGGACCCGGGAGGCGCGGTGCGGCCTGGTCGGGAGCCTCGGCCCCCGCAGGGCGCGGCACGTCGAGCACCGCGCCCTCGGGCTGGCCGTCAACGGTCGGCTGCGACATCTTTCTCCTCGACCAGGGACGAGAACACCGGGCTCTCGGCCAGTTCGTCGGCGGGCACCGGGTGACCCGCCACCTCGGCGGCGCCCGTCGCGATGATCGTGTCGATGGTACCGGTGGCGGTCGACGTGTGGCTGTGGTGACGGCGCTGCGCCTCGGCGACGCCGTCCCCTCCGTCGACGGGTGAGACGGGCGCGGGCGAACCCGACAGGCCCGAGGTCGGGTCGGACGCCGTGACGGGCGTGGAGGCCGTCGCCGGGGCGCTCGACACCGCGGGGGCCAGGCCGGCCGTGGCCGCGACTCCCTTGGCGGCCGGGGACGCGGCGTTCGCGTCGACCGGGGCCGCGCCTCCGTCGCTGTCGTCCGAGGCCGTGGCCGCCGACGAGTCGGCCGCCGGGCCGTCCGTCTTCGCCGCCGCACGCTGGAGACCGGTCTTGGTGCCGAGCTCGACGTTCGGGAGCAGGCAGACGAACACGATGGTGATGATCGCCAGCGGAGCCGCGATGAGGAACACGTCGGCGACGCCCTGACCGTAGGCCGATTCGATGATCGTCCGGATCGGGCCGGGCACGGTGCTGAGGTCGGGGATGCTCGTCGAGCCGCCGCTGCCGAGCGCGCTGGGGTCGACCCCGGCGTCGGTGAGGCCGTCGGTGATGTAGCCCGACACCTTGGTGCCGAGCACGGCACCCATGACCGAGACGCCGATGGTGCCGCCGAGGCTGCGGAAGAACGCGACGCTCGACGAGGCCGCCCCGACGACGCTGACGTCGACCGAGTTCTGCACGACCAGCACCAGGTTCTGCATCACCATGCCGATGCCGAGACCCATCATCGCCATGAAGACCGAGACGACGAAGAAGTTCGTGTCGTACTCGATGGTCGACATGAGGAAGAGTCCGGCGGCGAGCAGGATCGAGCCGACGATCATGTAGGGCTTCCACTTGCCGTACTTCGAGATGAGCGCACCGGCGACCATCGACGAGATCAGCAGGCCGAGCACCATCGGCAGGGTCAGGATGCCGGCCATGGTCGGCGACTGGCCGCGGGCGAGCTGCATGTACTGGCCGAGGAAGACGCTGGTGCCGAACATGGCGACGCCGACGCTGAGCGAGGCGACCACCGCGAAGGTGAAGGTGCGGTTCTTGAAGAGCGTCAGCGGGATGATCGGCTCCTTCGAGCGGAACTCCACGACCACGGCGAGCACGAGCAGGGCGGCGGCGCCGAGGCCCATGACCCAGCTGGTGACCGAGTTCCACTCGAACTGCTTGCCGCCGAGCGACACCCAGATGAGCAGCAGCGAGACGCCACCGGCGATCAGGCCGGCGCCCCAGTAGTCGATGACGACCTTCTTCTTGGGCTTGGCGGGCAGGTGCAGCGTCTTCTGGATGACGACGAGGGCCGCGATGCCCACGGGCACGCCGACGAAGAAGTTCCAGCGCCAGCCGATGCTGTCGGTCAGCACGCCGCCGAGCAGCGGGCCACCGATGGTGCCGACGCTCATGACGGCACCGAGGTAGCCCATGTACCGGCCGCGCTCGCGCGGGCTGATGATGTCGCTCATGACGACCTGCACCAGGGCGGTCAGGCCGCCGGCACCGAGACCCTGGAAGACGCGGAAGGTGATCAACGTCGCGGTGTTCTGCGAGAAGCCGGCCGCGACCGACGCGAGCACGAACAGCACGAGAGCCACCTGCAGCAGCACCTTGCGGTTCGTCAGGTCGCTGAACTTGCCCCACAGCGGGGTGCTGACCGTGGTGGCCAGCAGGGTGGCCGTGATGACCCAGGTGTACGAGGTCTGGCTGCCGTTGAGGTCGCTGACGATGCGCGGAAGCGAGGTCGACACGACGGTCGACGAGAGGATCGCCACGAGCATGCCCATCAGCAGGCCCGACAGGGCCGTGAGGACTTCGCGGTGGCTCATGCCGGGCGCTTCGCCCGGTTCGTGCGGAGCCGCGGGCTTGGTGCCCGCGGCGGTCGTGGTCTGCGACAAGGTGCGCTCCGGTGGTTCGAGATGGTGAGGGACCGATCGCCGTTGGCCGTGTCCGTTGGTTGCAGAACGTCAACCATACGCTTTCGTTGACGATCCGCAACCATTTCGCTGCAGTTGCTGCAGTTTTTTCTCTTTACGGGCGACCTCCCGGTCGCGGGAACGCAGGAGGCGCGGTGCGAGCACTGCTCGCACCGCGCCTCCTCGGGGCCTCCGGGGTCAGCGGACCTCTTCGGGCCTCTTCTGTCGGAACATCTCGGCGGGCTCGTGATCGCCGTTCCAGACCTGGGTGATGCCCCAGACGACGGCCATGAGCGGCACGGCGATGACGGCACCCACGACGCCGCCGAGGATCGTGCCGGCGGTCAGCGCGACCAGGATGACCAGGCCGTGCAGCTGCAGCGTGCGGCCCATGAGCACCGGCTGCAGCAGGTTGCCCTCGAGCTGGTTCACGACGACGACGACGGCCACGACGGCCAGGGCCGTGCCCGGCCCGTTGGCGACGAGTGCCACGAGGGCGGCGAGGATGCCCGCGGCGGTGGCACCGACCAGCGGGATGAACGCGGTCAGGAACACGACGACGGCCAACGGCAGCGCCAGGGGCACGCCGAGGGCGAAGAGGCCGATGCCGATGCCGACGGCGTCGACCGCGGCGACCGTCGCCGTCCCGCGCACGTAACCACCGAGGGTGGAGACCGTCTTGTCACCGATGCGACGGGCACGGGCGTAGTGCTCACCCCGGAACGGGCGCAGCAGGAACTCCCAGATCGCGGGGCCGTCCTTGAGGAAGAAGAACAGGACCACGATCATCAGCACGAGACCCGTCGCGAAGCTGCCGACCGCCGAGGCGCCGGCCAGGGCGCCCGAGCCGAACTGCGAGCTCGTGACGAAGTCGACGGCCGCGTTGCGGGCGTCCTCGATCTGCTGGTCGCTGATCGAGAAGGGCAGGGTCGTGATCCAGTCCTGAAGCTTGTTGAAGCCCGAGGTGGCCGAGTCGACCAGCGAGCTCGCCTGGTTCTCGACCGCCCAGACGATCAGCCAGGCGACGAGGCCGAGGATGATCAGCACGGCGAACAGGGCGATCAGCGTGGCCAGCACCGAAGGCACCTTGTGACGTCGCAGGAACGCCACGACGGGCAGCATGGCCGAGGCGAAGATGAGCGCGAGCAGCACCGGAAGGGTGACGAGGCTGAGGCTCAAGAACACGTAGATGACGCCGATCGCCACGATCAGCACGGCGATGATCTGCACGGCGCGCGTCGCGAGGGTGCCGAAGGCGTCGGCCCAGAGGGAGTGCCGGACGGCGGCGTCCTCTCGGGCGATCTCGGATTCTTGGCTGCGGAAGAGTCCCACGGTGTCGTCCTCGTTTCTGGTGGTGCGGGCGTCGAGATGGTGCCGGGCGAGGCGCGGTCGAGTGCGGCCGGGTGCCGGTGGGCTGGCAGAAGCGTCGGAGGTGATCGCCCCGACTAGGACAGCAAACCCCGCCACGACGATATCGGGCCGATCGACGCCCGCGGCTCGACGCGCGCCTAGCGTGGAGGGCATGCCGACCACCGTCCTCGTCGTGTCCGACACCCACGTCCCGCAGAAGGCGAAGGCCGTGCCGGGGGTCGTGTGGGCCGCGGTCGAGCGCGCCGACGTCGTCGTGCACGCGGGCGACTGGACCGGCGCACCGACGCTCGACGAGTTCGAGGCCCGTGCGCGCCTCCTGGTCGGGGTGTGGGGCAACAACGACGGCGACGCGTTGCGCGCCCGCCTGCCCGAGGTCGCCCGCACGACGATCGAGGGCGTACGCCTCGCCGTGGTGCACGAGACCGGAGCCAAGGAGGGGCGCGAGGCCCGCATGGACCGCGCCTTCCCCGAGACCGACCTGCTGTTGTTCGGGCACAGCCACATCCCGTGGGACACGACGACGCCCGCGGGCCTGCGCCTGCTGAACCCGGGGTCACCCACGGACCGTCGGCGCCAGCCGCACGCCACCTACCTCACGCTGACCCTCGACGCGGGCGAGGTGCGCGACGTGGTGCTGCACGAGCTGCCCGTCGCCGCGCGGGACCGCACGGGGGTGCTTCCGCACCCCCGCATGACGACCTAGCCGGCGGGCGTCTCGGCGGGGGCCGACTCGGTCGGGGTCGGCGACGGGCTGGCCGTGCCCGACTCGGTGTAGCTGTTGCCGGCCGCGGTGACGACGAAGCTGCGGAACTCCTGCACCGTGAACGGACGGCTGCCGTCGTACTTCTGGCCGTTGACCAGGACCGTCGGGGTGCCCGTCAGGGCGTCGAGGTCGCTGTTCGGCAGGGGCCCGTCGATGGCCCGCTGCGTCGACGCCGTCACCCACGAGCCGAACTCGTCGTCGTCGATGCACCTCGTGATGTCGCTCGCCTTCGTCACCCCGTCGACGCCGGTCGCGATGTCGGCGAGTTGCGAGTCGTCGAGGCCGCGGGTGCCCTCTTCGGGTTGCTGCTCGAACATGGCGGTGTTGAAGTCGAAGAACGAGTTCGGCGAGTAGTTCGCCACGCAGGCCGCCGCGTTGGCCGCCCGGTTGCTGTACTTCGTGCCGAGGGACTGGTTCGTGAGGATGGCGACCGGGTGGTACTCGACCGTCGCCGCCCCCGACTCGACGAGACCGCTGATGTAGTCGTTGTTGGCCTGCTCGAACTCGCCGCAGATGGGGCAGAGGTAGTCGAGGTAGACCACGATGTCGACCGTGTCGCTCGACGCCGTGGACGCGGACGCCGTGGGCTCGTCGTCGGGGCCCAGGGCCCCCGTCTGCACGGCCTCGAAGCCCTGACCGATCTTGATGCCGTCGCTGGCCATGTTGGCGGGACCGGGCCCGGCCGGGCGGATGCTGTTCGTGATGACCAGGACGACGCCGACGACGATGGCGATCACCACGAGGGCGAGGCCGCCCTGCAGCGCCCACTTGCCCGCGCGCTGGCGCCGCTTCTGCTTCTGGCGGGCGAGCTGGGCCTTCTGGCGGGCCGCCGCGCGCCGCTGGTTCTTGGTCAACGACGAGTCGTCGGGATTCAGGTCAGTCATGGGGCTCCGGTGCGCGACGGCCTCGCATGGTCGCGTCGAGCGGGTGGTGGGGACGGTCGCCACGAGTCGTGGCCACGAAACATGGTACGAGGCGAGCCTGGCAGAAGTCCGCCAGGCGCGGGCGAGAGAGGGTGGAGAAGAGGCGCTCCCGTGGCGATCCGAGAGATTTTCATGGCATGCTGATCGGTGGTGGTCACCGCAGACCTCTGAGGTTGATCACCGTCCATTCACAACGGATCGTCCGGCACGTACCTGCCGGTGAAGGAGAAGATCATGGCGTCAGTCACGTTCAGCAAGGCAACTCGTCTCTACCCCGGCAGCACCCGCGCCGCGGTCGACGGCATCGACCTCGAGGTCGCCGACGGCGAGTTCCTCGTCCTCGTCGGCCCCTCCGGCTGCGGCAAGTCGACCACCCTGCGCATGCTCGCGGGCCTCGAAGAGGTCAACTCGGGTGACATCTACATCGGCGACCGCAACGTCACCGACGTCCCGCCGAAGGACCGTGACATCGCGATGGTCTTCCAGAACTACGCGCTCTACCCGCACATGACGGTCGCCGAGAACATGGGCTTCGCCCTGAAGATCGCCGGCGTCGGCAAAGAAGAGCGCGCCACCCGCGTCCTCGAGGCCGCCAAGCTGCTCGACCTCGAGCCCTACCTCTCGCGCAAGCCCAAGGCCCTCTCGGGTGGTCAGCGTCAGCGCGTCGCCATGGGCCGCGCGATCGTCCGTCAGCCCCAGGTGTTCCTCATGGACGAGCCGCTGTCGAACCTCGACGCCAAGCTGCGCGTGCAGACCCGCACCCAGATCGCGTCGCTGCAGCGCCGCCTGGGCGTCACCACGGTCTACGTCACGCACGACCAGACCGAGGCCCTCACCATGGGTGACCGCATCGCGGTGCTCAAGGACGGCGTCCTGCAGCAGGTCGGCACGCCGCGCGACCTGTACGAGAAGCCGCAGAACGTCTTCGTCGCCGGCTTCATCGGTTCGCCCGCCATGAACCTGCTGCCCGCCGACGTCGTCGACGGTGGCATCCAGTTCGGCACGGCCGTCACCGCGGTCGACCGCGACACCGTCGGCCAGGCCAACGGCAAGAGCGTCACCGTGGGCGTCCGCCCCGAGGACGTCGTGGTCAACACGACCGGCGAGGGCCTCGCGGTCACCGTCGACGTCGTCGAAGAGCTCGGCGCCGACGGCTACCTCTACGGTCACACCGAGGTCGACGGCAACCGCGTCGACGTCGTCGTCCGCGTCGACGGTCGCAACCACCCGAAGCTCGGCGAGACGATCTACGTCACCCCGCAGGCGCACCACGTGCACGTCTTCGACACCGAGAGCGGCGAGCGTCTCGGCGACAAGGCCGTCGTCAGCGCCTAGCACCCCGTCGGGTCGGCCCGTCGAGTCCGGTCGGAGCATTCCTCCGATCGACCCGGCGGGCCGTCCCGCGTTCCGGCCCCGCGCCTCCTGACCTCCCCCGCCGCCTCGCCTCAGGCGGCGCTCCCCCGCACGAGAGGCCCTCATGCCCGACTCCCTGAACATCACCTCGGCCACGGCCGACCCGGCGCTTCTCGACCTGCCCTGGTCCCTGCCGCTCGACGAATGGCCCGACGAGGCCATCGCGACCCTGCCCAAGGGCATCTCGCGGCACCTGGTGCGCTTCGCGCACCTCAGCGGCTTCGTCATCGCGATCAAGGAGACGTCGGGCGAGATGGCTCGCGGCGAGTACGAGATGCTGCGCACGCTGCAGCGCATGGACATCCCGTGCGTCGATCCGCTCGCCGTCATCACCAACCGCCAGGACGCCGACGGGTCGCCGCTCAACCCGGTGCTCGTGACGCGGCACCTCAAGTTCTCGCTGCCGTACCGGGCGCTGTACTCGCAGACGTTGCGACCCGACACGGCCCGTCGCCTCGTCGACGCGCTGGCCCTGCTGCTAGTCCGGCTGCACATCATCGGCTTCTACTGGGGCGACGTGTCGCTGTCGAACACGCTGTTCCGCCGTGATGCCGGCGCGTTCGCCGCGTACCTCGTCGACGCCGAGACCGGCAAGCTCTACCCGGGCGGCCTCTCGAACGGCCAGCGCGAGAACGACCTCGAGGTCGCCCGCGTCAACATCGCCGGCGAGCTGCTCGACCTCGAGGCCGGCGGGCGCCTCGACGACAACCTCGACCCGGTCGACGTCAGCAACGGCATCGTCGCCGCGTACCGCAGCCTCTGGACCGAGCTGACCGGTGCCGAGACCTTCGACAGCTCCGAACGCTGGCGCATCAACGACCGCGTCGAGCGCCTGAACGACCTGGGCTTCGACATCGAAGAACTGGCGATCAAGACGGCCGAGGGCGGCAGCCAGGTCAAGATCCAGCCCAAGGTCGTCGACGCGGGGCACCACTCCCGCCGCCTGCTGCGACTCACCGGCCTCGACGTGGAGGAGAACCAGGCCCGTCGCCTGCTGAACGACCTCGACGCCTACCGCATGCGCACCGACCAGTCGGACTCGGACGAAGAGATGATCGCCCACGAGTGGGCCTCGCGCGTCTTCGAACCCGTCGTGCGGTCGATCCCCCGTGACCTGCGCGGACGGCTCGAACCGGCCGAGGTGTTCCACCAGCTGCTCGAGCACCGCTGGTACCAGTCGCAGGCCGAGAACCGCGACGTGCCCATCGCCGAGGCCCTCACCTCGTACATCAACGACGTGTTGCGACACCGTCGCGACGAGCAGATGGTGATCGAGCCGGCGACCGAGTCGATCACGCTGCCCGAGGCCGCCCAGCTCGAGGCCGACGCCGACGAGGACTGGCGCAGCAAGGTCTGAGGACGCAGGAGGCGCGGGCCGGCACCCAGCCGACCCGCGCCTCGTCGAGACCCCGCGTCTCGCGGGTGCCCGCCTACTTCTTCTTGCGCTCGGCGCGCAGCTTCGAGATCTCGTACAGCGTGACCGAGGCCGCGATGCCGGCGTTCAGCGACTCGACGGCACCGGTGATCGGCACCGACACGATCGCGTCGCAGGTCTCGGCGACGATGCGCGACAGGCCTTTGCCCTCGCTGCCGACGACGACCACGATCGGGCGATCGGCGAGCTCGAGGCCGGGCAGCATGACGTCGCCGTCACCGTCGAGGCCCACGACGAACACGCCCTGCTCTTTGAACGACTTGAGGGTCTGCGTCAGGTTCGACGCCATCGCGACGGGGATGCGCGCGGCCGCACCGGCCGAGGTCTTCCAGGCCGATGCCGTCAGGCCGACCGAACGACGCTGCGGGACGATGACGCCCTGCCCGCCGAACGCGGCGACCGATCGGATGATCGCCCCGAGGTTGCGCGGGTCGGTGATGCCGTCGAGTGCGACGAAGAGCGGCTTCTGCTGACGCTTGACCGCGGCCTCGAGCATGTCGACGGGGTGTGCGTACTCGTACGGCGGCACCTTGAGCGCGACGCCCTGGTGCACGGAGTCGTGCCCGGTGATGCGGTCGAGCTCGGGGCGCATGACCTCGAGGATCGGCAGGCCGCGACGGGTGGCGAGCTGCAGGATCTCTTTCGTGCGCTCGTCCATCTCGATGCGGGCGGCGATGTAGAGGGTCGTCGCCGGGATGCGCGTCCGGAGGGCCTCGACGACCGAGTTGCGACCGGTGACCATCTCGTGGTCGTCGGCCGACTTCGGGCGACGTCGGGGTGCATCGGGCCCGCCGCGACCGGCGATGGGCGACCCGGCACGGGGGCCGGCTCCGCCACGACCGCGCGCCGCCTCGAGCCGGTCGCGCGCCGCCTTGGCCTTGCCCGCGGGGTGGTACGGGCGGTCCTCGGCCGCCGGAGTGGGCTTCTTGCCCTCGAGCGCCTGGCGCCCCTGTCCGCCGCTGCCGACCTGCTTGCCCTTGCTGCCCTGACGCACGGCACTGCTGCCGGGACGGCCCTTGCGTGCTCCGCTGGTGTTCTTCACTGTTCGAGGCTCCAATGCGACCCGCTGGGGGTGTCTTCGATGGTGATGCCGGCGCCCGTCAGGACGCCTCTGATCTCGTCGGCCCGCGAGAAGTCGCGATCGGCCCGGGCTTGCTGGCGTTCGGCCAAGAGTACGTCGACGAGCGCGCCGAGCGCACGGTGCGCGTCGACCTCGTCACCGGCACGCCACTCGGGCGCGGTCGGGTCGATGCCGAGCACGGCCACCATGGCGGCCACGTGCTGCCAGGAGCGCGCGGCGGTGTCGAGGTCGCCGTCGTCGAGGGCCACGTTGCCTGCCCGCACCGTGTCGTGCAGCACGGCCACGGCCTGGGGGACGTTGAGGTCGTCGTCCATCGCCTCGCCGAACTCGTCGGGCACGACGCGGGCACCGACCCCGGCGAAGCGCGTGTCGGCGAGACGGCGCTGAGCCCGCTCGAGGAACGTCTCGACGCGGTCGAGGGCTGCCTCGGCCTCGAGCAGGGCGCCCTCGTGGTAGTCGATGGTCGACCGGTAGTGCGCGACGCTGAAGAAGTAGCGCACGACCACGGGCCGGGCCTGCGCCAGGAAGTCGGCGGCGAAGATCGAGTTGCCGAGGGACTTCGACATCTTCTGGCCCTCGACGGCGACGAGGCCGTTGTGCATCCAGTACGAGGCGAAGCCCATGCCGGCCGCGGTCGACTGCGCCAGCTCGTTCTCGTGGTGAGGGAACCGGAGGTCGAGCCCGCCGCCGTGGATGTCGAACGCCTCGCCGAGGTAGCGGGCAGACATCGCCGAGCACTCGATGTGCCAGCCGGGTCTTCCCTCGCCCCAGGGCGAGGCCCACGAGGCGGACTCGGGCTCGTCGGCCTTGTGGCCTTTCCACAGCGCGAAGTCGCGGGAGTCGCGCTTGCCCCGCGGGTCGGCGTCGGCCGCGGGTGCCATGTCGTCGATCGACTGGTTGGTCAGGGCACCGTAGGTCGGCCAGGCGGCGGTGTCGAAGTAGACGTCGCCCGAGCCGTCGGGGGCGACGTAGGCGTGCCCCTTCTCGAGCAGCGTCGTGATGATCTGCTGCATCTCGCTGACGCTGGCGGTCGCCCGGGGCTCGTAGGTCGGCGGCAGGATGCCGAGCGCCTGGTAGCCGGCGGTGAACTCGAGTTCGTAGCGGTAGGCGCGCGCCCACCACTCTTCGGTCGTGTCGGCGGCCAACGCGAGGATCTTGTCGTCGATGTCGGTGACGTTGCGCACGAGGGTGACGTCGAGGCCACGGTAGGTGAACCAGCGCCGCCAGAGGTCGTAGACCAGAGCCGAGCGCAGGTGCCCGATGTGGGGCGACGACTGGACGGTGGGTCCGCAGACGTACAGCCCCACCTGGCCGGGCACGAGCGGGACGAAGTCGACGAGCGTCTGCTGACGGGAGTCGTAGAGCCTGATGGTCACGTGATCAGCCTATTTGACGCGGCTTCTGCCGTGTCGCCGGTGGATGACCCCTCGCGCGTGACGAGCGCCGTCGCGATCACGGCCACGCCCTCGCCGCGGCCGGTGAAGCCGAGCCCGTCGGTCGTCGTGGCCGACACGCTGACCGGGGCACCCACCACGCGGGTCAGCCCGTCCTGCATCTCGACGCGACGGGACGACAGCCGGGGGCGGTTGCCGATCACCTGGACGGCGACGTTGACCGGTGCGGCCCCCGCCGCCGCGAGCAGCTCGAGGGTGGCCGTGAGGAAGACGTCGCCGGACGCCCCGGCGAACCGGGGGTCGTCGGTGCCGAAGCTCGACCCGATGTCGCCGAGACCCGCGGCCGAGAGCAGGGCGTCGACGATGGCGTGGGCGACCGCGTCGCCGTCGCTGTGGCCCGCGAGGCCCGCCTCGCCCGGGAAGTGCAGCAGCCCGAGGTGCATCGGCTGGGCCGCGTCGAACGCGTGGACGTCGGTGCCGACCCCGGTCAGGAGGCGCGGGCCGGGTCGACCGGGCGTCTCGCGCCCCGGCCCGCTCGCGTCGCTCTCGGCGACGATCGTCTCGGCCCGACGGAGGTCCCACGGGGTGGTGATCTTGAAGGCCACCGGGTCGCCCGCCACGATGCGGACGCGGTGGCCGGCGGCGGCGAAGAGCGCCGCGTCGTCCGTGTGCTCGACGGACGCCGCCGCGTAGGCGTCGTCTAGGGCGCCTCGGGGGAAACCCTGCGGCGTCTGCATGGCGACGAGTTCGCTGCGGTCGACGGTGTCGACGACGAAGGCGGCGTCACCGTCGACGCGTTTGATCGTGTCGGTGACCGGCAGGCCCGGCACGACGCCGTCGCCGGTCGCCTCGACGGTCGTGGCGACCAGGTCGAACTGGGCGGTGGGGGTGAACGGCCGGGCGCAGTCGTGGACCAGCACCGTCTCGACGTCGGGTCCCAGGGCCGTCAGACCGGCCGCGACGGACTGCTGTCGCGTGACACCGCCCACGACGACGGAGGCGTAGCCGCGGGCCGGGCCGGCGACGGCGTCGACGAGGGCGCGGGACTCGGCGACGAGAGCCTCGGGCACGACGACGACGACCTGCGTCGGGACGACCGACGCGAAGACGGCGTCGAGAGAGCGTTCGAGGATGCTGCGTCCGGCCACCTCGACGAAGGCCTTGGGCCTGCCGAGGGCGAGGCGCGTGCCACTGCCGGCCGCAACGACGACGACCGCCCGACCGACTCCGGACGGGGTGTGGACCCCACCGTCGTCGACCGAGCGGTCGTCGGGAGTGCTAGGACGCAAGGACCTCGTCGAGGACGCTCGACGCCTTCTCTTCGTCGGTCTTCTCGGCGAGCGCGAGCTCGCTGATCAGGATCTGACGAGCCTTGGCGAGCATGCGCTTCTCGCCGGCCGAGAGGCCACGGTCCTGATCGCGACGCCAGAGGTCGCGGACGACCTCGGACACCTTGATGACGTCACCGCTGGCGAGCTTCTCGAGGTTCGCCTTGTAGCGGCGCGACCAGTTGGTCGGCTCTTCGGTGAAGGGGGCGCGGAGCACGTCGAAGACGCGGTCCAGACCTTCTTTGCCGATGACGTCTCGCACGCCGACCAGGTCGACGTTGTCTGCGGGTACTTCGATGGTCAGATCACCCTGGGTGACGCGAAGCTTGAGGTACAGCTTCTCTTCGCCCTTGATGATCCGCTTCTTGACTTCTGAAATTGTCGCTGCCCCGTGATGCGGGTATACGACGGTCTCGCCGACCTCGAACTGCATGAATCAGGCTCCATTCTGCGACACCCAGGATACCATAAGCAGTCGTTGGTAAGGCTGCCCTAAGGAACCGACCCCCGCGGGCGCGGATAAGCTGGACCACGTACGTTTGTCGTGACGCTGATCCTGGAGGACACCTGTGCGAGCCCCAACCCTGAAGTCGCGCGGCTTGACGACGCGGCTCGTCTCGGCCGCCGCCGTCGGTGCCGTGGTCGTCCTGACCGCCGCCGGGTGCAACTTCATCAGCCCGCAGGCCACCACCAAGCAGTACGACGCGAGCGACGGCACGAGCGTCAACGTCGGCGACATCCAGGTGCGCAACGCGATCGCCCTCACCGCCAGCGAGGGCGACGGCGGCACCGCCAGCCTCAGCATGGTCGTGCTCAACACGAGCGACGAGGCCGCCGAGGTCTCGTTCGAGTACCCCACGACCTCGGGCAAGAAGACCCAGACCGTCGAGGTCGACGGCTCGTCGCAGGTCTCGCTGGGCACCGAGCCCGGCCAGGACCAGTTCCTCATGGAGTCCCTCGACTCCGACCCGGGTGCCCTCGTGACGATCTTCGTCCAGTACGGCACCGAGACCGGCAAGTCGTTCGTCGTGCCCGTGCTCACCGGTGCACTGGGCGAGTACGCCACCCTGCTGCCGTCGCCCACACCGTCCCGCGACGCCGCGCCGTCGTCGACACCCCTGCCCGAGGCGACCGAGCAAGCGCCGTCCTCGTCGCCGACGCCGTAGCGTCCCTCCCCCGTCAGCCGAGAGGCCCGGCCCGCCGTGTGCGGTGCCGGGCCTCTCGCGTCCGACGCGCACCGCGCCTCCTGGGCTCTCGACGTGGTCGGAGCGGGCCGTCGGCCCGTGCCCCGGGGTCAGGCCTCGATGCGGTAGCCGAGGCCGCGCACGGTGACGAGCGCCTTCGGCTCGGACGGTACGGCCTCGATCTTCGAGCGGATGCGCTTGATGTGCACGTCGAGGGTCTTCGTGTCGCCGAAGTAGTCCGACCCCCAGACCCGGTCGATCAACTGACCACGCGTGAGCACGCGCCCGGCGTTGCGCATGAGCAGTTCGAGCAGCTCGAACTCCTTGAGGGGCATGGCGACGTCGTCGCCGCGGACCGTCACGACGTGACGCTCGACGTCCATGCGGATGTCGCCTGCCTCGAGCATCGAGTCGGACAGGTCGTCGGGGTCGACGCGGCGGCGCAGCACGGCCCGGATGCGGGCGAGCAGCTCTCGGGTCGAGTACGGCTTCGTGACGTAGTCGTCGGCACCCAGCTCGAGGCCGACCACGATGTCCACCTCGCTGTCCTTGGCGGTGAGCATGACGATCGGCACCTGGGACTTGGTGCGGATCACGCGGCAGACCTCGGTGCCCGGGATGCCGGGGAGCATGAGGTCGAGCAGCACGAGGTCTGCTCCGGTCTTGTCGAACGCGGTGACGGCGGCGGGGCCGTCCTCGGCGACGCTCACCTGGTAGCCCTCGCGTTGCAGGATGTAGGCGAGGGGCTCGCTGAGGGACTCTTCGTCCTCGACGATCAAGATGTGGGTCATCGGGTCTCCATGGTCATCGTGTCTCCTGGTGCTCTGGTGCCGAGGCGGCCGTGGTGGGGATCGAGCGGGTGACGGGGTCGACGTCCGCGGCCGGGAGGCGCAGGGTGAAGGTCGAGCCCTTGCCGACCTGCGACCAGACCCGCACGTCGCCGCCGTGGTTCTGCACCACGTGCTTGACGATGGCGAGCCCGAGACCCGTGCCGCCGGTCCGTCGAGACCGGGCCGGGTCGACCCGGTAGAACCGCTCGAAGACCCGGTCGAGCTCGTCGTCGGGGATGCCGTAGCCCTGGTCGGTCACGGAGACCTCGACGACCCCGCCCGTGTCGACCGTGGCCCCGATGCCGACCCGCGACCCGTCGGGCGAGTAGTTGATGGCGTTCGCGACGAGGTTGTCGACGGCCGTGACGAGCATCGCCTGGTCGCCGATCACGTGCGCGTGCTTGCCGCCCCGGACGACGAGGTCGATGCCCCGCGCCTCGGCACCCACGCGGTTGCGGTCGACGGCGGTGTCGACCACGGTGCGGACGTCGACCGAGTCGCTGGTCTCGAGGGCGTCGGTCGCCTGAAGGCGCGACAACTCGATGATGTCCTGGGTGAGGCGACCGAGCCGGCCGGCCTCACGAGTCAGGCGGGCCGCGAAGTGACGCACCTGCTCGGGATCGGCCGACGCGGACTCGAGCGCCTCGGCGAGCAGGCCGACGGCGCCGATGGGCGTCTTGAGTTCGTGGCTGATGTTGGCGACGAAGTCACGGCGCATGTCGTCGAGCCGACGCCCCTCGGTGCGGTCCTCGGCGAGCACCAGCACGAATCGCCCACCGAGTGCCGCGGCCCGCACGTGCACGGCGATGGTGGCCTCGCTGCCGGGCAGGCGCGGCAGCGTGAGTTCTTCGACCACGGGGTCGCCGTGCCGTCGCACCGCGTCGACGATCGTCTCGACCTCGGGGTGGACGAGGTGCTGCTGGGCCGAGACCAGTCCGAGCTGGCGCGCCGCGGCCGAGGCCTTGAGCACGTTGCCCGACGGGTCGACCACGAGGCCCGCCGACTCGAGCGCGTCGAGCACGGCGTCGATGCCGTCGGGCAGGGCGACGTCGACGAGTGCCGCGGCGCGAACGGCTCGTCGGTGGGCCGAGACGACGACCACCACGATCGCGGCGCCGACGACGACCCCGAAGGCCAGCGACAACGGCACCAGCCAGGCGGATTCCATGTCGTTCACAGTAGTGACCCCCCGGTGGGTGCATGAACGGGAGGTCGTCCCATCCGCTGTACTTTGGTCAGAGTTCAGGCGGTGATCACCGGTCGTTAACCTTCACCGGAGAGCATCGTCGGGACTGTGCGGGCGACTCTGCCCCCACGTCACGAGCCGAGCGTGCGTCCCGCACGTCGCTCACAGCCACCGTGCTCCCAGGGCCACCGAGCCCCCACGACGAGAGGGTCGAACACGACATGCGCGAGGTATTCCAGCAGGAACTCCTGGAGGTGCAGGAGCGTCTCGTCGAGATCGCCGGCCTCGTCGCCGTCTCGATCGCGAACGCGACCACGGCCTTCAACGAGTCGAACGTCTCGTTGGCCGAGCAGGTCATCGCCGACGACGACAAGATCGACGAGCGCGCCATCGCCCTCGACGAACTGGCCATCGACATCCTGGCCCGCCAGAACCCGGTCGCCCGCGACCTCCGCATCGTGGTCAGTGCGCTGCGCATCAGCGCCTCGCTCGAGCGCATGGGCGACATGGCCGAGCACATCGCCCAGCTCGCCCGCTACCGGTTCCCCGAGAAGGTCGTGCCGAAGTCGTTGCGCCCGACCTTCAAAGAGCTGGGCGAGCTCGACGTCGCCATCGCGAACAAGCTCACCGAGCTGCTCACGACCGAGGACGTCCGCCTGGCCGAAGAGATCCGCAACGACGACGACCGCATCGACGAGCTGCACCTCAGCGTCTTCGACAAGGTGCTCGGCGAGACCTGGAAGGGCGCGGCCGTCGACACGGTCGACTCGACCCTCGCGTCGCGCTACCACGAGCGCTTCGCCGACCACGCGGTCTCGATCGCCAAGAAGGTCCAGTACCTCGCGACCGGCGACTGGGTCGCACCCGAGGTCTGATCGACTGCCGACCTGCAGGAGGCGCGGTGTCCGTTCGACGGGCACCGCGCCTCCTGCGTTCGGTTGGCCCTGCGCCGTCCGCGAGGATGGAGGCATGGCTTCAGTCGCGATCCTCGTCAACGGTCTGCCCGGATCGGGCAAGACCACCCTCTCGGCCACGCTCGCGGGGGTGCTCGGGTGCCCGCTGCTCGCGAAGGACCCGATCACGGAGGCGCTGGTCGACCTGGCGGGCCCCATGATCGCCCCCGAGGCCCTCGGCGGCATCGCGATGGACACCGTCTGGGCGATGGCGGGCGAGGTCGAGGCGGGCGTGGTTGTCGACGCGTCGTGGCAGCGGGAGCGCGACCTCGAGTCCGCCCGGGCCGGCGTCGAGCGCGCCGGGTCGCCGCGCACCGTCGAGGTGTGGTGCGACGTCGACCCCGAGGTGGCCCTGCAGCGCGTGGTCGACCGGCTCGCGGCCGGCGGCCGTCACCCGGCGCACGGCACCGTCGAATCGGCCCGTGCCGCCTGGCCGACCCGGGTGGCCGGTGCCGAGCCCCTCGGGCTGTGGCCGGTCATCCGCGTCGACACGAGTGCGCCCGTCGACATGGACGACCTGGTCGTGCAGATCAGCGCCCGGTTCGTCTGACGACCGCCCCGAACCCTGGGGTGCCGGGGCGCCGGACGCCGAAGCGCCCCACGCCCCCGAGAACGGGGCGCGGGGCGCGGGACCTTCGGAAGGCGCTATTTCTTGCCCTGGTTCGCGACCGCGGCGGCACCGGCGGCGGCGGCCTCGGGGTCGAGGTAGCGAGCCGGGCCGGTCGGTACGAAGTCGTCGTCGAGCTCGTAGACGAGCGGGATGCCCGTGGGGATGTTCAGCTCGGCGATCTCGTCGTCGCTGATGCCGTCGAGGTGCTTGACCAGCGCACGCAGCGAGTTGCCGTGGGCGACGACGAGGGTGACGTCGCCGGCGGCCAGGCTCTCGGTGATGTCGCTGTGCCAGTAGGGCAGCATGCGCTCGATGACGAGGGCGAGCGACTCGGTGCGCGGGGCGTCGATGCCGAGTTCGGCGTAGCGCTTGTCGTGCGCCTGCGAGAACTCGCTGTCGTCGTCGAGCGGGGGCGGCGGCACGTCGAACGAGCGACGCCAGGTCTGGAACTGCTCGGGGCCGTACTGCTCGAGCGTCTGCGCCTTGTCCTTGCCCTGGAGCGCCCCGTAGTGGCGCTCGTTGAGACGCCACGAGCGCTTCACGTCGATCCAGAGGCGGTCGGCCTCTTCGAGGGCGATGTCGGCGGTCTGGATCGCCCGGGTCAGGCGCGACGTGTAGAGGATGTCGGGCAGCAGGTCGGCCTCGCGCAGCAGCTCGCCGGCACGCTTGGCCTCTCGGCGCCCCTGCTCGGTGAGCCGCACGTCGACCCATCCGGTGAAGAGGTTCTTCGCGTTCCATTCGCTGTTGCCGTGACGCAGGAGGATGAGGGTCGAAGTCATGCCGCCAGCGTATCGCGACGGCCCGATGGCAGACTTGGCGCATGCCCATCGGTTCCGTCACGCGCGGCACGACCGGCACCAACCGCCTGCGTCGCGTCGATCGCTGGATCGCCGCGCACCCGTCGTTCCGGCGGGCGGACGACCCGCTCGTCGTCGACCTGGGGTACGGGGCGAGCGCGACGACTCCCCTCGAACTGCACCAGCGCCTCCTGAAGGTGCGCGACGACGTCGAGGTCGTGGGCATCGAGATCGAGCCCGAGCGCGTCCGACTCGCCGGCCTGTCGGCGCGGCCCGGTGTGAGCTTCCGGCGGGGCGGCTTCGAGGTGCCGCTCGACGGCGACCGGCGGCCCGCCGTGATCCGCGCGTTCAACGTGCTGCGGCAGTACGACGAGTCTCAGGTCGCCGATGCCTGGGCGCTCATGACGGCTCGGCTGCAGCCCGGTGGCGTCCTCGTCGAGGGCACCTGCAACGAGGTGGGGCGCGTGGCGAGCTGGATCGACGTGACGCCCGCGGGGCCCACGACCTTCACGATCTCGCTGCGGCTCGCCGGGCTCGAGCTGCCCTCGATCGTGGCCGAACGGCTGCCCAAGGCGTTGATCCACCGCAACGTCCGGGGCGAGCGCGTCCACGACCTGCTCGTCGACCTCGACCGGCAGTGGGCGGTGGCGGCACCGCTCTCGGTCTACGGGCCGGTGCAGCGGTGGCTCGCGACGGTGCAGGGGCTGCGCGACGCGGGCTGGCCGGTGCAGGGCGGACGGTCGCGGTGGCGGCTCGGCGAGCTCTCGCTGCCCTGGGCCGCGGTCGCGCCACGGGACTGACCCTGGGCGGGTCTCCTCAGACGCGGGCGAGCCGGGCGCGGGCCTCGTCGTGGTCCAGGCCCGTGGCCATGAGCAGGTCGACGAGCAGCGGGCGCAGCATCAGCACGACCATCGCCTCGGTCACGGGCGCTCCGGGCAGCACCGCCGTCGGGTCGAGTCGTCGGGCGACGGCCGACAGGGCCTCGCGGGCGACGGGACGCTGCTCGACGTCGTGCACCGACCGGCCGAGCACGGCGACCGCGCGCGAGGTCGACTCGAGCAGGTCGGCCAGGGCCGACCGGTCGACACCGTCGCCGAGTTGCGTGTCGAGCCGCCGTGCGACCACCCGCAGGTTGCGCACGGCGAGGTCGACGTAGCGCCGCACCGTCGCCTGCTGCCGCAGGTCGGGCAGCCGAGAACGCAGGAACGGCGACAGCCGGGCGATGGACTCGGCCGACTCGAGGGTGGACGACCAGTCGTCGAGGACGGGCTGCGTCGACCGCAGCCGCTCGAGGGCGTCGTCGGCCCGTGGGGCGTCGTCGGTGCGGAGGGCGCCGACGAGCGCCGCGAAGGCCCGATCGACCTCGTCGAACAGGCGCCGGGCGTCGTGGCGGGCCAGGCCGACGGGGTCGCGGGGCACGATCGCCGTGACGAGCAACGCCACCGCTCCGCCGACGGCGCCGTCGATGCTGCGGACGAACGCACCTCCGTCGGGGTCGGGCAGCAGCATGACGAGCATCGACTGGGTCGCGGCGGCCGCGGCGAAGGCGCTGCTCGACGAGAAGAACCGCGCGACCAGCAGCGTCACGAACAACACGAGGGCGATCTGCCACAGCCCCTTGCCCACTACCATGAGCAGGACCTCGCTGAGCGCGATGCCGATCAGCACGCCGACGGCGTTCTCGAGCACCCGTCGCGGGCGGGCGTCGCGGGCCAGACCGAGCGACGAGATCGTGACGGTCACCGCCAGCAGGGGGATCGCGTGCCCCAGTCCGTAGTGCGTGATCGCGTAGGCCCCGGCCACGGCGAGCACGATCTGGACGATCGCCGGGCCGGACGCGATCGTGCGCGCCGTCGCGTCGCGCACGTCGAAGGACGAGGAGGCGCGGTGCCAGCCGCGTCGCAGACCGCCGCCGCGCGTCGGCCCGGTCACGACCGGGCCCGGCTGCACTGCCTCACCGGGCCGTCAGCGGCGGACGGCGCCGAGGCGCGGCAAGCGGGGAACACCCGCGGCGGCACCGGCCGAAGCGGGTACGACGATCTCTTGAGCGGCCGCGATCATCAGGCCGTCGACGACGACGGCGAGCGGGGCGGACTCGTCGGTGCCGCGCTTGACGAGCGCGAGGGCGACCGGGCCGAGCTCGTGGTGCAGGGCGACGCTCGTGACGTGACCGACCGACCTGGGTGCGGTCGCCTCGGCAACAGGCTCTGCGCCTCCTGCGGTGTCGGACTCGTCGGGGACGCTGCCCGCGACCGGGGCCAGCACGACCTCGGCACCGCGCTCGGGCAGCACCCCGTCGCTGCCGTCGAGGTGGAGCATGACGAGCCGACGTGGCGGGTGGCCGATGTTGTGAACCTTGGCGACGGTCTCTTGGCCGCGGTAGCACCCCTTGGTGAGGTGGACGGCGCTGCGCATCCAGTCGAGTTCGTGCGGGATGGTGCGCTCGTCGACCTCGGTCGAGAGGCGGGGACGCCAGGCCTCGATGCGCAGGGCCTCGAGGGCGAGGGTGCCCGCCACGGCGAGCCGCTCGGCCGGGAGGGCCGCGAGCGCGTCGAGGTCGGATCGTCGGACCAGGCTCTCGCGGTAGGTCCAGTCGTGACCGGGGTGACGGTCGGAGTCGGCGTAGCTGTGGCCGCCGACGGTCACCTCGTGCCAGGGATCGACCCAGACGAGCGCCGTGTCGTGCGACGTCAGGACCGGGACGAGCGGGACGGTGCCGTCGCCGTCGCCGTCGTCGAGCAGGTCGTGCATCGAGCCGATCGTCGCGACGTCGCCCGTGCGGTCGGCGACCTCGACGCGCAGCATGAAGCGCATCCGGTCGAGCCAGGTGCCGAGGGGGGCGACCTCGGAGCGGTCGACGAGCAGCCAGGAGGTCTCGCCGTCGTCGAGGACGCGGGCCGCGTGCTCGAGACGTCCGTTGGCGTCGAGCAGCAGGGTCTCGGTCGAGACTCCCGGCGCGAGACCGACGAGGGCCTGGCTCGTCAGCGAGTTGAGCCAGCTGAGCCGATCGGGCCCCGTCACGGTCAGCACGCCGCGGTCGGACAGGTCGACGATCGCCGCCCCCCGAGCGAGCAGACGCTGTTCGCCGAGTGGGTTGCCGTAGTGCGCCGCCACGCCCGAACCGTCGTCGACGAAGCCGTCGCGCGACGAGAAGGGCGAGACCACGGGGCCCGTGGCCTCGGGGGTCGAGCCGCCGGCGTCAGTCAACGCGTGCCAGCTGCCCGGACGCGTGAGAACGCAGCTCTTGGCCGAGGGCCGCGATGTCCCACGCCCAGAAGAGCTTGCCCTCGACGAGGCCGTACATGCGGGTGGCGGCCGAGTACTCTTTCGCGTTGCTCGACCGGACGACGGCATCGGTGGCGAGGTCGATCCGCGGCCCCTTGACCCGACCGAGGTAGAGCTCGTTGACGCCGGTCGGATGGGCGATCTGCACTTCGAGGCCGAAGCCGTCGTCGGGCGTCCGGAGGATCTCGACCGCCCGGGCCGACGTGAAGGGCTGGACGCCGACACCGGGCAGCATGCCGGGGCCGCGGTCACCCGGCTCGGCCGGGCGTTCGAGCCGCCAGTAGCCGGTCTCGCTCGTCAGCGGCGTGTGCTCGTCGTCGAGCAGCCAGGTGAACGAGCTGTAGTTCAGGAAGGGCAGGCCGTCGTGGCTGAAGCTGATGCGCTGCCCGAACTCGTGGGTGCGCCGTTCGGTGCCCGGCTCGGAGTCGGGGTCGCCCTCGCCGATCTTGTAGTCGACGACGCCGGTGCCCTGCCAGACGCCGATCAACCACGAGAGGGGGACGAGCTCGGACGGCAGGTCGGTGGGGATGTCGATCATGGAGCGGTCAGCGCTGACCCTTGAACAACTTGAGCAGGACGACGACCGAGACGAAGCCGATGGCGAGGGTGGCGAGGCCGAGGAGCCCGATGTAGAACACCTCGAGTGCGAGCAGGGAATCCATGACGTCGAGCCTACCCGGCGACCACCGACGTGCCCAGTCCTTCGGGGCGACCGTTCAGACGATCCGAGCGGCGGGCGGTCAGACGAGCGCGAAGACGCCCGTCACGACGCCCAGGATCACCAGGCTGCCGCAGGTGCTGAGCATCGTGCGCGAGACCAGGCCGTCCTTCTGGCTCGTGGCGAGCTGCAGCACGAAGGTGAGCACGATGGCCCCGCCGAGGGCGAGGACGACGTGGTCCCAGTACTCGGAGGCGGGCGACCGGAGGCCGATCAGCACGGCCACGACGAGCGTGGCGACCCAGACCGGGACGACCGTGATCGGCTTGAGCCGTGCCGTCGTCGCGTCGACGTCTCGTTCGCCTGCCTGCACCGTTCGTCCCTCGTTCGTGTCCGCCGTTCTGCCGACCTGCCCTAGCATCGGATGGTCGGAGTGGCGGGGTCTCATGTTTTAGACTGCTCGACAGTACATTCACTGGAGGTCGTGTGGCGCAGCTCTTGGTACTGACCTCTGCGGGCGGCCCCGACGTCCTGCCGTCGCTCGCCTTGCTCAGCCACCGTACCCGGCAGATCCCGGCCGAACCCGCGCAACTGGTGAACGCGCCCTCGAGCGACCTGATCTTCGTCGACGCCCGCGCCGACCTCGCCAGCGCCAAGTCGCTGTGCAAGATCCTCCGCACCACCGGCGTCACGGTGCCGCTCGTCCTGGTGCTCACCGAGGGCGGGCTGACCGCCGTCAACAGCGAGTGGGGCGTCGACGACGTCATCCTCGAGACCGCCGGTCCCGCCGAGATCGACGCCCGCATCCGCCTGGTCACGGGTCGCCTCGCGCAGTCGCAGAACGGCTCGAAGATCCACGCCTCGGGTGTCGTCATCGACGAGGCCAGCTACTCGGCGAAGGTGCACGGCCGCCCCCTCGACCTCACCTTCAAAGAGTTCGAGCTGCTCCGCTTCTTCGCCACGCATCCGTCCCGCGTCTTCACCCGCGAGCAGCTGCTCAGCGAGGTCTGGGGCTACGACTACTTCGGCGGCACGCGCACGGTCGACGTGCACGTCCGGCGCCTCCGGGCCAAGCTCGGCGACCTCGAGTCGCTGATCGGCACCGTGCGCAACGTGGGTTACCGGTTCAACGTCTACGACGACGACGCCCAGGCGGTCGTCTCGTGAGCACGGTGGCGTCGTGACGGGCGCGGCCGACGCGACCCGCGCCTCCTTCGTGCCCGCTCTCGCCCGCGCGGCCATCGAGGCCGACGGCAGCCCGCCGTTCTCCGACCAGACGCTGGTCGACGTCCGGTCGGGCGCGGCGACCGTGGTCGGCGATGCGCACGCCGCGGCGGTGCTGCGCGACGGCGAGGCCGAACTGGTCGTGCATCCCGACGACCGCCGACAGGGACGCGGCGCCGAGCTGCTGCAGCGACTCGTCGACGAGACCGAGGGTCCGCTGCTGCTCTGGGCCCACGGCGACCACCCGGGCTCGCGCGTGCTCGCCGCGCGCTTCGGCCTCGCCGAGACGCGTCGCTTGGTGCAACAGCGTGCCGACGTCCCCGCCGGGCCCCCCGCGCCCCGCCTGCGTGACGGCGACCGGGTCGCCTCGTTCCGACCGGGCGTCGACGACCAGGCCTGGCTCGACCTCAACGCCCGGGCGTTCGCCGACCACCCCGAGCAGGGCTCGCTGGTCCAGGCCGACCTCGACGCGCGGAAGGCCGAGCCGTGGTTCGACGCGGGCGACTTCGTCCTGCTCTGGCGCGGCGACGAACTGCTCGCCTTCTGCTGGCTGAAGCTCGACGAGAATCAGCCCGGGGAGTTCTACGCGGTCGGCGTCTCGCCCGACCACCAGGGCGAAGGCCTCGGAGGCGCGGTGGTCGACGCCGGGTTCGCCCGCCTCGCCGAGCGCGGGGCCGGCACCGCGGGACTGTACGTCGAGGGCGACAACACCGCTGCCCTCCGGCTCTACGCGGCTCGCGGGTTCACGGACCACGCGGTCGACGTGCAGTACACGCTCACGCGCTGAACGCTCCCGGCAGGCGTGCCGTTCTCGATCGGGGGGTGCGCGTCGATCCGGTCCACCGATATGCTGCGGTTCGGATGACAGCGATCGAGGGGGCATCATGACCGATCAGACCAGACCGAGCGGCGACGACCAGGGGCACGACGGGCCGCCGGCCGAGGGGCAGCACCCCGAAGGGCAGCAGCCTCAGGGGCAGCACCCCGAGGGGCAGGGGCACGGGCAGGGGCAGGGGCACGAACCGACCACAGCGCCCGCCGCGTTCCCGTACCAGGACCTGCCGTACGGACGACAGCCCGACGGTCAGGCGCCGCAGCCGACCGGCCACGGACACCAGCTCTACGGTTCCGCGCCGCGGCCGAGCGACCACGAGCAGCAGCAGGGTGCGTACGGACAGCCCCAGGGTGCGTACGGACAGCCCCAGGGCGCTTACGAGCAGCCACAGGGCGCGTACGGGCAGCCGTACGGCGTCGCCGGCCACGCGCAGGAGACACCCGGGCAGGATGCCTACGGCCAGCCGACCCAGCAGTTCGCGTACGCGCAGGCTCCCACTCCCCCGGCACCGAGCACGCCCGAGCAGGCCGCACGGCGTCGGCGACTGCTGATCGGCCTCATCGGCGGAGCAGCCCTGCTGCTCGTGTTGGTCGTGGCGGGTGCCGTGACGTTCGCCACGATGAGCGCCTCCCACCGGCCCGAGGCCACCGTCCGCGACTACCTGGGCGCGGTCCAAGCCGGCGAGGTCGAACGCGCCCTGGCCCTGGACGGCACCGAGGTCGCCGACGGCGACGTCCTGCTGACCGACGACGCCTACGCCGCAGCCGATGACCAGGTCGACGGGTTCCAGCTGGGCGCCGTCTCGACCGACGGAGACGACGCGCAGGTCGAGGCCGTCGTGCACCGTGACGACGGGTCGACCCATGCGCAGGACTTCACGCTCGTCCGCGACGGGCGCGATCTGCTGTTCTTCGACCGCTGGGCGCTCCAGCCGGTCGACCTCGGCACGGTCTCGGTGCAGGTCGCCGGCCCGGCGTCGGCCGAGATCGCCGTCGACGGAACGCCCGTCACCCGGGGGTCCGACGGCTCGGTGAGCCTCAAGGCCTTCCCCGGCAGCTACGAGGTCGCCCTCGCCGCCGAGAACGAGTCGTACTCCGCCACCGCCGCGACGGCCGTGGTCGAGGGTGCCGTCGTCACCGCCCAGCCGACCCTGCTCACGACCACCCTCACGCCGGCGGGAACCACGGCGGCGACCGCGGCCGTCGACGCCTGGGTCGCGGGCTGCATCGCCTCGACCGACCTGCGTCCGGAGGGCTGCAGCTTCGGCCTGTACGACACGGAGTCGGGCCGGTACACGCTGTCCGGGCAGAAATGGACGCTCGAGTCGGCACCGCAGTTCACCGTCGGCGACTGGCAGGACGGCGGTTGGGCGGTCAGCACGACGACCCCGGGCTCGGCCTCCTTCACCGCCCAGGGGGTCGACGCCGCGGGCAACAGCGGCGTGTACGGGTCGCTCGCACCGGTGCCGGTGCGGGTGGGCGGCCTGATCAGCGACGTGACCGCCGACGGCGCCACGTTCACCTCGAGCGTCGCCACGCCGCTCACCTGACGCGAGGGGTACAACCGGGGTACGCGAACGGCTCGGCGAGGCCTACTCCAGGGGGCCGGGCGGAGCTGCCATCGCGCTCCCAGCACCAAGGAGTGGATTGAGGCACCGCGCACGGTACGCATCCCATCGTCAGGAGAACACCATGAACCCCGTCAAGTTCCTTTCCGATCTCGGCCTCCAGAGCAAGCACGCCTACTGGGGAGGCTTCGCCTCCATCGTCATCGCCCTCGTGGCCTGGATCGCCTCACAGGGGAAGGACTCGTCCGACAAGGCGCAGTCCGACCGCTGGGGCATCTTCATCGGCCACTGGGCGCCGACCTTCTTCGCCCTGGGCATCGCGCTGAAGAACGAAGAGAAGTAGGCACGACACCACCAGTACGACGACGCCCCCGCCGAACCGGCGGGGGCGTCGTCGTCCGCGGGGTGCGGCGGCGGTCGGCCGAGGGCACCTCAGAGCAGGGCCGGCGCACCGCCCAGGGCGAACGGTGACAGCAGGCCGGTGATCTCCTTGAGCGGCGGTCGCGCGTACTCGCCGCGCTTGCCGGTGACGAGCCCCAGACGCACGAGGGACTCGGCGAACACCGTCGCGGCGGCGACCCCGTCGACGACGGGGGCGCCGATCTCGTCCGAGATCGACCGACAGAGGTCGGTCATCCCGGCACAGCCGAGCAGGACCGCGTCGGCCCCCGACGCCAGGACCTCGTGACACTCGTCGACGATCAGGGCTCGCGCGTCCGACGAGGGGTCGTCGAGTCCCAGCACCGACACCTCGCACGCGCGGACCTCGACGCAGCGGTCGGCGAAGCCGTACCGCTGCACCAGCTCGCGGGACCGCCCGACGGTGCGCCCGAGCGTGGTCACGATGCCGAAGCCGCGCCCGACCATCGAGGCCGCGTGCATGCCGGCCTCGGCGATGCCCAGCACGGGGCCGGTCGCCAGCTCGCGGGCGGCGTCCAACCCCGGGTCGCCGAAGCAGGCGAGCACGTGGGCGTCGACACCGTCGCGTTCTCCGTCGCGGACCAACTCGAGGACACCGGGTACCGCCAGCGCCTCCTCGTAGTGGCTCTCGATCGACGCGGGACCCATCGACGGGCCGAGCGCCTCGACGCGGGTGCCCGGCCCGACGACGGCGGCCGCGGTGCGGCCGATCGCGGCGGTCATGGCCTGTGTCGTGTTGGGGTTGATCAGGCGGAGCCTCATGCGGTCCGGCCCTCGGTCGGTCGGGCGACGGTCCCGTCGTCGACCGTGGGGTCGTCGGCGTCGAGTCGGGGCATGCGGGGCCGACGCTTCTCGAGGGCCCAGAACAGCACGAGACCGAGGCCGCAGCCGACGAACCAGCTGTAGTTGCCGATCCAGGTGAGCGAGGGGCCACCGGCGTCCACGACCCAGCCGGGCACGAGTGCCGACGCGACCGAGACGGCGCCCGCGAGCACGAGGGTCCAGACGGCGTTGGGGTTGAACCCGCCGCGGTACCAGTAGCGACCCGACGGCGACATCGTGAACATGTCCTCGACGGCGACGCGCTGACGGGCGACGAGGTAGTAGCCGGCGATCAGCATGCCGAACAGGGGCCCGATCAGCGCCCCCAGCACGCCGAGCGTGTACTGGATCGCCTCGGCGTTGCCGTACCAGTTCCAGGGGGTGAGCAGCACGGAACCGACGGCGGCGATCATGCCGCCGAGCCGCCAGCTGATCTTCCGCGGCGCGACGTTCGAGAAGTCGAAGGCCGGGGCGATGAAGTTGGCGACGATGTTGATGCCGACGGTCGCGGTGACGAAGGTGAAACCGCCGAGCAGGACCACGAAGGGCGTGCCGATGGCGTCCACGGTCTCGATCGGGTCGGTGATGAGTCGACCGAACACCGGCACCGTCGCCGAGGCGCACAGCACGGTGAGGATCGAGAAGAAGAGGAAGTTCACCGGCAGCCCGAGGAAGTTGCCTCGCTTCACCGCCGAGAAGCTCTTGCCGTACCGGGAGAAATCACCGAAGTTCAGGACGGGCCCCGAGAAGTAGCTGACGACGATGGCGACGGCCGACGCCATGACCGGCAACGACGCGGCGAACGACAGGGGCTCGCCCACCGAGAGGTCGAGGTCGATCGCGCTCCAGCCCGCCTGCGAGACGAGGTAGACCGCGAGGGCGATCATCAGCACGTAGACGGCGGGACCGGCGAAGTCGATGAACCGACGGATGGTCTCCATGCCGCGCCAGAACAGGGCCGCCTGGGCGAACCACAGGATGCCGTACGAGATCCACCCCAGGGCGCTGAGGCCGAGGAAGGACGGCTCGAGCAGCGCGGCCGTCGACGGGACGAACTTGAGGAGGACGATGTTGAGCGATTCCGCGGCCAGGTAGGTCTGCACGCCGTACCAGGCCGTCGCGATGAGGCCCCGGATGATCGCCGGCACGTTGGCCCCGAGCACGCCGAAGACGGCGCGGTTGATGACCGGGTAGGGAACACCCGTGCGCTGGCTGGGCTTGGCGACGAGGTTCGCGAAGACGTTGACGATCACGATGCCGACCACGAGCGACACGAGCACCTGCCAGCTCGCGATGCCGAGGGCGAAGAGGCTGCCGGCGGTCACGTAGCCGCCGACCGAGTGCACGTCCGACATCCAGAAGGCGAAGATGTTGTAGCTCGACCAGGACTGTCTCTTCAGCGGTGCGAGGTCGTCGTTCGTCAGCCGGGGGTCCCGGGCACCCTCGATCCGAGCGGCCGCGACGGACGTGAGCGGGGCGGGTGGGCCGGCGGCTCCGACGGCGGACGGGGCCGGGTCGGCCGGGGGTCGGGCGATGTCTGTGGTCACGGCGTGCCTCCAGGCGGCGTTGTAGTCTGACGATCGGCGGGACGGGTCGACCGTGAATCTATGGCTTCACGGATTCGGCCTCATGTCGGCCGTGTTACGTGTTCGTGACAGCGGTTGCTTCACGAAAGCGCGCCAGCCCGACCACCCGTCCCCGCACCAGGAGGGTCATGCCCGACGACCCCGACGCGTCCCCGTCGGCGATCGGCGATCTCGACGCCGCCGCCCTCGGCGCCCGCCTGCGCCACCTCCGCGCGGCGGCGGGTCTCTCGCTCAGCGCCCTCGCCCGGGCCCTCGACATCTCACCCAGTGCCGTGTCGCAGATCGAGCGCGGCGTCCGGCGCCCCTCGGTCAGCCGGCTGATCGCCATCGTCCAGGTGCTCGGGGTGCCGCTCGCCGACGTCTTCGACGACCGGGCCGAGCCCGCCACCCGTCGCACGGCCCCGTCCGACCGCGGCGACGCCGCCACGGGCGGCTACGTCCTGGCCCGAGGAGGCGCGGCGCAGCCGGTCGTGCTCCGCGGCGGAGTGGTCTTCCGCCGCCTCTCGCCCGCCCATCTCTCGGGCGTCGACTTCTTCGAGTCGACCTACCCGCCCGGAGCCCTCGCCACCGAGGTCGCCGCCCTCGTCACCCACGAGGGCTACGAGGTCGGCACCGTCACCTCGGGAGAGCTGACCATCGACTTCCCCGACGAGACCGTCACGATGCGGGCCGGCGACTCGATCACCTTCCCGTGCGACCTGCCGCACCGGTTGAGCAACGTCGGCGGGGTCGACGCGGTCGCCACGTGGCTGATCGTGCACTGAACCGGCGCGACCGGGCCCGCCCGCGCCTCCTCCCCCGGCCGTCGGGTGTCCACACGTCATCTCGCGTTTACCCGGGACGACGCTGAGAGGCGGTCGGGGGTGGCACGATGGTGCGATGGACAGCAGCGAACCCCGCGTCGACGGCGCCGGCGTCACCCCCGACTTCCTCGACGACTTCGACGAGATCGTCAGCTTCGAGGACGGCACCCTGCCCGCCGAGCGCTACCTCGACCGCGAGCTGAGCTGGCTGGCGTTCAACCAGCGCGTGCTCGAGCTCGCAGAGGACCCGACGACGCCGCTGCTCGAACGGGCCAACTTCCTGGCGATCTTCGCGAGCAACCTCGACGAGTTCTTCATGGTGCGCGTCGCCGGCCTGAAGCGCCGCATCGCGACGGGCCTCGCCGTGCCGACCAACGTGGGGCGCGGGCCGAACGAGGTGTTGGCCGACATCAACAAGAAGGCCCACGAGCTGCAAGAGCGCCATGCCCGGGCGTTCCTCGACCTGGTCAAGCCCGACCTCGACGACGCAGGCATCCACATCGAGAACTGGTCCGACCTCGAAGAGGCCGACCGGGTGCGCATGCGCGAGATCTTCGCCGAGCAGATCTTCCCGGTGCTCATGCCGCTCGCGGTCGACCCGGCCCACCCCTTCCCCTACATCTCGGGGCTGTCGCTGAACCTGTCCATCCGCGTCCGCAACCCCAAGACGATGCGTCAGGAGTTCGCCCGCCTCAAGGTGCCGCAGATGCTGCCGCGCTTCGTGCAGCTGCCCGACAACGACAGCGGCCGCGTGCGGTTCATCCCCCTCGAGGACCTCATCGCCAACCACCTGCAAGACCTCTTCCCCGGCATGGAGGTCGTCGAGCACCACGTGTTCCGCGTCACCCGCAACGAAGACGTCGAGGTCGACGAGGACGAGTCCGAGAACCTCATCCAGGCCCTCGAGCGCGAGCTGCTGCGCCGCCGGTTCGGTCCGCCGATCCGCCTCGAGATCACCGACGACATGGACCCGGTCACCCTCGAGCTGCTCGTCCGCGAACTCGACGTGACCGACCAAGAGGTCTACAAGCTGCCGGCCCCGCTCGACCTGGCCGGCCTGTTCGAGATCACCAAGATGCCGCGGGCCGACCTCAAGTACCCCAAGCACCTGCCGACCACGGCGGTCCAGCTGCAGCAGACCGAGCCGAACATGAAGCCCGACATGTTCGCCAGCATCGCGCGTCAGGACATCCTCGTGCACCACCCGTACGAGTCGTTCGCGACCAGCGTGCAGGCGTTCCTCGAACAGGCCGCGGCCGACCCCAACGTGCTGGCCATCAAGCAGACGCTCTATCGCACGAGCGGTGACAGCCCGATCATCGAGGCCCTCATCGACGCCGCCGAGGCGGGCAAGCAGGTGCTCGCGCTCGTCGAGGTCAAGGCGCGGTTCGACGAACAGAACAACATCACCTGGGCCCGCAAGCTCGAGAAGGCCGGCGTGCACGTCGTCTACGGCCTCGTCGGGCTCAAGACCCACTGCAAGCTCGCCCTGGTCATCCGCCAGGAGAAGGGCACGCTCAAGCACTACACGCACATCGGCACGGGCAACTACAACCCGAAGACCAGCCGCATCTACGAAGACATGGGGCTCTTCACCGCCGACGACCAGGTCGGGAAAGACCTGACGCGCCTGTTCAACGAACTGTCGGGCTACGCGATCGAGAAGAAGTTCAAGCGGCTGCTCGTGGCTCCCCGCTACCTCCGCCGAGGTCTGCTCAAGCAGATCCAGAACGAGATCGAGAACGCCCAGGCCGGCCGACCCGCCGGCATCCGCATCAAGATCAACTCCATCGTCGACGAGCAGATCATCGACGCCCTCTACAAGGCGAGCCAGGCGGGGGTGCCCGTCGACGTCTGGGTACGCGGCATCTGCACCATCAAGCCGGGCGAGCCGGGCCTGAGCGAGAACATCCGGGTGCGGTCGATCCTCGGGCGGTACCTCGAGCACAGCCGTCTGTTCTGGTTCCTCAACGACGGCGACCCGCAGGTCTTCATCGGGAGCGCCGACATGATGCACCGCAACCTCGACCGTCGCGTCGAGGCCCTGGTGCGCCTGACGCAGGCCGACCACCTCGCCGAGGTCGCCGACCTGTTCGAGCAGGCGATGTCGGACGAGACCGCCTCGTGGTGGCTCGAGGCCGACGGCACCTGGACCCGCCACGCGCGTGACGCCGACGGCCGCTCGCTGACCGATCTGCAGAACGCCCAGATGAAGGCCATCACGCAGCGGAAGCGCTCCAAGCGATGACCATCACCTCGACGACGGTCGTCGCCGCGGGTGCCGTCTGCTGGCGGCTGGTCGACGGCAAGGTCCGGGTGCTGCTGATCCACCGCGACCACCACGGCGACGTCTCGCTGCCGAAGGGCAAGGTCGACCCGGGCGAGGCGACGCCGCAGACGGCCGTGCGCGAGATCCACGAAGAGACGGGCTACCGGGTGACGCTGGGCGCCCCGCTCGGCACGGCCGAGTACCTGCTGCCCGGCGGTCGCGACAAGGTGGTGCACTACTGGTCCGCCGAGGTGACCGACGAGTCCTTCGCCGCGGCCGGGACGTTCACGCCCAACCACGAGGTCGCGGCCATCGAGTGGGTCGGCATCGAGAAGGCGAAGGCCATGCTGACCTACGCCCGCGACGCCGACGTCCTGCAGCGCTTCGCCGACCGGGTGGCGACGGGCACGGCCCGCACCTTCCCGATCGTGGCCCTCCGCCACGCCAAGACGACCTCGCCGTCGGACTGGCACGGCTCGGACGCCACGCGCCCCCTGCTGCCCCAGGGCCGCCGCCAGGCGAGGTCGGTCGCCCCCGTCATCGCGGCCTGGGCCCCCACCCGCATCGTCAGCAGCACGGCGGCGCGCTGCCTGGCCACCCTCGAGCCCCTCTCCGAGCTGACCCGGGTCGGCGTCAAGCAGACCGACGCGATCAGCCAGGACGCCTTCGAGCAGGGCACGGACGACGTCGCCGGCGTCGTCAAGAAGCGCCTCAAGAAGAAGGCCGCGGCCGTCATCTGCAGCCACGGCCCGGTGCTGCCCGAGGTCATCCGACAGATCTCGTTGGGCACCAAGGGGGGCGACCGCATCGATCTGCGCCGTGCCTCTTCGCTCGGCACGGCCGAGTTCACGGTGCTACACGTCTCGGTCGACGACACGGCGCTCGTCGCGATCGAGACGCACGGCCCGGAAGACTGACCCGCGCCTCCTCGGCTCGCCGCGACGCCGAGACGGTCGACCCCCGCCCGCACCGGGCCGGGGTCGACCGCCGTCCGGACGCGCCTGTCCGGGCCGATGTTCCCCCCTCGTTCACCTTCCGTTCACCGGGGCAGGCGACCGTGGTTAACCCGTCGCCGTAGCGTCTCGCACGGGTCGGCACCTGGCCCACAGCACCCAGCCATCACATCCCGAAAAGGACCCCCCTGTGAACTTCAAGCGCACCGGCAGCATCGTCGCGATCGCCGCGGTCGGAACCATGCTCCTCGCGTCCTGCGCCAGCAACGAAGGCGGCGCTTCGCCCTCGGGCGACGCATCGGCCAGCGACCTCTCCGGCTCCATCTCGGGCATCGGCGCCTCGTCGCAGCAGGCTGCGCAGGAGGCCTGGGTCGCGGGCTTCCAGACCGCCAACCCCGACGTCACGATCAACTACGACCCGCAGGGTTCGGGTGGCGGCCGTGAGAGCTTCATCTCGGGCGCCGCGGACTTCGCCGGCTCCGACCGTGCGTTCAAGACCGACGAGATCTCGTCGAGCACCTTCGCCGGCTGCACGCCCGACACCGGCATCGTCGAACTGCCCGCCTACGTCTCGCCCATCGCGGTCGTCTTCAACCTCGACGGCGTGAAGGAGCTCAACCTCACGCCCGCCACCCTCGCCGGCATCTTCAGCGGCAAGATCACCACCTGGGACGCCTCCGAGATCAAGGCCGACAACCCCGACGCCGACCTGCCCAGCACGGGCATCACGGCCGTCCACCGCTCGGACGACTCGGGCACCACCGAGAACTTCACCGACTACCTGCACGCCACGGCCGGCGACACCTGGACCGAAGAGGCCGACGGCACCTGGCCGACCGCGTTCGGCGGCGAGGGCGCCTCGGGCACCACCGGCGTGATCGACGCCGTCACCAACGGCACCGGCACCATCGGCTACGCCGACGCCTCGCGCGCCGGTGACCTCGGCGTCGCCAAGGTCAAGGTCGGCGACGACTTCGTCGGCTACTCGGCCGAGGCCGCAGCCGCCATCGTCGACGAGTCGCCCGAAGAAGAGGGTCGCACCGACGGCGACATCGCCATCAAGCTCGACCGCACCTCGAGCGCCGCAGGCGTCTACCCGATCGTCCTGGTCAGCTACCTGATCGCGTGCGAGTCCTACGAGGACGCCGCCAAGGGCGAGCTCGTCAAGGCGTACCTCTCGTACGTCACCAGCGAAGACGGCCAGAAGGTCGCGGCCGACGCCGCCGGCTCGGCCCCGATCTCGAGCACCCTCTCGGGCCAGGTCGCCGACGCCATCGCACTGATCAAGTAACACGGCACCACCCCGGGGGCCCGGGAACGCACCGCGTGCGTTCCCGGGCCATCGGCCTGACAGGCACCACGCACGACGCACGACGCACGACGCACGACCATCAGCACCACGCACCACGCACCACCCCCGAATCCCACCCGAGCCTCCGGAGGACCCCGTCCGATGACCGCCCCCGCCACGACCTCGGCCCCCGCCGTCGTCCCGAAGCCCAAGCGACGTCCTGCCGACCGGATCTTCTCGGGCAGCACGGTCGTCGCCGGCGGCCTCATCCTCGCGATCCTCGCGGCCGTCGCGCTCTTCCTCATCGTGCAGAGCATCCCGGCCCTCACCGCGGCTCCCGAGGACGTCTCGCTCTCGGGCTACCCCGGATCGTTCTGGCAGTACGTCGGACCGCTGGCATTCGGCACGGTCTACGCCGCCGCCCTCGCCCTCCTGATGGCCCTCCCCGTCGCCATCGGCATCGCCCTCTTCATCTCGCACTACGCGCCGCGCAAGCTCGCCCAGGGACTCGGCTACGTGATCGACCTCCTGGCCGCCGTGCCGTCGGTCGTCTTCGGCCTGTGGGGCAGCATCGTGCTCGCCCCCGCGATCCAGCCCTTCTACGACTGGCTGGTCAGCACGTTCGGCTGGTTCCCGCTCTTCGCCGGCCCCGTCTCGGGCACGGGTCGTACCCTCCTGACCGCCTCGATCGTGCTCGCCGTGATGATCCTGCCGATCATCACCGCCCTGAGCCGCGAGGTCTTCCTCCAGACGCCGGTGCTGCACGAAGAGGCCGCCCTGGCCCTCGGGGCCACCCGCTGGGAGATGATCCAGATCGCCGTGCTGCCGTTCGGCCGCCCCGGCGTCATCTCGTCCGCGATGCTGGGCCTCGGGCGTGCTCTCGGCGAGACCATGGCTGTGGCCCTCGTGCTCTCGCCGGCGCTCGTCATCAACCCCGCGATCCTGACCTCGACGAACTCCTCGACCATCGCGGCGAACATCGCCCTGCGGTTCCCCGAGGCGCACGACATCGGCATCAACACCCTGATCGCGACCGGCCTCGTGCTGTTCGTCATCACCCTGATCGTGAACTCGATCGCCCGCTACGTCATCAACCGCCGCAAGGCCTTCTCGGGAGCGAACTGATGGCCACCACCACCGCCGGCGTGCGCCGGTCCAGCCCCTCGGTCAACGCCCTCACGACGGGCCGTCTGCCCAAGGCCGCCCCGCTGGTCATCCTGCTCGGCAGCTGGGTCGTCATGGGAGTCGTCTTCGCGCTGCTGAACGCGGCCGGCGTCACCGAGTCGTTCAACTGGGTCGGTGCGATCATCCTCGGCACCGTGCTCTACGCCGTGCTCGTCTTCGTCGTCGCGATGCAGATCGAGGGCATCCGCCGCGCGAAGGACCGCGTCGTCACGACCGCCGTCAGTGCCGCGTTCATCATCGCGTTGGTCCCGCTGGTCTCGCTCCTCTTCACGGTCGTGACCTCGGGGACCAACCGGTTCGACGCGGACTTCTTCGCGATGTCAATGCGCAACGTCGTCGGAGCCGGCGGCGGTGGCCTGCACGCCATCACCGGCACCCTGCTCATCACGGCGCTGGCCGCGGTCATCTCGGTGCCGATCGGCCTGCTGACCGCAATCTACCTCGTCGAGTACGGCCAGGGCCGTCTGGCTCGCGCGATCACGTTCTTCGTCGACGTCATGACGGGCATCCCGTCGATCGTCGCCGGCCTGTTCGCCTACGCCCTCTTCGTGATCTTCTTCGGCGAAGGCGTCCGCATGGGCGCCGCGGGCTCCGTGGCACTCGCCGTCCTGATGATCCCGGTCGTCGTGCGCAGCACGGAAGAGATGCTGAAGCTCGTGCCGAACGAGTTGCGCGAGGCCGCCTACGCCCTCGGCGTGCCGAAGTGGTTGACCATCGTCAAGGTGGTCATCCCCACCTCGGTCGCCGGCATCACGACCGGCGTCATGCTGGCCATCGCGCGCATCATCGGTGAGACCGCGCCGCTGCTGATCACGGCGGGGTTCACCGCCAGCATGAACTACAACCTCTTCGACGGTCGCATGCAGTCGCTGCCGGTGTTCGCCTACAGCTCGTACGTGAGCCAGGGCACCGACGCGGCGGCCTTCATCGACCGGGCCTGGACCTCCGCCCTCACCCTGATCCTCATGGTGATGGCGCTGAACCTGCTGGCCCGCCTGATCGCCCGCGTCTTCGCCCCCAAGCTCGGCCGCTGACCCGGCCGCCCCGACCCACACCCCGTCCCGGCTCCCACCCGGCTCCCACCCCGAAGGAATCACCGTGTCCAAGCGCATCGAGGTCAACGACCTCAACGTCTACTACAGCAAGTTCAAGGCTGTCGAAGACGTCAACATCACCATCGAGCCCCGCACGGTCACCGCGTTCATCGGCCCGTCCGGCTGTGGCAAGTCGACCTTCCTGCGCACGCTCAACCGCATGCACGAGGTCATCCCCGGTGCCTACGTCGAGGGCGAGGTGCTGATCGACGGCAACGACCTCTACAGCCCCGGCGTCGACCCCGTCCTGGTCCGTCGTCAGGTCGGCATGGTGTTCCAGCGCCCCAACCCGTTCCCGACGATGAGCATCCGCGACAACGTGCTCGCGGGCGTCAAGCTCAACAACCGTCGCATGTCGAAGAGCGACCAGGACGGCCTCGTCGAGTCGTCGCTGCAGGGTGCGAACCTCTGGAACGAGGTCAAGGACCGCCTCGACAAGCCCGGCTCCGGCCTCTCGGGCGGTCAGCAGCAGCGCCTCTGCATCGCACGGGCCATCGCGGTCTCCCCCGACGTCGTGCTGATGGACGAGCCCTGCTCGGCCCTCGACCCGATCTCGACGCTCGCCATCGAGGACCTCATCGAGGAGCTCAAGCAGCAGTACACGATCGTCATCGTGACCCACAACATGCAGCAGGCCAGCCGCGTCAGCGACAAGACCGCGTTCTTCAACATCGCGGGCACCGGCAAGCCCGGCAAGCTGATCGAGTACGACGACACCGCGAAGATGTTCTCGAACCCGAGCGTGCAGGCCACGGAAGACTACGTGTCGGGACGCTTCGGCTGATCCGACACCGCGCCTCCTCGGGGTGAGGCGCATCTGCACGTCGCGTGTCCGCGAGGTGCACACGAGAAGAGGCGGTCCACCGGGTGGTGGACCGCCTCTTCTCGTGGCTGCCGGGTCAGGCGTGCCGGACCAGGCGTGCCGGGTCAGGCGTGCCGGGTCAGGCGCTGGGGATGGCGACGACCGGGTCGCTGGTCGGCGACGACGATCCACCCGCGGGCTCGACCGTGATGCCGACCGTGTCGCCTGCGTTCATCTCGCCCTTGAGCACGTGGGTGGCCGGGGCGTTCGACGAGGCGTCGAAGGTACCAGCGGGCACGGCACCGTCGTCGTTGATGTACCAGAGCTCGTAGGTCTGGTCGCCGGGCAGCGAGGTCATCCCGTCGACGACGACGGCCGAGCGACCGAGTTCGTTCGACCAGATGAGCGTCGCCTTGCCACCGGTGCTGACGTCGGCCACCGAGCGCTGGAAGTCGCTCGCGGCGTAGATCTCGTCGATGCCGGAGGCCTGCTGCTCTTGCTGCTGGCCGGACTGACCGAGGCCCTCGACGAGGGCTCCACCGCCGAAGAAGAGCGCGGCAGCCGCGGCGGCCGCACCGAGGACGGCGACGGGACGCGTGAACCAGCGACGGTGCGCGGCCCCGGTCGGCGTGAGGACGCGGGCGCCCTCGGACTCGCTCGGCTCCATCTCGGGGGCCGGGGCACGCTCGACGCGACGTTCGTGGTCGTCGTCACCCGCGCCTCCTGCGGTCGTCGCGATGTCGTGGTCTGCCGTGGGGCTCGTCGGGGTCGTCGCGGTGAGCGGAGCCCGCTGCGGCGTCGACGCGATGAGGTCGAGCACGCTGGCGCGGAGCCCCGCCGACGGGGTGACGGGCCGGGCCGCGTGGGCGAGCAGCAATGCGGTCTCTCTCAATTCGGCCACCTCCGTCCTGGTGTCGTCGTGCTGGTCTGATGTGTCGTCGAGGAGTGCCTCGAACGCGTCTCGTTCGTCGTCGCTCAGTGCGTTGAGCACGTAGGCGCCGGACAGGTGGTCGGTGTCGGTTCTCGTGGTGCCCGCGTCGTCCGCGTGGCGGCCGTGCGTGGGCTCGTCGTGGTCGGTCACGAAGCCACCCCCATCTCGTCGCGCAGACGGATCATGCCGTCGCGCAGTCTGGTCTTGACCGTGCCGATCGGCACGTCCAACAGTTTCGCGACCTCGCTGTGGCTGAGGCCGCCGTAGTAGGCGAGCTTCACCGCCTGCCGTTGCAGTTCGGTGAGGCGCCCGAGGGCCCGCTCGACCCGCTCGTGCTCGATGCGGATCTCGACGGACTCGGTGACCGAGTCGTAGTCGGTCTCGAGGTCGCGCACACCGATCTTGAGGTCGCGGTCGCGCCCTGCCTGGGAAGCGCGGATGCGGTCGACGGCGCGGCGGTGCGCCATCGTGAGCATCCAGCTGGCGGCGCTGCCCCGGGCGGAGTCGAAGCGCGTGGCGTTCTGCCAGATCTCGAGGAAGACCTCTTGGGTCACCTCTTCGGACTGGGCATGGTCTTTCAGGAGGCGCTTGATCAGACCCAGCACACGGGGTGCCGTCTGGTCGTACAGCTCGGCGAAAGCGGCCTGATCACCCTGCGCGACCCGCGGCAACAACATGTCGGGGGTCGACGGAGCGGGCCCGCTCTCGGGTGTCTCTGTCTCTCGGGTCACGAGTTCGAGCATGTCAGGGTTCACCTCCGGTCGCACTGTTCGTCGGTTCGTGGGTCACGATCCGGGGCGGATCGTGATGTGGGGCTGGTGGTGCTTCGTGGTGCGGTGTTCGTGGTGCTTCGTGGTGCGGTGTTCGTGGTGCCGTGTTCTTGGTGCGGACGGGACCCCCTGCGATGCGGCCGTCTGGGATGGCGTTCAGGCCCGGTGCATCGCAGGGAGACCAGCCCGCCGACGCCCGAAGCTTAGGGAGGACGGATGTCGGCGGGGGATCGTGGATCCCTCACGTCAATGGTTCGGTACGGGGAGCCAGGCGGATTGGGCGAACATCCGGACGCGCTCGTGTCGCTCGGTCGGCACTCCGGGCCGAATCCGACCCACAGCGGACCGGAAGGCGTGCCGAACCCGACCGACAAGCCCCGACGCGCCGCTCATTTTTCTTCTGCAGCTGCCGGACGCTGTCCAGTTGTCGCGAATTGCACACTGACGCGGGGACGAGGAGGCGCGGGCACGTCACGAGGAGGATGGCGGTCGATCGTCACGCCGACTCTCGACCGAGCACTCGTCTCGGGAGGAAGAGGTGCCGGACCGCAGAAACGCCTCTCGGCGCGAGGCCGCTCGAAGCGGCTAAATTTGGAGCCCGGGGTTACTGCGGCCCGACCACAGAGACATTACCCGCCTCGAGCCTGGCGGTCCGACGAGTTCGCGTCGTGCGAACGCCGCACGGGTCCGCGCGTGTCGGGCCCGGCCCGCCCGATGGGATGCGGCCCGGCTCTGGACTCGGACGCGCGCGGGGCGCCGCTCAGTCGAGGCTGTCGTCGCGCCACAGGTGGGCGCAGGCGACGAGGTCGACCCCGAGTTCGCTGAAGCGCAGCGCGCGGCGCGTGAGTTCGCCGGCGCGATCGGACCCGGCGGCGTCCTGGTCGTCGGCGACCGAGGTGGCGCCGGCGGCGGCGAGGCGGCAGAACGCGGCACCTCGCTCGAGCGCGATGGCGAAGTCCCCGACGAAGACACCGCGGAGGATCAGGTCGGCGAGTTCGAGGATCTCTTCCGGGCTGGCCGGGGCCGGGGCGCCCGCGACCACCGGGTCGATCGTGGTGGCGACCTCGACCCCCCGCTCGAAGAGCTGGGTGACCTCGACGGGGTTCTGCCGGATGACGGCCCGTACCAGGTAGATGCGCCAGAGAGCACCGGGCAGGCTGTGCGGGCTGGCCCGGGCCCACAACTCGGCGACCGCGTCGATGCCGTGCTGGTCGGTGAACGTGACGAGCCGGTCGAGGATCTCGGGGCTCGGGTCGTGCTTGACGCGGGCGACGAGGGCCGAGGCCGACTCGTGGGCGACGCGGTTCATCGTCGCGGGGTCGTCTCCGCCCTGGAAGGCTTCGAACTCGGACCCCGAGAACTGGGTCGGGCGGTGGAATGGTCTCGGCATCGGACCCACGATAGGCGCGACCACCGACACCGAGCCGAGCGTTCGCCCACGGCATCACGGTCGACACGACGTCGATGCCGACTCCGCCGAGGAGGCGCGGGTCGGCCTGGCGAGCAGGAGGCGCGGCATCCCGTAAAGTGGACGCGCACGGGCCTCTAGCTCAGTTGGTAGAGCATCGGACTTTTAATCCGCGGGTCGTGGGTTCGAGCCCCACGGGGCCCACTTGTATCCGTCGCAGTCCCTGCGATGCTCGACGTCGTCCGGCCTCCGAGCCCGCGTCCAGTGACTCGGCCTCCGAGCCCGCGTTCCGGTGACTTCAGAGGCCGCACCCTGCCGCCGGGGAAGGCGGGGCCGACGTCGCACCCGAATGCGGCGGCCCCACCACGAGAGACCGAACCCGAATCCTGTCCCCCGATTTCAGGTGGGTCCCACCCACCTGGCATGCGCAGAACATACGCCCTGAAGACGTCACGTGTCGGCTTTTCTGTCGAGGACGAGAGAAAGCGCCCCTCCGGTTCGGGCCGGGAGGGGCGCTCGGCCTCCTCGCGACAGCTGTCGGACAAGCCGACGGTGTCGTTACGGGGTACGCCAGGGTTACGGGACCCTGGGGAGACAGCAGTGGACGCTACGCTCACCCAAACCGGCCGGTCCCAGGTTCGCGCAATCCGGACAGTGCGCTCGCCACCCCTCGTCGGTGAGGGCCACTAGACGCCGACCGCCCGGTACCTCACACCCCAGCTGCCCGTCCACGTCTCGCCCGGGTCGAGCCACCGCAGCCCCTCCCCCGAGGCCAGTGCGTTGGCCGGTGCCGTCATCGGCTCGGCGGCCACGGCCAACCCCTTCACCCCGTCGCGGGGGAAGTTGCGGGGCGTGAACACCTGCACGTACTCGAACGACGGGTCTTGCCAGAGCTCGGTCGCCGAACCGTCGGGGGCCGTGAACGTCGTGGTGCGGATGCCGTCGGCGTCGGGCTCGACGTCGCGGTAGCCCGTGTCGAGGTCGAGGTCGCCCAGGCGCGGGCCCTGCGACAGGTCGAACTCGGTACCGGCCACGGGTGACGTGCCGACCGGGATGCTCGCCTCGTCCGTCTCGTACCGCGTCGCCGCCGCGAGCGTGACGGTCAACGTCGCCGGATCGTGGTCGCCCACCCGGAAGAACGGGTGCGACCCGACGGCGAACGGGGCCCGGTCGGGGCCGACGTTCGTGATCGTGTGCGTGACGACCATGCCGTCGACGACGAGTTCGTGCCTCACCGTCGTGTCGAGCTGGAACGGGTACCCGTGCTGCGGGAACACCGTCGCCCCGAGCGTCACGGCGTGGGGCTCGCGCTCGACCACCCGGTAGGCCGTGTAGCGCAGCAGCCCGTGGCTGGCGTTGCCCTTGGCCGGCTCGGTGAGGTCGAGCTGCTGCTCGCGCCCGTCGAGCGTCCAGCGTCCGCCGGCGACGCGGTTCGGCCAGGGCACGAGGGTGATGCCACAGGCCGAGGGCGGCGCCTCGTCGGCGCCGAACGTCTCGGTCAGGGCGACGCCGTCGACGGCCAGCGCGCGGATGCCCGCCGCCACCTGCGTGACGACACCCGTGACGCGGTGCCCGTCGTGCTCGAGGGTGAGGTCGTACTGCTCTCCGGTCGGGTTGCTCGTCGTCATCGTTCCAGTCTCGCTCTCGGGTGTCGGTGGCGTCCGGGATCTCGCGCGGCCCCTGACGAGGGACCACGGACTCAGGGACGCGAGGAGGCCGGGTCGTGAGGAGGCGCGTCGACCTCGCCCGCGCCTCCTGCGGTCACGACGGCGAGGCCGGCCCGACGCAGCTCGGCGACGGCGGCGGCGTCGGCACCCGCCGTGACGAGCCCCTCGAAGGTGTCGAGCGGCCCGATGACGCCCAGGTGGGCCTCGCCGAGCTTGCTGCCGTCGGCCACGATGTACGACCGTCGGGCGGTCTGGGTCATGAGGCGCTTGAGATCGGTCTCGGGCAGGTTGACGTTGGTCACGCCGTGGGTCGCGTGGACGCCGGTGCAGCCGATGAACGCCAGGTCGGCCGTCACGCTCGCGAACACGCTCGTCGCCAGCGGGTTGACCAGCGAGTGCTGCAGCGGTCGCAAGGTGCCGCCCGACACGATCACCGTGAAGCGCGGCACCGCCTGCTCGAGCGCCAGCGCGATGGTGAGGCCGTTCGTCACGACCACGACCCCCTCGAGGTCGTGCCGCTCGAGCAGGGCCAGCGCGATCTGCGTGGTCGTCGTGCCGACGTCGAGCACGACGCAGTCGCCCGAGCGCACGAGCGACGCGGCCTCGACCCCGATGGCCCTCTTGGCCTCGGTCGAGACCGAGCTCTCTTCTTCGAACGGCCTCTCGGCCGGCCGGTCGACCGACAGCGCCCCGCCGTGGACCCGCGAGAGCAGGCCCTCGGCCGCCAGACTCTCGAGGTCGGTGCGGATCGTCACCTCGGACAACCGGAACTCGCGCGCCAGCTCGGCCGTGCGCACGAACCCGCGACGCCCGACGAGGTCGGCGATGCGGTCACGACGTCGCTCGCCCGGCAGCGGTTCGGGCCTCGGCACCGGGGGCGGGATCGAGTTGCCGTTCACCCGGCCAGTTTCGTATGCTTTCACGTACTTTCGCAACTGCAAGTCGTGGTCGCGAGTGCCCCGAACTGAAGGAGGCGCGATGTCGTCCATCACGAAACGCGCGACGGTCCTGTCCGACGGTCGCGAACTCATCTACTTCGACGACGCCGACACCACGCTCACGGCCGAGCGACGCGTCGACGCCCGCACGCTCGACCCGCGTCCCGACACGGCGACCATGCGTCAGGACGTCCTCACCGGCGAGTGGGTCTCGATCGCCGCCTCACGGCAGAACCGCGTGTTCCTACCCCCGGCCGAGCTCGACCCGCTCGCGCCGGCCAGCGAGACGAACCCGTCCGAGATCCCCGACGTCTACGACGTCGCGGTGTTCGAGAACCGCTCGCCGTCGTTCGGGCCGCTGCTCGAGAGCGACGACGCCCCCGAGGGCCTCGACGACCTGACCCGCATCGGCCTCGAACGCACCCTGCGCAGCGTCGGCCGGTGCGAGGTCGTCTGCTTCAGCCCCGAGACCCACGGGTCGTTCGCCGACCTGAGCGAGTCCCGCGCCCGCACGGTGGTCGAGGCCTGGGCCGACCGCACGGCCGCCCTGTCGGCCCTGCCCGGCATCCAGCAGGTGTTCCCGTTCGAGAACCGCGGCCAGGCCATCGGCGTCACCCTGCACCATCCGCACGGCCAGATCTACGCCTACCCCTACGTCACGCCGCGCACCACGCGGCTGCTCGACAGCATCGAGACCTACGGGCCGACCCTGTTCGCCGACCTGCTCGACCGCGAGCGCTCCGGCCCGCGCGTCGTCCTCACGGGCGAGCACTTCACGGCCTTCGTGCCGTTCGCCGCACGCTGGCCGGTCGAGATCCACCTGCTGCCGCACCGCCACGCCCCCGACTTCGCGGCGCTGACCGACGACGAACGCGACGAGCTCGCGGTCATGTACCGGCGCCTCCTGCGTGGTGTCGACGGCCTGTACGACGACCCGACGCCCTACATCGCCGCATGGCACCAGGCCCCCGTCGGCGTCGGCCGCGACACCGTCCGCCTGATGCTGCAGATCACCTCGCCTCGTCGGGCCGAGAGCAAGTTGAAGTTCCTGGCAGGCTCCGAGGCGGCGATGGGAGCCTGGGTGGGCGACCTCGTCCCCGAGGTGCAGGCCGACCGAATCCGAGAGGCGATCGAGCGATCATGACCGACACCACCACTCCCCAGGGCTTCCGCGAGGTCTTCGACACCGAGGTCGTCGGCCGCTGGTCCGCACCGGGCCGCGTGAACCTCATCGGCGAACACACCGACTACAACGACGGCTTCGTGCTCCCCTTCGCCATCAACCGCCGCACCACCGTCACCGTCGGGCGCCGCGACGACCGCCTGCTGCGCGTGGCGTCGTCGTTCGAGGGCGGCGTGCACGAGGTGTCGCTCGACGACCTCGACCCGGCCTCGATGTCGGGTTGGTCGGCGTACGCCCTCGGCATCGCCTGGGCCCTGTCGGTCGCACACGACCGCGCCGACTCACCCTCGTTCTCGGCCGCCGGCGGCGACCTCTCGACCGTCGACCTGTCGGGCGTGCCGGGCCTCGACCTGTTCGTCGAGTCCGAGGTGCCGGTCGGCGCCGGGCTCTCGTCGTCCGCCGCACTCGAGTGCTCGGTGGCCGTGGCCCTCGCCGAGCTCTGGTCGCTCGACGTCAACCGCTCGGCCCTGGCCGCCGTCGGACAACTCGCCGAGAACGAGGTCGTCGGCGCCCCGACGGGCATCATGGACCAGTCCGCGTCACTGCTCGGCAAGGCCGACTCGGGGGTGTTCCTGGACTGCCGCAGCCTCGACGCCGACGTCGTCGACCTCGGCTTCGCCACCGCCGGCCTCGAGGTGCTCGTCGTCGACACCCATGTCGAGCACGCCCACGCCACCGGCGGCTACGTCGAGCGCCGCGCGTCGTGCGAGAAGGGCGCCGCCGCCCTCGGCGTCGACTCCCTGCGCGACCTCGACGCCGACGACCTGGCTCGGGCCGAAGAACTGCTCGACGACGAGACCTTCCGTCGCGTCCGTCACGTCGTCACCGAGAACCAGCGCGTGCTCGACACCGTCCGCACGCTGCGAACCGACGGCCCGCGCGCGATCGGCCACCTGCTCGACGCCTCGCACGTGTCGATGCGCGACGACTTCGAGATCTCGGTGCCCGAGCTCGACCTCGCCGTCGCCACCGCTCAGGCCACCGGTGCCGTCGGCGCCCGCATGACGGGTGGCGGTTTCGGCGGATCGGCCATCGCGCTCGTCCCCTCCGAGGCTCGTGCCGACGTCGAGGCCGCGATCATCGCTGCCTTCGCCGAGGCCGGCCACACGGCCCCGACCGTGTTCACGGTGCACGCCGCCGAGGGCGCCCGCCGCGACGCCTGACGCCTGCGGCCTGCCGCCTGCGGCCGGGCTGCCGGGCTGCCTCACCGCCCCTGCCTCACCCCGTGGCCGGCCGCGTCGGACGGAGCACCACGAGATGGGCACAGCACCAGGAGAAAGCCTGGCGTTGTGCCCATCTTCTGGCGTGGTGGGTGCAGCGGCATCACACCCCGCCACGAGATAAACACACCGCCACGTCATTGCGTGGCGGGTTGTGTACCTCGTGGCGGGATGAGGGCGCGACCCCGGCACAGCATCACGACACGGGCACAGCACCACGAGACGGGCACAGCACCAGGAGATGGGCACAGCACCAGAGGAAAACCCGGCGCTGTGCCCATCTTCTGGCGTGGTGGGTGCAGCGGCATCACACCCCGCCACGAGATAAACACGCCGCCACGTCATTGCGTGGCGGGTTGTGTACCTCGTGGCGGGATGAGGGCGCGACCCCGGCACAGCATCACGACACGGGCACAGCACCACGAGATGGGCACAGCACCAGGAGAAAGCCTGGCGTTGTGCCCATCTGCCGGCGCGCAGGGTGCACCGGCAGCACACCCCGCCACGAGGTAAACACGCCGCCACGTCATTGCGTGGCGGGTTGTGTACCTCGTGGCGGGATGAGGGTGCGACCCCGGCACAGCATCACGGCACGGGCACAGCACCACGAGACGGGCACAGCACCAGGAGAAAGCCTGGCGTTGTGTCCATCTTCTGGCGTGGTGGGTGCAGCGGCAGCACACCCCTCCACGAGATAAACACGCCGCCATGCGATTGCGTGGCGGCGTGTTTACTTCGTGGCGGGATGAGGGCGCGACCCCGGCACAGCATCACGACACGGGCACAGCACCACGAGACGGGCACAGCACCAGAGGAAAACCCGGCGCTGTGCCCATCTCCTGGCGTGGTGGACGACGCGGGGCGTCAGGGGCGCTCGGCGGCCTCGACCACGTTCTTCAGCAGCATGGCCCGGGTCATCGGGCCGACCCCTCCCGGCACGGGCGACTGGAAGCCCGCGACCGCGGCGACCGCGGGGTCGACGTCTCCGCGGAGCTTGTACTTGCCCGTCTCCTCGTTGAGCACACGGGTGATGCCGACGTCGATCACGGCGGCCCCGGGCTTCACCCAGTCCGGCTTGACCAGCCCCGCGACTCCCGCGGCGGCCACGACGATGTCGGCCCGACGTACCTCGGCGGCCACGTCGACCGTCCGGGAGTGCGTCAGCGTCGCCGTCGCCTCGAGGCGGGTCAGCAGCAGCCCGAGCGGCCGCCCGACCGTCAGCCCCTGCCCGATGATCGTGACGTGCGTCCCCGCGATCGGGATGTCGTAGGCGTGCAGCATCTCGACGATGCCGCGCGGCGTGCACGGCAGGGGCGTGTCGATCGAGCCCTTGCCACCCGGCACCGCCAGCACGAGCTCGCCGAGGTTGACCGGGTGCAGGCCGTCGGCGTCCTTGGCCGGGTCCATCAGTTCGAGCATCGCCGTGGGGTCGATGCCGGCGGGCAACGGCAGCTGGATGATGAACGCCGTGACCGCGGGGTCGGCGTTCATCGTCTCGACGGCCCGTCGGATCTCGGCCTCGGTCGCCGTGTCGGGCAGGTCGATGCGGATGGACTCGATGCCGACCTCGGCGCAGTCACGGTGCTTGCCCGCGACGTACGACAACGAGCCGGGGTTCGCCCCGACCAGGATCGTGCCGAGCCCCGGCGCGATTCCACGGGCCTTGAGGGCGTCCACCCGGAGACGCAGGTCGTCCTTGACGGCGGCGGCCAGAGCCGTCCCGTCGATCTTCACCGCGGACGAGTCGTCACCGGCGACGAAACGGGTGCGCTGGACGCCCACCGTGCCGTGTGACGGGTCCTCGACCCCGACGCCCGCCGGAGCCCCGGCCGCGACGTCAGCGCTCACGCGTAGAGCGGGAACGCGTCGGTCAGCGCCTTGACGCGGGCCGCGAGGGCCTCGACGTCGGGCGACGGCATCAGCGTGAGCGCGATGATGTCGGCGACCTCGGCGAACTCGTCGTCCGAGAAGCCGCGGGTGGCGAGCGCCGACGTGCCGATGCGCACGCCCGAGGTGACCATCGGCGGGCGAGGGTCCCACGGCACCGAGTTGCGGTTCACCGTGATGCCGACGTCGTGCAGCAGGTTCTCGGCCTGCTTGCCGTCGACCTCGCTGGCCCGCAGGTCGACGAGCACGAGGTGCACGTCGGTGCCACCGGTCAGCACGTCCACCCCGGCGGCCTTGGCGTCGTCGGCGGTCAGACGGGCGGCGAGGGCCTGGGCGCCCCGGATGGTGCGCTCTTGGCGGTCCTTGAACTCGGGCTCGGCGGCGAGCTTGAACGCCGTCGCCTTGGCCGCGATGACGTGCATCAGCGGGCCGCCCTGCTGGCCGGGGAACACGGCCGAGTTGAGCTTCTTGAACAGCGGCTCGTGGTTCGAGAGGATCACGCCCGAGCGGGGACCCGCGAGGGTCTTGTGCACCGTCGACGAGACGACGTGCGCGTGCGGCAGCGGCGACGGGTGCAGGCCCGCGGCGACGAGGCCGGCGAAGTGCGCCATGTCGACCCAGAGGTAGGCGCCCACCTCGTCGGCGATGGCGCGGAAGGCCGCGAAGTCGAGCTGGCGGGGGTAGGCCGACCAGCCGGCGATGATGACCTTGGGCTGGTGCTCGATCGCCTGGCGACGGACGACGTCCATGTCGATCAGGTAGGTCTCGGGGTCGACCTCGTAGGCCACGGCCTTGTACATCTTGCCCGAGAAGTTGAGCTTCATGCCGTGGGTCAGGTGACCGCCGTGCGACAGCTCGAGGCCGAGGATCGTGTCGCCGATGTCGGCAATCGCGGCGAGCACGGCAGCGTTCGCCTGGGCGCCCGAGTGGGGCTGCACGTTGGCGAACTCGGCGCCGAACAGCGACTTGGCACGCTCGATCGCGAGGTTCTCGGCGACGTCGACGAACTCGCAGCCGCCGTAGTAGCGGCGACCCGGGTAGCCCTCGGCGTACTTGTTCGTCAGCACGGAGCCCTGCGACTCGAGCACGGCGCGCGGCACGAAGTTCTCGGACGCGATCATCTCGAGGTAGTCGCGCTGGCGCCCGAGCTCTTGCTCGAGGACGGCGGCGATCTCGGGGTCGACGACCGAGAGCGGCTGGTTGAAGGTCGACGGCTGGCGGTCGGTCGACTCGGCGGACGTGGCACCGGTCTGGGCGGCGGTCTGGTCGGAGATGGTCACGGAGGACTCCTTGGCACACGGGACGGACGGAGGTCGGATGTCGTGGCCCAGGCGTACGGCCACGCACGTGTGTCAGTCGCTCCCCGATGGTGACCATCTGAACGCCAGTCGCGACCCGCTCAGCATAACAAGCCGACCCCTGACGGGGAACCCGCTCGGCGACCGTGTGACACCCTGGACGGGTGAGCCCCACCCTCGACGACACCCGCACGGGAACGGAGGCCGACCCGCGCCTCCTGACCTCGCCCGACACCCCCTGGGTGACGCTCGTCTGGGACGACCCGGTCAACCTGATGACCTACGTCACACACGTCTTCGAGACCTACTTCGGCTTCGGCCGCGCCGAGGCGAAACGCCTGATGATGCGCGTGCACACCGAGGGTCGTGCAGTCGTCGCCACGGGCAACCGCGAAGAGATGGAGCGGCACGTCGAGGCGATGCACGATTACGGCCTCTGGGCGACCCTCGCGAAGCAGGACGAGGCGTGACGCTCGTGCCGTTCGTCCGCCCGCGGGGCGGCGACGAGATCCGCGTGCGGCTCGACGCCGACGAGCGGGGCCTGCTCAGCGACCTGGTCGGTCAACTGGTGTCGCTGCTCGAGAACGGCGACGAGGGCGATCCGGCCCTGGCGCGCCTCCTGCCGGCGGCGTACCGCGACGATGCCGAGGCGGCGGCCGAGTTCCGCCGGTTCACGGCCGACGACCTGACCCGGCGCAAGCTCGAGAACGGCCGCGCAGTGCTGTCGGTGCTCGGCGAACCGGGTTCGACGCTCGACCGCGCCGCGCAGCAGTCGTGGCTGCGCACCCTGAACGACCTGCGCCTGACCCTCGGCGAGCGCCTCGGGGTCACGGGCGACGGCGTCCCCGCGGGCGACGACGGACAGCTGCAGGCGATGGGCCACGTCTTCGACTGGCTGGGCTACCTGCAGGAGGCGCTGCTGCGGTCCCTGCCCAAGGCCTGACCCGGCGCCACGCGCCCAGGGCCCAGCACAAGTGCCCCGCGGGGCGAAGGCCTAGCGGTTCTCCTTCGGGAACACGACCCAGAGCACGAGGTACACGAGCACCTGGGGCCCGGGGAGGACGATCGAGAGCACGAAGATCAGCCGCACCAGGAACGCGCTGATGCCGAAGCGGTTCGCGAGGGCGGCGCAGACTCCGGCGATGATCTTGCCGCGGCGGGGACGAATGAGAGAGGCCATGCCCCCGAGCATGCCAGCCCCGCCTGGAGGGCGCCAGGGCCGCCGCGCGGGCCGGCGCCCGGTACGCGAGAATGGTCGGATGAGCGCTTCACTCGTGGCCAAGGGCCTGGCCGGCGGCCACGGGCACCGCACCCTCTTCGACGATCTCGACCTGACCGTCGCCCCGGGCGAGGTCGTGGGCGTGGTGGGCGTGAACGGGGCCGGCAAGTCGACGTTGCTGCGCCTCCTGGCGGGGGTCGACGAGCCGCAGGCCGGCACGATCACCCTCAACCCCGGCGACGCCTTCGTCGGTTGGCTGCCGCAGGAGCACGAGCGCGTGCCCGGCGAGACGGTCGCCGACTACATCGGCCGCCGCACGGGCAGCACGCAGGCCACCGCCGAGATGGACGCCGCCGCGGCAGCCCTCGGCGACCCCGACCCGGCCCCGCGCCCCGACGGGCTCGAGCCGGCCGACGTCTACTCGACCGCCCTCGACCGGTGGCTCGCCAGCGGCGCCGCCGACCTCGACGACCGTCTGCCCCAGGTGCTCGCTGACCTCGGCCTCGACCGTGACGGCGACGGAGCCGTCGGCCCCGACAGCCCCATGACCGGCCTCAGCGGGGGCCAGGCCGCCCGCGTCGGCCTCGCCGCCCTGCTGCTCAGCCGCTTCGACGTCGCACTGCTCGACGAGCCCACCAACGACCTCGACCTCGACGGCCTCGAACGACTCGAGCGCTTCGTGCAGGGGCAGCGCGGGGGCGTCGTCCTCGTCAGCCACGACCGCGAGTTCCTCGCCCGGTGCGTCACGAAGGTGCTCGAGCTCGACCTCGCGCAGTCGTCGAACCGCGTCTTCGGCGGCGGCTACGACGCGTACCTCGACGAGCGCGAGACGGCCCGCCGTCACGCCCGCGAGGCCTACGACGAGTTCGCCGAGAAGAAGGCCGACCTCGTCGGCCGTGCCCGGACGCAGCGAGAGTGGTCGAGCCAGGGCGTCCGCAACGCGATGAAGAAGGCGCCCGACAACGACAAGATCCGCCGCAAGGCCTCGGCCGAGTCGAGCGAGAAGCAGGCCCAGAAGGTCCGTCAGATGGAGAGCCGCATCGCCCGCCTCGACGAGGTCGACGAGCCCCGAAAAGAGTGGCAGCTCGAGTTCACCATCGGCGCGGCCCCGCGGTCGAGCTCGGTCGTCTCGACCCTCAGCGGTGCGGTGTTCCGCCAGGGCGACCCCGCGACGGGCGAGTTCGTGCTCGGTCCGGTGTCGCTGCAGGTGGACGGCGGCGACCGCATCGGCATCACCGGCCCGAACGGCGCCGGCAAGTCGACCCTGCTGCGCGGCCTGCTCGGCCGACAGGCCCCGAGCGAAGGAGGCGCGAGTCGCGGAGCCAGCATCGCCGTCGGAGAGATCGACCAGGCCCGGGCGCTCCTGGCCGGCGACGTGCCGTTGGCCGACGCGTTCGAGGCGCTCGTGCCCGACTGGCCCCAGGCCGAGGTGCGGACGCTGCTCGCCAAGTTCGGGCTGAAGGCCGACCACGTGTCGCGCCCGGTCGACGAGCTCTCGCCCGGCGAGCGCACCCGCGCCGGTCTCGCCCTGCTGCAGGCCCGCGGCGTCAACGTGCTCGTGCTCGACGAACCCACGAACCACCTCGACCTCGCCGCCATCGAGCAGCTCGAGCAGGCCCTCGAGTCGTACGACGGCACGCTGCTGCTCGTCACGCACGACCGGCGCATGCTCGAGACGGTCCGGCTCGACCGGCACTGGAGGGTCGAGGGCGGCACCGTCACCGAGTCGTGAGAGCGCCGACGACGTCGTCGGTCGACGACTCCCGCGCCCCTCGACTACCGTCGTCGTCATGACCCGAACCACCCGACTGGTCGCGGTCGCCGCTGCACTCGCCCTGCTCACGGGCTGCTCGACGAACCCGACCGACCCCAGCGAGCCCACGGGCGGAGCCTCCGCGGACGGGACCTCGTCGGCCCTGCCGACCCGCGCCTCCTCGGAGCTCGCCGACTGGGCGACCGCCCTCGACGACCGTGACGACTACTCCGCCCGCTGGGTCGCCGTCGGCGACTCGATCTCGGAGGGCATGGGCGCCTCGACCGTGGACTCCCGCTGGATCGACCTGACCCTCGACGGCCTGCGCGAGCGCTACCCGACCGACGACGTGCCGGGCGGTGTCGGCTACCGGCCGGCCGCCTTCGCCGTCGCTCCCCCCGCGTCGACCTGGGCGCGCTGGGCCTCGACCAGCGAGGGGTCGGTGTCGGCCTCGTCCCGCACCGCCGACCTCGGCTACCGCGCGGTCACGCTCGGCGCCGGCGCGACCACCACGTACCCGTTCACGGGTACCGACCTCGACCTCTGGTGGTCGAGCGGACGCGGCACCTTCGACTACACCGTCGACGACGGCGAGGCGATCGAGGTCGACACCCGCGACTCCATGGCCACCAGCGGGATCACGTCGGTGACCGGACTCGACACGGGCGCGCACACCGTGACGATCCACGCCCACACGCCCGTCGATCTCGAGGGCCTGACCGCGTTCGACGGCGATCGCGACCGCGGCATCACGCTCTTCGACTCGTCCCGCTCGGGTGCCACGGCTCGCACCTTCACGGCCGATCTGCCCGGGTTCCTCGACTCGATCGCCGCGACCAAGCCCGACCTGGTCACGATCACGCTCGGCGCCAACGACGCGTTCAGCCGCACGCCGGACCAGTTCGAGGACGACTACCGCACCCTGATCGACGGCCTACAGAGCCTCGACGACCCGCCGTCGGTCATGCTCATGGGCGAGTTCGTGCCGGGCACGAACCTCACCGAGGGGCTGGCCGGGGACGCCGACGACTACGACGCCGTCGTGCAGCGCCTCGCGGCCGAGACCGGCAGCGCCTACGTCGACCTCGCCGACGCCCTGCCCGCCGACGGGATCACCTCACTGCTCTCGGCCGACGGGGTGCACCCGAACGACGCCGGCCAGCGCGTCATCGCCGACTACGTGCTCGAGAAGCTCAGCGTCGGCTGAGCGACCCGTCGAGTGGTCCCGAACCGTGGTTCGGCCCGCGGGCGAGGACGTTTCGGGACCACTCGACCGACGTGTCGAGTAGGACGAGGAGGCGCGGGCACGTCACGAGGACGACGCCCGCCCCGGCGGGGCTCAGTCGAAGAGGCCGTAGGCGGCGTCGAGGGTCTCGTCGGTGCTGAACGGGGCGGCGTCGCCCGCACCCGTCGCCGTGACGGCGATCAGGCCGTGCGGCGAGAGGATCGTGCTGGCCGAGGCCGTGATGCCCTGCTGCGTCACCGTCTGCGAGAACGCCTGGCCGCCGAACGCCCCGACGCGCGAGTCGTCGACGCTCTCGACACCTTGGGTGCCCTCGATCTGGGAGGTCTGGGCGCTGATGTCGTCGGCGCTGAACTCCTGGCGCTGGGCGAGGACGACGATCGCCGTCACGTCGGCCGCGTCGGTGGCCTCGGTCGTCGGGGTCGCCCACTGGCAGTTCGCCTGGTCGCCCGAGAACGTGCTGTCGTCGCGCAGCTCGAGACCGTCCACGACGCCGCCGAGCGCCGAGCCGACGTCGTCGCAGCTGGCGAGTTCGTCGAAGGTGCCCTCGCCGGACGCGGTCGACCCCGAGCCGCTCGAGCCGGCCGAGGACCCGCCGGAACCGGCGTCGTCACCGCCACCCGCGCCTCCTGAGGTGCAGCCGGCGAGCAGCAGGCCGAGGGCGAGCACGCCCGTGGTGGTGGCCGTCACGGCCGTTCTGCGCATGGTCATGGCCATCGGGGGCTCCCTCGTGATCTGCCTCGGACTCCCTACGCCCGGTGCTGTCGTCACCCTAACGAGGGGCACCTCCGAGGACCCCGACGGGGCCGTCTCGACCGCCGCCGCCATCACCGCCAGCGCCACACCACCGATGTGCCGTCGAACCACACATGTGCGTGGTTCGACGGCACATGGGTGGTTCCACTCCGACCGGTGCTCGCGAGGGGAGGCGATGGCCGGGCCCCGACGCCGACGCCACCGCGCCGCGCGTCACCAGGTCGTGCGGGTGCGCTCCTGCTCGACGACGGCCTCGCGGTCGGCCAGCCCGCGCAACCCGGCGAACTGCTGACCCATGCGCGGGTTGCCCGAGAGCACCGGCTCGACGCGGTCGAGGAACGCCCAGTAGCCGGCGGTCACCGGGCAGGCGTCCTCGCCGAGCCGCTTCTTCGGATCGAAGCGGCACGAGCCGCAGTGGTCGGTCATCCGGTTGATGTACGCGCCACCCGACGCGTACGGCTTGGTCGCGACGATGCCGCCGTCGGCGTGCTGCGACATGCCCACGACGTTGGCGGGCATCACCCAGGGGGTGCCGTCGACGTACATGTCGACGAACCACTGGTTGAGCGCCGCCGGGTCGACACCGCGCTGCAGGGCCCAGTTGCCGAGGATCATCAGACGCTGGATGTGGTGGTTCCAGCCGTGGCGCCGCAGCCCGTCGAGCGTGTCGCCGAGGCACTCGGCCTCGACGGCCTCGACGTCGAGCCCCGCGAAGACCTCGGGCAGGGGTTGCGTCGCCCCGAGCGCGTTGCTCGTCGTCGCGAAGTCCTCGCCGAGGTGCCAGTAGAGGTGCCAGACCCAGTCGCGCCAGCCGACGATCTGCCGGGTGAACCCCTCGACGCTGCGCAGGGGGGCGTCGCCGGCCTGGTACGACGCGACGGCCGCCTCGACGACCTCGCGCGGGTCGAGCAGGCCGAGGTTCATCGGGGCGCTGAGCAGCGAGTGCGCCATCGTCCAGTCGCCCGACAGGGTGGCGTCCTCGAACGGGCCGAAGTCGGGCAGCCGCACCTCGACGAAGTCCGCCAGGGCGGCCGTCGCCTCGGCCCGGGTCGCGGCGAACCGTCGGGGCGCGTCGTCGCCGACGAGCCGGACGACCCCCTCGCGCTCCCAGCGCTCGAGGTCGGCCCGCACCTCGGCGTCGATGTCGTCCTCGACGGGCCACTCCTGCGGAGGCAGGCCGAGCGTCGCGGCACCCTTCGGCGGCTTCTCGCGGTTGTCGTGGTCGTAGTTCCACTGGCCCCCGACGGGCTGCGGGCCCTCCATCAGCAGGCCGGTGCGCTGGCGCACGGCCCGGTACCAGTCCTCCATCAGGAGGCGCGGTGCCGGTCGACCGCCGGACGCGCCGGTCGGTCGACCCGCGCCTCCTCGACGGGCGTCGTCGGCGTCCGCCGTCGCCCCTCCGGACCGGCCCGAGCCGCGACCGCCCTGGCGACCGGCGGCCCACTCGGCGAAGTCGGCCTCGCTCGAGACGAAGCCACGACTCGGCAGCACCTCGGCACCGACCGACCGCACGAGGCGGCGCGCCCGGTACGAGGTGGGGTCGACGACCTGCAGGTCGTCCCGCCCCTCGAGGGCCTCGGAGTAGTGGTCGACCTGCCGGAAGTCGACGCGGTCGCCCAGTTCGGCCGCCCGGTGCCGGATGGCGGACAGGATCAGCTGCAGCTTCGCGCGATGCAGGGTGCGGCCCTGCCACGACGAACGGCTCTCGATCAGCAGCATCGGGTCGCCGTCGTCGAAGTGCGGGCCGAGCTGGTCGAGGAAGATCCACCGGGTGCGCTGCATGCCCCGACCGTAGACGCGGGCACTCAGCGGGTTGCCAGGATGTTCACCGTGACGAACGGGACGGGCACGGCGTCTCATTGACGTGCAGCCCGGGTCACGGCCCGGCAGCACGACGACCACAGCACGACCATCCGCACGATTCCCCCAGCCGAAAGAGGACCCGAGATGTCGAACACCGCCACCCCCACCCCCGCCACCACGTCGCGCGTCGACGGCGTCGCCCGCGTCGACGGTGCCTCGACCGTGTCGTCCGACGCCGCGGGCACCACGCAGATCGCCGACGGCGTCGTCGCCAAGGTCGCGGGCATCGCCGCCCGCCAGGTGCCCGGCGTCCACTCGATCGGTGGCGGCGCCTCGCGTGCCGTGGGTGCGCTGCGCAACGCCGTCGGCCAGCAGGACCACGGCCAGGGCGTCAAGGTCGAGGTCGGCGAGACCCAGGCCGCGGCCGACCTCAGCATCGTCGTCGACTACCCGTTGTCGGTGCAGAAGGTCGCGGACGACGTCCGCCAGGCCGTCGCCGACGCCATCACGCAGCTCGTCGGGCTCGAGGTCGTCGAGATCAACATCGAGGTCAGCGACATCTTCATCGCCGGCCAGGACGACGACGACAAGGGCGACAAGGCCGACGCACAGCGGGTTCAGTAGTCAGCGAGTTGACTGGTGGTCGCGGCGGTCGTCCCGACGCGATCGTCCCCCGCAGCACCGCGGGCCGCACCCCACCGAGCCGACCGGCTCGACCGCACGACCCGTGCACCATCGCCCCAGGAGGCACCCCATGGCATCACTGCTCCGACGCTTCGCCCCGCTCATCGTGGGCTTCGTCATCAAGAAGATCATGAACAAGCGCGGCGGCGGCAACGGCCAGGCCGGCGGCTACCAGCAGCCCGGTCGGCGCCGCTGACCCACCGCACGCCCCGCACCGTCTAAGACGCAGGAGGCGCGACTCACGTGAGTCGCGCCTACTGCGTCTTTCGTCGTCCCGGGTCCGGGGATCAGGCGGCGGAGCGGGCCGACCGCCGGGCGAGCAGGCGGTCGCTTGCGAGCACGGCGACCAGCACCACCGCGGCCACCACGATGTAGAGCACGGGCAGCGAGTCGAGCCCGGACCCGTCGAGCACGAGGGCGCCGATCAGGGCGCCCCCGCCGATGCCGGCGTTGAAGCCCGTCGTGTAGAACGCGCTCGCCAGGTCGCGCATCCGTTCGGGGGCGACCTGCAGCATGCGCGTCTGGAACAGCGGCGGGAGCGCCCCGAACGTCACGCCCCACAGCACGAACGCCACGAGCGACGGCACGAGCATGCCCTCGAACAGCAACATGCCCGTCACGGCGAGCCCGACCACGGCCACGCCGATGGGGATGCTCACCCGCGGCCGCGCCCCGAGGAACCAGCCGACCATGCCGAGCCCCACGGCCCCGGCGATGCCGAACGCGAAGAGCCACGCGGCCAGACCCTGCTCGGGCACCCCGGTCGAGCGCACGAGGTACGGCGTGATGTAGGTGAAGAACGAGTAGTGCCCGATCATGAAGACCGCCGTGATGACGCAGCTCAGGACGACGCCGAGCACGCTCGGCTTCGGCAGCGCGCGACGACGAACCGCAGCACCTGCAGGAGGCGCGGTGCCGTCGACCAGCGTCGGGACCGCGTCGGTCACCGGCTCCGGCGTCGACTCGTGCGCCGTGCCCCGACCCACCGGCGGCAGGAACTTGTAGACGAAGACCGCACCGAGCGCCATGAGCCCGGCGAGGATGCCGAACGCCTCACGCCAGCCGAGGGCCTGGCCGAGCGCGGTGCCGAGCGGGACGCCCAGCACGAACGCGAGGGTGCCGCCGCTCATGGCGACGGCGAGCGCGCGGCCGACCTGTGCCCGGGGCACGAGGTGACCGGCGTAGGCGCCGCCGATGGCCCAGAACATGCCGTGGGCGAGGCCGCCGAGCACGCGGCTGGCGAGCACGAGCTCGTAGGTCGGTGCGATCGCGGTGAGCCCGGCGCTGATCGCCAGCACGACGATCAGGCCGACCACGATCAGGTGGCGGGGCAGGCGACGGGTGAGGTGGGTGAGGCCGGTGCTGGTGAGCACGACCGTGAAGGCGAAGACGCTGACGAGCAGGCCGATGCTCGACTCGGTGACGCCGAGGTCGGCGCTCATCTCGGGCAGCAGGCCGGTCGGCAGCATCTCGCCCGAGATGGAGAGGAACGTGGCGACGGCGATGGCGATCAGGCCGGCCCACGGGAAGCGGGCGGACGGGGTGGACGGGGGCGCGGTGGGGCGCAGGGGTGCGAGTGTCATGGAACCTGGGGTGGTCGGCGGGCGCCGTTCTCTCGACCCGATGGTGGCCACGGGCCGGCGGATCGTGACGATCTGCCGGCGGCACGGCCCTCGCGGCAGGTGCCGTTCGTGACCGTGGGTGACTCGGGGAGGATGGTGATCCCGACTGCGCGCTGTCGTGCACGCCCGGGGCCGGGAGTACCGCCCGACCGAGGTCGAGTCTAACCGCTCGCGCCCGGCCTGGCCAGGGGCCCGGTGTGCACGAGCGCACCGCGTCTCGTGGACCGCACCGCGACTGATCGCGGTGCGGTGCACGAAACGCGGTGCGGTGGCGTCAGGAGGCGGGGGGCGGGTCGGGGTCGGGGTCGGGGTCGGGGTCGGGGTCGCGCTCGCGGTCGGGCTCGCGGTCGCGGTCGCGCTCGAGGAAGCGGGCGCTCGGTGGCTGCGTCTCGCGTGCCAGCATGAACACGACGACGATCTGCAGGAACGGGATCAGCGCCCCGAGCCAGAACCAGCCCCACCCCCAGGCCCGGGCGCCGTGCAGGCGCCGGATGGTCAACGTCATCATGGGCACGAAGGTCATCAGGCACCAGAGACCCCAGACGAGCGCGACCCAGGTCATGCCGCCCCAGGCCGGACCCGCGGGGCCGAACGGGCCGATCGAGAACTGCCCGACCTCGAGGGACGCGCCCTGGCTCAGGTCGGCGCCGGGGCCCGCACCGGCCGGGCGACCGAGGGTGACGACCGGCCAGGGCGCGAACAACGACGACCCGTAGGCGCCGATCGACCACGAGACCACGCTCGCCCCGCGGACGAGCGACCCGACGCCGACGTTGAGCACGAGGGCGAGGACGGTCTGGAAGAGCCAGATCCACCAGAACTCGGCCCGGCCGGCGCGGGCGTGCACCACGTACGCGTTGCCGACGAACCGTCGCAGCGCCTGCATCGGCGTGGCCCCGGGCAGCGGCAGCCGGTCGACCTCGAACCACGAGCCACTCGTCGTGCCTGCCGACGTGCCCCCGTTCGACCGGCCTGCTGCCGTGCCCCAGTTCATCCGCACGACGGTACGCGGACCGTGCCCGCGCCTCCATCCCCCGCGCGGGCGAGATGTCCCCTCACGCCCGCGCCAGGTCAGGAGGCGCGGGTGCGGTCGGCGCGGAGGGACCGACGGCCGCGTCCCCGGGAACGCTCACCGCGCCTCCCGCGTTGACTGTCAGCATGAGCGCCGCGACCCCCGACCCGAAGACCTGCCGATCGTGCGGACGCACCATCGAGTGGCGCAAGAAGTGGGCGTCGAACTGGGACGAGGTCGCGTACTGCAGCGACGCGTGCCGCAGACGCAAGGTGACGGCGCAGGACCGCGAGCTCGAACAGCGCATCCGCGACCTGCTGGCGGCCCGGGCGGCCACCTCGACGATCTGCCCGTCGGACGTCGCGCGCTCGCTGCACCCCGACGACGAGGATGCCTGGCGCGGCCTCATGGAACCCGTCCGCCGCGCGGCCCGACGACTGGTCGCCGCGGGCGAGGTCGACATCACGCAGGGCGGCTCGGTGGTCGACCCGTCCACGGCGAAGGGCCCGATCCGCATCCGCCGGCACCGGTCCTGAGCCCGGGCCTCGACATGACGCGCCGGGCGAGCGGGCGGGATCAGACGGGCTGCAATGCCGACCAGGGCTCGGCGGGCAGGTCGACGCCGACGGGGTCGCCGGGTCGCACCTCTCCCCCGGCGAGCACCACGCCCATGACGCCGGCCTTGCGGACGAGCTCGCCGGCCTCGTCGCGTCCGACGACCGCCTTCAGCAGGCCCGACTCGAAGCGGTCGATCTGCAGGCACGGGTTGCGGAGTCCGGTGATCTCGACCCGCGCCTCCTGACCGAGGGTGAGCACGGTGCCGACGGGCAGACCGAGCAGGTCGACCCCGTGGGTGGTGACGTTCTCGCCGAGGTCGCCGGGCCCGACGTCGTAGCCGTGGTCGGCCAGCTCGGCGAAGAGCTCGGCGTGCATCAGGTGCACCTGCCGCAGGTTCGGTTGGCTCGGGTCGCGCGCCACGCGGGAGCGGTGCTGCACCGTGCGCCCGAGGTGGGCGTCGCCCTCGACTCCGAGCCCGGCGAGCAGGGTGACCCGCTCGACCGGCGGCTTGCTGAACCGGTGGGCGTCGTCGACGTTGACCGAGAGGACGGAGGCGCGGGTCATGTCGCCCAGTCTGCCCGCGTCGGCCGCCGGGGTCGAGGCCGGGCTGGGTCGGGGCCCGGGCCGGGGTCGGGCTCGGGCAGGACGGGGCCGCACCGCCGAATGAACGTCGCACCGTCGACATGGGCGGTGCGACGTTCGGTCGGCGGTGCGACAACGGTGGCCCGGGCGGCGGTGCGACAGCGGCCTGCCGGGCGATGGGCCGGCCGGGGCACCGGTCAGCGGCGGACGTCGTGCAGGTGGTGCACGGGGTCGTGCACGAAGTAGCGGGCGAGCGAGTCGACCGTGAAGGCCGAGCCGTCGCTGCGCAGGCCGGTGCGACCGAGCCGGTCGTCGGGCACCGCCTCGAACGCGTCGGCGACGACGGCCGCGGCGGCCACGAGTTCGTCGGCCACCACCGCGGGCTGCTGGGAGGCGTAGTCGTCGTCGAGCGCGGTGGCGTCCTGGTCCCAGTTCGCGAAGGTCGGTGCGTCCTCGGCGAGCATCAGCCGGAGGCGCGTGTCGAAGACCCGGAACACGTCGCGCACGTGCGCCCCGTACTCGAGCGGTGACCACGTGGCGTCGTCCGGCCGGGTGCGGGCGTCGGGCCGGGCGAGCTCGGCGGGCCAGGCGGCGGCGTTCTCGCGGACGAGACGCGGCACGTCGCGGAACGCGACCTCGGCGGGCTCGAAGCCGCAGTCGTCGCAGGGGCGTTCGAGCACCCAGGTCCAGTTCTTCGTGTCGGGCGTGATCGGCATGGGACCGACGCTAGGACGCACGGCCCGGCGCGCGCCATCGAGATCCTGCCGACGTCGGTGCTCCCGGCGCCAACCGCGACCGCGCGATGCACCCGGTTTCGAACCGCACACCCGGTTGCTACCGGGTGCATGGTTCGAAACCGGGTTCATGGCGGGGCCGTCGCACGACCGACATCCACCTCCGGGATGACGTCGGCCCGGCGACCCCCCAGTACCGTCGACCCATGACGAACACTCAGCACGAGGGCCGGCTCGCGGGGGCGGCGGCGAGCCTGCGCCGGCGGGTCGACCGTCGTGAGGTGGCCTGGGTGATCGGCACCACCGCGGCCCTGTTCGTCGCCGGCGCGGCGCTCCTTGGCCTGACGGCCTCGCCCGGCCGGATGGTCGCGACGCTGCTCGAGCTGCCGGCCGCGCTCGCGCAGACCTCGCTCGTGCCGTTCGTGGTGTGGTCCGTCCTCGTCGTGCTCGTCGCGTGGCGGTGGTCCGACGCCCCCGCGTCACGCCGAGCCTGGCTCTACGTCGCCGCGGCGGCCGTGGCCCGGGCGGGCGTCGAGCTCAGCGTCGGGTCGGGCGTCACGTCGGGCCTGCGGGCGGGCTTCTCCCTCTACACGCTGCCCACCGTCGTCTTCGTCAGCCTGCCGTTCGTCGCGACCGTCGGCCTGGCCTCGTTCGTCGTCCTCGCCGCACGATCGGGTCGGCGCGGCCGCGACGCCTCGGAGCACGACGGAGCGCCTCCGGCCGAGCACCCGCCCGTCGACGCCCCCGCGGTCCGGACGCCCCGCCCGCCCGGCCACGCCGTGCACCGCGTCGCCGTGATCGTCGAGGCGCTCGCCCTCGCGGCCGGCGTCCTGCTCACGCTCTCGCTGGCCGGGCAGTGGTTCTCGGCCGAGGTCAGCCTCTTCGGCACCCCCGTGACCGTCAGCCAGGAGGTCGCGGACAGCTGGCTCCGGACCCTCGTCGCCTGCCTCGCGTGCCTGGTCGTGGCACTCTTCGCCGCGATCACCGCCGGGCACCGAGGCGTCGTCGTGGCGACCGTCGTCGTCGCCGGGCTGGTCGTGATCGGTGCCGTCGGCGCGCCCGTCCCCGGAGACCGGTGGGAGTCCCCCACACCGCGCCAGGAACCCCTGCCCGCGAACTACACCCCGTGCTTCAGCGGCAGCGGGAAGTGCAACTGATCCCCCGGTGCAGCCGGGTCAGGCGGGCGCGTCGACGTCGCGGCCGTCCCAGAGGTCGGAGCAGTCGACCGGCTCGGCGGCATGGGCCCGCAAGTATGGGCCCGCCCCGCGATCCCCGGTGAGGGACGCCGCGAGTGCCGACCAGTGGGAACGACCCACCACGACGGGGTGACCCGGGCGTCCGTGGAAGACGGACTGCCGCAGCGCACCCGGACCCAGGGGCAGGTCGGCGGCCGGGGGCGACAGCAACCGCGCGACCGCGGACGACGGCAGACCCGGGTAGTCGACCAGCGTGACGAGGGCGAGCCGCGCCTCCTCGGGGTCCGTCGCGGAGAGCGCCTGCAGCCCCGCGCGCAGCGACGCCGCGAGGCCGTCGGCCCAGTCGTCCGCGACGACGACCGACGCCCTCGCCCGACCGTCGACCCCGAGGAGGCGCGGGTCGGCCGAGAACGCGCCCGTCATCCCGTCCGCCGCCGGCGTCTCGACGGGCAGGAGGCGCGGGTCGGCGGCCAGCAGCGCTCGCGCCTCGGTCGCGCCCGCACCGAGCACGACGACGACGCGGTCACAGCCCCCGTCGAGCAGCGTCGCCACGGCACGGGTCAGCCAGGGTCCGCGCTCGTCGACCACGAGCGCCTTGGGACGGCCCATGCGCGTCCCGGCACCGGCCGCGAGCAGCAGGCCGACCGAGGAGGGCGGGTCGACCGGCGGCGGGTCGACCGGCGGCGGGTCGACCGGCGGCGGGCCCTCGGACGGCGGAGCGACGATCTCGGCGGGCATGGCTGCAGGCTAACCGGACTGTCCACGCGGCGAACGTGCGGCGACGCGGTGTGCCCCGGGGCCCGGGCCGTGGCACCATCGAGACCTGGCGCCACCCGACGCCACCCCCGAGGAGTCCCGTGTTCGAGATCGCCGACCGCCTGCTGGCGCGACTCGACGCCGGCGAGCGCCTCGCCGTCGCGACGGCCGTGTCGGTCGTGGGCAGCGCGCCCCGGACCGTCGGCACGTCGATGGCCGTCACCGTCGACGGCACCGTGATCGGCAGCATCTCGGGCGGCTGCGTCGAGGGCGCGGTCTACGAGATCTGCACGCAGGTGCTCGACGACGGCACGCCGCAGCTCGAGACGTTCGGGTTCAGCGACGAGACGGCGTTCGAGGTCGGGCTCAGCTGCGGCGGGCGCATCGAGGTGCTCGCCCGGCTCGTCACCCCCGACGACGCCGAGACGATCGCCGCCCTCCGCGACGCGGCCGCCGGGCGGGAGGCGTCGGCGCACGTCGTGCTCGGCCCGGTCCGCACCGGCGAGGTCGTGCCGACCGTCGACGACTGCGAGGGTCTGCGGGTCTTCAGCGAGCGCTCGGTGCCGCCGCCGCGCCTCCTCGTCTTCGGGGCGGTCGAGTTCGCCGTCGCCCTCGGCAACGCCGGGGCGGTGCTGGGCTACCGCGTGACGGTGTGCGATCCGCGTCCGGTCTTCATGACCCGCGAGCGATTCCCGTCGGCCGACGAGGTCGTCGTCGAGTGGCCGCCGAACTACCTGGCGCGCACCGAGGTCGACGAGCGCACCGTGATCGCGGTGCTGTCGCACGACGAACGGTTCGACGCCGACCTGGTCGAGGCGGCGCTGGCCTCGCCCGCGGCGTACGTCGGGGCGATGGGATCGCGGACGACCCACGACCGCCGCATGGCCGCCCTGCGGTCGCGTGACGTGAGGCCCGACGCGTTGGCCCGCCTGCACTCCCCCATCGGGCTCGACCTCGGCGCGAGCACGCCAGAGGAGACCGCCGTGTCGATCCTGGCCGAGGTGCTCGCCGTGCGGTCGGGCGCCTCGCGGGCCCCGCTGCGCGATCGCGACGGCAGCATCCACCTGATCCGCTGACGCGAGACCCCGGGTACTTGCCGAGACCCTCGTGCGCGCACGGGGGTCTCGGCGACTTCTCGGGGTCTCGGTGTCAGTACCGCGTCGGCAGCCCGGCGAGCAGCTTGTCGGGCTGGATCGGCAGGTCGCGCGCCCGGATGCCGGTCGCGTGGGCGACGGCGTTCGCCACCGCCGCGGCCGCGCCGACGTTGCCGATCTCGCCGATGCCCTTGCCGCCCATCGGGGCGAGGTGCGGGTCCTCCTCGTCGAGCCACTCGACGTCGATCGAGCCCACGTCGGCGTTGGCGGCCACGTGGTACGTCGCGAAGTCGTGGTTGCCGTAGTCGCCCTGGGTCGGGTCGAGCATGCCGTGCTCGTGCAACGCCATCGACAGGCCCATGGTCATGCCGCCGATGAACTGCGAACGGGCCGTGCGGGCGTTCATGATGCGCCCGGCCGCGAAGACGCCGACCATGCGCGGCACGACGACCTCACCCGAGTCGAGGTCCACGCGCGCCTCGACGAACTGGGCGCCGTAGGCGAAGCGCGAGTGGTCGCTCATCGCGGCGATGTCCTCCTCGATGTCGACGACGACCTCGAGACCTTCCGGAGGCACGGGCTGGCCCTGCGAGAGCAGCTCGGTCACCTGCCGACTCGCCTTGGTCACCGCCCACCCCCACGACGCCGTGCCCGACGAGCCGCCGGCCACGCCGGCTGTCGGAAGCCGGCTGTCGGCGATGTGCAGGTCGACGAGGTCGAGGGGCACCCCCAGCTCGGCCGCGGCGATCTGCGCCATCACGGTGCGGGCACCCTGGCCGATGTCGGTCGCGTTGACGCCGACCTCGAAGCGACCACCCGGCAGCGCGGTGACCCGGGCACCCGCGGGCATCACGCTCGCGGGATACGTGGCGGCGGCGACGCCCGTGCCGACCAGCCAGCGTCCGACCCGGCGCACACCCTGACGCGGGTCGCGGCCGTCCCACCCGAACAGCTCGGACCCCCGTCGCAGACACTCGACCAGGTGCCGGCTGCTGAAGGGCTGCCCGGTGTGCGGGTCGACCTCGGGCTCGTTGCGGACGCGCAGCTCGACCGGGTCGAGGTCGAGCTTCAGCGCCAGCTCGTCCATGGCGGACTCGACGGCGTAGATGCCGGGCGCCTCGCCGGGCGCACGCATCCAGCGCGGCGTCGGGACGTCGAGTCGGGCGAGCCGGTGCGTCATCAGACGGCTGGGCGCGGCCCACAGGTGGCGGGTCGGCTCGGCGGTCTGTTCGGTGAACTCCTGCAGCGTCGACGAGTGCGAGTACGTCTGGTGCGACAGCGCCGAGAGGTGCCCCTCGGAGTCGGCGGCGAGGCGGATGCGCGAGATCGTCGGCGTGCGATAGCCCGCGATCGCGAACATCATCTGTCGCGTGTAGGCGACCTTCACGGGACGGCCGGTGAGCATGGTGCCGATCGAGGCGAGGACGACGACCGGGCGGGCCGAGCCCTTCGAGCCGAAGCCGCCGCCGACGTGCTGGGCACGGACGCGCACGGCGGACGGGTCGAGCGAGAACAGCGTGGCGAGCGACGTCGCGACGCCGCTCGTGCCCTGGTTCGAGTCGAGCACGTCGAGCTCGCCGTCGACCCAGGTGGCGACCGTCGCGTGAGGCTCCATCGGGCTGTTGAACAGGGCCGCCGTCTCGTAGGTCTCGTCGATCACGACGGACGAATCGGCCATCGCCGCGTCGACGTCACCCTGCGAGGTGTCGGTCTCGAAGCCCGCGTTGACGGTCTCGGGGGCGTAGAGCGACGGGTGGTCGGTGCTCAGCACGACGTCGATGCCGCCCTCGTCGTAGTCGAAGGCGAGCGCCGACGCGGCCTCGCGGGCCGTGTCGAAGGTGTCGGCCACCACGAGCGCCACCGGCTGGCCACGGTAGGCGACCTCGGCCGACTGCAGGACGAGCAGCTCGCCGTCCTCGGCGTCCTCGAGGTGCGGAGCCTGTTCGTACGTGATGACGTCGTGCACGCCGGGCATCGCGAGCACCGCGTCGCGGTTCGAGCCGGTGATCGTGCCGGTCGTCACCGCCGACTGCACGATCCAGCCGTACAGCACACCGTCGGGCGTGTGCTCGTAGGCGTACCGGGCGGCACCGGTGACCTTGTCGAGGCCCTCGAGCCGTGCGACGGGGGCGCCGAGACCGGTGGGGACGCTCGTGTCGACCGGGGTGACGACGTCGACGGCGGTCACGACGCGCTCCCCTCGGGGCCGGTGGCGGCGCCGGGATCGACGTCGGCGGCGACGCGGCGGGGCGACCCGTCGGCACCGGTCGGACGGAACGGCGACGGGTCGGCGTCCTCGGCCGGGTCGGCCGGGTCGTCACCCTCGTGGTCGAGGCCGGCGAGCTCGCTCAGCACGCCCACGACGAGCCGGGTCAGCAGCGGCACCTTGAAGGCGTTCTGCTCGGTGGTCGTCGCGGCGGCCAGCTCGAGCTGCGCGGCGGCCGCGAACGAGGCGGGCGTCGCCGGGGAGCCGACCAGCGCCTCCTCGGCCTTGCGCGCACGCCACGGCACGGGCGACGCGGCGCCCAGGGCGATGCGCACGTCGGTCACGAGACCGGCCTCGTCGACCGAGAGGGCGGCGGCGACCGAGCCGAGCGCGAAGGCGTACGACCGGCGGTCACGCGCCTTGCGGTACGTGGAGTTCGTGGCGACCGGCAGGGACGGCAGCTCGACCGCGGTGATCAGCGCTCCGCTCGGCAGGTTCGTGTCGCGGGTGGGGTCGTCGCCCGGCTCGCGGAAGAACTCGTCGATCGGCAGGCGCTGCTCGCCGTCGACGGTCTCGAAGACGACGATCGCGTCGAGGGCCGCCAGGGCGACGGCCATGTCGCCCGGGTGCGTGGCGATGCAGAGGTCGTTGACGCCGAGGATGCCGAGTTCGCGCGACAGTCCGGCGACGGCGCCGCAGCCCGTCCCGGGTTCGCGCTTGTTGCACGGCTTCGTGGTGTCCATGAAGTAGGTGCACCGGGTGCGCTGCAGCAGGTTGCCGCCGGTCGTCGCCTGGTTGCGCAGCTGACCCGAGGCCGCGCTGACGAGGGCACGGGTCAGGGCCGGGTAGCGGGTGCGGACGAGAGGGTGCGCGGCGAGGTCGCTGTTGCGGACCCCGGCCCCGATGCGCAGGCCGCCGTCGGGCAGCTCGTCGACCCCGCCGAAGTCGACGCGGCTGACGTCGACGAGCAGGTCGGGCCGCTCGACGCCGAGCTTCATGAGGTCGACGAGGTTCGTGCCGCCGCCCAGGGGCTTGGCGTTCGGGGTGCGGTCGAGGGTGGCGACGGCGGAGGCGACGTCGGTCGCGCGCTCGTACTCGAAGGTCTTCATCGGGTGGCTCCCTCGGTCGCGTCGGCGTCGTGCGCGCAGGCCGCGTCGTGCACGGCCGGGACGATGTTCACGTAGGCCCCGCACCGACACAGGTTGCCGCTGAGACGTTCGCGGACCTCCTCGTCGTCGAGGTCGATCTCGCCGTTGGTGATGTCGGTGGTGACGTGGCTCGGCATGCCGGCCCGCGCCTCCTCGAGCATCCCGACCGTCGAACAGATCTGGCCCGGCGTGCAGTAGCCGCACTGGTAGGCGTCCCGGTCGAGGAACGCCTGCTGCACCGGGTGCAGGACGTCGCCGTCGGCGAGCCCCTCGACGGTGGTGACGTCACTGCCCTCGGCGCTGACGGCGAGGACCAGGCAGCTGTTGGTTCGTCGCCCGTCGACCAGGACCGTGCAGGCGCCGCACTGGCCGTGGTCGCAGCCCTTCTTCGAGCCGGTCAGGTCGAGGCGCTCCCGCAGGGCGTCGAGCAGCGACGTCCGGTTGTCGACCTCGAGCCGGTGCGGGCTGCCGTTGACGTCGAGGGTGATCGTCGTCGTCGGGACGCCGGGCGGGTTCGCGCCCGCACTCGGTGGACTGGTTTCTGCGCTGACCTGGGACACCATGCGTGAACGGTATGCCCGGGGGCAGGCGGGTGCCCACGTGCTGTCCCGTTTGCGAAGCGCGGGGCGGCCCTGACGAGGAGGCGCGGGTCGGCCGCCGCGGACGGCCCGCCGACCGGCATCCGCGTCAGCCGGCCCCGCCCGGGCGGACCTTGGCGGTGTCGGCGACGTCGATGCGGGTGACGCCGTCGCCGCGGTCCTCGGTCGTGATGCGCGGAGCGGCGTCCGACTCGTCCGACTTCGGGGCACGGGTGAGCTGGTCGTGCCGCTTCTCGTCGTCGGTCATGCCGGTCGGGTCGTGGTCGACCTCGTGCCCCGGGCTCGTGTCGCGGCCGGCGTCGCCGGGACCGGGGGTCTGCGTGTCGTCGCTCATGCGCTCGACCGTACCCGCGCCTCCTCGGGTCCCGGCGCACGAGACCCCAGGAACCTGCCGAGACCCTCGCGCGCGGCGTGGGGTCTGAGCGGGTTCCTGGGGTCTCGGGGGCGCCCTACCGGGTGAGGACGGCGAAGCCGCCGGGCTTGACCAGCACGAGGCTGCGGCCCTGCACGTCGCGCTGCTGCACGAGGCGGCCCTGCGCGTCGTACGACGACACCGACGACCGGGTGCCGCGCACGCCGACCGACGCCGGCAGCGGCAGCCGCGAGGTCGACGACAGCAGCTCGGTCGTCGTCGGGCGACCGTCGGCCGCCGTCCCGGCGAGCACGAGCCGCTGCACGAGCGGCCGCACGATGAGGCCGTCCACCACGGTCGCGTTCCGGCCGGCGGTCACGGTGATCGCCGTCGCTCCGGCACCGATCGGCACCGGCAGCGTCTGGGGCAGCAACGCCCCGGAGGCGGCGGTCACGCCCTGCGCTCCGGCCTGCGTCGTCAGCGTCCCGAGCGGCACGCGTCCCGCCTTCCAGACCGACGTCGACCGCACTCCCTCGGCGGCGAGCAGCACCGGCTCGACGTGCCGCAACCCGGAGCCCGCGGGCACCGTGATCGTCGCGCTCTGCCCGGGCTCGAGCCGCAGCGCCGAGCCTCCGCCGTACTGCGACTCGCCCGTCCACGCCGAGTCGGGCGTGACGACCGTGCCCGTCGTGGGCGACGCCGTCTCGGCCTCGACCACCGTCAGGCCGTCACGCGACGTGACGCTCGTCAGCCCCTGTGCCTCGGCCGAGACGTCGGGAGCGCCGTCGAGGGCGATCATCGACAGCAGGCCGTGGATCGTGCTCTCGGCACCGCTGTTGCGGTTCACCGTGCCGTCGGCCTGCACGCCGTCGAAGGTCACGCCGGTGGCCGGGTCGTAGACGGGGGTGCTCGAGCGGTTCGTGCCGAAGTACCAGCTCGCGGCGACGGCCGCGATCCGCTTCAAGCCCGGCGCACCCGCACCGGCGCCGGCCACGGCGAGCGCCGACTGCAGCCGCGAGTCGGCTCCGTAGGCGATCTGCGTCTGGTCGACGGGCGTCGGGTACCAGGCGTTGTCGGGCCCGCTCGCGGTGAGCAGCGTCGTCGTGAACGAGGTCTGGTCGAGCACGGCCGGCTTCAGCAGGTCGGGTCGGGCGAGCGTGGTCGATGCCCGGGCCAGGGCGACGGGCATCTGCGACGACCAGGCGTGCCACATCGCCCGGGACTTCGCCCAGGGCAGCACGGCTCCGTACGGCCAGGCCTGCCCGTCGCCGGACGACATCGCGGCGACGCCCTCGGCGAGCTGCGTCAGCGCCGTGCGCGAGGCCGCGTCACCCGGCACGACGGCCGAGTAGGCGCTCAGCCCGAGCACGGCCTCGGCCGAGGCGTCGGCGCCGGAGCCGATCAGCCACGCGGGCACCTTCGCCCCGTCGGCCACGTCGTACTGCCCGTAGCGGGCGAGCGTCTCGCGGTTCAGCGCCGTCACGCCGAGCTGCAGCCGCTGCTGGAGGAACGCGGCGAACTCGGGGTCGTCGTCCGCGAACGCGGCGTACCCCTCGCCGAACGCCCAGATGCTGCGGGCGAGCCAGTAGCTGTTGCCGCTGTCGGACGGGTCGGGCAGCTCGACCGGCACCGGGCTCCGGTTGAAGGTGCCGTCGGGCTGCATCCAGAGGACGACGTTGCCGGCGTCGTCACCGGTGGTCGTCTGGAAGTACGCGGTCGCGCGCAGCAACTCGTAGGCCTTGTCCCGGCTCGACTCCGAGCCGGTCTGCTGCCAGTCGCGCAGGTAGACGACGGCCGTCCGCGAGACGTCGTCGCTGTTGTAGGCGCCCTGCCCCCAGTACCCGGTCGCGGGGTCGAGCGGTCCACCGCCCACCCGGGCGAAGGTGCCGCCGTCGCGGGCGTCGGCGTAGGTCCACGGCAGGGTGAGCGTCGGCTCCGTGCTCTGACGGTAGGTCGAGTGGCCGGCCTCGGGCGCGGGCGTCGTCCGGTCGAGCAGGAAGTCCAGGTGCGCCAGGTTCGTCAGCGGCGCCACGGCCGGTGCGGCCGCCGGCGCGGTCGGAGCGGCCGACCCGGGCGGCGCGGACGCCGGAGCAGGAGGCGCG
>NZ_JXQZ01000102.1 GCF_000878135.1 Frigoribacterium sp. MEB024
CGACGCGGCGCGCGGCTCGGCGCGCTGCGCGGCCAGCCGCTCAGCGCGCGGTGATCGCCCGGATGAGGTGCATCGTGACGTCCGCCGAGCGCCCCGCCGTCAGGGCGAGGTTCTCGTCGTGCACGTCGTGGGCGTCCGGACCGGCGAGGTCGCTGATGCCGCGCACCGAGACGAACGGCACGTGGTGGACGTGACAGGTCTGGGCGATCGCCATCGACTCCATGTCGACGGCGTCCACGTCGACGACGTCGGCGAAGGCGCTCCGCACGCCGATCACGCGCTCGGCGGTCATGAACGCGTCACTCGAGGCGATCAGCCCGGGCCGTACGGCCCAGCGGCCTCCCGCAGCGCTCGATGCGCTCGACGCGTTCGACGCGACACCGTCGCCCGATGCGTCACCCGCGTCCGCCGGGTCGTCCCCGGACCGTGCACCGGACGAGACCGACGTGTCGTAGGCGACCGCCGCCTCCATCAGGGCCTCGTCGGCGTGGAAGCTGGCCGGCATGCCGGGCACCTGGCCGAGCCGGTAGCCGAAGACGCGCGCGTCGGCGTCGAGGTTGACGTACTCGGAGCCCGCCACGACGTCGCCGATCTCGATGCCCACCCCCATGCCCGCGGCGGTGCCGGCGCTGATCACGGTCGGCACGACGCCCTCGAGCGAGCCCGTCCGCACGATGGCCGAGGTGGCCGCACCGGCCGCGTTGACGAACCCGATGCCGCTCTGCACGAGCAGCAGCTCGACCCCGTCGATCTCGACGACGCGCTGCAGCGACCCGCCGACGGCGATCGGCTCGTCGACGCGCGACGCCCGGGACACGAACGGCTCGGCCTCGTCGGCCATCGCCACGATCACGATGATCGGCGGTGCGGCGAGCGCCGCGACCCCGTCGGCAGGAGGCGCGGCGTGCGTCCCGGTCATCGGGTGACGGTCGACCACTCGTCGCGGGCAGCGAGGAAGTCGCGGGCGACACCTTGCGCACCCTCGAGCGTGTGGTTGGCGCCCCAACCGCACTGGACCTCGTTGGCCGCGGGGACCTCGGTGGCGGTGGTGATGTCGGTGAGGGTGCCCTCGATGAGCGACAGGACGTCGTCCATCGCGGGGTCGCCCTGCAGGATCAGGTAGAACCCGGTCTGGCAGCCCATCGGCGAGAAGTCGATGACGTCGCCCGAGCGATTGCGGGAGTGCTCGGCGAACAGGTGCTCGAGCGAGTGGACCGAGGCCATGTCGAGGTGTGCCTCGTTCGGCTGCGTGAACCGGACGTCGAACTTCGTGATGACGTCGCCGTGCGGCAGCGTCTTCTGGTCCGCGACGCGCACGTAGGGCGCGGCGACGGTGCGGTGGTCGAGGTTGAACGACTCGACGTTCATCTTGGGCTGGGTCACGATGGTCCCTTCGGGGTGCGGGCGGGGCGTGGGAGGCGCCTCGGCCTCTGCACCGATCTGTGCGTCCCAACGCCCTGTCGACCCTAGGACATTCCCTCCGCGCCGGTCGGTGTGTGACCCCGCACCCGGCCCGCCACCCGGCCGCTCGGCCCGCTCGGCCCGCCAGGCCCGCTCGGCCCGCCATCCCGCCGTCCCGCCATCCCGCCAGCCCGCCAGCCCGCCAGCCCGCCATCCCGCCATCCCGCCACGGAGTGAACAATCCGCCACGCAAAAAGATGGCGGCGTGTTCATTTCGTGGCGGCGAGCGGCGAGCGGCAAGCGGGGAGCGGCGAGCGGGGGAGGGACGGGGGGCGGACCGACGGGCGCCGCACTGCGCCGCGCAGTGCCGCGCAGTGCCGCACGGGGCCGCGCCACGCAGCCCGGCTCGCCATCCCGCCACGAGGTGGTCAACCCGCCACGAAAAAGGATGGCGGGGTGACCACTTCGTGGCGGGGTGTCCAGTTCGCGGTGCAGCGCAGTCCAGCGCCGCGCCGCACTGCGCCGCGCGGCTCGCTACGGCAGCGTGTGGCCGGCCGCCGTGAAGAGGCGGTACCACTCGGGCCGGGTCAGCGGCACGTCCGACCCCGCGGCGCTGTCGCGGAGGTGCGCGACGCTCGTCGTGCCGAGCACGACCTGCATCTCGGCCGGGTGCCGGGTGATCCAGGCGACCGGGATCGCCGACGTCGGCACGTCGTACTTCGCGGCGAGCTCGTCGATGACGTCGTTGAGCTCGGGGTAGCCGTCGCGGTCGCCGAGGAACACTCCGTCGAAGAAGCCCTTCTGGAACGGCGACCAGGCCTGCAGGGTCATCTCGTTGAGGCGGCTGTAGTCGAGGATGCCGTTGTCGCGGTCGACGGACTGGTCGAGCCCCGCCATGTTGGCCGCGACGCCCGCGGCGATCAGCGGAGCGTGGGTGATGCTGAGCTGCACCTGGTTGACGATCAGCGGCTGCGTCACGCTGCGCTTCAGCAGCTCGACCTGGCCGGGCGTGTGGTTCGAGACGCCGAAGTGGCGCACCTTGCCGGAGGCGTGCAGCTGGTCGAAGGCGGCGGCCACCTCGTCGGGCTCGACGAGGGCGTCGGGCCGGTGCAGCAGCAGCACGTCGAGGCGGTCGGTGTGCAGGGCGGCGAGCGAGGCGTCGACCGACTCGAGGATGTGCTCGGTCGAGAAGTCCCAGAAGCCGTCACGGATGCCGACCTTGCTCTGCAGCTGGATCGCGTCGCGCTCGGACGAGGTCATGGTGACGGCGTCGCCGAAGCGCTGCTCGCAGTGGTGGGGGTGGTCGCCGTACACGTCGGCGTGGTCGAAGAAGTCGATGCCGAGGTCTCGGGCCTCGGCCACGAGTTCACGGATCGCGTCGTCGGTCATGCCCGAGATGCGCATGAGCCCGAGGACGATGGTCGAGGCGGGGCGGTCGGTGGTGGGTAACGTCGTCGTCTTCACGCGGCCAGTCTGCTCTCGTCCGGCGTCCCCGGGAGCCGACCCGCGCCTCCTCGGGGGACGGTCGGGAGGCGCGGGGCGCCTGGGGAGGACCCGTCCCGTCGATCGCGCCCTCCGTTCCGAATGCCCGGCATGACCGTCATCGCGAGCGCGAGCACCGCGCGCGTCGCCGCCGCTCCGCTCGCCCGGGCGTGGAGCATCGCGACGCCGCTGACCCCCGTCGGGTTCTATCCGCGGGCGGGGGTGATCCCGGCCGTCGTGGCCGTCCACGACCAGTCCGGCCCGTGGGACGGTGCCGGACAGACGCGCCGACTCGAGCTGTCGGACGGCAGCAGCGTGGTCGAGAGCCTGGTACGCGTGGAGCCCGACGGGGTCTTCGTCTACGAGCTGAGCGAGTTCACCGGGCTGCTCGGGCGACTGGTGACCGGCGGCCGTGCCGACTGGAGCTACCGCGCGACCCCGAACGGGCGCACGCGGGTCGACTGGACCTACTCGTTCTTCGCCCGACCGGGGCGTGGGGCGATCGTCCGCGGCATCGTGCGCTTCGCCTGGGCGCCGTACATGCGGCGCGTGCTCGTCGGCATCACCCGCGAGATCGAGCGCACCGCCTAGTCGGCCCCGCCCACACCCCAGGAACGCACCCACACCCCAGGAACGCGCCTACACCCCCGTGCGCGCCGAAGGGTCTCGGCGACTTCGTGGGGTCTCGTGCATCCGACGCCCCGGCGGGGCACGAGGCACCGCTACCCTCGGGGCATGAAGGACGCCACGATCTACGACGTGGCGAAGCGCGCGGGCGTCTCGCACCAGACCGTCAGCAGGTTCCTGCGCGGCTTCGAGGGCATCCGTCCCGCCACCCGCGAGAAGGTCGAGCAGGCACTCGCCGAGCTCGAGTACCGCCCCAACTCGGCGGCCCGCTACCTGCGCCTGCAGCGGACGAACCGCATCGGGCTGCTCGCCGACAACATGCAGCAGTCGGGCCCCGCCCGCACCATCGCCGGGGCCACCGAGGCCGCACGTTCGCTCGGCTACGTCACCGACATCGTGTCGATGGACGGCGTCGACGAACGCTCGGTCGACGACGCCCTCGACCTGATGCTCGGGCAGCAGATCGCCGGCATCGTCGTCACGGCGCAGACGGCCGTCGCCCGGTCGGCACTCGAACGCCGCGCGATCTCCGTGCCCGTGGCGCGCGACTTCGGGCTGATGGTCGAGGGCACGACCGAGTCGATCAACGAGCACGCGGGCCGGGTCGCGGCCGAGCACCTCGCGAGCCTCGGCCACCGCCGCGTGGCCTACGTCGCCGGGCCGGACCAGTGGCTGGCCGCCCGCGAGCGCGCCGACGGGTTCCACCAGGCCACGACCGCGTCCGGAGGCGCGGTGACGGTCACCGACGTCGGCGACTGGTCCGCGGCGGCCGGCTACGACATCGGACTGCGGCTCGCCGCCCGCACCGACGACTTCACCGGCGTCGCCGTCGCCAACGACGCCATGGCGATGGGACTGCTCGCCGCCCTCGCCGCCGAGGGGGTCTCGGTGCCGCACGAGGTCAGCGTGGTCGGCAACGACGACACTCCCGAGGCGCGGTTCATGGTGCCGTCGCTGTCCACCGTGGCGCTCGACTTCGGCTTCGAGGGGGCGCACGTGATGACGTCGCTGATCGCCCGCATCGAGGGGCGGAGCG
>NZ_JXQZ01000103.1 GCF_000878135.1 Frigoribacterium sp. MEB024
CCCGTGCAGCGGGCAGTCCCACGAGCGTTCCGAGTCGTTCCAGGTCACGATGCCGACGAGGTGCGGGCAGATCGCCGACACGGTGCACACCTCGCCGTCCACGGTCGAGCGCGCGACCGGGGCGAAGCCGCCCGAGCGACCGACCTCGCCCTGTCCCTCGGCGGGGGCGACGGCGACCAGACGGCGGGTCATCGCCCCGGCCCAGCCCTTGGCCGCCCACCAGGCGTCGGCCGCGTTGATCCCGATGCCGGAAGCGATCGCGATCGGCGTGGTGACGCGCTTGTGCAGCGTGGTCATCCACGGCTGCGGATCACCGAGCACGTCCGAGACGAGGGTCATCGCCGCCTGGACCGCGTTCGTCAGCCCCCAGTGCTCGTACCCGGTCGCGAGGTAGATGCGCCCACGACCGCGCGGCAGCCAGCCGACGAAGGGCACGTGGTGCGGGGTGCCGTAGTCCTGGCCGCTCCACGAATGGGTCAGCCGGGCACCGGACCAGTGACGCGTCGTCCAGTCGACGAGGTCGTCGACCAGCGCGGTCGTCGAGGAGGCGCGGCCCACCGGGTGCCGGTTGCCGCCCGTCACGAGGCGGTCGCCCACCGACGAGAACGACCGCGTGGGCCCGTCGACCGCCTGGTACATGCCGGCGGGCAGGTCGTCGGCGCCCTCGAAGGCGAGGCCGTAGGAGCGCTCGCTGCGGAGCTTCGCGAAGTAGAGGCCGCGGTCGAGCACGGGGCTGCCGGTCGTGACGTGGACCCGGTGGCCGCGGACGTCGGGTCCGTCGCTGTGGGTCACCGTGGGGCTGGACGCGTCGACCCCGGTGACGCGCACCCCCTCGACGACGATGCCGCCGAGCGCCCGGACGTCCGCCACGAGGGCGACGACGGCCTGCATCGGGTCGAACTGAGCTTGGTCGGGCAGCCGGAGCCCGCCCGTGGTGCCGAACGGCAGGTCGAGGCCGAACTCCTTCACGACGGGCAGGCCGGCCCTCCGCGCGACGAGGTACTCGTCGTCGACCGTGGCGATCCCTCCCCGGGTCGTCGAATAGCTGTACGCGTCCCGACGCTCGACCTCGACTCCGGCCTCGTCGAGGTAGTCGACCATCCAGTCGAAACCCGCCCGGTTGCCCGCGACATAGGCGTCGACGACGCTCTGGTAGGTGTTGGTGCGGATGCGCTGGAGCTGCTTGCCCTGCAGCAGCGACATCGACGCCGTGCCGCTGCCGCTCGCGACGCTGCCCACCGAGCGCGCCTCCAGCACGGCGACGCGGTGGCCGCGCCGTGCGAACAGCAGAGCGGTGACCAGGCCGGTCAGGCCGCCGCCGACGATCACGTCGTCGTAGACGGTCTCGGGGTCGATCCTGTCGGTCGTGACGTCGGGCGCGGCGTCGAGCCAGGGTGACGGCATGGTGCCTCCGGGTGCGCGGGTGGGTGTTGCGCGCCACGGTAGGCCCGTCGGGCGGTGCGTGTGTGTCCGACGGGCGAGCGGGCGACCCACGGCACGACCCGCCGTCACGGCTGCTGCCGCTGCCGTCGGCGTCGGCTCAGGGGTCGGCGTCGGCGTCGGCTTAGGGGGGCGGCGTCGGCGTCGGCTTAGGGGGGCGGCGTCGGCGTCGGCTTAGGGGGGCGGCGTCGGCGAGCCGAACCCGACCGCGGGGGGCGCGAATTGCGTGCAC
>NZ_JXQZ01000104.1 GCF_000878135.1 Frigoribacterium sp. MEB024
AGCAGAAGACGGCCCTCGAGAAGTACGGCGTCGACCTCACCGCCATCGCCCGCCGCGGCAAGCTCGACCCCGTCATCGGCCGCGACGCCGAGATCCGTCGCATCAGCCAGGTGCTCACCCGCCGCACCAAGAACAACCCCGTCCTGATCGGCGAACCGGGCGTCGGCAAGACCGCCGTCGTCGAGGGTCTCGCCCAGCGCATCGTCGAGGGTGACGTCGCCGACAGCCTGAAAGACAAACGCCTGATCAGCCTCGACCTCGCCGCCCTCGTCGCCGGCGCCAAGTACCGCGGCGAGTTCGAGGAGCGTCTGAAAGACGTGCTGAGAGAGATCACCAAGAGCGACGGCCAGGTGATCACCTTCATCGACGAGCTGCACACCCTGATGGGTGCCGGCGGGGGCGAGGGCTCGGTCGCCGCCTCGAACATGCTGAAGCCGATGCTCGCCCGTGGCGAGCTGCGCCTCATCGGCGCCACCACCCTCGACGAGTACCGCCAGTACATCGAGAAGGACGCCGCCCTCGAGCGCCGCTTCCAGCAGGTCTACGTCGGCGAGCCCAGCGTCGAGGACACCGTCGCGATCCTCCGCGGGCTCAAGGAGCGCTACGAGGCGCACCACGGGGTCACGATCACCGACGGCGCCCTGGTGGCCGCCGCCTCCTTGTCGAACCGCTACATCCCCAGCCGTCAGCTGCCCGACAAGGCGATCGACCTCGTCGACGAGGCGGGCTCCCGCCTCAAGATGGAGATCGACTCGTCGCCCGTCGAACTGGACCAGCTCTACCGGGGTCTGGTGCGCCTCCAGATCGAGGAGCTCGCCCTCAAGAAGGAGACGGACGACGCCTCGCAGGTGCGCCTCGCCGCCCTGCGCGAGACCATCGCCCAGCAGCAGGCCGCCTACGACGACCTGAACGCCCGGTGGCAGGCCGAGAAGGCCGCCCTGCAGGGCGTCGGCACGTTGCGCAGCGACCTCAACGACGCCCGCATCGACGCCGACCGCGCCCTGCGCGAAGGCCGTTACGAAGACGCCGCCCGCATCAGCTACGAACGCATCCCCGACATCGAGAAGCGCCTCGCCGACGCCGAATCGTTCGAGAAGTCGGGCGACCGGCTGGTCAGCGACTCCGTCACCGACAGCGACATCGCCGAGGTCGTCGCCGCCTGGACCGGAATCCCCGTCGGACGCCTGCTCAGCGGCGAGACCGAGAAGCTGCTGCACCTCGAGAGCGAACTCGGGAGGCGCCTCATCGGTCAGAAGGCGGCCGTCCAGGCCGTCAGCGAGGCGGTCCGACGCACCCGCGCGGGCATCAGCGACCCCGACCGCCCGACCGGCTCGTTCCTCTTCCTCGGCCCGACCGGAGTCGGCAAGACCGAGCTCGCCAAAGCCCTCGCCGACTTCCTCTTCGACGATGAGAAGGCGCTCGTCCGCATCGACATGAGCGAGTACGGCGAGAAGCACAGCGTGTCCCGGCTCGTGGGCGCGCCTCCCGGGTACGTGGGTTACGAGGCCGGCGGCCAGCTGACCGAGGCGGTGCGTCGTCGCCCGTACAGCGTCGTGCTGATGGACGAGGTCGAGAAGGCCCACCCCGAGGTCTTCGACGTCCTGCTGCAGGTGCTCGACGACGGTCGGCTGACGGACGGACAGGGGCGCACCGTCGACTTCCGCAACACGATCCTCGTGCTGACCTCGAACCTCGGCTCGCAGGTCATCACCGACCCGTCCCTCAGCGACCCCGAGAAGGAAGAACTCGTGCAGGGCCTCGTGCGTCAGGCGTTCAAGCCCGAGTTCGTCAACCGACTCGACGACATCGTCGTGTTCTCGACCCTCAGCACCGACGACCTCGGCCAGATCGTCTCGCTCTACGTCGACCGCCTCGGCCGGCGGCTCACCGACCGCCGCCTCTCGCTCGCCGTCACCCCCGACGCGCGGGCCTGGCTCGCCGACCGCGGCTACGACCCGATCTACGGCGCCCGTCCCCTGCGCCGTTTGATGCAGCGGCAGATCGACGACAAGCTCGCCATGGCGCTGCTCGGAGGCGAGATCGCCGACGGCGACACGGTGCGGGTCGACGCGGCCGACGGAGGTGAGGGGTTGACGGTGGTGCGGTACGACGTCGGCGAGCCCACGCCCGACGACCTGGACGACCTGCCCGCCTGATCGCGGCAGACTGGAACCATGCGCACCTGGGTGAAGATCTGCGGCCTGTCCACGCCCGAGACGGTCGACGCGGCCGTCGAGGCCGGGGCCGATGCCGTGGGGTTCGTGTTCGCCCCGGGCAGTCCGCGCACGATCGACCCCGAGAGTGCACGCGAGCTGGCGGCGCGCGTGCCGGAGGGCGTCGAGACGGTCGGCGTCTTCCGTGGCCAGGGCATCGGCACGGTGCTCGACCTCGCCCGCGCCTCCTCGGTGTCGACCGTCCAGCTGCACGGCGACGAGACCCCGGCCGACGTCGCCGCCGTCCACGCCGAGGGCTTCCGCGTGATCCGCGCCGTCAGCGCCGCCGCTTACGCGGCCGAACCCGAGGAGGCGCGGGTCGCGTTCCGCGAGGACGCCCTGCTGCTCGACGCGATCGACCCCGGCGCCGGCGCCGTCTTCGACGCCGCCCCGCTGCAAGTCGCCCCACCGACCCGTGAGTGGCTGCTCGCGGGCGGGCTCACGCCCGACACCGTGGCCGGTCTGCTGGCGGGGCTGCGGCCGATCGGCGCGGTGGGCGTCGACGTCAGCTCGGGCGTGGAGTCGAGTCGTGGTGTGAAGAGCGTCGACCTGATCCGTGCGTTCGTGGACGCCGCCCGGGGCTGAGCGACCCGGGGGCCTCAGCCGATCAGTGCTCGGGCGTCCTCGACCAACCGGTCGACGTGGGCCTCGGTGGTGTCGAACGAGCACATCAACCGCACCTCGCCGGTGGCGCGGTTCCAGTCGTAGAAGTGGTGCGCGGCCCGCAGGGGCTCCACGGCCTCGCGGGGCAGCACGACGAACACGGCGTTGGCGTCGACGGTCTGTGTGACGGTGACGCCCGGCAGTGCTGCGAGCCCCTCGGCGAGGCGAGCGGCCATCGCGTTGGCCCGGGTCGCCGACCGCAGCCAGAGGTCGCCGTCGAGCATCGCCAGGAACTGCGCCGAGACGAAGCGCATCTTCGAGGCCAACTGCGCGTCCATCTTGCGCAGGTAGACCAGGCCGGCCCGCGCCTCCTCGGAGAAGGTCACGACCGACTCGCCCAACACGAGGCCGTTCTTCGTGCCGCCGAACGAGACCGAATCGACGCCGGCGTCGCGCGTGATCGCGCGGAGCGGGACGCCGAGCGATGCCGCGGCATTGGCGAGGCGGGCGCCGTCGAGGTGGACGCGCATGCCGAGCGAGTGCGCGTGGTCGGTCACGGCCCGGATCTCGTCGGGTGAGTAGACCGTGCCGAGCTCGGTGCTCTGCGTGATCGTCACCGCGAGGGGCTGAGGACGCTGCTGGTCGCCCCAGCCGTAGGCCTGCCGGTCGATCAGCTCGGGAGTCAGCTTGCCGTCGGGCGTCGGCACGGTCAGCAGCTTGATGCCGCCGAGGCGCTCAGGCGCCCCGCCCTCGTCGGTGTAGACGTGGGCGGTCGTCGCACAGATCACGGCGGCCCAGCGCGGCGTCAGGGCCTGCAAGGCGGCGACGTTCGCACCCGTGCCGGTCAGGACGGGGTCGATCGCCGCCCCCTCGCCGAAGGTCTCGACGACGACCTCGGAGAGGCGCTGCGTATAGGGATCCGCGCCGTACGAGCCGACGTGGCCGCCGGCAGCGTCGACGATCGCCCGCAGCACCTCGGGGTGGGCCCCGGCGTAGTTGTCGCTGGCGAACGTGTGGACCGAGGGATCGTGGAGGCGCGTCACCCGTCGATTCTGCCCGACCGCCGACCGCCGCGGAGGTCGACGACGGGCCGAGGAGGCGTGGGTCGCGCCGCGGGCACCGTTCGGGCGAGCTGGGCAGGGCCCCGGGCGTGCGACAGGATGGACCCATGGGTGGAGTGCTGATCGGGTTCGCGATCATCGGTGTGATCATCGTGACCGGGTACGTCGTCGGCCGCATCGACCTGCTCGGGGAGTCCGGTCACCGGGTGCTCTCACGCCTGGTCTTCTTCGTCCTGACGCCCTGCCTGCTGTTCTCCACCATCTCGCAGGCCGACGTCCACGTGCTGTTCTCGCGCCTCCTGGTGGTGTCGGCCATCGCGTCGCTCGTCGCGGCCGTCCTCTCGGTCGTGGTGCTCAAGCTCGTCCTCAGGCGCAGCGCCGCCGAGACGGCCATCGGCACGATGGGCGGCGCGTACGTCAATGCCAACAACATCGGCCTGCCGGTCGCCACCTACGTGCTGGGCAGCGCCACCTTCGTCGCTCCGGTGCTGCTCTACCAGCTGCTCGTGCTCACGCCGATCGTGCTCGCCGTCATGGACACCGTGACGAACCGCGGCAGCAGCATCGGCCGGACGATCGCGCGCCCGTTCACGAACCCCCTGCTGATCGGGTCCGCCCTCGGCGTCGTCGTCGCGGTCACCGGTCTCGAGATCCCGCAGGCCGTCCGCGAGCCCTTCGAGCTGGTGGGCGGGGCCGCGGTGCCCGTCGTCCTGCTGTCGTTCGGCATGTCCCTGTACGGGTCGAAGCCGTTCCAGGCCGGGCAGGGGCGTGCTGACATCGTGGTCGCCGTCGTGCTGAAGCTCGTCGTGATGCCCGTCACCGCCTGGCTGCTCGGCGCGTTCGTGTTCGACTTCGGCCGCGACGAGTTGTTCGTCGCGGTCGTGCTCGCCGGACTGCCGTCGGCCCAGAACGTCTTCAACTACGCCCAGCGCTACCAGACGGGTGTGGTCGTGGCTCGCGACACGGTGCTCGCCACGACCGTGCTGTCGGTGCCGGTGCTCGTGGTGGTCGCGGCCCTGCTCGCCTGATGTGACCACCGAAACTTCACATCACTCGTTTTTAATGACACCCTGAGGGCTCACTTTCCACGAAAGGTGCTCCCTTGATATCGATCCCACCGCCGGCACGCGTCCTTACGGGTGCCGTCCTGTCGGCTGCCCTCGTCCTGACCGCGCACCTCCCGGCGACGGCCGCCGTCGCCGGCCCCGTCGCGCCCGAGTCGCCGTCGACCTCCGAGTCCCCGTCGACCTCCGAGTCGCCGTCGACCCCCGAGGGGCAGGAGGCGCGGGTCCCGTCACCGGCGGACGATCCGACTCCGCCGCCCTCGGACGCAGCGACTCCGAGCCCGTCGCCCTCGTCCGAGCCGCCCGCGTCGGCCCCACCCGAAGCCCCCGTCGAGACCGGTGCCGAGACCGGCGCCGAGACCGGGATCGAGACCGGTGCCGAGACCGGGGCCGCGACCGAGGCCTTGCAGACCGCCGAGTCCGGGGTCGCCGCGCTGACCTCGCCCCTCGAGGTGCTCAGCCATGTGGACGGCGAGTCGTACGAGGCCGGTCCCGCCACGTTCTTCGGCTCGGGCACCCCCACGGCCACCGTCGTCGCGACCAACCAGTGGGGTGTCGAGATGGGGCGAGCCACCGTCGCCGTCAACGGCCGCTGGGCCTTCACCCGCAACCTCGGGCCCACCACCCGGTCGTACGAGCTCGTCTTCAGGCAGACGCTCGGGGCCGAGAGTGACCAGCAGGCCCTCGAGTTGTTCTACGCGGGGTCCGTCGAGCTCTCGGTCGGCAGCCACGTCGACGGGCAGCTCTACTCGGCCGGGCCCACGGTCTTCGCCGGGCACGGGGCCCCGAACGCGCTCGTCACGGTCGTCGACGCACGGCTCGGTGAGATCGCCCGCACGACGACCGCCCTCTCGGGTCGGTGGTCGGTCGGGGCCGACCTCGTCCCCACCCTCGACGGGTATCGCCTCACCGTCACGCAGACGCGGCGCGACATCGACCCTCAGCGGGTCCCGCTGAACCTGGAGTACGCGGCGGCGCTCGTGCCCCTGGGGGTGGACAGCCACCGGGACGGTGCCCCCTACGGCCCGGGGGTGGCGACCTTCTCGGGACGCGGCACCGTCGGTGCCCGGATCACCGCGGTCAACCAGTGGAACACCCCGATGGGGTCCGCACGCGTCGGCGTCGACGGCCGGTGGGCCTTCGACCGCAACCTCGGGCCGACCTCGTCCGGCTACGAGATCACCTTCACCCAGACCCGCGGGCCGGCCGTCGACTCGGCGGTCGTGCACCTCACGGTGCCGGTGCTCACCGACCTGGTCGTGACGACCCCCGATCTCTCGGACGGCTCGGTCGGCGACGGAGACGTCATGACGACGTTCCGTGGCACGGGCACGCCGTTCGCGACCCTGCACGGGGCCAACCAGTGGGGCACGGCCTTCGGCGACACGACGATCGGTGCCGACGGCCGGTGGGAGTTCCGTCGCTGGCTCGCCAAGGGCACGCGCTACGACCTGACCTTCACGCAGGTCTCGTGGACGGGCGAGACCGTCGTCACCGAAGGGTTCGGGTTCGACGTCGAGCCCTGACGTCCGGTCGGCCTCAGAAGATCATGGGCCGGTCGTCGTCGAGCCCGGTCTCGAGATCGAGGTCGACGACGACCGGCACGTGGTCGCTCGGCGCGTCGCCCTTGCGCTCGTCGCGATGGATCGCGACCGACGTGACGAGATCGTCGAACGGCTTCGAGCCGAGGACGAAGTCGATGCGCATGCCCTCGTTCTTCGGGAATCGCAGTTGCTTGTAGTCCCAGTAGGTGTAGCCCTCGGGCAGTCGTGAGCGGACCACGTCGGTGAGGCCGACCTCCTCGAAGCGGAAGAACGCGTCCCGCTCGGGCGCGCTGACGTGGGTGTGACCCTCGAAGACCGACATGTCCCACACGTCGGTGTCGAGGGGGGCGACGTTCCAGTCGCCCATCAGGGCGAGCGGCTGGTCGGGTCGTTCGGCCAGCCAGGTCTCGGTCTCGGCGGCCAGCTTGGCGAGCCAGTCGAGTTTGTAGGCGTAATGCGGGTCGGCGAGTTCGCGCCCGTTCGGGACGTAGAGGCTCCAGAGCCGCACGCCTTCGACCGTGACGCCGATCGCGCGCGCCTCCTTGGGTTGGTCCGGGCCTTCCTGGCCCTTCGCGAAGCCCGGCTGCGACGGGAAGGTGATCTCGACGTCCTCCATCGGGAGGCGGCTGACGAACGCGACGCCGTTCCACTGGCTGAGCCCGTGCAGCTCGACCTCGTAGCCCGCTTCGCGGAAGGCGTCGTAGGGGAACTGCTCGGGCTTGCACTTGATCTCTTGCAGGCCCGCGACGTCGACGTCCTCACGGACGAGCCAGTCGACGACCCGGCCCACTCGAGCCCGGACGGAGTTGACGTTGTAGGTCGCGACACGCATGCCGACCACGGTACCGGGCGAGCATGAGACGGGACGGCTCTGCCGAGTCGTTGCCTAAAGGGCATCGAAACCCTTCCCAAAGGGCAAGGGGCGCGCTAGAAAATACACATGTCGCATGAGGGGCCAGGGGGAACGGGCCGACCGGGCCAGAGCAGCCGGTACGAACGTGCGCACGGGGTCACCCCTGCTCGCATCGAGACGTACCCGAAGCGTCACCCGGTCTCCGTGGACGTCCGTGTGGCCCGGCTCGCCCGCTCGGCGGTCGTCCGCTACGAGGACTTCTTCCTGCCGCCCGGCACGTGGGCCGACCTGCACCGGCTGACCACGCGATCGCTCGACCGGTCGTCCCGGGGCGGTCGCTGAGCCGGCCCGCCCCGGCGTTCCCGGGCCGCCTGCTCTACCATGGGTCACCGTGACCGACGCACGCACGCAGCTCATCGACTACATCGGCTCCGAGGCCGTCTTCCACGGCGACTTCACGCTGACCAGCGGCAAGAAGGCGACGTACTACATCGACCTCCGCAAGGTCAGCCTCGATCACCGCGTCGCCCCCCTGATCGGCCGGGTCATGGTCGACCTGATCGACGAGGTGCCCGACGTGTTCGCGGTGGGCGGTCTCACCATGGGCGCCGACCCGATCGCCGCGGCCGTCCTGCACCAGGGGGTCGCCCTGGGCAAGGACTACGACGCCTTCGTCGTGCGCAAGGAGCCCAAGGACCACGGCCGCGGCAAGCAGGTCGAGGGGCCCGATCTCGCCGGCAAGCGCGTCATCGTGCTCGAGGACACCTCGACCACGGGGGGTTCGCCCCTCGCGGCCGCCAAGGCCCTCGAGGCCGTGGGGGCCGAGATCGCCGCCGTCGCCGTGGTCGTCGACCGCAGCACCGGCGCCCGCGAGGTGATCGAGGCCGCGGGCTACCCCTACTACGCCGCCATCGGCCTGGAAGACCTCGGGCTGAAGCCGTGACCGACGACCGGCGGGGTGACGACGGCGACGACGCCGGGCGGGACGACGCCAGCGACTGGCTCGCGGCGCAGTTCGACGGCACCGAGGACGACGACTCCGACGGCGACGGCGACGGCGACGGGGCCGGGCGAGACGGCGCTGCGGCCGACACCCCGTCAGGAGGCGCGGGTCGTCTTCCCGACGTCGCCCCCGAGGACGTCCCCACCCAGGCGTTCGACCTGCCGCCGGTCACACGAGCGGTCGAGGTCCCACCCGACGACGAAACCGAGCGCCGGGGCGACCCGGGTGTCGGGCAGGCATCGTCGGACTCGTCCGGGGAGCCGCCGACGCCGACCCCCCTGCCGTTCGTCGTGCCCGAGTCCCCGGCGGGGACGCCTCCGCCGAAGACCTCGGGCCACCCCCAGGCCCTCGACCTCGGTGCGCTGACGGGTGCCGTGCCACCGTTGCAGCCTCCGTCGTCCGTGCCGACTCCGGACCTCCCCGCGCCGTCCGAGTCGCAGCAGCCCGACCCGGAGCCTGTGGGTGACGGGCATCCCGCCGCTCCGCCGCCGGTCCCCGCGGACGTGGGGGACCCTGCCGACGTCAGCGACGAGCCGGGGCCGTTCACGGCACTGATCTCGGCGCCCCGGCCCGAGTCGGCCGAACCTGCGACCTTCGACTGGAACGCTCTGCCCGAGCCCGAGCCCGAGCCCGAGCCCGAGCCCGAGCCCGAGCCCGAGCCGGAACCCGAGCCTGTATTGGAACCGGAACCCGAGCCCGTATCGGAACCGGAACCGGAGCCCGAGCCCGTACCGGAGCGCGAGCCGGAACCCGAGCCCGTGCCGGAGCAGGAGCGCTTCTCAGCTACCGAGCCCGAGCCCGAGCCCACGCCCGTCGTCGAGGGCCGCGAGGGTGGTACCG
>NZ_JXQZ01000105.1 GCF_000878135.1 Frigoribacterium sp. MEB024
CCGCGCGCTCGAGCGGGCCGAGTCGCGCGCGGCCGCCGCGCGGGCCGAGGGGTCGACCGCCGCCCCGTTCACGCCGCGCCCCACAGGGCGAACGTGTCGGCGTGCCGGGCCAGCGCGGCCTCGACCGCGTCCGGGTGCTCGGCGTACCAGGCGAGGTGCGCACGACGGACCTCGTCGGCGTCGACGCGCTCGCCACCGACAGCCCAGTGGTCGGTCGGCTCGGCGTCGAGGCCCCAGGCGTCGATCACCGCCTGCTCGCGCGGAGCGTGCACGCTCGACAGCACGGGTCGGCCCGGGTCGACGACGTGCTCGGGCAGGCCCAGGCGCTCGCGGACGCGCGAGGCGAGGGCCGTCCAGACCGGGTTGCCGGGGTGGTTCAGGGTGCGCATCTGGTCGAAGCGCGGCGTGCCGGCCCCGTCGGTGCCCGCACCGACCTCGAACAGGTCCGAGGCGACGACGGTGTCGTGGGCGGCCTCGCGTCTGCGCAGTTCGGCCAGCGACAGCTCGGCGACGGACCGCACGACGACGGGGGTCAGGGCGTCGGCCGGGAGCGGCCGTCCGGCGGCCTCGGCGATCAGTCGGACGTCGTGGTACTCGACCACGGGCGGCACGAGCGAGACGTCGCTCGGCGGGCGCACGATGACGTGCGCGGGGTAGAGGCCCGCGAACCGGACGACGGGCACCCGGACGACCCGCGCCTCCCGGGGCAGCATCGCGGCCAGCTGGGCCGTGCCGAGCGGGAGGTCGTGGTAGTCGTCGCGCACCGGCTGCGAGACGAGCAGGCCGGCCCGGCCGAGCCACCGCTCGAGCTGCGGCAGGTCGGCGGCCGTGAGCTCGTGCACCGGTGGCATGCGGACGGCCGTGAGCCCCGCGCCGTCGAGGAAGATGCGCAGCGACTCGGCCTGGCAATTGCCCACCACGAGGGCGATCGCGCCGTCGCCCTCCGGCTCGCTCAGACCGTAGAAGTCGCCGTAGTGACGGGTGCGGCCGTCGGGTTCGGTTCGCTGTTCGGACATGCTTCCCTCCGGCCCGCGCTCGGAACGGACAAAGGGGGTCGCGCGGGCCTATGTTGAGTCAACAGCGACTTCCCCGGTCGCGTCATCCTTTCCCGCCGCCAGCCCCGGCACACCTCACCCGCATCGTCGCGGGTGCTCGTCGTCCCGCGAGACAGGCCCCGCGCCGGTCCGGCACGGCGAGCGACCTGATCACGCCGAGGAGGCCCCGATGACCCATCACGCCCCGACGTCGCCGTCGACCCCGGCCCGCGCCGTCGTCGCCCCGGTCGCCCCGATCCGCGTCGCGTCGGTCCCGGCCGGCCACCCGTACGTCCGTTCGCTGCTCGACCCCCTCGACACGTCGGGACGCGTCGTGCACCTCGCCGACCCGCTTCCCGACCCCGCGGAGCCGGCCCGCTGGTGGCCCCCGGTCGTGCTCGACGCCGCCTGGCTGCGGGCGCACGCCCACGAGGTCGACCTCCTGCACGTGCACTTCGGCACGGAGTCGTACCCGACCGAGCACCTCGTCGCCGTCGTCGAGACCCTGCGCGACCTGCGCCTGCCGCTCGTGTACACGGTGCACGACCTGACCAACCCGCAGCTCGTCGACCAGGCGCCCCACCTCGAGCACCTCGACGTGCTGGTCCCGGCCGCCGACGAGTTGATCACCCTCACCGACGCGGCCGCCGACGAGGTCGAGGCCCGGTGGGGGCGTCGCCCGACCGTCGTCGCGCACCCCGCCATCGCCGACCCCGAGGCCGAGCTGCCCGTCGGCACACCGGGTGACACGGTCGTCGTCGGGGTCCACCTCCGCGACCTGCGCCCGAACGTCGCGGGCGTCGAGACCGTCCGCACCCTGCTGGCGGCGGTCGACGCCCTGCGCGCCACCGGTGCCGCCGTGGAGGCGCGGGTCGACCTGAACGAGCGCGTGCGCGACCCCGAGCAGGCCGAGCGCATCCGCGAGCTCGTCCGCGCCGCCGGCCCGTCGGCGACCCTCGCCGAGCACCCGCGCCTGACCGACCCCCAGCTCGAGCGGTCGCTCGCCGACCTGGACGTGTCGGTGCTGCCCTACCGCCACGGCACGCACTCCGGCTGGGTCGAGCTGTGCTGGGACCTCGCCATCCCGGTCGCCGCGCCCCGCGTCGGCCACGCGGCGGCGCAGCACCCCGAGGCCGGCACGACCGCCTCGTTCGACCTCGACGACCCCGCGTCGCTCGCCGCGGCCGTGATCGCCCTGGTCAGCCCGCACGCCGTCGACGGGACCGCCGACGCGCACGACGACGCGGCCCGCGTGCCGGCCTCGCGCCGCGGCACCCCGCAGCGCGCCGCCCTGCA
>NZ_JXQZ01000106.1 GCF_000878135.1 Frigoribacterium sp. MEB024
GTGGTCGCCGCTGCCGAACAGGTCGGCTTCGCGGTGCGCCGGGTGCCCGCGAACCGGCTCGGCGACGTGCGCACCGCCCTCGCCGAGGCCGACGCGGTGCTCGTCACCGGCGGTGAGGACGTCGACCCGAGCCACTACGGCGGGCCGGTCGACTACCCGGGGCGCGGCCAGACCTTCGCCGACGCCGACCGGGTGCAGTTCGAGGTGGTGCGCGGGTCCGTGGAGGCACGGGTGCCGCTGGTCGGCATCTGTCGCGGCATGCAGGTGGTCGACGTCGCCCTCGGCGGAGACCTCGTGCAGCACCTCGACCACCCGGGCCACGTGAACCCCGACGACGCCTCGGACAGCATGGTCGACCACCCGGTCCGGCTCGCCGACGGCAGCACGCTCGCGACGATGCTCGGCACGACGTCGCTGGTCGTGCGCAGCTCGCACCACCAGGCGGTGCGGCGCTTGGGCGAGGGGCTGCGCGCGGTCGCCTGGGCCGACGACGGCACGGTCGAGGCCGTCGAGCACGACACGGCTCCGGTGTGGTGCGTCCAGTGGCACCCCGAGGACCGCGGGGCCACCGGCACGGTGCTGACCGACCTGCTCGTGGCGGCGCGTGACGCCGCCCTGGTTCGTCGAGAGGACGTTTGATCCGCTAACCATGGCTAAGGTGGGTGGCATGCCCCTGGTTCCCCCGCCCTCGTGGCCGCGGGTCGAGTACGAGAGCCACCCCTGGGACGACGACGAGGACGCCCCGCTCTCCCGCCGAGCTCGACTGCGGTCACGCGGCCCGTACGAGGCCGCCGTCACCCCGGCCATCGCCGAGGCGGCCGCGCCGAACCTGCCCGCGGACCTCGTGGTCGACTGCGAGGACGCCGTCGCCGAGCTGGCCCGCTTCGACGCCGAGGTGGGCGCGTTCACCGCCCCTTTCGCGGCGATCCTGCTGCGGAGCGAGAGCGCGTCGAGCTCCGAGATCGAGAACCTCACGGCCATGCCCCGTGGCATCGCCCTCGCCGCCCTCGGCCGGAAGGCCGGGACGAACGCCCGGCTCGTCATCGCCAACGCGCACGCGATGGAGGCCGCCGTCGCCCTCGCCGACGACCTCGACGACGCTGCCGTGGTCGCGATGAACGCGGCCCTCCTGGGCGACGAGCAACCGCATCACACGGGCCGCTGGCGCGATCAGCAGGTGTGGATCGGCGGCACGGGAACGAGCCCGCACACGGCGGACTTCGTACCGCCCCGCGCCGAGAGGGTGCCGCGAGCCATGGACGACGTGCTCGCCTTCGCCCGTCGTGACGACCTGCCGGCCCTCGTGCACGTCGCGCTGACCCACGCGCAGTTCGAGACCATCCACCCCTTCCCCGACGGCAACGGCCGGACGGGTCGCGCGATCGTCCACTCGATGCTGAGACGGCTGGGCGTCATGCGTCAGGTGACGGTGCCGGTCTCGGCCGGCCTCCTGCGGGACGCCTCGGGGTACTTCGACGCACTCGGGGCGTATCGCGACGGCGACGTCGAGCCGATCGTCCGCGCCTTCACCCGCGCGACCGTCGAGGCGGTCGACAACGGCCGTTCGCTCGTGACCGACCTGACCCGGCTCCGCCTGCAGTGGGACGAACTCACGACCGCCCGCGCGGGGTCGGTCGGTCGACGTCTGCTCGACGTGCTGCAACGCCAGCCCGTCGTCGACGTGCCGTCGGTCGCCCGCGAACTCGGGGTCGCGACGAACAACGCCCGGGCCGGCATCGAACGACTCGTCGACGACGGCATCGTGCGGCCGATCGGTGAGGCACGCCGCGGACGCCTGTACGAGGCGCCCGACGTGCTCGTCGCCCTCGACGCGTTCGCCGTGCGGGCCAAGCGCGGCCGACGACCCGGGCCCGGCGCCTAGCGCTCGCGGACGATCAGGGCCGAGGCCGCGGTCACGAGTCGGCGGGGCAGGAAGCGGTGCGCCTGGGCACCGATCGCGTTGCCGAGCCCGCTGACCACCACGGCACGGCGACGGCGGACGGCCCGCAGTGCCGCGGTGACGACCTGCTCGGGCGTCTGGCGACCGCTCGTGAGGAAGTCGCTGCCGGTCGCGGCGAAGAACCCGGTCTCGGTCGCCCCAGGGCAGAGGGCCGTGACGGTGACGCCCGACCCGCGCACCTCGGCGTGCAGCGCCTCGCTGAACGAGAGCACGAACGCCTTCGTCGCCCCGTAGACCGCCATCGTCGGGATCGGCTGGAACGCCGCCGTCGACGCGACGTTGACCACCGTGCCGCGTCGGCGGGCCACCATGCCGGGCAGCAGCGCGCGCGTCAGCGCGACCACCTGTGAGCAGTTGAGGTGCAGCTGCGCCTGGACGGCGGCGGGGTCGGACTCGGCGAACGCCCCGTGCGAGCCGACGCCGGCGTTGTTCACCAGCACGTCGATCGTGCGGTCGCCGACCGCGGCCAGCACGGTCTCGACCCCCTCGGGCGTCGACAGGTCGGCGACCACGGCCGTGAACGACCCGGAGGCGCGGGTCGCCACGAGCTCGGCCCTCACCTGCTCGAGGCGGTCGCCGCTCCGTGCCACGATCACCACGTCGTGGTCGGGCGCGAGCCGCCGGGCGAACTCGGCGCCGATGCCGCCGGAGGCACCGGTGACGAGGGCGGTGGGCAGGGACGCGGTGGGTGCGGGCATGCCGTCCATCCTGCCCGACGGGGTGCCGGCTCTCCGACGGGGTGCCGGCTCTCCGACGGGGTCGCACCACCGTTGCGTCGTCGAACCACGCGACGGGGTGGTTCGACGACGCATCGGTGGTGCGACCTCCGGCAGGAGGCGCGCGGCGTCAGCCGGCGGGCGCGCGGCGGCGTCAGCCGGCGGGGCGCGGCGTCAGCCG
>NZ_JXQZ01000107.1 GCF_000878135.1 Frigoribacterium sp. MEB024
GGGGAGCCGATCCGTCCGCGCCCGGTGCCGCGCCGCGTGCTCGAACCGGCCGGTCGCCGATCGGGTGCCGCCGGCGGCGCGCTGGGTGCCGACGCGGGCCCGGACGGCCGCGCCGGAGCAGCGGTCGAAGGAGGCGCGGTGCAGCGAGGCCTCGACGTCCAGCCCGCGCAGAACGGCTCGGCCGGCACGGGGCCCGGCCCGAAGCAGACCCCGCGTGCACCGGGCACGGCGGCCGGCAACCGCGGAGGCGGCGCCGCCGCGCGCAAGGCCCGCTCGGCCGCCCGCAACTCGACCGGCACCTCCCCTCGTAAGAAGAAGTAGCGCCGGCGCCCGGGAGCGTCAGCGCCAGACGGTGCGGGGCCGCAGCAGCCGGTGCCGCGGCTCGCTGTCGTCGAGCAGCAGCGAGAGCACGGCTCCCGCGACGTCGACGAGTGGTTGCTCGACGCTCGACAGGCCGAGCGCCGAGGCGACCGGGGTGTCGTCATAGCCCACGACCGGCACCGACGATCCCAGCACGACCGATGCCCCGAGCGCGAGGGTGTCGCTCGCGCACACCACGGCGTCCACCGCGACTCCCGCGTCGAGCACCGACCGGACCGCAGCCGAGGCGAGCGGCACCGAGTCCTCGACGGCCAGGTCGAGCGCGTCGATCGAGGCCGGATCGAGCGTGCCCCGTGACGCGAGCGCCTCGCGCCACCCGCGCCTCCGGTCGTCCCCGGCGCCCGAGCCGGCGGGCCAGCCGAGGAAGGCCACGTGCGTCGCACCCCGGTCGAGCAGGTCGTCGGTCGTCGAGGCGAGGCCGGCGCGTCCGTCGACGTCGACCCAGCGGTGTTGCGGGTCGCCCATGTCGTCGATCCCCCAGGGCCGACCGAAGGTGACGAAGTCGGCGCCGGCGTCGATCAGCCATTCGGTGCGCGGGTCGTCGAAGAACGTCGAGGTGAGCACGAACCCGTCGACGTCGGCGCCGTCGAGCAGGCGGCGGAACTGGGCGATCTCGTCGTCGGGCCCGGCCGCCGTGTACAGCAGGATGCGGTGGTCGCGAGCGTCGGCCTGCTCGGTGACCGCATGCAGGAACCGGTCGAGCACCGCGCCCGAGATGCCGTTCTGCACGGGGTCGAGCCGGATGCCGATGGTCGAGCTCTTGCGGGTGCGCAATCGTCGCGCCGACGCGTGCGGCCGGTAGCCGAGGTCCGCGATCGCCCGCTCGACCCGGCCCCGCGTGTCGGGTCGGACGATGTCGGGCGCGTTCAGCACGTTCGAGACGGTCTGCCGCGACACCCCCGCGACCGAGGCGACGTCGCTGACGGTCGGGAGGCGCGGTGTCGGAACCCGAGTCATCGCGCCCTCCACCCCGGCGCCGGTCGGCGGCCTCGGGTCACGTTACCCCAGCGCCCGGGTGCCTCTCGGCTCCCCGGTCTTGACACCCACGGGGCGGCCTGCCTACTCTGACGACACGGATTTGATCGATCAAATCGCACGTCCGCCCCCGCTCCATCCCGAGGCGCCACCCCGGCACCACACCCCGACCACAGCACCCGCACCATCGCAACGACGCGACGAGAGGCCCACCATGCGACGACGCACGACCCGCCTGGCGGCAGCAGCCGCCCTCACCACCATCTCGGCCCTGGCCCTCACGGCCTGCGGCTCCGGCTTCAGCGAGGGGTCGGGCGCCGCGAGCGACGGCGCCCTCACCAGCAGCGACGACTCGCTGACCGTGCTGATCGGCTCGAGCGGAGACGCCGAGACGAAGGCCGTCACCGACGCCGTCGCGAGCTGGTCCGACGACTCGGGCACCGGCGCCGAGGTCAGCGTGGCCTCCGACCTGCCGCAGCAGCTCAGCCAGGGCTTCGCCTCGGGCGAGCCGGCCGACGTGTTCTACGTCTCGACCGACACGCTCGCGGGCTTCGCCGGCAACGGCAGCCTGCTGGCCTACGGCGACCAGCTCGCCAACGAGGGCGACTTCTTCCCGACCCTCGTCGACAGTTTCACGCTCGACGACCGGTTCTACTGCGCGCCCAAGGACTTCTCGACCCTCGGCCTGATCATCAACACCGACATGTGGGCCGCGGCCGGCCTGTCCGACGCCGACGTCCCGACCGACTGGGACTCGCTGAAGGCGGTCGCCGCGAAGCTCACGACGGCCGATCACGTGGGCCTGGCCTTCAGCCCCGAGTACGCCCGGGTGGGCGCGTTCATGGCGCAGGCCGGCGGCGCGGTGACCACCGCCGACGGCACCGAGGCGACGCTCGACTCCTCCGAGAACGTCGAGGCGCTGACCTACGTGAAAGACCTGCTGACCAGCGGCGACGCCGCGTTCTCGAGCGACCTCGGCGCGGGCTGGGGCGGCGAGGCCTTCGGCACGGGCAAGGCGGCGATGACCATCGAGGGCAACTGGATCACCGGCGCACTCACCAACGACTACCCCGACGTGTCGTACCAGGTGGCCGAGCTGCCCGCCGGCCCCGGCGGCCAGGGCACGTTGCAGTTCACCAACTGCTGGGGCATCGCCGCCGACAGCCCCAACCAGCAGGCCGCCGTCGACCTCGTCGAGCAGCTGACGAGCACCGACCAGCAGCTCGCCTTCGCCGACGCGTTCGGCGTCATGCCCTCGATCCAGTCGGCCGCAGACACCTGGAAGTCCGACAACCCCGACCAGGCCGCGTTCCTCGACTCGGTCGAGTTCGCCCAGGGCACGCCCACGCAGGACGGGTCCGCCGCCGTGATCAGCGACTTCAACTCGCAGCTCTCCGGCCTGAAGGACGGCGACCCGAAGACGATCCTCGAGTCCGCGCAGAAGAACTTCGAGGCGATCCTCCAGTAACCCCGGGGCACCGCGCCTCCCCCGGCGCGGTGCCCCGCACTCCCCACCCGACGGGGGAGGCCGGGGCCGCGACGCGTCCTCCCCCGGGCGGTCGCGCCTCCGTCCCTCCCCGGTCCCGTTCCCTCCTCCCCCGCAGCCGCGCCTCGTCGGCGATCATCCGAGGAGGCGCGACCCACCGACCCGAGACAGCGCACGAAAGGCAGTCCCCATGACCGCGATCTCGACCAAGGCCCCCCGCCGGCGCAGCGCCGTCTCGCGCGGCGAGGGCCTCTCGGGCTGGCTGTTCGTCTCGCCCGTGCTGATCGTCCTGGGCCTCTTCCTGGCCGTGCCCGTCCTGATGGCTCTCTGGGTCAGCGTCTCGGACTGGACCGGCCGGGGTTCCCCCTTCGCGGCCGGCGTCGGCTTCGTCGGGGCGCAGAACTACCGAGACCTGCTCGGCGGCGGCGGCCTGGCCGAGCGCGACTTCGGCCTGAGCCTGCGCAACAACGCCTGGTACGTGATCCTCGTCGTGCCGATCCAGACCGCTGTGGCCCTGCTGCTCGCCGTGTTGGTGAACCGCCAGGTGCTGCGCGGCCGCGGGTTCTTCCGCACCGCGTTCTACTTCCCGTCGGTGACCAGCTCGGTCGCCATCACCGTCCTGTGGCTGTTCCTGTTCTCGCAGAGCGGCGCGGTGAACAAGCTGCTCTCGTTCGTCGGCATCACCGGGCCCGCGTGGTTCAACGACGCCAGCGGCGTGCTGCACAACCTGCTCGCCGTCGTCGGCGTCACGCAGCCCCCGGCCCTGCTGGCCGACCACACCGCCCTCGGCGTCAGCTGGTGGGACTGGCTGGCCGGGCCGTCGGTCGCGATGTCCGCGTTCATCCTGATGGCCGTCTTCACCACCAGTGGCACGTTCATGCTGCTCTTCCTGGCGGCCCTGCAGAACCTCGGTGGCGACGTCCAAGAGGCCGCGATGATGGACGGCGCGAGCGGCTGGCAGCGCTTCTGGCGCATCACGTTGCCGCAACTGCGACCGACGCTCTTCACGGTCCTCACCCTCGGCCTCATCGGCACCTGGCAGGTCTTCGACCAGATCTACACCGGCACCCAGGGCGGCCCGCAGAAGACCACGCTGACGCCCGCCTACCTCTCGTACACCTCGGCGTTCGGCGAACAGGAGTGGGGTCGCGGCGCGGCCATCGCCTTCGTGCTGTTCGTCATCATCGTCGCCTTGACGATCCTGCAGCGCATCGTGCTGCGCGAACGGGCCGTGTCGAAGAGACGCACCCGGCTCTACACGACAGGAGTCGAGCGATGACCACGACCGCACCGATCGCCGACCGGACGAACCCCTCCTCGCCGGTCGCGCCTCCCCCGGCCCCACCTCACCCGGCCGGGCGCGAGCCCCGCAGCACGCGACGCATCGCCGGCACCTCGGTGCTCTACGCCGTGCTGATCGTCATCGCGGCGATCTACATCCTGCCGTTCCTGATCAACGTGGCGACGTCGTTCAAGACCGACCCCGAGGCGGCCTCCGACCCGCTGGCGTTGATCCCGATCACGCCGACGGTCGCCGCCTACCGCCAGCTGTTCCTCAACAGCGACTTCCCGACCTGGTTCCAGAACTCCGCGATCGTGACGATCGTGGTGACGCTCGGGCGGGTCTTCTTCAACTCGCTGGCCGGCTACGCCCTGGCGCGGCTGCAGTTCCGGGGGCGCAACGTCATCTTCGTGCTGCTGATCGGCGTGATGGCGGTGCCGACGGTCGTGCTGCTCATCCCGAAGTTCCTGGTGATCAACCAGCTCGGCATGTACGACTCGTACTCGGGCATGATCGTGCCGCTGCTGACCGACGCCGCCGGGGTATTCATCATGAAGAACTTCTTCGAGTCGATCCCGCGCAGCGTCGAAGAGCAGGCGCGCATCGACGGCGCCGGCACCTTCCGGGTCTTCTGGTCGATCGTCCTGCCCATGGCTCGCCCGGCCCTCGTGACGATCATCATCCTGTCGTTCCAGGGGTCGTGGAACGAGCTCTCGCACTTCATCGTGTCGACCCAGTCGCCCGAGCTGACCACCCTCACCAAGGGCGTCGCGAGCCTCGCCTCGGGGCAGCTGAGCCAGGGGTCGCAGTACCCGATCAAGCTCGCGGCCGCCGCGGTCATGACGGTCCCGGTCGCCATCGTCTTCTTCGTCTTCCAGCGCCGCATCATGAACGCCAGCGCCGGGGCCGTCAAAGAGTGATGCACGCCGCGACGCCCACCCCGTCGCACCCCACGCCCGCCACCCGGAGCCCCAGGAGCCCCCGATGACCCAGACCTCCCCCCTCGATTCCGACCACGCCGACCGGTCGACCCCGACACCCGGCCTCCAGCCGTTCCTCGCCGCCGAGACCATCGTGCTGAGGGCTCCCGTCCAGGCGTGGTCGGCCGCCGACGGGTCGATGGGCGCGGCGACGATCCACGGCGTCTACCTCGGCGACGTGCGTCTCGTCGCCGGGCACGGCGTCACCGTCAACGGTCTCGTCCCCGAGCACGTGGCCACGGTGCCCCTCGGAGCCTCGTCGGTCCGCTTCGAGTCGCTGCTGCGCGGCCTCGACGACGCCGGAGCCGACCCCGACGTCCGCCTGAGCTCGCTCCGTGACGTCACGACCACGGGCGTCCACGAGCGCCACACGGTCACCTCCCGGCTCGACCGCGAGCTCACGGTCACCCTTGCCGCGACCCTCCGACCCGACGCGTCCCCCATGGACCACGTGAAGGCCGGGATCGTGGGCGCGCCCGTGCGCGACGCGACGCTCACGTCCGACGGCACCCGCGCCTCCTGGCGGGCAGAAGGAGTCCGGGTCGACCTCGAGACCCGAGGAGGCGCGGTCCGGGACACCCCCGCCGGCCTCGTCGTCGAGTGGGTCGCCGTCGTCCCCGCCCGGGGTTCCGTGACGGTCGGTCTCGACCTGGTCGCGACCGCCCCCGACGCCGTCGTCCGGGGCGTGCGGACGCCACCGCAGTGGGCCGACCTCGACCCGGCGCCGCGTGACGACCGGCTCGCCCGCTGGGTCGACCGTGCCCGCGACGACCTGGCGGCGCTCCGGCTGACCACGACGACGGCACCTGACGACGTGTTCTACGCCGCAGGTGCGCCCTGGTTCTTCACGCTCTTCGGCCGCGACTCGCTCTGGGCCGCCCGCTTCACCCTGCCCCTCGACCTCACGGTCGCGGGGGGCACCCTGCGGGTGCTCGCGGGCCTCCAGGGCACTCGACACGTGCCGGGGACGGCCGAGCAGCCGGGCAAGATCATGCACGAACTCCGTCAACGGACGTTGACGATCCCCGGTGAGGACGTCAGCCTGCCCCCGCTCTACTACGGCACCGTCGACGCGACCGCGCTCTGGATCTGCCTGCTGCACGACGCCTGGCGCTGGGGCCTGCCGCGGGCCGAGGTCGAGGCGCTGCTGCCGCACCTCGACGCAGCCCTCGCCTGGATGCGCGACTCGGGCGACAGCGACGGCGACCTGCTGCTCGAGTACGTCGACGAGACCGGCCACGGCTTGGCGAACCAGGGTTGGAAAGACTCCGGGGACAGCGTCCAGTGGCGCGACGGAACCCTCGCCGAGGGGCCGATCGCGCTCTGCGAGGTGCAGGCCTACGCGTACGAGGCGGCCGTGCACGGGGCCGACCTGCTCGACGCCTTCGGTCGGGCGGGCGGCGACGCGTGGCGCGACTGGGCGGGGCGCCTGCGCGACCGGTTCCGCGCCTCCTTCTGGGTCGACGACGCCGCGGGCGCCTACCCGGCGATCGCCCTCGACGCGGCCAAGCGGCCGGTCGACACGGTCACGAGCAACCTTGGGCACCTGCTCGGCACGGGTCTGCTCGACCCGGACGAGGAGGCGCTGGTCGCCTCCCGCCTCGTCTCGCCCGAGCTGTCCAGCGGTTTCGGCCTCCGCACGATGTCGACCGACAGCGCCGGCTACTGGCCCCTGAGCTACCACGGGGGCAGCGTCTGGACCCACGACACGGCCATCGCGGTGCAGGGCCTGGCCCGGGCCGGGTTCGCCGACGAGGCCGCGGTGCTCGCCGAGGGCCTGCTCGCGGCGGCGCCGACCTTCGACTACCGGATGCCCGAGCTCCACTCGGGCGACCCGGCCCGCGAGATGCCGTCGCCCGTGCCGTACCCCGCCTCGTGCCGCCCCCAGGCCTGGTCCGCCGCAGCCGCCGTCGCCGTCTGGTCCGCCACGCACGCCGTGCGCCCGCCCCGCCACCCATGACCGCTCGCCCCGCTCGCCCCGCCGCCGATGGTGCGAGCACCCTCCCGCCGAACGCGGGCGAGCCCGCGCACGGGCATCGCCTGCGTCACCCCTGCCGTCGGCGCACGGCGTCGCTCTCCGACAACCGCGCGACCACCTGACGGGCGATCGCCCGGCCGGCCCGGTTCGCCCCGATCGTCGAGGCCTGCGGCCCGTAGCCCGCGAAGAACAGCCGCGGGTCGAGGGTGGAGGCGCCGCCCTCGACGCTCACGCCCCCGTCGGCCGACCGCAGCCCGAGGGGTGCCAGATGGCGCAGCTCGGGGCGGAATCCGGTCGCCCAGACGATGGCGTCCGCGTGAGCGAAGGTGCCGTCCGCCCAGCGCACACCGTTCGGCTCGACCGCCGCGAACATCGGCCGCTCGACCAGCACGCCACGCTCGATGCCCGACACGAAGCGGCGGGTGCGGGGCACGCCGGTGCCACTGACGATGCTCGGCAGCGCCTGTCCCGCCCGGGCCGCGCGATCCTGGGCCGCCACCGCGGCGACGGCCGACTCGACGTCGAGCTCGCCCTGGTCGAGCCAGTCGACCGGTCGGCGCGTCACCCACGTCGTCGAGGCCGCGATGCCGTCGAGTTCGAGCACGAAGCCGATCGCGCTCGTTCCGCCGCCGACCACGACCACGTCGAGCCCCTCGAGCTCGGACGCCGCCCGGTAGTCCGAGGTGTGCAGCTGGCGCCCGCGGAAGGTGTCGCGCCCGGGGTACCACGGCACGAACGGGGCACCCCAGGTGCCGGTCGCGTTCACGACGACCTCGGCCCGCAAAGAGCCGGACTCCGGCCCTGTCGCCGCAGCCGGAGCGCCCCCCGAGGAGGCGCGGGCCGCCCACCGCACCGAGAAGCCGTCCCCCAGCCCGGTCACCCCGGTCACCTCGACCGGGCGCCGCACGTCGAGCCCGAGTGCGTCCTCGTACCGGGCGTACCGGTCGGCGACGACGTCACGCGCCGGGGCCGACCGGTCGGCGTCGGCGAACCCCAGCCCCAGCCCGTCCATGCCCGGCAGGTCGTGCACGCGATGCGCGGCACCCAACCGCAGGCTCTCCCAGCGGTGCTGCCACGCGCCTCCGGTCCCCGGGCCCCGGTCGAGGACGACGAGGTCGCGACCCACCTCGAGTCCGAGCCGGCGCAGGTACCACGAGACCGACAACCCGGCCTGGCCCGCGCCGATCACGAGGACCCGCGTCCGCTCGCCTTCGCCCCCAGGAGTCATCCCGACCATCATGCCCGTCCGAGGCGGCAGCCGGGGCTAGGGGTACATGATAAGATCGGTCCAGTTTTTCAAGAGCATCCTGTCGGCAGTTCCCGGGTCGTCCGACACCGTTTCCGGGCCGAGTTCAGAGGGGGTCACGCATGGGGCGCGGCCGTCAAAAAGCCAAGCACACCAAGGTCGCCAGAGAGCTGAAGTACTTCAGCCCTGACACCAACTACGGTGCACTCGAAAAAGAGTTGGCGACGAAGAACGACTCCGGCGACGAATACGTCGACAAATGGGCCGACGACTTCGACGACGAATACGACACCGAGCACGACCAGAACAAGAGCGCCTGAGGCCGGTCGGCTGATGACCTCTTCGTCCTCGTCCCTCGTGTGGGAGCAGGTCGTCGTCGACTCGAGCGACCCCGCACGGCTCGCACGCTGGTGGGCGGACGCCCTCGGATGGGTGGTCGTCTCGTCCGACGACGACGAACCCGAGATCCGTCCGACACCCGACACGCTGCCCGGATTGCTCTTCGTGAGCGTCCCCGAAGCCAAGACGGTCAAGAACCGTCTGCACCTCGACTTCCGCCCGACCCCGGTCGACGGTCAGAGCCGCGAGGCGACGCAGGCCGACGAGGTCGCGCGACTCGAGTCGCTCGGGGCCGTCCGTGCACAGGTCGGTCAAGACGACTCCGACGTGTCGTGGGTGGTCCTCGCCGATCCCGAGGGCAACGGGTTCTGCGTCCTCTGAGTCCGCACGACGCACGCCACACGACGACGGCCCCTCGATCTCTCGAGGGGCCGTCGTCGTGTGTCACCTGCTCGACGGGTGACGGGCGACGGGTCGAACGGGCGACGGGGCCGTCGTCAGGAGGCGCGGCTCAGCCGCCGACGAGCGTCGCGACCGCGGGCAGCAGCCCCACGACGAGCAGCAGGATCATGCCGCCGGCCGTGAGAGCCGCGACCTTGCGCCCCCCGGTGACGGGTGACGCGGACGACCGCAGCGGTGCGGGCTCGGCGGGGACGCGGCTGATCCGGGCGCTGCGCGGGGCGGCGACCGCCGCACGCGAGACGGCGGGGAGGGGGATGCGGGTGGTGCTCATGGGTCGACTCCTTCGTCGTCCGGTCTGACGTCGTCGTCAGCGCGCCCGGCACGGGCGTGCGTTCATCGTACGCCGACGCCGGGGCGACGCCACTCGGCGTGACGGGCGATCAGCCCCCGTAGGACCCGACGAGCCGCACCGCGCCTCCGTCGACGCCCTTGGCGCCCTGTTCGAACCCGGCGAGATCGCGCTGCCCGGTCGAGACGGTGCCGACGGGCCAGGTCGCGATGCCGTCGGCCTCGAGGGCCGAGGTGACCGCGTCGGCCTGCGACGCGGCGACGACGGCGATCATGCCGATGCCGAGGTTCCAGGTGCCCTCGCTCGACTCGAGGGTCGAGCCGGCCAGGTCGCTCAGCACCCGGAAGACGGGCAGCGGCGACCAGGTCGAGCGGTCGACCTCGGTCCACGACCCGCGGGGGAGCACGCGAGCGAGGTTGGCCGCGATGCCGCCCCCGGTGACGTGGCTGAGCGAGTGGATCGCGCCGTCGAGCGCGGGGTCGTCGAGCACGCGCAACAGGGGTGACGTGTAGAGGCGCGTCGGTTCGAGCAGCGCCTCGCCGACGGTGCCCGAGAACTCGGGCAGGGTGTCGTCGTAGCCGAGGTCGCGTGAGGCCAGGATGTGGCGCACGAGCGAGAAGCCGTTCGAGTGCACGCCCGACGAGGCGAGCGCGAGCACGACGTCGCCGTCGCCGACGAGGTGCGGGCCGAGCTGGCGCCCCGACTCGACCGCACCGACCGCGGCGCCGGCCACGTCGTAGTCGTCGGGCCCGAGCAGGCCGGGGTGCTCGGCGGTTTCGCCGCCGACGAGGGCGGTGCCCGTCTCGCTGCAGGCCCGGGCGATGCCCTCGACGATCGAGGCGATGCGGGCCGGCACCACGCGGCCGCAGGCGATGTAGTCGGTCATGATCAGCGGCCGGGCGCCGACCACGACGATGTCGTCGACGACCATGCCCACCAGGTCTTGCCCGATCGTGTCGTGCTTGTCGAGCGCCTGGGCGATGGCGACCTTCGTGCCGACGCCGTCGGTCGACGTGGCGAGCAACGGCTTGTCGAAGTCCTTGAGGAACGACACGTCGAACAGCCCGGCGAACCCGCCGACGCCGCCGACGACACCGGGGCCGTGCGTGGCACCGACGGCCGCCTTCATCAGCTCGACCGCCCGGTCGCCGGCGGCCGTGTCGACCCCCGCTGCGGCGTAGGAGGCGCTGGTCGAGTGGGCAGAGGAGGTCGCCATTCGTTCATCCGTTCGGTGTCGCTCTAGACTGTCGCGGTAACCCCAACTCTACGGTCTGGAGCCAGATCCGCATGTGCGGCATCGTCGGTCTCGTCGCGCACGAGCCAGCAAATCAACTCGTCTACGACTCGCTCCTCCTGTTGCAGCACCGCGGGCAGGACAGCGCCGGCATCGCCACCGCCGAGGGCGGCATCTTCCACGTGCACAAGACCAAGGGGCAGGTCCGCGAGGGCTTCCGCACCCGCGACATGCGTGCGCTGCTCGGCAACATGGGCCTCGGCCACGTGCGCTACGCCACCAAGGGCGCGGCCAGCAACGAGCAAGAGGCGCAGCCGTTCTACGTGAACGCGCCCTACGGCATCGTGCTGATCCACAACGGCAACCTGACGAACACGCGCGAGCTCACGAGCGAGCTCTTCCACGTCGACCGGCGCCACCTCAACACGAACAGCGACACCGAACTGCTGGTCAACGTGCTGGCGCACGAGCTGCAAGAGCAGGTCAACGGCAGCGAGCTCGACCCCGAGCAGATCTTCGCCGCGGTGTCCCGCGTGCACGACCGGGTGCAGGGCTCGTACGCGGCCATCGCCATGATCGCCGGCCACGGTCTGCTGGCCTTCCGCGACCCCTTCGGCATCCGCCCGCTGGTCCTGGGTCGCCGTCTCGCCGCCGACGGCGTCCGCGACGAATGGATCACCGCCTCCGAGTCGCTCGTCCTCGAGTCCGGCGGCTACGAGATCGTCCGCGACGTCGCCCCCGGCGAGGCCGTCTTCATCTCGCTCGACGGCCAGATGGTGTCGAAGCAGTGCCACGCCAGCCCGCGCCTCATCCCCTGCTCGTTCGAGTACGTCTACCTGGCCCGCCCCGACTCGATCATGAACGGCATCTCGGTCTACGACGCCCGACTGCGCCTCGGCAACCGGCTGGCCGACACGATCGCCGCGCACTCGCCGATCGGCGACATCGACGTCGTCATGCCGATCCCCGACTCGTCCCGCCCCGCAGCCATGCAGGTCGCCCAGAAGCTCGGCATCGAGTACCGCGAGGGCTTCTACAAGAACCGTTACGTGGGGCGCACCTTCATCATGCCGGGGCAGGCCGAGCGCAAGCGGTCGGTGCGCCAGAAGCTCAACGCGATGTCGAGCGAGTTCAAGGGCAAGAACATCCTGATCGTCGACGACTCGATCGTCCGCGGGACGACGTCGCGCGAGATCGTCGAGATGGCCCGGGCCGCCGGAGCGAACAAGGTGACCTTCACCTCGGCCGCTCCCCCGGTGCGCTTCCCGCACGTGTACGGCATCAACATGCCGTCGCGGCACGAGCTGGTCGCCCACGACCGCAAGATCCCCGAGATCGCCCGCGAACTGGGTGCCGACCACCTCATCTACCAAGAGGTCGCCGACATGCAGGCCGCCATCACCGAGGGCAGCGACGTCACCGAGCTCGAGATGAGCTGCTTCACGGGCGACTACGTCACCGGCACCGTCAGCCCCGAGTACCTCGCCTGGGTCGAGGCCAACCAGCTCAGCTGAGCCGGCGGGTCCGTCGGCACCCGCGCCTCCTGCGCTGCGTGTCGACCGCGCGCCCGTCGCCACCCTCGCCTCGCCCCGCTTCCACCCCCTGGGGGAGGCGCGGTGCCGGTGGGCGTCCCTAGGCTGGGGGCCATGAGCGACGTCGGCATGCCCCGCCCCGAACCGACCGTGACGCCCCCGGCGTCCGCCCTGCAGATCACCGGTCTGCGCAAGGCGTTCGGCGACAAGGTCGCCGTCGACGGAATCGACCTGACCGTGCCGACGGGTTCGTTCTTCGGCCTCGTCGGCCCGAACGGCGCCGGCAAGACGACCACGCTCTCGATGGCGACCGGGCTGCTGCGTCCCGACGCGGGCCGGATCGAGGTGCTGGGCGTCGACGTCTGGTCCGACCCGACGCACGCCAAGTCGCTCGTGGGCGTGCTCAGCGACGGCATCTCGCTCTTCGACCGCCTCACCGGCGAGCAGCTCGTCACCTACCACGGCCTGCTCAACGGCATGAGCCGCGAGACGACGGCACAGCGGGTCGGCGACCTCCTCGACCTGCTCGACCTCCGCTCGGCCGGCGGCACGCTCGTCGTCGACTACTCCGCGGGCATGACCAAGAAGGTGGCGCTCGCCTGCGCGCTGGTCCATGCGCCGCGCCTCCTCGTCCTCGACGAGCCGTTCGAGTCGGTCGACCCGATCTCGGCCGCGAACATCCGCGACATCCTGCACGGTTACACGCAGAACGGCGGCACGGTCATCGTGTCGAGCCACTCGATGGACCTCGTCCAGCGCATGTGCGACCACGTCGCCGTCATCGCGGCCGGTCGCGTGCTCGCGGCCGGCACGACCGACGACGTGCGCGCCGGCTCCACTCTCGAAGACCGCTTCGTCGAACTCGTCGGCGGTCGCCAGCACAACGAGGGGCCGTCGTGGTTGCGCACCTCCTGAGTCTGCGCTGGCGGGTGCTGCTGAACGGCTTCAAACGCAGCACCTGGCAGATCGTCGCGGCCGTCATCGGCGGGCTCTACGGCCTCGGCGTGCTCGCCGCCGTCGTCGTCGGCCTCGTCGCCCTCTCGTTCGCGCCCGAGCGCTGGGCCTGGACGGCCGGCGTGCTCGGTGGCTCGCTCGTGGTCGTCGGCTGGGTCGTCGTGCCGTTCGTCGCCCGGGGCTACGACCAGACCCTCAGCGTCTCGAAGCTGCGTCAGTTCCCCTTGCCCGCCGACCGGCTCCTCGCCGCCCTGTTCGTCGCGGGACTGCTGGGCATCCCGGGCATCGTCACGCTCGTCGCCGCCCTCGCGACGACCTTCAGCTGGCTGCAACACCCGCTGTCCGCCGTCCTCGCCCCGTTCTGTGGGGTGCTCGGAGTCTTCGTCTGCGTCGCGGCGTCCCGTGCGGTCGAGACCGCCACCAGCGCGCTGGGCGCCAAGCGTCGCTACCGCGAGCTGATGAGCGTCGCGATCTTCGTGCCCCTCATCCTGGCCGGGCCCCTGATCGGCCTGGTCGGACAGGGACTCAGCTCGCTCGGCGACGACCTGCCCCGCGTCGCCCACGCCCTGTCGTGGAGCCCGCTCGGCGCCGCCTGGTCGATCCCCGGCGACGTCGCCCTCGGCCGACCGGGCGAGGCCGCCCTCAAGGCCCTCATCGCCCTGGCCACCCTGGGTGTGCTCCTGCTGCTGTGGCGGCGGGGCCTGGCGACCGCGCTCGTGGCTCCCCCGGCCGTCACGGCCACCTCGGCGTCCAAGGGCCTCGGACTCTTCGCGCGTTTCCCCGCGACGCCGACGGGTGCGGTCGCGGCCCGGACGGCCGTCTACTGGTTGCGCGACCCTCGGTACGGCGGGTCGCTGATCGTCGTCCCCCTGATGCCGGTCCTGGCGATCTTCCTGTCGTTCTCCCTCGAGACGACCTGGCCGCTGTACGCCATCGGCCCGGCCGTCGCCGCCCTGCTCGCGATCACACTGGCCGCCGACGTCTCGTACGACGGCACGGCCTTCGCCGCCCACCTGTCGACCGGGCTGGCGGGTTCGGCCGACCGCGCCGGTCGCGTCCTCACGCTCTCGCTGTTCGCGGTGCCCTCCGTCGTGCTCGCCACGCTCGTCCCGCTGGCGGTGGTGGGTCGATTCGACGTGGCCCCGGCCCTGCTCGGCATCGGCCTGGGCCTGCTGCTCACCGGGTTCGGCGTGTCGAGCGTGGCCTCGGCGCTGTACCTGATGCCCGTCCCCGCGGCGGGCGAGAGCCCCTTCAAGTCCCCGCCCGGGGCCAACGTCACCTCGGCCCTGGGCCTCTACGCCTCGTGGGCGATCGTCTTCGTGGCGTCGCTGCCCGAGCTCGTGCTCGGCATCGTGGCGCTGGTTCAGGGGTCGGTGCTGCTGGGGCTGCTGACGCTCGTCGTCGGCGTCGTCCTCGGGGCCGTGCTGATGGTCGTCGGCATCCGACGTGGTGGACGCCTGCTCGACGCCCGGGGGCCCGAGCTCCTCACCCGGTTGCGCCGGGCTCGCGGAGCCTGACCAGGGCCGTCGGCTCGCACGCGGTCGGCCGGGCGACGTCAGGCGCGGTCGGCCGGGCGACGTCAGGCGCGGTCGGAGTCGCCGTCGGTCACCTGACGGGGATCGGCGTCGGGCTCGGCGACGGGAACCTCGAGGCGTTCACGTTCGACCTGGACGCGCTTCGCGCCCCTGCTGGTGATCCGCTCGGCGACGATGGCGACGACGCAGCCGACGGCCCCGCCGATCGTGAGACCCCACAGCGAGATGTACCCGTAGGTCTGCGCGACGCCCTCGCCCGAGTCGAACGGGAAGAGCGAGGTGACGATCAGCGACACGACGACCCCGAGCGCCGCGCCCATGATCAAGAAGACGGGCACCTTGGGCGCCCGACGCACGGTGACCTCGTCACGTTCGACGGTGGACTCGGCGGCGCGTCCGACGGAGGGCTCGACGACGGGCTCGGGTCGCTGCTGGTCGTCGGGTGCGTTCGTCACCCGCCCATCATCCCAGAGGCGGCTGACCATCGCCGACGCCCGTCTCGACGTCGAGCATGGGCCACCGAGGAGGCGCGGGTCAGCCCCGCTGCCAGGCGATCGGCACGTAGCCGGTCAGGTCGGCCCTGCTGCCGGATGCCGACACGAGCGCCCCGGCCCGCGCCTCCTGCCAGCTGAGGTCGCCGGTGGCGAGTCGCACGAAGGTGGCGGCGTCGGTCTCGACGACGTTGGGCGGTGTGCCCCGGGTGTGGCTGAGGCCCTCGCGGAACTGCACGGCGCCGAACGGCGGCACGCGCACCTCGACCGTGGCCCCGGGTTCGCCGTCGGCGAGCACCTGCAGCAACCAGCGGACGGCCATGGCGGTCACCGGCCTCGGTGCGGTCCCGTCGGCGGCGAGCGCGGTCCGCACCTCGCCCACGGCGGCCGATCCCGCCGCGTCGTCGATCCGTGCCCTGGCCATGCGCCCACGCTACCCGCGCCTCCCCTTCCCGCACTGCGCCTTCCCGTCCCGGTCCCGGTCCCGCTCCCCGTCCTCGTCCCGTCCCCGTCCCCGTCCGGTCCCGTCCCGTCCTCGTCCCGTCCCGCGCGAGCACATCCCGACCGCCCAGGGCGCCCCCGGCGGGCCGAACCCGACATCCACCCCCCGACACTCCGCTCACCTCCGCCCTCCCGCGGCGTGGCGCAGCCCACTGGTCGCGAATTGCACACCCCCGCCCCCGCCCCGGACTCGGCGCCGCAGCGCAGCCGCCACCTCGGACTCGGCACCGCAGCACACCCTCGGTAGGCTGTGGCGCGTGCGAATCCTCGTCCTCGGTTCCGGTGCTCGCGAGCACGCCATCATCACCGCCCTGTTGCGCGAAGACGCGGGCCACGAGATCACCGCGGCCCCCGGCAACGCGGGCATCGCCGACCAGGTCGGCATCGTGCACCTCGACCCGTCCAACGGTGCCGTCGTCACCGAGTACGCGCTCGAGAACGACGTCGAGCTGGTCGTCGTCGGCCCCGAGGCACCGCTGGTGGCCGGTGTCGCCGACGCCCTCCGCACCCGGGGCATCCCGGTCTTCGGTCCCGGCAAGAAGGCCGCGGCACTCGAGGGCAGCAAGACCTTCGCGAAACGCATCATGGACGAGGCCGGCGTGCCCACCGGGCGGGCCACGCGCGTGGGCACCCTCGACGAGGCCGTCGCGGTGCTCGACGACTTCGGTTCCCCCTACGTCGTCAAGGCCGACGGGTTGGCGGCCGGCAAGGGCGTCCTCGTCTCGGACGACCGCGCCGCGGCGGTCGAGCACACCACCTACTGGTTGCAGCACGGGCCCGTCCTCGTCGAGGAGTTCCTCGAGGGCCCCGAGGTCTCGTTGTTCTTCCTCAGCGACGGTCACACGGTCGTGCCGCTCAGCCCGGCACAGGACTACAAGCGCCTGCTCGACGGAGACGCCGGCCCCAACACCGGTGGCATGGGCGCCTACTCGCCGCTCCCCTGGCTGGCCGACCGCTTCGGCAGCGAGAAGGACTTCGTCGACGAGGTTCTCGACACCATCGCCACCCCGACGGTGCGACAGCTCGAGTCCGAGGGCACGCCGTTCATCGGCCTCCTCTACGCCGGGCTCATCCTCACCGAGAAGGGCGTGCGCGTCATCGAGTTCAACGCCCGGTTCGGCGACCCCGAGACGCAGGTCGTCCTGCCCCGTCTGGTCACGCCGCTGAGCGGACTGCTGCTCGCCGCCGCGACCGGGTCGCTCGGCAACCACGAGTCGCCGCGCTTCTCCACCGACGTCGCCGTGACGGTGGTCCTCGCCAGCGAGGGCTACCCCGAGGGCGCCGTCAGCGGTCGCCCGCTGCGGGGGCTCGACGACGCGACCGCCGTCGCCGGCGTCCACGTGGCCCACGCCGCGACCGCCCGCCTCGACGACCGGCTCATCGCCACCGGCGGGCGCGTGCTCAGCGTGGTGGCCGAGGGGTCCGACTTCACCGAGGCCAGGGGTCGGGTCTACGACGCCCTCTCGCGCATCGAGCTCGAGGGCGGCCAGTACCGTCACGACATCGCCGAGCGGGTCGCCCGATGACGGCCCCCGACGGCACCACGGCCCCGGCCGACGGGACCGCAGGAGGCGCGACGCGCCAGGCGACGCCCGTCACGCCGGGCACCCCGCGCCGCCTCGACGGCTGGACGCCCGTGTACTCGGGCAAGGTCCGCGACCTCTACGTCCCGGCACCGGTCGCCGGATCGGTCGGCGACGCCGCCACCCTCGCCGACACCGAGCACGTGCTGGTCGTCGCGAGCGACCGGGTCAGCGCCTTCGACCAGGTGCTCGAGCCCGGCATCCCGGGCAAGGGTGCCCTGCTCACGCAGCTCAGCCTCTGGTGGTTCGCGCAGTTGGCGACCGTTCCGAACCACCTCGTCGACCCGACCACCGCCTCCGTCTCGTTGCCCGCACAGGTCCGGGACCGCGCGATGCTCGTGAAGCCGCTCGACATGTTCCCCGTCGAGTGCGTCGTCCGCGGGTACCTGGTCGGCAGCGGCTGGGCCGAGTACCGCGAGCACGGCACCGTCTGCGGCATCCCGCTGCCCGAGGGACTGTCGAACGGCGACCGCCTGCCCGAACCGATCTACACCCCGGCGTACAAGGCGCCGCTCGGCGAGCACGACGAGAACATCTCGTTCGAACGCACCGTCGAACTCGTCGGCACCGAGACCGCGTCGGCCCTGCGCGACCGGTCGCTCGAGATCTACCGTCTGGCGTCCGACGTGGCCGAGGCCCGCGGGGTCATCCTCGCCGACACCAAGTTCGAGTTCGGCGCCGACAGGGCCACGGGCGAGATCACCCTCGGCGACGAGGTGCTGACGAGCGACAGCAGCCGTTTCTGGGACGCCGAGGTCTACGCCTCGGGCAACCGCACCCAGAGCTTCGACAAGCAGATCGTCCGCGACTGGCTCTCCGCGCACTGGGACGGCACGGGCGAGGCCCCCGCCCTGCCCGACGACATCGTCGCCCGCACGGCCGCCCGCTACCGCGAACTCATCGAGCGCCTCACCGCCCGCTGACCCGGGTCCGCACCCTGGACCCCGTTCCGGACGACGAACCCCCGTTTCTCGTGGTCCATCGTCCCGAACGGGGTTTCTCGCGTGCCGAGGGTGACGACTCGGGTCGGCCGGGAATGCCGGGCACGGCCGGCCAGTTCATGTCGATGACACGTCACCGATCAGGTGACCACCCGACCAGACCGAGGGCACCCATGACCGACACCTCAGCGACCGACGCGACCCGCGCCTCCTCGTCCTCCGCAGCCGACGCGTCGGCGACGGGACGGCGGGCACCGGGTGCACGCCCCGCCGACCTGCTCGCCGCCGACACCGGCATGGGGGCGGTCACCCTCCGGGTCGCCGACCTCGACGCGATGACCGCCTACTACCGCGACGCCGTGACCCTGACGGTGCTGGCCGCCGAACCGACCGTGGGCCGCGTGGTCCTCGGTCGAGGAGCGACCCCGATCGTCATCCTCGAGCACGCGCCCGAGCTGAAGCACGCCGGGCCGCGCGAGGCCGGCCTGTTCCACACCGCGATCCTGTTCGAGACCGAGGCCGACCTCGCCGCCGCCGTCTACGGCGTCGCGACCCGTCACCCCGGCACGTTCACCGGCAGCGCCGACCACCTCGTCAGCAAGGCCTTCTACTTCACCGACCCCGAGGGCAACGGCATCGAGCTCTACTGGGACCGTCAGCGCTCCGAGTGGTCCTGGACCCACGGCCAGGTCGACATGGCGACCCTCGCCCTCGACCCGAACGCGTTCGTGCAGCAGAACGTCACCGAGGAGGCGCTGGCCGGCTCGGCATCCCGTCCCGCCACGGTCGGCCACGTGCACCTGAGCGTGGGCGACGTCGAGTCGGCCCACCGGTTCTACGTCGAGCAGCTCGGCTTCGAGACGACGACGCGCTTCGGGCCGCAGGCCCTGTTCGTCAGCGCGGGCGGCTACCACCACCACATGGCGATGAACACCTGGAACAGCGCCGGGGCCGGGCGTCGCCAGCTGGGGCTGGGCCTCGGCCTGGTGCGCATCGAGGTGCCGACGGCCGACGACCTGGGCGCCCTCGGCGAGCGCCTCGGCCACCACGGCGTCGCCACCCGGGACGACGGGCGGGTGCTCGGGTTCGACGATCCCTGGTCCAACCAGCTCCAGGTGACCGTGCGACCGCAGTCGGCGTAGCCCTCGGTCGCAGGCCCCCTCGGCGACACCGATGGCTACGGTGGTGAGCATGCCTGCAGCCGACTCCCCCACGTTCTCCACGACCCCCGAGGGCGACCTCACGCTCGACGACCACGAGGCGGTCGCGGCGATGCTCGCCCGGGCGTTCCCGAGCTACGACCACTGGTACGCCGGGGCTCGCAGCTGGGCGGGGATGCAACCCGAGCTGCGGGTCGTCGCGCGTCAGGGCGACGTCGTGGTGGCGCACGCCGGCCTGCGTCGCCAGTTCGTCACCGTCGGCGACACGGACCTGCTCGTGACGGCGGTCGGCATGGTCGCCGTCTCGCCGACCGTCCAGGGCACCGGCCTCGGCGGCGAACTGCTCCGTCAGGTCGACGCGGCACTGACGTCGCTCGGCAGCGGCTTCGGCGTGCTCGAGACCGGGGACGACGTCCAGGGCTTCTACCGGCGCGGCGGATGGCTGCCGCTCGACGGTCTCACGGCGCACTACACAGCGTTCAGCGCCGATGGCGCCGGCGTCCTCGTCACCCAGGACCACGGCTGGCTGCTCCGCGAGGGCACGCGCACCCTCGCCGACTGGCCCCAGGGCGAGTTGAACTGGAACGGCCAGATGGTCTGACCCGCACGGCACCCGAGGCCGCACGTGCCCCGGAACGCCGAGGAGGCGCGGTGACCGACGAACGGTCACCGCGCCTCCTGCGGTCTGTCGCGACTGCCGACTACGCCGGGACGCCGACCTCGGCCGGGTCCTCGTTCGAGCCGGGAGCCTCGGGCTCGACGCCCTTGCGGACACGCAGACCCAGGGTGGGGTCGACGTTGGTCCAGTACTCGTAGACGCGCTCGCGCAGAGCGGGCTGGGTGACCTTCGAGACGTGGCCCACGATGTTCTGCACCAGGCGGTCGCGCTCCTCGTCGTCCAGCACCTCGCGGACGAGCGTGCCGGCCTGGCCGAAGTCGTCGTCCTCGGGGTGAAGCGTCACGGACGAGCGGACGAGCTCGCCGTCGCTCTCCCAGCCGCCGGTGTCACCCGCGGCCTGCGGGTCCGCCGCCGGGCCGCCCACCGAGTTCGGTGCGTAGACCGGAGCCGTCGCCTCGCTGAAGTGGTACCGCGCGGCACCGTCCTTCGAGTACGAGTGCACCTCGGTCTTGGGCGTGTTCACCGGCAGCTGCTGGTGGTTCACGCCGATGCGGTAGCGGTGGGCGTCCGCGTAGCTGAAGATGCGCGCGAGCAGCATCTTGTCGGGGCTGGTCGCGATGCCGGGGACGAAGTTCGACGGGGCGAACGCGGCCTGCTCGATCTGCGCGAAGTAGTTCTCGGGGTTGCGGTTCAGCGTCATGGTGCCGACCTCGATGAGCGGGTAGTCCGCGTGCGGCCACACCTTCGTCAGGTCGAACGGGTTGAAGCGGTACGTGGCCGCCTCGTCGTAGGGCATGACCTGCACCGACAGCGTCCAGGTCGGGAAGTCGCCGCGGTCGATGGCCTCGGAGAGGTCGCGGATGTGGAAGTCGGCGTCCTCGCCCGCGATGCGGTCGGCGTCCTCCTGCGTGAGGATCTTGTTGCCCTGGTTCGTCTTGAAGTGGTACTTGACCCAGAAGCGCTCGCCCTCGGCGTTGATCCACTGGTACGTGTGCGAGCCGAAGCCGTCCATGTTGCGCCACGAAGCGGGAAGGCCCCGGTCGCCCATCAACCAGGTGACCTGGTGCGCCGACTCGGGCGACAGCGTCCAGAAGTCCCACTGCATGTCGTGGTCGCGCAGGTGCGAACCGGGCAGGCGCTTCTGCGAGTGGATGAAGTCGGGGAACTTGATGCCGTCACGGATGAAGAACACGGGCGTGTTGTTGCCCACGAGGTCGTAGTTGCCCTCGCTCGTGTAGAACTTCAGCGCGAAACCGCGGGGGTCGCGCCACGTGTCGGGGCTGCCCTGCTCGCCGGCGACGGTCGAGAAACGCGCGAGCATCTCGGTCTCGACACCGGGCTGGAAGAGCGCGGCGCGCGTGTAGCGCGAGACGTCGGCCGTCGTGACGAACGTGCCGAAGGCTCCGCCACCCTTGGCGTGGACGATGCGCTCGGGCACCTTCTCGCGGTTGAAGTTGGCCAGCTTCTCGACCAGCTTGTGGTCGTGCAGGACGATCGGGCCGTCGGCGCCGACCGACTGCGAGAACTCGTCGCTGGCGGCGGGGGCGCCGTTGTCGGTGGTGGTGATCTTCTTGGCGTCGGTCATGTGTCCTCTTTCGTTCGTGGTTCGTCGTCGTGTGAGATCAGGGAGCGGGCGGCGGGTCAGGCCACGGGGACGGCCGCGTCGGTCGCGGCCAGGCGGTCGGACGAGGAGGCGCTGCTCGACTCGTCGCCCTCCGCACCGTCGGCCTCGGCCGCTCGACAGGCCGGGCACAGACCCCAGAAGGTCACCTCGGCGGTCTGCACGAGGTATCCCGAGTCGTGCGAGGGGGTGAGGCAGGGGGCGTGACCGACGACGCAGTCGACGTCGGCGACCGAGCCGCACACGCCGCAGACGACGTGGTGGTGGTTGTCGCCCGTCCGCAACTCGTAGAGCGCCGCCGAGCCCGCGGGTTCGATGCGGCGCACCAAGCCGGCGCCGGTCAGCGCGTTGAGCACTCCGTACACCGCCTGGACGGATGTGCCGGGCAGTTCGAGGGCCACTCGGGCGAAGACCTGCTCGGCGGCCGCGTGCGGCGACGGCTCGAGGGCGCGCAACACGGCGAGCCGGGGCTCGGTCACGCGCAGCCCGGCGGAGCGCAGGGCCTCGCGAGGGTCGTCGGTCGGGTGGGTCATGGGTCAAGTGAACCACTCTTTTGATCCGATCAAAACAATCCGGGCCGGCTCGGAGGCTGTTCCCGGGTTCGGACGCGCCCTGTGGACAACGACCCCGGGGCGCCGTCGGGTCGCTAGCGTCATCGACATGACCACCGCCGCCACGACCTCGTCGTCAGCCGCCCCCGCCGTCCCCCCGGGGCGCGATCTCGTGGTCGACCTCGCCCGCGTGTTCTGCGTCCTGCTGGTCGTCGCGATCCACGTGATGATGGTGGGCGTCGCCGTCGACTCGACGGGTGCCGTCGTGGCGAACCGCCCCCTGCAAGAGCAGTCCTGGTTCCCCCTGTCGACCTGGGCCGGGCAGATCATGCCGCTCTTCTTCGTGGTCGGCGGCTTCGCCAGCGCCACGGCCTGGGCCGGCGCTCGTCGCCGCGGCGACGATGCCGGCGACTTCGTCCGGGGCCGCCTGCTGCGGCTCGCTCGGCCGGCGAGCGCCGTCTTCGCCGTCCTCGCGCTCGCCCTCGCCGTGGCGGCCCTGCTCGGGGCCGATCCCGACCTGGTCGACGTCGTCGCGACCGGGGTGGGTTCGCCGTTCTGGTTCCTCGCCGCCTACGGCATCACGCAGGTGCTCGTGCCGGTCATGGCGCGATTGCACGCCACCCGCCCCTGGGCGACCCTGTTCGTCCTGGTCGTCGCCGCCGTCCTGGTCGACGCCGTGCGGTACGGCACCGGCGTCACGGCCGTCGGCCTCCTCAACCTCGCCTTCGTGTGGTTGTTCGTGCAGCAGCTCGGCTTCGCCTACGCCGACGGGCTGTTCCGTCGGACGCCTCGGGTCGTGCTGCTCGTCGTCGCCGTCGTGGCCTATGCCGCCCTGGTCCCGCTGACCGCGGCCGGGCCGTGGTCCGACGACATGCTGAGCAACCTCAACCCGCCGACGGTGCCGCTCATGGTGCTCGGGGTGGCCCAGATCTGCGTGCTCTCGCTCGTGCACCCCGCCCTGTCCCGCCTGATGTCCACGTCGCCGGCCCGTGCCGTCGTGTTCGCGATCGGCAGCCGCGGCATGACCGTCTACCTCTGGCACCTCCCGGTGCTGATCGCCCTGCTCGGGTTCCTGCTGGCCGTGGGCGGGCCGCTCCCGCAGCCCTCGACGGCCACCTGGTGGTGGACGCGCCTGCCGATCTGGGCCCTCGTCATCGGGCTGACCTGCCTCGTGTCGCTGGCCACGGCTCGGTTCGAGCGGCCCCCGCGAGCGCTCCCCGCGGGCCGGCGCCGCGCCTCCTGGTGGCTCATCGGGGCGGCGGCGGTGCTCGCGATCGGACCACCGTTCGACGTGATGCAAGAGGGCCTCGACCTCCGCAACGCGGTGGCGGGTGCGATCTGCCTGCCCCTGGCGATCTGGCTGCTCGGACGGTCACGACCCGCCGTCACCGCCGAGGGCGTCCGCCGGCCCGCCCAGGCCCAGGCCGAGGCCGTCGGGCCGACGGACGTGGCCCGGAAAGGGTAGACGCCCGGCCGACGGGGGGTTCGGCCGGGCGTCCGGCGGTCTCGGGGCGGATCAGGAACCCTTCGACCGGAAGCGGAACAGAAGGCCCGATCACGAGGCCCGTGTTCTGTCCGCCGAGATCACTGTGCGGCCCGAATCCATGATCCGGCTGACAAGAGCCTCGCATTCCGCTGACGATCGCCGCGGCGGCCCGTCCGCCCCGGACGACGGACGGCACCACCAGGAGGCGCGCCCGGCTGCCGTAGACTCGTCGCGTCCACCCGTTGACGCCTCTGCAGGAGTAAACCAGTGCCCACAATCGTCGTCGAGGTCATGCCCAAGGCTGAACTGCTCGACCCTCAGGGCAAGGCCGTCGCCGGCGCCCTCTCCCGTCTCGGCAAGGGGGCGTTCACCGACGTCCGCATCGGCAAGCGCTTCGAGGTCACGGTCGAGGGCGAGGTGACCGACGCCGTGCTCGCCGACGTCCGCGAGCTCGCCGACGACATGTTCTCGAACTCGGTCATCGAAGACGTCGTCTCGATCACCGTCGCCGACGCTCCCGCCGCCCTCTGATGCGCGTCGGCGTCGTCACCTTCCCCGGCTCCCTCGACGACCGCGACGCGCAGCGCGCGGTCCGACTCGCAGGCGGTGAGCCCGTCGCCCTCTGGCACGGCGACCACGACCTGAAGGGCGTCGAGGCGATCATCCTGCCCGGTGGCTTCAGCTACGGCGACTACCTGCGAGCCGGCGCGATCGCGTCCTTCTCGCCGATCATGGCCGACGTGGTCGACGCCGCGAACGCGGGCATGCCCGTCCTCGGCATCTGCAACGGCTTCCAGATGCTCGCCGAGGCCCGCCTGATCCCGGGTGCGCACACCCGCAACGCGCACCAGCAGTTCATCCGCCGCGACCAGCGCCTCGTCGTCGAGAACGCCCGCACCGACTGGACGAACGGCTTCACCGAGGGGCAAGAGATCACCATTCCCCTCAAGAACGCCGACGGCCGTTTCATCGCCGACGCCGAGACCGTCAAGCGCATCGAGGGCGAGGGGCAGGTCGCGTTCCGCTACGTCGGCGTCAACCCGAACGGGTCGATGGACGACATCGCCGGCGTCACCAACGCGCGCGGCAACGTCGTCGGCCTCATGCCGCACCCCGAGCACGCCGTCGAAGAGGGCTTCGGCCCCGACACCCCCGCCGCGATGTCGAGCGGTGTCGACGGCCTGACCTTCTTCACGTCCGTTCTCGAGAGGGCCCTCGCCAAGTGACCGACCAGACCGACCGCGCCCCGCACGACGCCGAGATGATCGACGTCCGACCCGAGGGACACGTGCCCGACACCGTGGCGAACGCCGCGGCGACGCCCGACCGCGAGCAGCCCTACGGAGCCCTCGGGCTGAAGGCCGACGAGTACGCGAAGATCCGCGAGATCCTCGGTCGTCGCCCCACGAGCGGCGAACTCGCCATGTACTCGGTCATGTGGAGCGAGCACTGCTCGTACAAGTCGAGCAAGATCTACCTCCGCCAGTTCGGCCAGAAGGTCTCGCCCGCCATGAAGAAGAACCTCATGGTCGGCATGGGCGAGAACGCCGGAGTGGTCGACGTGGGTGGCGGATGGGCCGTCACCTTCAAGGTCGAGTCGCACAACCACCCCAGCTACATCGAACCGTTCCAGGGTGCCGCCACCGGTGTCGGCGGCATCGTCCGCGACATCATCTCGATGGGCGCCCGCCCCGTCGCGGTCATGGACCAGCTGCGCTTCGGCGACATCGACGCGCCCGACACGGCCCGCGTGGTCGACGGCGTCGTCGGCGGCATCAGCTTCTACGCCAACTGCCTCGGACTGCCCAACATCGGGGGCGAGACCTACTTCGACGCGGTCTACCAGGGCAACCCCCTGGTCAATGCGTTGGCCGTGGGCGTCCTGCGCCACGAAGACCTGCACCTGGCCAACGCCCGGGGCGTCGGCAACAAGGTGGTCCTCTTCGGCGCTCGCACCGGTGGCGACGGTATCGGCGGCGCCTCCATCCTCGCCTCCGACACGTTTTCGTCCGGTGGGCCGACCAAGCGTCCCGCCGTCCAGGTCGGCGACCCCTTCGCCGAGAAGGTGCTCATCGAGTGCTGCCTCGAACTGTTCCGCGACGAGCTGGTCGAGGGCATCCAAGACCTCGGCGCCGCCGGCATCAGCTGCGCCACGTCCGAGCTCGCCTCGAACGGTGACGGCGGCATGTTCGTCGAACTCGACAACGTCCTGCTGCGCGACCCGTCGCTCACCGCCGAAGAGATCCTGATGAGCGAGAGCCAGGAGCGCATGATGGCCGTCGTGCGTCCCGAGAAGCTCGACGCGTTCCTCGCCGTCGTGGCCAAGTGGGACGTCGAGACCAGCGTGCTCGGCGAGGTCACCGACACCGGCCGTCTCGTCATCAACTGGCACGGCGAAGAGATCGTCAACGTCGAGCCCCGGACGGTCGCCGTCGACGGCCCGGTGTACGAGCGCCCCGTCGCCTACCCCAGCTGGATCGACGCCCTGCAGGCCGACAGTGCGTCGTCGCTGCCCCGCCCCACGGGCAACGCGGTGCTGCGCGAGCAGTTCCTCGAGCTGCTCGGCTCGCCCAACCTGGCCGACAAGAGCTGGGTCACGAACCAGTACGACACCTACGTGTTGGGCAACACCGCGCTCAGCTTCCCCGACGACGGCGGCATGATCCGTGTCGACGAAGAGACCGGTCTCGGCTTCGCGATCGCGACGGACGCCAACGGGCGCTACTGCCAGCTCGATCCCAAGCAGGGTGCGCGTCTGGCACTGGCCGAGGCGTACCGCAACGTCGCCGTGACCGGCGCCGTGCCCGCCGCGGTCACCGACTGCCTGAACTTCGGCAGCCCCGAGGACCCCGAGGTCATGTGGCAGTTCTCGCAGGCCGTCGAGGGACTGGCCGACGGGTGTCTCGAACTCGAGATCCCGGTCACCGGCGGCAACGTGTCGTTCTACAACCAGACCGGCACGCGTCCGATCCACCCCACACCCGTGGTGGGCGTCCTCGGAGTCATCGACGACGTCGCCAAGCGCATCCCGTCCGGCTGGCAGGACGAGGGCGACAACATCTACCTGCTCGGCACCACGTCGCTCGAGCTCGACGGGTCGGCCTGGGCCGGCGTCGTGCACGACCACCTCGGCGGCCGCCCGCCGGCGGTCGACCTCGCCGCCGAGGCCCAGCTCGCACAGCTGCTGCACGCCGGTGGCGACCAGTCGCTGATCGCCGCGGCCCACGACCTGAGCGACGGTGGTCTGGCGCAGGCACTGGCCGAGGCCGTGATGCGCTTCGGCGTCGGTGCCCGCGTCTGGCTGGGCGAGGTGCTCGAGCGTGACGGCATCGACGTCGCGACCGCGCTCTTCAGCGAGTCGACCGGTCGTGTGATCGTCTCGGTGCCCCGTGAGGACGACGTTCGTTTCCGCGGTCTCTGCGAGGGCCGTGGTTACCCCGTGGCCCGCATCGGCGTGACCGACGCCCAGTCCGGGTCGCTCGAGGTGCAGGACGTCTTCACGGTGTCCGTCGACGAGTTGCGCAGCACCCACCGCGGCACACTGCCGGCCCGCTTCGGAGCAACGATCGGCGAGTGATCCGCTCACACTGACAGCCGAGGCCCCCACCATGCGGTGGGGGCCTCGGCTGTTCCGGCCCGACTTCCCGTCGTCGACGACGACATGTAGCATGTCGGACCGTGACGATCTCGTCGGCCGCCTCGCGAGCCCCCACGGCCCACCGCCGGCACTTCGACGGCATCCAGGCCCTCCGCTTCGTGGCCGCCCTGCTGGTGGTGGTGACCCACACGATCTTCTACGCGCACGAACGGCTCGACCCTTCTTTCGCCCCATGGAGCTACGGGTCGGTCGGCGTCGACGTTTTCTTCGTCATCAGCGGTTTCGTCATGATGCACGCCGTGCGGTCCATGCCAGCCTCCGCCGACGCCTGGAAGACGTTCGCACGTCGACGACTCGAACGCATCGTCCCGCTCTACTGGATCGCGACGACCCTCAAGGTGGTCTCGCTGTTCGTCGTCCCCTCGGCCGTCCTGCACGCCACACTCGAACCCGTCAACGTGGTCGCGTCGTACGTCTTCGTTCCCACCCGCAACGCCGAAGGGAAGATCGAGCCCGTGCTCGGCGTCGGCTGGACACTCGTCTTCGAGGTCGCGTTCTATGCCCTCGTGGCCCTCTGCCTCGCGGCTCGGGTGCAGGTCCTCCCTGTCGTGGCGCTGGTGCTCACCACGTGCGCCGCGCTCTGGTGGGCGTTCGACCCAGGGCGCCCGCCCTGGGCGGTCTACTTCGACCCCATCGTCCTGTTCTTCCTTATCGGCATGGTGATCGCCGAGTTCTCGCTCCCCGGGCGCCGTCGCTGGCTCTGGACCACGTGGGCGCTCGCGCTCGTGGCGCTGATCGCCGTCCTCGTGGCACCCGGCGTGGACGGCTCGTTCGAGCGGAACGCACCCGCCCGCTTCGCGTCGGTCACCGCTCTCGTCGCGACGACGGTCCTGGCCGAGGGCCACCTCCGCCGGATGACGCCCGGGTGGCTCTTGACCGGCGGGGCGGCATCGTACGCTTTGTACCTCTTCCATCCGATGATCGCCCCGGCCGTCCCCGAGTTGTTCGCCCGTCTCGGGTGGACGAACGGCTGGCTCTCGGTCGGGGTGTCGGTTCCGCTGGTCGTGGCGTCGTCGATCGCCATCCACCGGCACGTCGAGCGTCCGATCGCGGCCGCCCTCACGCGCCGCCGCACCACAGGCCATCCGGCCCCCAGCCCTTGACGCTTGGCGCTCAGCGCCCAGCCCTTTGCGCTTGTCGCTCGGCACCACGTGCTCGGCTCAGCGCGCGAGGGCTGTCCAGTCGGCCGCGAAGCGTGGCCCCCACCTCTTTCGACGAAACCGGTCACGCCGTCGCGGGAGGCCGAGGGCACGAAGAAGGATTCCGCCGGGGCGAAGGGCCAGGACCTGCCACGTTCGGCGAAGCCGAACACCCCGCCGGAGGCGGCCAAGCACGAACAGCCATTCCCCCAGGCCGCAGGGCCAAGACATGACCCGTTCGGCGAAGCCGAACACGCCGCCGGAGGCGGCCAGGCAAGCACGAACAGCAATTCCCCCAGGCCGTAAGGCCAGGGGGAACCGAATTGCTGGGGTACCTGGACTCGAACCAAGAACAACTGAACCAGAATCAGTCGTGTTGCCAATTACACCATACCCCAATGATGACAACCGTAAGGTCTACATCACTGTCGGCCCATCACCTGGACCGACGTCTACTGTACAGCATCCGCCAGGTGTTCGAGGCCACCGATGAGGTCGCGATTGATCACGGCGGCCACCCGGGCGCCATCACCCGCGGCGACGATCAATTGCTGAGGCCCGGGCGCCGTGCTCTCGCCGGCGGCGTAGAGCCCCGGCACCGACGTGCGACCGTGCCCGTCGACCACGAGCAGCCCGTCGTCGTCCAGGTCGGCTCCTGTGCGAGCGACGTAGTCGAGCGCGGCCGACCACTCCGGGCGCACGAAGCCGCCGGCCCGGGGGACGATCGTGCCGTCCTCGAGCACCACCCCGCGCATGCCTTCGCGGTCACCGTCGATGCTCGCCACCCGGCGTCGGTCCACCGTGATGCCGCGGGCCACCAGCGCAGCCTCGTCCTTCGGCGTGACGACGTCCGAACCGTGCGTGAACACGATGAGGTCGTCGGTCCACTGCGAGAGCAACAGCGCGCGCTCGACGAGGTCGGAGTGCTCACCGATCAGCGCGAGCGGTTGGTCGCGTTTGTCGTACCCGTCACATTCGATGCAGCTGTGGACGTACGTGCCGTAGAACGCTCGGAGTTGGGCGATGTCGGGCAGGGTCTCGGTCAGCCCCGTCGTCACCAGCACGACCCCCGCCACGGCAGATGACTGCTGCCCACGGAACTCGCACGAGAGGTCGAACCCACCGGGGACGGGGACGACGTTCGTCGCGATGGTCTGTCGGTGCTCGGCGCCCTCGTAGCCCAGGAACTCGTCGCGCCCGAGCTTCCGCAGCTCGAGCGGCGAGATGCCGTCCCGCGTGAGGTACCCGTGCGAGAGCAACGTGGCGGAGTTGCGCGGCCGGTTGCTGTCGATCAGCAGGACGCGTCGTCGGGCGCGGACGAGGTTGAGCGCAGCGCTCAAGCCCGCGGGCCCTCCCCCGATGACCGCGACGTCGTAGCGCTCGGTCATGAGCGGCGGGCGAGGGCGGCGAGCCGGGCGAGAGTCGACTCGCGCCCGAGGATCTCCATCGACTCGAACAGTGGCGGACTCACGCGGCGTCCGGACAGCGCCACGCGGAGCGGCCCGTAGGCCACGCGGGGCTTGAGTCCGAGCCCGTCGACCAGTGCCGCCTTGAGGGCGGCCTGGATCGGCTCGTGCGTCCAGTCCGACACTCCCTCGAGAGCAGCCGAGGAGGCGCGCAGCACCTCGTCGGACCGCTCACCGAGCGAGGCCAGCGCGTCGTCTTCGTGGACGAGCTCGTCGTCGGCGGTGAACAAGAACCCGAGCATGCCACGGGCCTCGGACAAGAGGGTCATGCGCTCCTGGACGAGAGGCGCAGCCTGCACCAGCACGCCCCGTTCGGCCTCCGTCGGCGGCACGCTCACCATCCCTTCGAGGTAGGGCAGCAGTCGCTCGGTGAAGTCGTCGACCGCGAGCAAGCGGATGTGGTCGCCGTTGATGGACTCGGCCTTCTTCACGTCGAACCGTGCCGGGTTCGGATTCACGTCGACCACGTCGAACGCCGCGACCATCTCGTCGATCGAGAACACGTCCCGGTCATGTGTCAAGGACCACCCCAGGAGCGCGAGGTAGTTGACGAGGCCCTCGGGGATGAATCCGCGGTCGCGGTGGTGGAACAGGTTCGACTCGGGGTCGCGTTTCGAGAGCTTCTTGTTGCCGTCGCCCATGACGTACGGCAGGTGGCCGAAGCGAGGGACGAATGTCGTGATGCCGAGCTCGACCAGCGCCTCGTAGAGAGCGATCTGCCGCGGCGTCGACGAGAGGAGGTCTTCGCCTCTCAGGACGTGCGTGATGCCCATCAAGGCGTCGTCGAGCGGGTTGACGAACGTGTAGAGAGGAACGCCGTTCGGCCGGACGACGACGAAGTCGCTGAAGGACCCCGCCGGGAACGTGATCGGACCACGCACGAGATCGTCGAAGCTGAGATCGCGGTCGGGAACCCGCAGTCGGAGCGCCGGCTGACGGCCTTCAGCCCGGAACGCGGCACGCTGCTCGTCGCTGAGCTCTCGCTCGAAGTTGTCGTAGCCCTGCTTCGGGTCTCGACCGTTCGCGATGTTGCGGGCCTCGATCTCTTCACCCGTGGCGAAGCTCTCGTAGAGCAGGCCACGCTCCAGGAGTTGATCGATGACTCCGCGGTAGATGTCGTGGCGCTGGGACTGCCGATAGGGACCATGAGGCCCGCCGGCGTCGACACCCTCGTCCCAATCGATCTTGAGCCAGCGCAGTCCGTCCAGGATCTGCTCGTAACTCTCTTCGCTGTCTCGGGCGGCATCCGTGTCTTCGATGCGGAACACGAGCTTGCCGCCCGTGTGCCGGGCGTAGGCCCAGTTGAAGAGAGCGGTGCGGATGAGACCGACATGCGGCGTTCCGGTGGGCGAGGGGCAGAACCGCACGCGCACGTCGGCGCCGGTGGCGGTGGAGAAGGGAGCAGACATCGGGTCGATCTTACCGGGGTCCACCACCTGATCAGCGATAAACGCAGAAAGGCCCCTTCCGAAGAAGGGGCCTTTCTGGTGTTGCTCGTGCTCTTCGCACTA
>NZ_JXQZ01000108.1 GCF_000878135.1 Frigoribacterium sp. MEB024
CGTCGGCAGCGGCAGCCCGGGCACCCCCGTGCCGGACGTCGACCGCCTCACCGTCGACCAGGTCGAGGGCCGCACGGTCGTCACCGGCGCGGCGGTCCGCATCGTCGTCGCCCGCGTGCTCGGCCGTCACGACGCCGGCGCCCTCGCCTCGACCGGCGGCCACACCGGCGACCACGGCGTCGAGGTGCTCACCGGCACGTGGACGGGGCACGACCAGCCCGAGACGCTCGCGGTCGTGCTCACGGCGTAGCGACCTGCGAGAGGCGCGGGGCGCGGGCGTCGCGCACCGCGCCTCCTCGACGTCCGAGCAGGAGGCGCGGGTGGCGTCCTCGGTGTCCGGGCAGGAGGCGCGGGTGGCGTCCTCGACGAGGGGGGCCGCGCCTCCTGGTCTCGTCCAGAGCCTCGTCGTCTCGTCCCTGGACCTCGTCGTCTCGTCCCCAGGCGCTCGCCGGGTGACGGGACGGTGAACGATCGTGCACGGGGCTTCGTCGGGAGGCACGCTGCCGCTACGGTGGCCCGATGACGGCGATCGACACCTCCCCGACGACCGCGGCCCCCGCGCCCGGCACGCCCCTCCGGGGCACGACCCTGACGAGCAGCGACCTCTCGGGCTCGCCCCTCTCGGGCACCGTGCTCGCGACGCCGCCGACGGCCGAGCTGCACCTGCACGTCGAGGGCACGCTCGAACCCGAGCTCGTCTTCGCCCTCGCCGACCGCAACGACGTCGACCTGCCCTTCGCCTCGGTCGACGAGCTGCGCGCCGCGTACTCGTTCGGCTCGCTGCAGGAGTTCCTCGACCTCTACTACGCGTGCACGGCCGTGCTGCAGACCGCCCAGGACTTCCGCGACCTCGCCTGGGCCTACCTCGAACGCGCCCACGCCCAGGGGCTGCGTCACGTCGAGATGTTCTTCGACCCCCAGGCGCACACCTCGCGCGACGTCGACGTCGACGAGGTCGTCGACGGGCTGACCCAGGCGCTCGGCGAGGCACGCGAGCGGTTCGGCATCACGGGCGGGCTCATCCTCTGCTTCCTGCGGCACCTGCCGGTGGGCGACGCGGCCGCGACGCTCGAGTCCGTCGCGCACCGCGCCTCCGACCTGATCGGGGTGGGGCTCGACTCGTCCGAGGTGGGGTTCCCGCCGGCCGCTTTCGCCCGCGTCTTCGACCGCGCCCGCGCCCTCGGGCTGCACGTCGTCGCCCACGCCGGTGAAGAGGGGCCGCCGTCGTACGTCACCGACGCCCTCGACCTGCTGCACGTCGAACGCGTCGACCACGGGGTGCGCAGTCTCGAGGACGACGCCCTCGTCGCACGGCTGGTCGCCGACCGGGTGCCGGTCACGGTCTGCCCGCTGTCGAACCTGCGGCTCGCGGTGGTGTCCGACCTGACCGAGCACCCGCTGCCCCGCATGCTCGAGGCCGGGCTGCTCGTCACGGTCAACAGCGACGATCCCGCCTACTTCGGCGGCTACGTGGGCGACAACTACGAGGCGCTGCGCGACGTGCTCGGGCTGGACGACGACGCGCTGGCCCTGCTGGCGACGAACTCGGTCGAGGCGTCGTTCGCCGACGCGGGCCGCAAG
>NZ_JXQZ01000109.1 GCF_000878135.1 Frigoribacterium sp. MEB024
AGGCGGTCGGCGGCAGCGGCGGCGAGGCGGTGGCCGCGCCGCCACCCTCGGTCGGGCGCGTGGGGGGCGGGGTGGGTGCCGCGGGCGGCGTCGGAGCCGAGGGCGCGGTCGGCGCCGAGGACGGCGTCTCGGGAGTGGTGTCGTCGGTGGCCATCAGCTGCCTTTCGCGAGCGGTGCGTCGGTCGTGCCGCCGGAGCGGCCGGTCACGCCTGTGACGGTCGCGTCCCGGGACACGAAAGGGCCCGCACCGTCCGGTGCGGACCCCGTCATGCTAGCGAGGGTCGTGATGAGCGGCCCCTGGGAGGCGATGCCCGACGACGCGAGGACGACCTACGAGTTGTAGCTGCCGTCGTAGAGGTCGGGGTTGCTGGCGATGGCACCGAACAGGACCACGAGCAGGATGATGCCGATGATGGTCAGGGCGACGACGACGTAGCCGAGGATGAGACCCGTCAGGGCCATGCCGCGGCCATCTTCGCCCCGCTTCTTGATCTGGCTCAACGCCATGTGGCCGGTGACGATGGCACCGAGCGCCGTGATCGAGGTCACGAAGCCGGCGATGCCCAGGATCATCGAGACGAGGGCGAGGGTGTTGCGCTGACCGGGGCGGGCGCCGTTCTGCCCCTGGTAGGCCGGCTGACCGCCGGAGGGCTGCCCCGGATAGGCCGGCTGCTGGCCCTGGTACGGGTTCTGCGGCGAGGGCTGGCCGTGGGGTGAGGGGTTCTGGTCGGTCATCGGGGACGTCCTTCTGCTGAGGGTCGGCCGGTGACGGCCGCGGTCGGTCGAGCGCCCATGCTATCGGCGACCGATGGCCTCCGACCGGGGCGGGTCGCCCGGGCCCCGCCTCGGGGTTCAGACCGCCTGGACCGTCGTCACCGGCAACGTCGAGTCGGCCCCGAAGTCGAGCGGCGACGGCGCCCGGCCCCGGGACACGAGCTCGGCGCCGAGCGCCGCGATCATGGCACCGTTGTCGGTGCAGAGCGAGAGGGGCGGCACGCGCAGCTCGACCCCGGCCGCGGCGCACCTCTCGGCTGCGAGCTCGCGCACGCGGGCGTTGGCGACGACTCCCCCGCCGAGCAGCAGGCGGGGCACGCCCCGGTCGGCGCAGGCCGCGAGAGCTTTGGTGAGCAGGACGTCGGCGACCGCCTCGCGGAAGCTGGCGGCGACGTCCGCGACCGGCACCGCGCCTCCTTCGCTGCGACGCTGTTCGACCCACCGGGCGACGGCCGTCTTCAGCCCCGAGAACGAGAAGTCGTACCGGTGCTTCGCCAGGTCTTTCGGCAGGGTCAGCCCCCTCGGGAAGCGGACGGCCCTCGGGTCGCCGCCCTCGGCGACGCGGTCGATCTGGGGCCCCCCGGGGTAGGGAAGGCCGAGCAGGCGGGCGACCTTGTCGAACGCCTCGCCCGCGGCGTCGTCGATCGTCTCGCCGAGCAGTTCGACGTCGTCGACGAGGTCGCGCACGTGCAGCAACGAGGTGTGGCCCCCCGAGACGAGCAGCGCGATGGTGGGCAGCTCGAGCTCGCTGCCGTCGTCGCGCAGCACGTCGGCTCCGACGTGGCCGACGAGGTGGTTCACGGCGTAGAGGGGCTTGCCCGTCGCCAGGGCGAGGGCCTTGGCCGCACCGACGCCGACCATGAGCGCACCGGCGAGCCCGGGCCCGCTCGTCACGGCGATCGCGTCGAGCTCGGCCGTCGTGACGCCGGCCTCGGCGAGCGCCGCGGCGAGGGCGGGTTCGAGCGCCTCGAGGTGGGCCCGCGCGGCGACCTCGGGGACGACGCCGCCGTAGCGGGCGTGTTCGTCCATCGACGACGAGATGACGTTGGCGAGCAGGGTGCGGCCGCGCACGATGCCGATGCCGGTCTCGTCGCAGCTGGTCTCGATGCCCAGCACGAGCGGCTCGCGGACGGCCGGCCCGGCGGCGGCCGGCTCGGCGGCGGCGGGCTCGGCAGCGGCGGACGAGGAG
>NZ_JXQZ01000011.1 GCF_000878135.1 Frigoribacterium sp. MEB024
GGGGCGGTCGGGTTCGGCGCGGGGGCGGGCGTGGTGCGGTCGGGTTCGGCGCGGTACGCGGGGGCGGGGCGGTCGGGTTCGGCGCGGGGGCGGTCGGGTTCGGCACGGGGGCGGGCGCGGGCACGGGGCGGGCGGAAGGCGCAGGGCCCGGTTGACTGCGCCCACCCGGCGCCGGGGGCGTCCGTCCGCGAGAACACGGGGAACTGGAGATGGCGCCGCCTCGTGCCGCGGTGTCCTGCCCACTCGGCGGTGTGCCGGGTGCTTGCTCAGTCGGCGAGCAACGCCGCCCGGATCGCGGCGATGCCGATGCGCACCTCGGCGAACGAGGTGCTGAGCGGCGACAGTCCGATGCGCAGGGCGTCGGGGTTGCGGAAGTCGGGCACGACGCCGGCGTCCCAGAGGCGGGCCACGATTCCGCGGAACGACTCGTGAGTGATCGTGACGTGGCTGCCGCGTTCCGTCGCGGCCCGGGGTGTCGCCACGGTCACCCCGAGCGGCACGAGCCAGGCGTCGACGAGGTCGAACGCGTAGTCGGTCAGGGCGAGCGACTTCGACCGGATCGCGTCGATGCCGGCCTCGTCGATCAGGTCGAGCATGTCGTGCATCGCGAGCATGCCCATCACCGGGGGAGTCCCGCTGACGAACCGCCGGATGCCGGCCGCCGCCTCGTACCCGTCGGCCATGGCGAACACGTCGGCCGCGCCCATCCACCCCTGGATCGGCTGGTCGAGCTCGGGCAGCAGCGAGGCGCGGGCGTACACGAACGCGGGGGCACCCGGCCCACCGTTCAGGTACTTGTACGTGCAGCCGACGGCGAGGTCGACGCCCCACTCGTCGAGCTGCATCGGCACGACGCCGACACTGTGGCAGAGGTCGGCCAGCACGAGCCCGCCCGCCTCGTGCACGAGCGTCGTGATCGCGGGCAGGTCGACCAACCAGCCCGATCGGTACGACACGTGGTTCACCAGCAGCAGTGCGGTGTCGGGCCCCACGACGTCGCGCACCTGCGACACGGTCACGCCGGTCGCCTTGTCGACGGCGATCCAGCGGATCGTCGCCCCGTGCTCCCGCGCGATGCCCTCGACGACGAAACGGTCGGTCGGGAACTGGTCGTCGTCGATCACGATCTCGTGACGGTCGGGCCGGGCCCGCAGACCCGCGCGGATCGCCTTGTAGAGCAGCACGGTCGTCGAGTCGGCCACGACCGTCTGACCCGGGGCGGCCCCGAGGCAGGCCGCCGCGATGCGGTCACCGAGCTCGGTCGGCAGGGCCATCCAGGGCTCGTCCCACGAGCGGATCAACCGCGTGCCCCAGGCACCCTCGACGAACTCGGACAGTCGCGACAGCGTGGCGGTCACGGGTCGCCCGAGCGAGTTGCCGTCGAGGTACGAGACCACGTCGACGGCTGGCACGAACCGGTCGACGAACGACGCCAGCGGGTCGGCGGCGTCGAGCGGGCCGGCCGGATGCGCCGAGGCCTGCTCGTCGGGGTCGGTGGAGTCGACGGGGTAGGCGAGCGGATCGGTCATCGGGTCTTCTCCTCGAGGGCGACGGCGAGCAGCTCGTCGGCGGTCAGTGCGGTCGCACGGGCGAGCCAGGCGGCCCGTTCGTCGGAGGACGCGGAGGCGCGGGGCGCGTCGGCGATCCAGGTCACGCGGGTGAACGGCAGGCGCGCGCCGCCGGCCGGCTCGGCGACGTCGGGGGCGAGGGCGTCGAGCAGTCCCGCCAGCCCGAAGCCGGCCCGACCCATGGCACGCAGCTCGCGCTCGTTCACGCCGAGCGGCAGGTCGCCGTTGCCGAGGTCGGTGCCGTAGAGCACCCGGCCACCCGCGGCACGGAACCGCGAGAGGTTGTCGACCGCCGTCTCGTGCGCGACCCCACCGAGACCGTGGCCGTGGATGTCCAGCGTGCTCACCCACGTCGTCGAGGCGGCCAGTCGGGCGATCAGGTCGTCGTCGAGCCGTTCGCTGAAGGGGGTGTGGGCGAGCCGGTTGACCCCGGCGTCGGCCGCGCGTGCCGCCTGGCCGACGCCCTGGACGTGGGCCACCACGAGCAGGTCGAGTCCGTGCGCGGCGTCGACGACGGCGCCCAGCGTCGCGTCGTCGAGGACGGGGCCGACGTCGGAGTTCAGGGCGACCTTGACGATCGAGGCGCCGAGGGCGTGCTGCCGTTCGACGACCCGGGCCGCGCGGCGCAGCCGGGTCGAGGCGCGGAGGCCGCCCACCGCGAGGGAGGCGCGGGGCGGCGCCCAGCCCGCCCGGCTCGGGTACCCGCCCGGTGCGGTGATCAGCCCGCCGGCGATGGTCACCTCGGGCCAGCCGTCCCGTCCGGACCGGCCGAGCCAGCCCTGCGCGATCGCCGGGTCCCACCCGAGGTCGACGACCCGCGAGATGCCGCCGACGGAAAGCTGCGCGGCGTCGATCAGGCCGAGGTGGACGTGCGAGTCGGTGAAGGGGGCGAGCACGGTGCCCGGCACGTGCGGCAGCTCGGCACCGGCCAGGGTGTCGGCGTCGTGCGCGTCGGCCGACCCGGCGAAGACGACGCCGTGGGCGTCGAGCCGCAACAGGCTGCGACCGGACCACCGGCCCGACCAGGCGTGGTCGACCGTGACGAGCCGCGCCTCCTGGTCCATGACCCGACCCTATTCGTGCGTGCTGCCCGCGCCCTGCAGGCCCGCCCGCGTCCGGGGACGACGAGGCGGGCCCCGGGGTGCGGAGGGGCGGAGGAGGCGCGACCTACGAGGGCAGGACGGCCCGCGAGCACCGCGCGACGTACGGCAGGCGGATGAGGTCGACGCCGCGGGTGTCGGGGTGGGTGTCGAGCAGCCGCTCGACGTCGCCCAGCAGGGCCGAGCGGTCGTCGGGCGAGAGCGTGATGACGTAGCTGCGCGACGCGATCATGGCGAGGAACTCGTCGCGACCCAGCTCGTGCACCCAGGCGACGTCGTGTCGCTCGACGGTGCCGAAGGGGGCACCGACGACCGGGGCGTCCGACCCCATGTCGCGCTCGCGCGGCTGGTGCATCACCCGGCTGAGCTCCGCGACCCACGGCACCGACTCGTCGCGGATGTTCCAGATCAGGCCGAGCGTGCCGCCGGGGCGGAGAACGCGGGCGATCTCGGGCACGGCGCGGTCCGTGTCGACCCAGTGCCAGGCCTGCGCCACGAGGACGGCGTCGACCGAGTCGTCCCCGAGGGGGATGCGCTCGGCGGACCCAGCGACCGACGTCGCCCCGGGGACGACCTGCTCGAGGGTGGCGCGCATGCCGGGCGAGGGCTCGACGGCCGTGACCGACGGGGCGCGGTCGAGCAGCAGGCGGGTGAGCTTGCCCGTGCCGGCCCCCAGGTCGACCACGTGACAGGCGCCCTCGGGCAGCAGCCAGTCGACGGCCTCGAGGGGGTACGACGGTCGACCCCTCTCGTAGACGTCGGCGGCCAGCCCGAACGAGGCGGCGAGGTCGGAATCGGGTCGTGCGGGGTCGAAGCCGTGGGCGGCCGGGTCGAACCCCTCCTGGAGTGGTCGATGTGTCACCGGGACACTGTCGCACGTCACGATCCGTCACACACCCTGTGTTACGTCGGGCTCGGGCGCAGCATGGACGGGATGACTTCCACGCTGCCTCCGACCCCTGCGTCCCCGCGTCCGACCCGGCCCCTGCGGGTCGTCGCCGTGTCGGGCACCCTCAGCACGCCGTCCAAGACCGACGCCCTCGTGCACGAGATCGTCACGGCGCTGGGCGACGTCCTGCCGATCGAGGCGCACGTGATCCGGGTCAGCGAACTCGGGCCCCTGTTCGCCGGCGCGCTCACCCGCGACCAGCTCGACGAGCGGGTCGAGCGCGAGCTGGTCGCCATCGAGACCGCCGACCTGCTGATCGTCGCCTCGCCCGTCTACCGCGCCTCCTTCACCGGGCTCTTCAAGCACCTCTTCGACTTCGTCGAGCAGTACGCGCTCGTCGACGTGCCCGTGCTGCTCGCCGCGACGGGCGGCAGCGAGCGCCACGCGCTGATCATCGAGCACTCGTTGCGACCGTTGTTCGGGTTCTTCCAGGCCCTCACGCTGCCGCTCGGCGTGTACGCGCACACGACCGACTTCACGGCGACCGGGGGCGCGGAGAAGTACGCGGTCACGGCTCCGCTGCTGCAGGAGCGCATCCGTCACGCGATCCAGCGCGGCCTGCCCCTGATCCGGTCGAGCATCGCCGAGAAGGGGCGCATCGAGCGGAGCCTCGACGACGGTGGCGCGGGCGACGGTCCGTCGGGGGAGGAAGCGCGCGTGAGCGAGCTCGACCTCTCGACGCCCACACGGCTGTTCAGCTGAGCGCACGACCCGAAGGCGGGGCAGCCGCCGCGGATGCCCACGGGTATCGTGGTCGTCGTGACCCTCGACCCGACGCCCCGTGACCCGTCCGTCGCCCGCGCCGAGATCCGCGACAGCGAGGCTCAGCGCCGGCTCGGCCTGTTGCCGTCCGGGGTGCTCCCGGGGCGCGCCGCGCGATGGGTGGCCGACGGCGTGGACGACCTCTCGGTGCTCGCGCTCGCCGAGGCGCAGACGAGCACCGACGACGACCGCGAAGGGCTGCTTGCCCGGGCCGCGACCGACCTCGGCCTCGGCTTCGCGTCGGTTCGCGAGGCGCGCGCCCACCACGGTCAGCGCGTCGTCGAGTCGATGACGGCCGCGTCGGCCCCGAACGACGCCCTCGGCTTCTCGAACGGCTTCACCGACACCATCGAGGAGTCGGTGCGCGACAGCATCGCTCGCCTCTTCAAGCCCCGCGGCTGAGCCGGGCCCCGGCTGCTGGGCGTGAGGTCGGCGGCTGAGCCGAGGCCTCGCGGCCGACCCGCGCGCCCGATGCGACCGGACGCAGGAGGCGCGGTGCCGGTCGTGACCGGCACCGCGCCTCCTGCGGTCGAGCGGGGGGTCAGGCCTTGCCGACCTCGAGCTCGACGACCGCCCACGACAGGGCGGGCAGGCGCAGGCGCGCGATGCCGCCGTCGACCGTGACGCCGGTCAGCGGGACGAGCCCCACGGTGCCTTGCGCCTGCTCGGTGTTGGACGAGAAGCGGTCGCCGCCCTCGGGGACGGCCAGGACCTCGGCGCGGGTGACGCGTCCGCCGCTGAAGCCACGCAGGGCGACCTCGACGTCGGCGGCCTCGTCGAGACCGCGGTTCGCGAGGAAGAACGCGACCGTGCCGGCCTCCTCGTCGTAGGTCGCGCTGACGTCGACCAGGTCGGCGTCGCCGTACTTCTCGGTGTCGACCTTGTCGCTCGTGACGAGGGTGCGCAGGATCTGCCCGGTCGCGAGCGCCGCCATGCGGGCGAACGGCCAGAAGATCGACTGGCGCCACGCGGGCCCGCCGGCCTCGCTGCGGATCGGCGCGATGACGTTGACGAGCTGCGCCTGGTTGGCGATCTTGACCCGGTCGCCGTGACGCAGCAACGAGTTGAGGAAGGTGCCGACCACGACCGCGTCGGTGACGTTGTACTGGTCCTCGATCAGGCGGGGGTGCTCGCGCCAGCCCTTCGACACGTTGTGCGGCTGGTCGTCCGAGTCGAGGCCCGTCTGGTACCAGACGTTCCACTCGTCGAACGAGATGTCGACCTGCTTCGTGTGCTTGCCGGCGGCCTTGACCCCGTCGATGGTGGACACGACCTCCTCGATGAACGCGTCCATGTCGACGGCCGTCGCGAGGAAGCTCTTCGCGTCGCCGTCGTGCTCCTGGTAGTACGCGTGCATCGAGACGTAGTCGACCTCGTCGTACGCGTGCGTGAGGACCTCGTGCTCCCAGGTGCCGAAGGTGGGCATGCCGCGGCCCGAGCTGCCGACCGCGACCAGCTCGATCGAGTCGTCGACGAACTTCATGGCCTTGGCGGCCTCCTGGGCGAGGCGGCCGTACTCGGTGGCGGTCTTGTGGCCGATCTGCCACGGGCCGTCGAGTTCGTTGCCGAGGCACCAGAGCTTGATGTCGAAGGGGTCCTTCGCGCCGTTGGCGATGCGCCGGTCGCTGAGTGCCGTGCCACCGGGGTGGTTGGCGTACTCGACGAGCTCGCGGGCGGCGTCGACGCCGCGGGTGCCGAGGTTGACGGCCTCCATCACCTCGGTGCCGGCGAGCTTCGACCAGGCGACGAACTCGTGCAGGCCGAAGGCGTTGGTCTCGACCGTGTGCCAGGCGCCGTCGAGGCGACGCGGGCGCTGGTCGACCGGCCCGACGCCGTCCTCCCAGTTGTAGCCCGACACGAAGTTGCCGCCGGGGTAACGGATGACGGTCGCGCCGAGCTCCTTGGTGAGGTCGAGGACGTCCTGACGGAAGCCGTTCTCGTCGGCGGTGGGGTGACCGGGTTCGTAGATGCCGGTGTAGACGCAACGGCCCATGTGCTCGACGAACGAGCCGAACAGGCGGCGCGGGACCGGGCCGATGGTGAACTCGCGGTCGACGGTGATGCGGGCGGTGGACATGGATCTCCTAGGTGAGGGGAACGGCGTGCGTGTGGTGGGGACGGGGACGAGGAGGCGCGGTGCGGCAGGGCGGTCGCGTCCGGGGCGGTCGGATCACTGACCCCCGAACCCGGTGGTCGAGATGCCCTTGATGATCTGGCGCTGGAAGAACAGGAACACCAGGATCAGCGGCAGGGCCGCGAGGACGGCGGCGGCCATGTTCTGCGCGTACTGGATGCCGTAGGCGCTCTCGATGGTCTGCAGGCCGACCGGCAGGGTGAGCAGGGACGCGTCGTTCGTGACGATGAACGGCCACAGGAAGTTGTTCCAGGCGCCGATGAACACGAAGATCGACACCGCGCCCAGGATGGGGCGCGAGAGCGGCAGCAGGATCGTGAAGAAGACCCGGATGCGCCCGGCGCCGTCGACGCGGGCGGCGTCCTCGAGCTCGATCGGCACCTGGTCGAAGAACTTCTTCAGGACGAAGACCATGGCCGGGGCGATGGCCTGCGGCAGGATGATGCCCCAGTACGTGTCGACCATGTCGAAGGCGAGCATCTGGTAGAACAACGGCACGATCAGCACCTGCGGCGGGATGATGATCGACGCGATCGTCGCGACGTACAGCCACTTCTTGCCCCGGAAGTCGAGGCGCGAGAAGGCGTAGGCGACGAGGGCCGAGGTGGCCACGACGATCAGCGTGATGACGATCGAGGTGAACAGGCTGTTGAACAGCCACACCGGGATGTTGCCCTGTTCGAGCACCCCTCGGTAGGCGTCGAGGGTGAAGCCGCCGGCCGGGATCCAGGTCTGCGGCGTCGCCGCGGCGTCGGTCTCGCTCTTGAACGAGGTCGCGAGCGACCACAGGAACGGCAGCAGCCAGAGGACGGCGAGCACGACCAGAATGATCACGCTGAGGACGGCCATCGGGCCGAACGGCTTCTGGCCGGGTTTGTGGCCCTTCCGACCGCGGTCGGCGGTGGGGGCGCGCAGGTCGGACGTGGGGGCGATGGCGGGGGCGGTCATTTCTGGGCTCCCTTGCGGTTGCGGGCCGTGATGCTGAACTGCGCGATCGAGATGACGACGATGACCGCGAAGAAGATGTACGAGATCGCCGACGAGTAGCCGAAGCGGTAGCCGGTGAATCCGGTGTCGAAGATGTACTGCACGGCCGAGCGGGTGCTGCCCGCCGGTCCGCCGGTGGTCATCTGGTAGATCTGGTCGAAGACCTTCAGCGAGGCGAGCACCTGCAGGATGACGATCAGGCCGGTGGTGGGGCCGAGCTGCGGGATGGTGATCGACAGCAGCGAGCGCCAGCGTCCGGCGCCGTCGAGCGATGCGGCCTCGTACTGCTGGTCGGGGATGTTCTGCAGGGCGGCGAGGTACAGCAGGAAGTTGAAGCCGACCGTCCACCAGACGGTGGTCGCGACCACGGCGATCATGGCGGTGTCGGGGTCCTGCAGCCAGGCGGGCTGCGGCAACCCGAGCGTGCCGAGCACGTTGTTGATCGGGCCGAGGGTCGGGCTGTAGAGCTGGATCCAGAACAGCGAGACGACCGTCGAGGCGAGCAGGTACGGCAGGAAGAAGCTCAGCCGCCAGAGCCACTGCCCCGGCAACCCGGTGTTGACGAGGATGGCGAGCACGAGGGCGACGACGACGAGTGGGATCGTGCTGAGCACGGTGAACCACAGGGTGTTGAGCATCGAGCGCCACATGTCGCCGTCGGCGAAGGCCTCGGCGTAGTTGGCGACGCCGATCAGCTCGCCGCCCTGGCCGGTCAGGCTCTGGCCGGTGAAGCTCAGGTAGAAGCCGTGCAGCAGCGGCCAGACGAGGAACACCGCGAACAGCACGGTGAACGGGGCGGCGAAGCCCCAGCCGATGCGGTTGTCGGACGGGCCGGTCCGCTTCCGGGAGGCGCGGCTGCGGTCGGTCGCGCGGGCGTCGGACCGCGCGCGTTCGGCGGTGGCCTGGGGGGCCTTGACCGTGGTGGAGGTCACAGATCGACTCCTTCGTCGTCGTGATGGTCGGGTCGTGCGGAGGGGGAGGAGGGCGGTGTCGGGCGGACGGGGCGGCGGTGTCGTGCCGGGGTGAGGGCGTGCACGGTGGTCACACCGGGGCCGGGCGCGACAGCTGGGTGTTCACCCGCGCGACGAACCGCCGCATGCCGTCGGCCGCGTCGTCCTTGGCGAGGATCACCGACTGGATCGAGTCGAGGAAGTACGTCTGGAAGTCCGAGCCCGAGCCCGTGAACCAGGCGGGCGGGTCGTAGTTGAGGTAGTCGGCGGCTTCGGCGTAGTTCGCCTGCGGTCGCAGCTCGGCGTACTCGGGACTCTCGACGATCGGCAGGTAGGCCGGGATGTGCCCGGCCGCGGCCCAGGAGATGGAGTCCTTCAGGATGGTCGAGACCATCTTGTAGACGTCCTCGCGCTTGACGTCGTCGACCTCGCTCTGCCGCGGCAGGACGAACGCGTGCGAGTCGGCGTAGACGGCCGGCGTGCCGAACAGCGTCGGGATGATGCTGCCGTCGAACGGGATGCCCGCGTTCTCGGCGCTCGGGACCTCCCACACGCCGGTGAAGAGCATGCCGCTCTCGCCGCTGACGAACTCGGCGATGCCCGACTGGATGTCGCTGGCCGTGGCCATCGCCGTGCCGTCGGTGAGCTGCTGCATGAACTCGAGCGCGGTCACGGCGGCCTGCTCGTCGTACTCGACCGTCCCGCCCTCTTTCAGCACCATGTCGGCGCCCTGCTGCTTGTAGAAGGTGTAGAACATGCGCCACAGTTGGGCGCCGTCGTTGAGGTAGCCCCACGAGGCGCCGTGCTTGCCGGTCACCTGCTGCATGGCGTTCGCGACCTCGAGGAACTGCTCGGGGCTGGTGATCTCGACGAGCTTGCCGTCGGGGCCGAGGGCACCCGCCTGGGCGGCGATGTCGGTGTTGTACAAGAGGATGAACGGGTGCGAGTCGAGCGCGACCGAGTACAGGTCGCCGCCGTTGAAGCCCTTCTTCCAGACCGCCTCGGCGAAGTCCTGTTCGCGGACGCCGTACGACGCGAGCTTCTCGACGTCCCACGGGTCGAGCAGGCCGCCGGGGGCGTAGCCGGGCACGCGCGAGGCATGCATGATCGCGACGTCGGGCGCGCGCCCACCGGCCGAGGCCATGGCGAGCTTCGTGTAGTACGGGGTGCCCCAGGCGAGCACGGTCTGCGTCGCGTGGAACTCGGGGTTCTGCTCGTTGGCCTGGTCGATCAGCGCCGACATCTTGATGCCGTCACCGCCGCTGAGCAGGTGCCAGAACTTCAACTGCGCGACGTCCGTGCCCGAGCCGGTGACGGCACCGGGCGCACAGCCCGACAGGCCCGTGGCGACGAACGCCCCGCCGACGAGGGCCGCCGAGCCGAGCAACATGCTGCGGCGGCTGAGGCCGCGGGTGGTGGCGGTGCCGGGGGTGGTGCCCGGTCGCGGTACCGGGGTCGTCCGATGGTTCTCGGTCATCTTCACTCCTTTGTGATGTGTGACGAGAGCGACTATTCCATCGTTGTAACGGAATCGCAAGGGGTGTCCGGCACACCGCCAGGACATGGACACGGCGCCAGGCTTTGTCGTGGCGCCGTGCCCATCTCGTGGTGTCAGGCGCCGCTGCTGGCGCGCACGACGATCTCGTGCGGGATCAGCACCAGCTCGGCCGCGCCCTGGCGGTCGGCGATGCGGGCCGCGAGCAACTCGAGGGTGCGGTCGACGAACAGTCGCTTGTCGAAGGTGACGGTCGTCAGCGGTGGCACGGAGAACCTCCCGTCGACGATGTCGTCGAAGCCGGCCACCGCGACGTCGTCGGGGACGCGCAGGCCCGCCGAGCTCAGCGCGCTGACGGCGCCGATCGCGAGCGAGTCGGTGAAGCAGAAGATCGCGTCGGGCCGGTCGCCGCGATCGATCGCGGCGCGCACGACGGCGAAGGCGTCGGCCGACGTCCATTCGGGGCACGAGTACTGCAGGGCGCGGTCGACGGGCAGCCCGGCCTCGGCCATGGCCTGCTCGAAGCCGCGGGTGCGGGCGCGGGCCGTCGCCGTGTCGAACTCGCCGGCCGAGTCGCCCAGGGTCGCGATGCGGCGGTGTCCGGCCGAGATCAGGTGGGCCGTCATGTCGCGGGCCGCGGCGACGCTGTCGACCCGCACCTGATCGACGAGGGTCTGCTCGACCTCGCCGATCACGACGACGGGTGGCAGCGAGTCGGTGGCGGCCCCGGTGCCGGAGCCCGTGCCGGCGGACGACAGGGCGCTGGCGTCGAGCGTGATGGGGTTGAGGACGAGGCCGTCGACGAGGTGCTCCTTGCCCCGCGAGAGAAGCTCGCCCTCGCGCTCGGGCCGCGAACCGGTCTGCTCGAGCTGGATCGACCAGCCGCGCTCGTGGGCCTGCTCGACGAACCAGTGCGTCATCTCGGCGCTGTACGGGGTGCTCAGGTCGGGGAAGGCCAACGCGATCGATCCGGTGCGCCCGGTGCGCAGGCCGCGCGCGCTGAGGTTCGGCACGTAGTCGAGCTCGGCGAGCGCGCTCTCAACCCGCGTGCGGGTGTCGGGTCGCACGAAGACGACGCCGTTGATCACGTTCGAGACGGTCTTCGGCGACACCCCGGCGAGTGCCGCCACGTCCTTCACCGTCGCGCGCATTGTCACAGGCTAGTGGCGGCCACGAGACCCCGGGGCACCGCTCAGGCGGAGGCGAGCACCTTCACGATGCGCTGCAGCGAGACGCTCTCGCTCGGGCGCAGGTCTTGGGCGAACAGGCTGAGGCGGAACTCCTCGATCATCCATCGGGCGCGGACGAGCCCAGGAGGCGCGGTGTCGGTCGGCGGGAAGGTCCCGCCCGTGGCCTCGTACCGCTCGGTCGCCTGCTGCACCTCGCTCAGCCAGACGCGGTCACGCCCGGGGTTCTCGAGCAGCTTCGCCGTGCGCTTCGTGATGCCCACGAGGTACACCGGCACGCGCTGCAGCTGCTGGAGCCCGGTCTGCGACACGAAGCCCGGACGGATCAGCCGGTCGCGTTGCTGGCGCATGTCGGTCAGTGCGGCGAGGAGGGTCATCGACGTCGCACCCTTCATCGCCTTGTCGGCGTCGCGGGCGGCGGTCAGCGTGCGGGCGACGAGCGAGACGGTCTGGAACATCTGGTCCATGACGGCCCCGGACACCCGGTCGCGCGTCGAGAGGAACTCTTTCTTGGTCATCACCATGCCGTCGGGCTTCACCCGGAACAGCACGTCGTCGACGACGGCCACGAGGCAGTCCGCGAAGAGCGCCGACGTGTTCTGGTACGGGCTCGTCGCCAGGATGAGCTTCTCGGCGCTCGTCAGGTGCTGCTGCACGTAGGCCACGGGCGACGGGGTCGCCAGCATCAGCAGGCGCCGCACGCCCTTGGGCGTCGCGAGGGCCTGGTCGGCGGGCGTCGCCATCAACGTGATCGAGACCGAGTCGCCGTGGTCGACCAGGGCCGGGTAGGCCCGGATCACCGTGTCGCCGTGGCGGGTGTCGACGACGGTCGGGAGCTCGTCGAAGTCCCACGACGTCAGACCCTCGCGCTCGATCGAGCTCGTGGGGCGGGTCGCGACCGGCGTGGTGTCGCCACCCGCGCCTCCTCGTCCGCGACCCCGGCCGCGGCCGCGCTCGTCGCGCCCGCCGCCCTGCGTGACGCGGGCGACGCTGTCGCGCGTGGCGTCGCGCAGCCGGTGCTGCAGCGCGTCGAGGTCTTCGTCGGACCCGACCGTGCGGCCCCGCTCGTCGACCACGGCGTACGTGACCCGCAGGTGCGCGGGCACGCGGTGCAGGTCGAAGTCGTCGGTCGAGACGGGCGTGTAGGTGAGCTTCTTGATCGCCGCAGCCACGGTCGCCGTGAACGGCTCGTCGACGTCGGCCGGTGGTGCGTCGGGCAGCTCGTCCGTGATCTTGGACGCCCAGTCGGCGGCGGGGACGACGTTCTTGCGGATCTGCTTGGGTAGCGACTTGATCAGCGACGTGACCAGCTCGTCACGCAGCCCCGGCACCTGCCAGTCGAACCCGACCGGACGGAGGCGCGGCAGCAGCGGCAACGGGACGACCACGGTCACGCCGTCGTCGTCGGCCCCCGGCTCGAACTTGTAGCGCAGGGTCAACGTCTGGTCGCCCTGTTGCCACGTGCTCGGGAAGCCCTGTTCGTCGACGTCGGGTTCGTCGTCCCCGAGCAGGTCGGCGGCGGTCATGGTGAGCAGGTCGGGGGTGTCGACCTTCGCCTTGCGCCACCAGCCCTCGAAGTCGCGCATGCTGGCGACGTCGGCCGGGATGCGCCGCTGGAAGAACTCGAACGCGGCGTCGCCGTCGACCAGGATGTCGCGCCGACGCGTCCTCTCTTCGACCTCGGTCAGCTCGCGGATGAGCTGCCGGTTCTTCTGCTCGAAGGCCTGGTGCCCCTCCCAGTCGCCCTCGACGAGCGCGTGCCGGATGAACAACTCGCGGGCGTAGGCGGGGTCGATGCGCGAGAACTGGATGCGCCGACGCTCGACGATCGGCACGCCGTAGAGCGTGACGCGCTCGTAGGCGACGACGGCGCCCTGCTTCTTCTCCCAGTGGGGCTCGCCGTAGCTGCGCTTCACCAGGTCGGGTGCGAGCGGTTCGGCCCAGGCCGGGTCGATCGAGCCGGCGACGCGGGCGAACAGGCGGCTGGTCTCGACGAGTTCGGCGGTCATCACGGCCGCCGGTGGCTTCTTCGCGAGGCTGCTGCCCGGGAAGATCAGGAACCTCGTCTGGCGGGCGCCGACGAAGTCCTTCTTCTGCGGGTCGAACAGGCCGATCTGGCTGAGCAGGCCGGCCAGCAGGCTGCGGTGCACGCCGTCGGGGTTGGCGCTGCGCTCGCCGATGTGCAGGCCGAGCGGCCGGGCGGCCCGGCTGAGCTGGCGGTAGACGTCCTGCCACTCGCGGATGCGCAGGTAGTTGAGGAACTCGTCGCGGCACAGGCGCTTGAAGGCGTTGCCGCTGAGCTCCTTCTGCTTGTCCTCGAGGTACTCGAACAGGTTGAGCAGGGTGAGGAAGTCACCCTTGGGGTCGCGGAAGCGCGAGTGCTTCTCGTCGGCCTGGGCTCGTCGTTCGAGCGGGCGCTCGCGAGGGTCCTGGATGCTCAGCGCCGAGACGATGGCGAGCACCTCGCGCGTCGTGCCCTGCGTCTTCGACTCGACGACCATGCGGGCGAGGCGCGGGTCGATCGGCAGCCGCGTGAGCTGCTTGCCGACGCGCGTGATCTGGCCGCCCTGGGTGACGGCGCCGAGCTCGCGCAACAGGTCGAGTCCGTCCTTGATGCCGCGCGAGTCGGGCGGCTGCAGGAAGGGGAACGCGGCGATGTCGCCGAGGTTCAACGAGATCATCTGCAGGATGACCGCGGCGAGGTTGGTCCGCAGGATCTCGGGCTCGGTGAACTCGGGACGCTTCTCGAAGTCGGTCTCGCTGTAGAGGCGGATCGCGATGCCGCTGCTCGTGCGACCGGAGCGACCGGACCGCTGGTTGGCGCTCGCCTGCGAGATGGCCTCGATCGGCAGGCGCTGCACCTTGGCCCGGGTCGAGTAGCGGCTGATGCGGGCCGTGCCGGCGTCGATCACGTACTTGATGCCCGGCACGGTCAGGCTGGTCTCGGCGACGTTGGTCGCGAGGACGATGCGGCGCCGGGTGCCCGCGGTGGTGCTGGGCTGGAAGACCCGGTGCTGGTCGGCGGCGCTCAGCCGTCCGTAGAGGGGCAGCACCTCGGTGTAGGGGAGGTTGCGGCCCCGGATGCTCTCTTCGGCGTCGCGGATCTCGTTCTCGCCGCTGAGGAAGACGAGGACGTCGCCGCTCGACTCCCGGGCGAGTTCGTCGAGGGCCTCGTTGATGCCTTGGAGGTAGTCCTTGTCGTCGGCGCGCTGCCTGCGGTCGCCGGCCCGCGCCTCCGGCCGGTCGCCCGACCGGCCCGAGGGGCGCTCGTCGTCGTCGAGGTCGCCGTCGTCGTCGCTCGTGGTGTCGTCGGCGACGAGCGGCCGGTAGCGGACCTCGACCGGGTAGGTGCGGCCCGAGACCTCGACGATGGGCGCGTCGCCGAAGTGCTTCGAGAACGACTCGGGGTCGATCGTGGCGCTGGTGATGATCAGCTTGAGGTCGGGGCGTCGGGGCAGCAGCTGCTTGAGGTAGCCGAGCAGGAAGTCGATGGTGAGGCTTCGCTCGTGGGCCTCGTCGATGATGATCGTGTCGTAGCGCTCGAGCTCGCGGTCGAAGTGGATCTCGTTGAGCAGGATGCCGTCGGTCATCAGCTTGATCTGCGTGTCGGCGCCGACCTTGTCGGTGAACCGCACCTGGTAGCCGACCACGCCGCCGACCTCGTCGCCGAGTTCTTCGGCGATGCGTTCGCTGATCGTGCGGGCCGCGATGCGCCGGGGCTGGGTGTGGCCGATCTTGGTGCGACCGAGCTCGAGGCAGATCTTGGGCAGCTGCGTCGTCTTGCCCGAGCCGGTGGCGCCGGCGACGATGACGACCTGGTTGTCACGGATCGCCGCGGCGATGTCGTCGCGCCTCTGACTGACCGGCAGCTCGGGGGGATACGTGATGGTGGGGATCATGAGCCCTCCATCGTAAGCCGCCCGGGCTGGTCGGGGGCCGCGCCGGTCGTGTCGCCCCCGGCGGCGTCTCCGTGTCGGTCCTGCACAGGTCGGGTGGTGAGGGACGAGGAGGCGCCGGTCGGCGACAACCCACGGCGACGGGTCGCCGGCCGGCACGAGCCCGGCGGGGCATGCTCCCCGCACCCGGTGACGCCTTCGCCAGTACAGGAGGCGCGGGCTGGGCGGGTCGTCGGGTGTCGCGTCGTAGGATCGCGGCAGACTGCACGTCAACGGAGACGGAGAAGACACAGATGTCATCAGCACCCAGCCCCCGGGGCCACGCCACCGCGTCGGTCGCGGCCATCCTCGCCGAGTCGGCCGCCCGGCACCCCGACGACGTCGCCGTGATCGTCGGGCCCACCTCGACCACGTACGCCGAGCTCTGGCAGCAGACCCTGGCGTACGCCGGCGCCCTCCGCGCCCGCGGCGTCGGCCCCGGCGACCGGGTCGCCATGCTCGTCCCGAACGTCGCGGACTTCCCCCGCGTCTACTACGCGACGCTCGCGATCGGTGCGGTCGCCGTCCCCGTGCACGCCCTGCTCAAACGGCACGAGATCGAGTACGTGTTGCGCGACAGCGGCTCCCGCCTGCTCGTCTGCGCCGCACCGCTGCTCGGCGAAGGGGGTGCGGGAGGGCAGCTGGCCGGGGTCGAGGTCCTGACCGTGCTCGCGCCTCCTGCCGGTCAGGACGAAGAAGCGCCCGACCGGCTGGAAGACCTGGCCACGGCCGCCGAACCGCTCGACACCTACGTGCCCCGGGACCCGTTCGACACCGCCACGATCCTCTACACCAGCGGCACCACCGGTCAGCCCAAGGGCGCCGAGGGGTCGCACCTCGCCCTGATCGAGCAGGTCAACACCAACTTGATGACGACGTTCGACATGCACCGCGGCGACGTGCTGCTCGGGGCGCTGCCGCTGTTCCACACGTTCGGGCAGACCTGCACGATGAACACCGGGTTCCGGGTCGGCGCGACCATCGTCATGCTGCCGAAGTTCGACGGCGACGCGGCGCTCGCCGCGATGGTCGAGCACGGCTGCGAGGTGTTCATGGGCGTGCCCACGATGTACATGGCCCTCATCGCCGCCGCCACCCGCAGCGAGGCCCGTCCGCCGCTGCGCTACGCCGTCTCGGGCGGGGCGTCCCTGCCGCTCGCGGTGCTCGAGAAGTTCCAGCAGGTGTACGACGCACCGATCCACGAGGGCTACGGCCTGACCGAGACCTCGCCCGTCGCCACCTTCAACCACGTCGGGGTGCCGCCGCGGCCCGGCACCATCGGCACGCCGATCTGGGGCGTCGACGTCGAGATCGCCGATCAGCACGTCGAGGACTCGATCGTGCTGCTGCCGCACGGCGAGATCGGAGAGCTCGTCATCCGTGGCCACAACCTGATGAACGGCTACCTCGACCGCCCCGACGACACCGCGAAGGCGATCGTCGACGGCTGGTTCCGCACCGGCGACCTCGGCACGAAGGACGACGACGGCTACCTGACGATCGTCGACCGCACGAAGGACATGATCATCCGCAACGGCTACAACGTGTACCCGCGGCAGGTCGAAGAGGTGCTCGCGCAGCACCCCGACGTCACGATGGCGGCCGTCTTCGGCGTGCCGCACGAGCTGCACGGGCAAGAGATCGAGGCGGCCGTCGTCCTGCGCGACGGCGCCACGGCGACGCCCGACGAGCTGGTCGCGTTCGTCTCCGACGAGATCGCGGCCTACAAGTTCCCCCGCGTCGTCCACGTCCTCGACGCCCTACCCCTCGGGCCCAGCGGCAAGGTGCTCAAGCGCGAGCTCGTCGAGCGCTTCGGGTCGCCGCAGGAGGCGCGCCAGAGCAGCTGACGCCGGGTCGCGTCGACCCCGAGCCCCTCCCGGCCGGGAGCGGTCGCGACCTAGAGTGGAGCCTCGACGAACGTGTCGTGGCCCCCGGCCACGCACGACCGGCCCGTCCCGGCGGGCCCGCCTCATCACGAAGGAGTGACATGAGCGACACCATCACCGCACCCGCCCCGGCCGCCTCCGACGGCCCCGAGATCCACAAGGGCCTGGCCGGCGTCACGGTCGACCGGACGGCGGTCTCGAAGGTCGACGCGGCCAGCAACTCCCTGCTCTACCGCGGCTACCCGGTGCAGCAGCTCGCCGCCGAGCGGGACGTCGAGGACGTCGCCTGGCTGCTGCTGCACGGCGAGCTGCCGACCGCCGACGAACGGCGTGACTTCGACGCCGAACTCCGCGCGCACCGCTCGCTCGCGCCCGGGCTGCAGCACCTGATCGACCTGATCCCGACCTCGGCCCACCCGATGGACGTGGTCCGCACCGCGGTCAGCGCCATCGGGGCCGCCCGGCCCGAACCGACCACGGGTGCGGGTGCCTACGACGTCGCCGACACCCGTCGACTCGCCACGCACCTGTTCGCCGTGCTGCCCGCCGTCATCGCCTACGACCAGCGGCGCCGCCACGACCTGCCGCCGGTGCCGCCGCGCGACGACCTCGGCTACAGCGCCGACTTCCTGCACCAGGTGTTCGACCGCGAGCCCGACGCGCTCGACGTCGACGCGTTCGACACCTCGATGACCCTCTACGCCGAGCACTCGTTCAACGCCTCCACCTTCACCGCGCGGGTGATCGCCTCGACGCTGTCCGACCTGCACTCGTCGATCGTCGGAGCGATCGGCGCCCTCAAGGGCCCGTTGCACGGCGGCGCCAACGAGGCCGCGCTCGAGCTGCTCGACCGGGTCGGCCCCGCCGACGGGGCCGCGGCCTGGCTCGACGACGCGTTCGCCCGCAAGGAGAAGATCATGGGCTTCGGGCACCGGGTCTACAAGAACGGCGACAGCCGCGTGCCCACGATGGAGGACGCCCTCGGCCGTCTCGTCGACCGGGCCCGCGAGCAGGGCGACGACCGGGTCGACGGGCTCAAGGAGACCTACGACGTCGTCGCCGCGACGGTGTACGAGCGCAAGGGCCTGAAGCCCAACGTCGACTACCCGTCCGGTCTGGCGTACCACCTGATGGGCTTCGAGACGCCGGTCTTCACGCCGCTCTTCGTCGCGTCGCGCGTCCTCGGCTGGAGCGCCCACGTCATCGAGCAGCGCGAGGCCAACTCGCTGATCCGCCCCCTCAGCGAGTACGACGGTGCACCCCTCAGGGACGTCCCCGCCCGCTGACGCCTACCGTGGCCCGCATGCCGAACCAGCTGCGAGACGCCGTCAGCCCCTACCTCAGGTCGCACGCCGACAACCCGGTCGAGTGGCGCGCCTGGGGGCCGGGGCCGTTCGCCGAGGCCGTCGAGCGAGACGTGCCCGTGATGGTCTCGATCGGCTACTCGACCTGCCACTGGTGCCACGTCATGGCGCGCGAGAGCTTCTCCGATCCCGAGGTCGCGGCGCAGCTCTCGGCAGGGTTCGTCTCGGTGAAGGTCGACCGCGAGGAGCACCCCGACGTCGACTCGAGCTACCTGGCCGCCGCGTCGGCCTTCACCGAGGGGCTGGGCTGGCCGCTGACCGTCTTCGTCACGCCCGAGGGTCGTCCTTTCTACGCCGGCACGTACTTCCCACCGGTGCCCGTGCAGGGTCGACCGTCGTTCCGACAGGTGCTCGACGCCGTCACCGACGCGTGGACGACCAGGCGGTCCGAGGTCGACGCGACCGCGTCGGCGGTGCAGGAGGCGCTGGCCGCGGGACCCGCGTCGGTCACCGGCACCGCGCCTCCTGGTCCCGGTGCCGGGGTCGCCCTGCCGGGGCGCCCCGAACTCGCCCACGCCGTCGCCCGGCTCGCCGCCCACGAGGACCGTGAGCACGGAGGTTTCGGCGGGGCCCCGAAGTTCCCGACGGCGCCGGCCCAGCTGGCGCTGCTCGCCCTCGGCGCCGGGGGAGACGACGGTGCGCTCGAACTCGTGTCGCGGACGCTCACCCGGATGGCCGCGTCGTCGCTGCGCGACCCGGTCGAGGGCGGGTTCTTCCGGTACGCGGTGCGCCGCGACTGGTCCGAGCCGCACTACGAGCGCATGCTCTACGACAACGCGCAGCTGCTGCTGGCCTACTCGCGGCTCGCGGTGCTCGACGCGGGCCAGGACGCCACCACCGCCCCGGCCGCCCCGGCCGCTCCTGCCGCCCCGGGCACCGCGCCGACGTCGGCAACTCAGGAGATCGACACGCTTCCGGCCCGGGTCGCCGCCGGGGTCGCCGATTTCCTGAGTTCCCGACTGCGCACGGTCGACGGCGCCTTCGGCTCGGCGCAGGACAGCGAGAGCACGATCGACGGCGTCCGTGACGAGGGGGGCTACTACCGGCGGGACGCCGCGGGCCGCGCGGCCCTCGACCCGCCGCCCGTCGACGACAAGGTGCTCACCGGCTGGAACGGCCTGGCGATCGCGGCGCTCGCCGAGGCGGGGGCGCGACACGTCCGGCCCGAGTGGGTCGGGACGGCGCGGGGCGCGGCCGACCTGCTGCTCGCGCGTCACGTGACCGACGACGGTCGTCTGCTGCGCGCCTCCGTCGGGTCGACCGTGTCGGACGCCGTGGCGACCCTCGAGGACCACGGTCTGTTCGCGTCCGGGCTGCTGGCCCTCTCGCTCGCGACGGGCGAGGCCCGGTACGCCGTCGCCGCGCGGTCGTTCGTCGACGCCTGCCTGCTCGACGAGGCCGACCCGAGGATCGTCGCGGCGCCGTCGGGCGGCGACCCGGTGCTGGTCTCGCAGGGCGTGGCCCTGTCGAGCGACCCGAGCGAGGGCGCCTACCCGTCGGGACGCAGTGCGGTCGCGGCGGCCGCGCTCACGCTGCACCAGCTCACCGGGGAGGCGCGCTACCGGTCCGTCGCCGAGCGGCTCGTCGCCGAGGTGGCCGGTTCGGCCCTCGACAACCCGCTCGCGTACGGCGCGGCCTTCGGGCTGCTCGTCGAGCTCGAGGCCCCGCTGACGCAGCTGGTCGTGGTCGAGCCGGCACCGTCGGCCCGCGCCGACGGTGCCGACGACGGTCTCGCCCGGCGCGCGCGGGGCCTCGTCCGTCCCGGCAGCGTCGTCGCCGTGCTGGACGAGGAGGCGCTGGTCGCGTTCGAGCACGCGGGCTTCGAGTTGTTCGCGGGTCGCTCGGCTCCCGGGCGCGTGCCCACCGCGTACCTGTGCCGCGACTTCGTCTGCCGACTGCCGGTCACGACCGGCGACGACCTGGACGGGCTGCTGCTCGAGGCGTGACGGCACGGCCGCGTCGGTCACCGAGGCTCAGGCGTCGCACCGGGGGAGGGACGGCCGTCGGGGCGCCGGACAGGGGCCCCGTGCGGGCTGTCGGACGGGTGAGTCAGGCGGCGGCGGGGACGAGCGGTGCGGCCGGGTCGGCGACCCACTCGGCGAGCGAACCGTCGTACACCGCGACGTCGGAGCGGCCGAGGACGGCGAAGGCGAGGGCGTCGACGCTGGCCGACACCCCCGAGGCGCAGTAGACGACCGTGCGCGGTTCGTCGGGCACGACGGCGAGGCGGTCGCGGAGCACCGGGTCGCGGGCGAGGGTGCCGTCGTCGGCGAGGAGCGTCTCGGCCGGCACGTTGACGCTGCCGGGGATGTGCCCGGCGCGGGTGAGCGGGCTCGACGTGCCGTCGAACTCGTCGCGGGGCGAACCGGAGACGAGCGCTGCTCTCTCGTCGCCCGCCACCACGGACTCGACGAAGGCCTTGTCGACCCAGTGGTCGGGACGTTCGGTCGCGACGAACGGGGCGGGCGTCGGCAGGACGTCACCGAGGTCGTACGGCTTGCCCTGCGCGAGCCACTGCGACCACCCGCCGTCGAGCACCGCCACGGCGTCGTGCCCGTAGGCGCGGAACAGCCACCACAGGCGGGACGCCCAGCGGCCGTCGACCGTGTCGTAGACCACGACGGTGCTGTCGTTCGAGACGCCCAGGGCGGCGACCGCGGCCTGGAAGCGCGCGGCGCCGGGACGGGTGAAGGGCAGGCCGGAGTCGGGGTCGCTGAACTCCGCGACCAGATCGGCCAGGACCGCCCCGGGGACGTGCCCGTCGTGCTCGAACCCGTCCCGGCCGGTGGCGTAGGCGACGGATGCGTGGTCGGTGTCGCCGTCGAGTCCGAGGTCGACGAGGACGGTCGCGTCGACGATCGTCAGGTCGTCGGCCCCGAGGTGGTCGGCCAACCACTGGGTCGAGACGACGGGTGAGGTGAGGACGGGTGCCATGCGGGCCACGCTAACTCCGACAGGTGACATCGGACCCTGGGTCCGCAACGAATCGTCACAGGGTCTGCGCCGGAACAGCCGGGGAGACCGTCACGGGCCCTGACGGACGTGTCAGCGACCGGCCTTCTTCGCGGTGATCACACCGGTGTCGAAGCCCATGAGGTTGAGCCCGCCGTTGAACCGAGCGTGCTCGACCTTCATGCAGCGGTCCATGACGACGGTGAGCCCCTGTTCTTCGCCGTAGCGGGCGGCCTCTTCGTCGTAGATGCCGAGCTGCACCCAGATCGTCTTCGCGCCGATCGCCAGGACGTCGTCGACGACCGACCGGATGTCGGAGGCCTTGCGGAACACGTCGACGACGTCGGGGACCTCGGGCAGCGAGGCCAGGTCGGGGTAGGCCTTCTGGCCGAGGATCGTGTCGGCGCGGGGGTTGACGAAGTAGACGCGCAGATCGGTCGACTGCTGCAGGTACGTGCCGACGAACGAGCTGGACCGGCTGGGGTTCGGTGAGGCGCCGACGACGGCGACGCTCTTCGCCGACCGCAGGATCGCCTGCCGCTCGCGGGCCGACGGCCCGACCCAGGTGCGTTGCGACTTCAGCAGCTTGGCGAGGGGCGACGACGAGGGCAGCTCGCAGGTCAGCCCGTTGGTCAGCTGCGTGGTGACGGTGTCGGTCACGTCGGGTCACTCGCCTTTCGTCGCCGCGGCCAGCGCCTGGTCGAGGTCGTGGATGATGTCGTCGGGGTCTTCGATGCCGACGCTGATGCGCACCGAGCCGGGCAGCACGCCCGCGTCGACGAGCTGCTGCTCGCTGAGCTGGGCGTGGGTGGTCGAGCCCGGGTGGATGACGAGCGTCTTCGCGTCGCCGATGTTGGCGAGGTGGCTGGCGAGCTCGACCGACTCGATGAAGGTCTTGCCGGCCGGACGGCCGCCCTTCAGCTCGAAGGTGAAGACCGAGCCGGGGCCCTTCGGCAGGTACTTCGCCGCACGCTCGTGGTGCGGGTGCTCGGGCAGCCCGGCCCACCGCACGCGCTCGATGCGCGGGTCGGCGTCGAGCCACTCGGCGACCTGGCGGGCGTTGTCGACGTGGGCCTGCATGCGGAACGGCAGGGTCTCGACGCCCTGGGCGAGCAGGAAGGCCGAGTGGGGAGCGAGGGCCGGCCCGATGTCGCGCAGCTGCTCGGCGCGCAACCGGGTGAGGAAGGCGTACTCGCCGAAGTTGCCGGACCAGTTCAGCCCGCCGTAGCTCGGCACGGGCTGGTCGAAGAGCGGGAAGCGCTCACTGTCCCAGTCGAAGCGCCCGGACTCGACGACGACGCCGCCGAGGGTGGTGCCGTGCCCGCCGAGGAACTTCGTGGCCGAGTGCACGACGACGTCGGCACCCCACTCGATCGGCCGGTTGAGGTAGGGCGTGGCGATGGTCGAGTCGACGATCAGCGGTAGGCCGTGCGCGTGGGCGACGTCGGCGAGGCCCTCGAGGTCGGCGACCTCGCCGGACGGGTTGGCGACCGTCTCGACGAACACCACCTTCGTCTCGGGTCGGATCGCGGCGGCGTAGTCCGCCGGGTCGGAGGACTGCACGAAGGTCGTCTCGACGCCGAAGCGACGCAGCGTGACGTCGAGCTGGGTGATCGACCCGCCGTAGAGGTTCGCGCTGGCGACGATGTGGTCGCCCGCGCCGGCCAGCGAGGCGAAGGTGACGAACTGGGCGCTGAGCCCGCTCGCCGTGGCGACGGCGCCGAGGCCCCCCTCGAGGCTGGCGACGCGCTCCTCGAAGGAGGCGGTGGTCGGGTTGGCGAGGCGGCTGTAGATGTTGCCGTACTTCTGCAGGGCGAACCGCGCCGCGGCGTCGTCCGTGTCGTCGAACACGAAGGCGCTGGTCTGGTAGATGGGCAGCGCCCGCGCTCCCGTCGCCGCGTCGGGGATGTTGCCCGCGTGGATCGCCCGCGTGCGGAAGCCGTACTCACGATCTGCCATGCCCCCACGCTAGCCGCTGGGCGTCACGCGGGGACCCGGGACGTCACACGGCGGAACACGGCCGACCCGCGCCTCCTGCGGGGGAGGAGACGTCGGTCAGCCGCGGGCCACGACCCGGGCGTAGACCTCGACGGCGTCGTCGACGTGCTGCGCCGCGCGGTCGCGCTCGGCCACCATGACGGCGCTCGCCGCGCCGACGGCGTCCGGTTCGCGCACCAGCCGACGGACTTCGTCGACGATGCCGTCGACGTCGGGCGTCGGGGTGACGAAGCCACCGCCGGGCGGCACCACCTCGGAGAGGTCGGGATCGCAGTACAGGACGGGCAGTCCCGTCGCCATCGCCTCGAGCATCACCATGGGCTGGTTGTCGAAGTCGACCGAGCTCGAGACGAGCAGGTGGCTCCGGCGCATCGCGGCGAGCACCTCGGCGTGGGGGACGGCTCCGTGCAGCGTCACGGGCCCGCCCAGCCGCTCGAGCGCGCGCCGCTCGGGGCCGTCGCCGTACACGTCCACCCGCACAGCCGACCCGAGTCGGAGCGCGGCCTCGACCAGCGCCGCGGGCCTCTTCTCTCGCGAGAGGCGCCCCACCCAGACGACGGTCACCGTCTCGCCGGGGACGAGGAGGCGCGGGGCGGGTTCACCGATCGCCGCCAGCACCGACGGCTCGAGTCCGTTCGAGGACACGCTGACCGGGGTCGTCACGCCCTGGTCGACGAGCTTGCGGGCGAAGTGGGCCGAGGGGACGAAGACGTGGGCGCTGGCCCGGGACTGGGCGAGCATGAGCCGCCACATCCGGCGGGCCGAGACGGTCGCGGTGTACGGCGTCCCGGGCTCGACCCGGAGCCCCCGCCGGCTCACGTGTCGGGCGTGGAGGGCGCCGAGCAGTGCCGTCGTCACCGCGGGCAGGGGCAGGGCGTGAGCCGTGTAGACGTCGACCCGGCCGTGCATCGTGTGGACGACGGGCAGACCGAGCGACCGGGCCGCCGTGATGGCGCCCAGGGCGGCGAACATCTCGGAGTGCGTATGCACCACCTCGATGCGACGGTCGACGAACTCGCGGCGCAGCCGGTCGGCGACGCGGCGCGGCGACCAGGCGAACGGGTAGCCGTCGGGGCGGAACCACCTCGCCACCGGCAGCGCGACCACCCCGGCGTCGTGGGACGGCCCGGCCAGGGGGCAGAACACCGTGACCTCGTGTCCGGCGGCCGCGAGGGCCTCGGCGAGCGCCTTCACCGCGGTCTGCACCCCGCCGAGCGTGGGCGGGTAGTAGTCGGTCACGAGAGCGATGCGCACGGTCCGATCCTAGGGACCGATCCGTCTAGCATTCGGGCATGGACTCCTACCTCGTCACCGGTGCCAGCGGGTTCGTGGGGGGTCACGTCGTCCGCGACCTGCGCCGCCGTGGCCACGACGTCGTCGCGGCGGGCCGTCGGGCCGACCGGCTGCCGACCGGGGGCGAGACCTTCGTGGGCGACCTCGACGACCTGGCCCGCGCCTCCCACCGGGTCGACGTCGTCGTGCACTGCGCGGCGCTCTCGTCGCCGTGGGGTCGCCGGGCCGAGTTCGAGCACGCCAACGTGACCGGCACGGCGCGCGTGCTCGACTTCGCCCGGCGGGTGGGCGCTCGGCGTCTCGTGCACCTGTCGTCGCCGGGGATCTACGCGGCACCCCGCGACCGGGTGGGCATCCGCGAGGACGAGGTCGACGCGCGACGCCCCATGAACGAGTACATCCGCTCCAAGCTCGCGGCCGAGGCGTTGTTGTCGGCCGCCGCCGCCCGGTCGGACGCGCCCGAGATCGTCGTGCTGAGGCCGCGCGGCATCGTCGGGCCGGGCGACCCGAGCCTCGTCCCGCGCCTGCTGCGCGTCCACGCCCGGGTCGGGGTGCCGCTGATGCGGGGCGGACGCGGGCTCGTCGATCTGACGTCGGTCGAGAACGTCGCGCTCGCGATCCGGCTCGCGGCCACGGCCGAGGGGGTGCACGGTGAGGCGTTCAACGTCACGAACGGCGATCCCCGTCCCTTCGGCGAGGTCCTCGGGCAGCTGCTGCGCGGCCTCGACCTGCCCCTGCGGGGCCGTCCCGTCCCGGCGCGGGCCGCCTACGCCCTCGCCGGCGCGCTCGAGGGCGTCTGCTCGGTGCTGCCGGGGCGCCCCGAGCCGCCGATGACCCGGTACACCGTCACGACCATCGCGCACTCGCAGACCCTCGACATCTCGAAGGCGCGGCGACTGCTCGGCTACGAGCCCGAGGTGACCCTCGACGAGAGCCTCGCGGGGTACGCGCGTGCGTGACCGCGACGCACCGGGGGCCGACGCGCCAGGGGGCGACGTGCCGGGGGGCGACGTGCCGGGGGCCGACGCGCCCGACCCGACGGCGACCCGCCTCGAGTACTTCGCCTGCGGCGAGACCGGCCACGACATGGGCCTGCTGACGCGGGGAGGCGCCCGGGGGCGACGGGTCTTCCCGTCGGGGGCGTTCCTCTGGACGTCCGCCACCCGGCGGGTCCTCTTCGACACGGGCTACGCCCCGCTGCCCTGGCGGGCCGGGCCCGCGGCCTGGGCGTACCGGCGCCTCCTGCCGCCGACCGTGCCCGCCGGCGCCACGATCGCCGAACAGGTCGACCCCGCCACGGTCACCCACGTCGTGCTGTCGCACCTGCACCCCGACCACGTCGGCGGCCTGCGGTCCTTCCCGCACGCGACGCTCGTCCTCAGCGAGGGTCTGGCCCGCACCCTCGGCCGGCCGCGGCTGCTCGACGGCGTGCTGCGCCGTCTGCTGCCCGACGGGTTCGACGTCGGCCGGGCGACCGTGGTGTCCGACTTCGCCGAGGGGCCGTTCGGGCTGCGCGTCGCCGACCCCTTCCACGACGACCGCTACCTGCTCGTCGACCTGCCGGGTCACGCCCGGGGTCACCTGGGAGCCCTCGTCGAGGGGCGGGTCGTGCTCGCCGGCGACGCGGCCTGGGGACGTGACCTGCTGGGCCAGGAGGCCCGCCTCCGTGCGGTGCCCCGCCTGGTGGCCCACGACGGTGCCGCGCAGGCCCGCACGGCCCGGTCGCTCCTGGCGGCCGAACGGTCCGGCGCGCGGTTGCTGCTCGCCCACGACCCGCACCCGACCCGGACGGACCTACTCTGAGGAGCGCACCGGCGGGGGTCCGGTGCGCGTCGACACGAGGGGGACGACCATGAAGAACTGCCAGATCGCCGGTTGGGGCACCTATCTGCCCGACGAGGTGGTGACCTTCGGGTCCCAGACCCGGTACCGGATCGCCGACCACACCTCGCAGCTCGACATGCTCGCGGCGGCCGCCGAACAGGCCCTCGAGCGTGCGGGCCTGCGCCCTGACGACGTCGACTGCGTCATCGCGGCCTGCGCCGCCGGCGTCCAGCCCATCCCGTGCACCGCCGCACTGGTCATGGAGCGGGTCGCACCGGGCGCGGCGGCCGCGGCGTTCGACGTCAACTCGACCTGCACCAGCTTCGTCACGGCCGTCGACGTCGCCTCCCGCTACCTGGCCGACGGCGAGTACGAGAACGTGCTGATCGTCTCGGGCGACGTCGGCTCGAGGTTCCTCGACCCCGGCCAGCGCGAGAGCTTCGAGTTGTTCTCGGACGCGGCGGCCGCGGTGGTCCTCACCCGCGGCGCCGACGATTCCGAGGGGCCGGGCGTCATCGCGAGCCTGCAGCGCACCTGGCCGGAGCACGCGCACGACACCGAGCTCCGCGGCGGGCTGTCGCGGCACCCGGCGCAGGCCTACGCCGACGGCGACCCGAGGGACTACCTCTTCGACATGAACGGCCGGCGGGCGCTCATGGGGATGCTCGCCGTGCTGCCGGGCTTCTTCGCGTCGTTCTTCGAGAAGGCCGGCCTCGGCCTCGACGACGTCGACCTCGTGGTGCCGCACCAGGCGAGCGGAGCGCTGGGCATCGCCATGCGACGGCTCGGCATGGCGCCCGGGACGTACGTCGACGCCGTGGCCGAGTACGGGAACATGGTCTCGGCGTCCGTGCCGTACACGCTGGCCCGCTGTCTCGACGACGGCCGCTTGGGTCGCGGCGACACCGTCCTGCTCTGCGGCACGGCGGCCGGTCTCACCGCGAACGCACTCGCCCTGCGGCTCTAGGCGACGGCGACGGCCGCGACGGCGACGGCGACGGTCGGGCCCCCGCGTCTACTTCCAGCTGGGGATCCAGTAGTGCAACCGGATGAACTCCCAGTCCTCGAGCTGCGCCGTCCACAAGGGGTAGAAGAAGACCGACACGGCGACGGCGGCGACGACGACGATCGCCGTGACGCCGATGCCGCTCAGTCGACGGGACCGATCGTCGGTGCGTCGTCCGAGGACGATGCCGAGCACCGCGGCCAGGCCGAGCACGAGGTAGGGCTCGAACGCGATCGTGTAGAACTGGAACACCGTCCGGTCGGTGAACGCCAGCCACGGCAGGTAGGCCGCCGCGACGCCGACGAGGATCGCCCCGTACCGCCATTCGCGGTACCGTGCGACGCGGTAGACGAGGTAGAGGCAGGCCGCGACCGCCGCGTACCAGATCAGCGGGTTCGCGACCGAGGTGATCGCCTCGCCGCACCGGGCCACGTCGCAGCCACCCTGGCCCTCGTCGAACCCCTGGTAGTACATGCTCGTCGGCCGCAGCATCAGCAGCCAGGTGAGCGGGTTCGCCTGGTAGGCGTGGGGGGTGTGCAGACCGACGTTGAACCCGTAGACGCCCGCCTGGTAGTGCCAGAAGTTCTGCACGACGTCGGGCACCCATGCCAGGGCGCCCGTCCACCGCGTGCCGCCGTCCTCGACCCAGCTGCGGTAGTAACCGCCCGACGTCACGAACCAACCGGTCCAGCTCGCCAGGTAGGCCACCACGGCGATCGGCACGGTCAGCAGGAAGCTCACCGGTGCCTGCTTGAACACGGTGCCCGACAGCCAGAACTCCACGCCGGCCCGGCGGCGCGCCACCATGTCGACGACCACCGTGTAGACCGCGAAGAACGCCAGGAAGTACAGGCCGTTCCACTTCACGGCCGTCGCCAGTCCGCACAGGAGGCCGGCCGTGACGAGCCAGGGACGCGCCCACAGGGCAGGGCCCCAGGCGATGTCGCGACCGGCACCGCGCCTCCTCGCCCGCCAGGCCTCGAGCCGCCGGGCGCTCTGACGGCGGTCGAGCAGCACCGCCCCGAAGGCCAGCAGGCCGAAGAACATCACGAAGTTGTCGAGCAGGGCCACCCGCGACATGACGATCGCGTGCCCGTCGATCGCGAGGAAGAACCCCGCCAGCGTGCCGAGCAGCGTCGACCGCAGCAGCAGCGACCCGATGACCGCGACCAGGGCGACGGCGAGGATGCCCACGACGGCCGAGCTGATGCGCCAGCTCGCCGGGTTCTCCGGGCCGACCGCCGCCATGCCGAGGCCGATCAGCCACTTGCCGAGGGGTGGGTGCGCCACGAACGACGGTGACGCGAGGAACCCGTCGACCCCGCCGGCGGCGAAGGTCGGGTCGTAGTCGGCCGGCCACGACCCCTCGTAGCCGAGGTTGAACAGCGACCAGGCGTCCTTGACGTAGTACGTCTCGTCGAACACGAGGGTCGCGGGGGAGTTCAGGTGCCACAGGCGCAGCACCGCGGCCAGCAGCGTGACCGCGAGCGGGCCCGCCCAGGCCCAGACGCGCCTCCTGACCGGGGTGCGCAGCACGCGACCCCACCAGGCGTCCAGCCGGGTCGGGGGAGCCTCGCGGGCGTGGGCCGCGCTCGCGTCCTCGACCGGCGTGCCGACGTCCGGGACGATCGCCCGGCCGGCGAGCGGACCGGCCGGCACGAGGGCCGGCTCGCCCGCCACCGGACGGGCAGGAGGCGCGGTGTCGGTCTCGACGAGCGCGTCGAATTCGCGCTCGGGCCCGGTCGTCATCGGGCCATCGTAAGTGGGCGGTCCGGGGCCGGGGGACAATGGGCGGGTGATCGTGCTCGCCGCCACCCCCATCGGAAACCTCGGCGACGCCAGCCGCCGCCTGATCGAGACGCTCTCGAACGCCGAGGTCGTCGCCGCCGAGGACACGCGCACCGCGATCCACCTCATGCGTGCCCTGGGCGTCGAGAACCGCCCCCGCCTGATCGCCCTGCACGAGCACAACGAGCGCGAGAAGGCGGGCGAGATCGTCGAGCTGGCCCGCGCCTACGACGTGGTCGTGCTCACCGACGCCGGCATGCCCGCCATCAGCGACCCCGGGTTCCCGCTCGTCGAGGCGGCCGCCGCCGCGGGCGTCACCGTCACGGCGATCCCCGGCCCGTCCGCGGTGCTCACCGCGCTCGCCGTCTCGGGGCTGCCCACCGACCGTTTCAGCTTCGAGGGCTTCCTTCCGCGGAAGCAGGGCGACCGGCTGCGCGTGCTGGGCGCGCTCGCCGACGAGCGCCGCACCATGGTGTTCTTCGAGTCGCCGCACCGCCTGGCCGATTCGCTCGGTGACCTCGTGACCGCCCTCGGGGCCTCGCGTCGCGTCGTCGTCTGCCGCGAGCTGACCAAACTGCACGAAGAGGTGCGCCGCGGCAGCGCGGCCGAGCTCGCCGAGTGGGCGGCCGACGGCGTCCGAGGCGAGATCTGCCTCGTGGTCGAGGGCGCCCCCGAGCGCGTCGTCGACCTCGCCGCCGGGCTCGTGCAGGTGCAGGCCCTCGTCGCCGACGGCACCCGCCTCAAAGAGGCCACCGCCGACGTGGCCGCCGCCACGGGTCTGTCGAGGCGCGACCTCTACCAGGCCGCCCTCGCCGCCCGCCCGCCCCGCGCGTAGGGCGTGGCGTACCCCGCCCAGCCCGGCGGGTGCAAGCTCGGAGGAGGCGCGTGCCCGGCGGAGGCGCGGCCCACCACGAGCAGGAGGTACGACATGAAGGCGGTCCGTTTCGAGCAGTACGGCGACATCGACGAGCTGAAGGTCGAGCAGGTGGCGAAGCCCGAGGCGGGTGCCGGCCAGGTCGTGGTCGCCGTCAAGGCGGCGGGCCTGAACCCCGGTGAGGCGGCCATCCGCGCCGGACTGATGCACGACGCGTTCCCCGCGGCGTTCCCGTCGGGGCAGGGGACCGACTTCGCCGGCGTGGTCGACGAGGTCGGCGCGGGCGTCGACGAGTGGTCCGTCGGTGACGAGGTCGTCGGGTGGGCGAACCGGTCCTCGCACGCCGAGTTCGTCGTCGTCGACCACGACGAACTCGTGTCGAAGCCCGAGAACGTGCCGTGGGAGGTCGCGGGCAGCATCAGCGTGACCGGACCCACCGCCTACGCCGCGCTGCGTGCCGTGCAGGCCACCGAGGGCGACACGATCGTCGTCTCGGCCGCGGCCGGCGGCGTCGGTGTGATGGTGTCGCAGCTCGCCGTCCTCGGCGGGCTCACCGTGATCGGCACGGCGAGCGAGCGCAACCACGACTTCCTGCGGCAGCTCGGCGTCACGCCCGTCGAGTACGGCGACGGCGTCGTCGACCGCATCCGCGAGGCCGCCCCCCAGGGCGTGGACGCGTTCGTGGACTGCTTCGGCCAGGGCAACGTCGGGTACGCCCTCGAGCTCGGCGTCGCGCCGCAGCGCATCGACACGATCATCGACTTCGCTGCCGTCGAGCAGCACGGCGTCAAGGCCGAGGGCAGCGCCCAGGCGACGTCGCAGGCCGTGCTGTCCGAGCTGCTCGAGCTGATCTCGACCAACAAGATCATGGTGCCGATCGACGGGATCTTCCCCCTCGACGACGTCAAGGACGCCTACCGCGACCTCGAGGACGGCCACGCCCGGGGCAAGTACGTGCTCGGCATGGACGTCGTCGAGTACCCGGGCGAGCACGCCGGCGAGCGAGCCGGCTCCGACGACCGCACCGAGGAGCACGACGCGACCTGACCGGTCGACGCGACTCGCGCCTCCTCGTCCCCGACGGCGGACGCAGGAGGCGCGGGTCGCGTCATCACGTCGGTGCCCCCACCTAAGATGGTCCCCATGCCCGCCGGCGACTCCTTCTTCATCGCAACGCCCATCTTCTACGTCAACGACGTGCCGCACATCGGTCACGCCTACACCGAGGTCGCAGCCGACGTGCTCGCCCGGTGGCACCGTCAGCGGGGTGACGACGCCTGGCTGCTGACCGGCACCGACGAGCACGGTCAGAAGATCCTGCGCACCGCCACGAGCCACGGCGTGACCCCGCAAGAGTGGGCCGACAAGCTCGTCACCGAGTCCTGGAAGCCCCTGCTGAAGACCGTCGACATCGCCAACGACGACTTCATCCGCACGACCGACGCCCGCCACGAGGCCGGCGTGCAGAAGTTCCTGCAGAAGCTCTACGACGACGGCTTCATCTACCAGGGCGAGTTCGAGGGCTTCTACTGCGTCGGCTGCGAAGAGTACAAGCAGCCGAGCGACCTGGTGCCCGGCACCGGCGCCTACGAGGGCGAGCAGGTCTGCGCGATCCACAGCATCCCGGTCGAGGTGCTGCAAGAGAGCAACTACTTCTTCCGCATGAGCGACTTCGAGCAGCGACTGCTCGACCTCTACGAGGCCCAGCCCGACTTCGTGCAGCCCGACTCGGTGCGCAACGAGGTCGTCTCGTTCGTCAAGCAGGGTCTGCGCGACCTCTCGATCTCGCGACAGAGCTTCGACTGGGGCGTCAAGGTGCCCTGGGACGAGAAGCACGTCGTCTACGTGTGGTTCGACGCCCTGCTCAACTACGTCACGGCGATCGGCTACGGCGTCGACGACGACGAGTTCCAGCGGCGCTGGCCGGCGGTGCAGCTCGTCGGGAAAGACATCGTGCGGTTCCACGCCGTCATCTGGCCCGCCATGCTCATGGCGGCCGGGCTGCCGGTGCCGAAGAACGTCTTCGGTCACGGCTGGCTGCTGGTCGGCGGCGAGAAGATGTCGAAGTCGAAGCTCACGGGCATCGCCCCGCAGCAGATCACCGACGTCTTCGGGGCAGACGCGTTCCGCTACTACTTCATGCGCGCCATCACCTTCGGCCAGGACGGCAACTTCAGCTGGGAAGACATCGCGGCCCGCTACCAGGCCGAGCTGGCCAACGGGTTCGGCAACCTGGCCTCGCGCGTCGTGGCCATGATCACCCGGTACTTCGACGGCACCGTCCCCGTCGCCGGCGACCTGACCGAGGCCGACCTCGCCGTGCGCGAGACCGAGCTGCGCGTCACGGCCGAGGCCGACGCGGCGATCGACCGCTTCGCCATCAACGAGGCCTTGGCCTCCATCTGGCAGCTCGTCGACCAGCTGAACGGCTACATCACCGAGCAAGAGCCCTGGGCCATCGCGAAAGACTCGTCGCAGCGCGAGCGTCTCGCGACCGTCCTCGCCACGGCCCTGCGGGGTCTCGGCACCCTCACCGTGCTGCTGTCGCCCTTCATCCCGACGGCCACGCACACCCTGTGGCAGTCGATCGGGCAGGGCGAGCTGACCAGCCAGCCCGTCGACCGGGCGGCCGAGTGGTCCAGCGCTCCCGAGGTCCAGCCGCTCGCCGCCGGACTCTTCCCGCGCATCGAACAGCCCGAGCCCGCGGCATGAGCGACGACACGTCAGGTGACGGCGTGACCGGCGGCCCGGGCGGCGGAGGTGCGACCGCAGGTGGCCCGGCGACGCACGTCCGACACCGCTCGTCGGGCGCGGACGGCCAGAAGCGCGACCAGACCTACCCCGCGCCTCCTCAGCCCCTCGTCGTCCCGGTCTACGACAACCACACGCACCTCGAGATCGCCGACGGCGTCGGAGACGACGGCGACGGCCCCCTCGACTACCGCGAGCACCTCGACCGGGCCTCGGCCGTCGGCGTCCGCGGCGTCGTGCAGGTCGGCACCGACCTCGAGACGTCCCGCTGGTCGGCCGAGATCGCCAGCCGCGAGCCCCGCGTGCTCGCCGCCGTCGCGATCCACCCGAACGAGGCGCCGGCCCTCGCCGCCGCGGGCACCCTCGACGACGCCCTCACCGAGCTCGACGGGCTCGCCGCCCGCCCACGCGTCCGTGCCGTCGGCGAGACCGGCCTCGACTTCTTCCGCACCGGCGACGACGGTCGCGCGGCCCAGCTCGAGGCCTTCCGCGGCCACATCGAGATCGCCAAGCGCCACGGCCTGGCGCTGCAGATCCACGACCGCGACGCCCACGACGACGTGGTCGACCTGCTGCTCGAGGTGGGCGCTCCCGAACGCACCGTGTTCCACTGCTTCAGCGGCGGGCCCGAGCTGGCGAGCATCCTCGCCGAGAACGGCTGGTACGCGTCCTTCGCCGGCACGGTGACGTTCAAGAACGCCCAGCCCCTGCGTGACGCCCTGGTGCAGCTGCCTCGCAACCTGATCATGGTCGAGACCGACGCGCCCTACCTGACGCCGGTGCCCTACCGTGGCCGGCCCAACGCGCCGTACCTCATCCCGTTCACGCTGCGGTCGATGGCCGAGACGATCGGCACCGACGTGTCGATGCTCGCCGCCCAGATCTCGTCGACGACCGAGCTCGTCTACGGCACCTGGGACAGCGAACCCGTGACGGTCGAGGGCTGATGTCGCGCGCCACCCTGCTCGGCCCCGCCGAGATCCGCGACCTCGCCGACCTGCTGGGCGTGCAGCCGACCAAGAAGCTCGGGCAGAACTTCGTCCACGACGCCAACACCGTGCGCCGCATCGTCGCCGCGTCGGGCGTCTCGGCCGGCATGACCGTCGTCGAGATCGGCCCCGGTCTCGGCTCGCTCACCCTCGGCCTGCTCGAGGCGGGTGCCAAGGTGGTGGCCGTCGAGATCGACAAGCGCCTCGCCGAGCAGTTGCCGAAGACCGTCGCACAGCTGCAGCCGGCGGCCGACCTCACCGTCGTGGTCGACGACGCCCTGCGCGTGACGACCCTGCCCGACGAGCCCACCCACCTCGTGGCGAACCTGCCGTACAACGTCAGCGTGCCGGTGCTGCTGCACTTCCTCGAACACTTCGGCGGGCTCGAGCACGGGCTCGTCATGGTGCAGTCCGAGGTCGGTCTGCGTCTCGCCGCCGAGCCCGGCTCGAAGGTCTACGGCGGCCCGAGCATCAAGGCCGCGTGGTACGGCGAATTCCGGGTCGCGGGTCAGGTCAGCCGTCAGGTGTTCTGGCCGGTGCCCAACGTCGACAGCATCCTCGTCGCCTTCGACCGCAAGCCGGCCCGGGGCAGCGAACTCGAACGTCGGGCGACGTTCGCCCTCGTCGACGCCGCGTTCCAGCAGCGTCGCAAGATGCTGCGCCAGTCGCTGTCGTCCCTCTACGGTTCGTCCGCCGCGGCGTCCGAGGCCCTCGAGCGAGCCGGCCTCGCTCCGACGCAGCGGGGCGAGCAACTCACCGTCGACGACTTCCTCGCCGTGGCCCGGGTCAGCGATGTCGACGCCCTCGCCGGGGCGTCCGTCGCCGCCGTGCTGCACGCCGACGAGGGCGAGGCCCACGAGGGCGAGGCCGACTGAGCCGTGCCCCGACGCAAGAACGGCTTCGGCGGCGTGCCCCCCGGCACGGGCGGGGTCGGGCGTGGGCGCGACGAACAGCGGCTCAGCGACGCCCGACTCGGGTCGGGCACGGGGCGCAGTGCGGCCGAGTGGTTCGCGCGGCTCGACGCCGCGGGGGCGACGCGACTGTCCCACGAGCAGATCTCGCGCCTCCTGGTCGACGAGTTCGAGGTCGTGCCGTGGTGGGCCGAGGGCATCACGGTGCGCTACGAGCAAGAACGCGGCGTCGAGCCACCCGGGCGTCAGCCCGACGGCAGCTACGCGGTCACCGTCGGCCGGAGCCTCCGGGGCGGAGCGCTCGAACTGTTCGACCTCGCCGTCGCCCGGTTCGCCGGGTACGCCGGGGGCCCACCCGAGGTCGTCACCCGGTCGGCGACGCACCCGACCGCCGACTGGACCCTCGCGCACGGGGACACGCTGCGCCTCCGGGTGGTGTCGACCGCCGGTCCGAAGTGCTCGGTGTCGTTGACGCAGGGCAGCTTGCGCCTGCCCGAACGGGTGCAGCCCGTGAAAGAGGGGTTGACGCGGGCGTTCGGCGTCATGAGTGATCGCCAGAACTGACTAGGTTGGACGCATGACGTCCGTGGCCGCCCCGACCGTGGTCCACACGCGTGCACCGGGCAAGATCAACGTCTTCCTCGCCGTCGGCGACCTGCAGGACGACGGCTACCACGACCTCGCGACCGCCTACCAGGCCGTGTCGCTCTACGAAGACGTGCGCGCGCGTCACGCCGACGGCTTCACGGTCAGCGTCACGGGCGGTCCGTCGATCGACGTGTCGGGCGTGCCCACCGACGGGTCCAACCTGGCGATCAAGGCCGCCCGCCTGCTGGCCGAGACGACCGGCTACACGGGCGGCGTCGCACTGACCGTCGACAAGGCGGTGCCCGTGGCCGGCGGCATGGGGGGCGGTTCGGCCGACGCCGCCGCCACGCTGCTCGCGTGCGACACCCTCTGGGGCACCGGCGTCGGTCGTGACGAACTCCTGCGGCTCTCGGCCCGACTCGGGGCCGACGTCCCGTTCGCCTTCGCCGGCGGCACCGCGATCGGCACCGGCCGCGGCGACGAACTCAGCCCGGCCCTGGCGAAGGGGCAGTTCCAGTGGGTCCTGGCCGTGGCCGACGTCGGCCTCTCGACGCCCCGCGTCTACGACGAACTCGACGCCCACCGGCTGCGGCACCAGGGCGAGATCCGGTCGGTGCGGCACCCCGTCGTCGACGCCGGCGTCCTGCAGGCCCTCCGCGCGGGTGACCCGGGCATGCTCGCCGACGCCATGCACAACGACCTCCAGGCGCCCGCCCTGCACCTCCAGCCGGGCCTGGCCGACGTCCTCGAGCTCGGCGAGGGCAACGGCGCCCTGGCGGGCATCGTGTCGGGTTCCGGCCCGACCGTGGCGTTCCTCGCGCCCGACCTCGACGGCGCCCTCGAACTCCAGATCGCCCTGAGCGCCGCCCGCCTCACGGTGGTGCGCGCGACGGGTCCCGTGCACGGCGCCCGCGTCGTCACCGACTGACTCGCTCGCCGCGGGCCCCGAGACCCTAAGAAGTCGCCGAGACCCCCGCGCGCGCACAGGGGTCTCGGCGACTTCGCGGGGTCTCGGCGACTTCGCGGGGTCTCGCGGGCTCAGCGCTCGTACTTGAGCACGTTCGTGCGGGTGAGGTGCCACTCGTCGGCGACGTGGAAGCCCTTCGCGGCGAGGTCGGCGGTGACGCGGGGGCGCCAGTCCTGCTTGTCGCTCGTGATCAGCCAGACGACGTCGAGGTCGTCGGTGCGGTCGATGACGTCCTCGAGCGGGTGCTGGACCTCCCACAGGCCGCCGGTCTCGGCCGCGGGGGTCTCGAGCGTGAAGTCGGACATGCCCTCGAACGCCGCGGGGTAGGTGTTCTCGATGATGCGCGACGTGGCCTTCGGGTGTCGACGCACGGGGCCGAAGACGACGCCCTCGGTCGTTCCGGCGGGCTCGAGGGCGCGCTGCTCGGCGACGAGGTCGGCCACCTGGTTCCAGGCGGCGGAGTCCTTCGCCTCGGGCTGTCGCTGACGTTCCCAGGTCGGGGCGGTGAGCACCAGGGCGAGCAGCAGCACGAGCGCGATGACCCGCCGCCAGGGGATGGCGGCCACCGCGACGGCCATCATGATCGCGACCGCCGGGGTGCCGAAGGTCAGGTAGCGCGGCGAGTAGAGCGGTTCGGTCACGAGCGAGACGCCCACGAGGCCGACCGTGGGCACGATCATCCAGGGCAGGACGACCTCGGCGAGACCCCGGGCGCGGGGCACGAGACCGGCGGCCAGGACGACCAGGCTGGCGACCACGAGCATCCAGCCGAAGACGGCGAAACGGTCGTTCTGGTAGAACCACTGCGTCGTCAGCACCTGGTTGATCGTGGCGAAGCTCGGTCGGTCGAGCCAGCCGACCTGGCCGCTCTGCTCGGACGTGAAGTACACGACGGGCAGGCTCGCGAGACCGGCGACGGCCGCGCCGGCGAACCAGCCGAGGAACGAGCCGCGCGCGCCGTGCGGTCCGCCGACGAGCGGGGGCGGGGCCGCGGCGTCGTGCGACCGCGCCACCGACCCGGAGGAGGCGCGGAGGCGGCGCTCCCGTCGCCACTGCACCAGCATGGTGACGCCGTGCCCCACCACGACGAAGGCCACGTACAGGAAGAACAGCACCGAGACGACGGCGAGCACCGCGTAGAGGACCCACCAGCGCACCGCCGACGCCCGGGTGCGGGTCTCGCCCACCTGGGCGGTGCGGCGCGCGGCGGTGACGAGCACGATGGTCAGGACGACGGCGAACATCGCCGAGAAGGCGTACGAACGGCCCTCGCCGCCCATCCAGGTCACGCGGGGGATCAGGCAGAACAGCAGGCCGGCGACCACGGCCGTCCGGCGGTCGGCCAGGGTGCGCGCCAGCACGACCGTGAACGCGGCCGCCAGCCCCGTGACGATCGTGCTGGGCACGCGCAGCGACACGGGGGAGTACGGGAACACGTCGAACCAGAGGTGCATGAACGCGTAGTAGGTGGCGTGCACCAGGTCGACGGTCTGGACCATCTGCCAGAGCTGTCCCCAGCTGCGGGTCGCCGAGATGACCGTCGCGGCCTCGTCGTACCAGACCGAGGGCACCCACAGGAAGGCACCCGAGATCGCCGCCGCCAGCAGCCCGATCAGCAGGGCGTCGAGGTGACGCCAGTGCCGGAGGCGCGCGAGGGTCGTGCCCCGACCGGTGTCGGAGGTCGTGGGTACAGTGGGCGCGGTCGAACGACGGTCGGCCGGATTCAGGAGGTTCGTCATGTCGTCTCTTCCCCCTCTCGGCGGATCTCGCGCGCGACACGGTGGTGACGCGCACGGGGCGGCCGTGCGCGACGGTGGCGTGCACGGTGCCGACGTGCGCGACGGCGGACACGGCGGCGACCCCGCCGAGGGCGAACGCTACTCGCGAAGCGTGCGCCTGCCGGGGTTCGGTCTGGGCTCCCAGGGGCGCCTGGCGGCGTCGAGGGTGCTGGTGGTCGGGGCCGGCGGGCTGGGCGCGCCGGTCATCCAATATCTCGCAGCCTCGGGTGTGGGAACCCTGGGAATCGTCGACGATGATGCCGTCGATCTGTCGAACCTACAACGCCAGGTGCTGTTCCGCCCCGACCAGCTGGGCTTCCCGAAGGCCCGTACCGCCGCCGACTGGGTGCGCGCCGCGAACCCCGACGTGACCGTCGTCGCCCACCCGTTCCGCCTGAGCGAACGCACCGCCGACCTGCTCGACGACTACGACCTCGTGGTCGACGGCAGCGACTCGTTCGACACCTGCTACTTCGTGGCCGACGCCGCGGCCGCCCGTGGCCTGCCGGTCGTCTGGGGCAGCGTCAACCGCTGGGACGGCCAGTTCAGCGTCTTCTGGGACGACGCCCCCGACGGCCGGGCGGTCGACTACCGCGACCTCCACCCCGCCCCGCCCGCCTCGGGCTGGGACGAGTCCTGTGCCGACGTCGGCGTGCTGGGGCCGCTGTGCGGCACGGTGGGCACGGGCATGGCGAGCGAGGTCGTCAAGCTGCTGACCGGTCTGGGCGAGCCGTTGCTCGGCCGGGTCGTGACCGTCGACGCCCTGGGTGGCACCTGGCGCGAGAGCCGGTTGGCCCGTGCCCCGCACCGGGTCGAGGCCCGGGCCACGGTGAACGACGCGCGCCGCGCCTCCTCGTCCTCGGTCCCGGGGACGTCGGCGACCACCACCGAGGCACCGGTGCGCGGCCGTCGCGTCGGCCCCGACGTCGACGCCGACGAGCTGTCGACCCTGCTCGGGGCGCGCGCGGCCGGCGACGCCGATTTCACCTTGCTCGACGTGCGCGAGGTCGACGAGCACGACTTCGCCCACATCACCGGTGACGTGCAGGCCCCCGGGTACGGCACGCGCACCCGTCAGCGGCCCGAGCTCGACCCGGCGCAGCGGGTGGTCGTCTACTGCGCCCGAGGTCCCCGGGCCCGCGCCGCGGCCGACCTGCTGGCGGGCGAGGGCTTCGACGTGTCGGTGCTGCACGGCGGCATGCTCGGGTGGCAGCTCGCGCAGGGGGCACCCACGCGGCCCTAGGCGGGCTGCCGTCAGCCGCCGGCGAAGGGCGGCATGACGTCGATCACCGTGCCGTCGGGGACGAGCTGTTCGCGGTCGCGCGTGGTCAGGCCGTCGACGAGGAACGAGCAGCGCAGCAGCACGTCGCGGAAGTCCGCGGCCGACACGCCCTCGACCGGGCGGACCTCGGTCAGCAGGCGTCCGATGGTCGGGCGTTCGCCCGCGGGCACCTCGACGCGCTGGTCGTCGCGGCCCACGGCGGTGCGGGCGGCGGCGAAGAACCGCAGCGTCGCCGAGACGGGGGTCGAGGCGGCCTCGTCGACGGTGGGGGCGGGGTTCGTGGTCGTCATCTCAGCCTCCGATGGCGCTCATGGTGCGTTCGGGCTGGACGAAGTCAGGGTCGTCGATGCCGTGGCCCGAGGGCTTGGCCCACATGGCGCCGCGCCAGGCGTCGGCCAGTTCGAGGTCGCTCGCCCCGCTGCGCAGCAGGTCGCGCAGGCCGGTCTCGCCGCCGCTGAAGAGGCAGCTGCGGATGCCGCCCTCGGCGGTCATGCGGGTGCGTCGGCAGTCGGCGCAGAACGGTTCGCTCACCGAGGCGATGATGCCGACCCGCCCGGTCAGGCCGGCGTCGTCGCCGCGGCCGACGGCGTCGAACAGCTCGGCGGGGGCGCCGTCACGCAGGACGTCGGCGGGGCTGAGGTCGAAGCGCGTGGCGATCAGCGAGTGGATGTCCCGGGAGGTGACGAAGGAGGCGCGGTCCCAGCTGCGGTCGGCGTCCAACGGCATCTGCTCGATGAAGCGCAGCTCGTGGCCGCCGCGCAGGGCCCAGGCGAGCAGGTCGGGCGCCTCGTGGTCGTTGACGCCCGGTAGCAGCACCGCGTTGATCTTGACCGGGGTGAGGCCGGCCGCCGCGGCGGCGTCGACCCCGGCGAGCACCTTGTCGAGGAACGGGCGACGCGAGACCTTCATGAACGTCTCGGCGTGCAGCGAGTCGAGCGACACGTTGACCCGGTCGAGCCCGGCGTCGGCGAGGGCCTGGGCGCGGTGCGCCAGGCCGATGGCGTTCGTGGTCAGCGAGACCTCGGGCCGCGGGTCGATCGCGGCGACCCGTCGGACGATGTCGATCAGGTCGGCACGCAGCAGCGGCTCGCCGCCGGTGAACCGCACCTGCCGGATGCCGAGGTCACGCACGCCGATGCCGACCAGCCGCACGATCTCGTCGGCGTCCAGCGCCTGTTCACGGGGGAGCGCCGGCAGGCCTTCGGCCGGCATGCAGTACGTGCAGCGCAGGTTGCACTTGTCGGTCAGCGAGACCCGCAGATCGGTCGCGGTCCGACCGAAGCGGTCGAGCAGTCCGGGTGCCACGTCGTTCGTCGGCCGCGGGGGCAGCAGGGCGTCGGCGGAGGCCCGGCCGGGCATGGTGGGCAGTCCGAGCGAGACGGTCATCCGTCGAGGTTAAGCCCGCGAGGCCGAACGTGCGGTGTCCGGGGGAGGCGACCCGCGCCTCCGTTCGCTCACCGGCGCACGGCGCCCGGCGTCGGAGGCTCGCCCGACGACGTCCGCCGGGGGCGCGCGTCCGCGCATTCGGAACTAGGATCGCTCTCATGACGCAGATACGGATCAAGGATGCCGCGGCGTTCCTCGGCGTGAGCGACGACACGGTGCGTCGCTGGATCGACCTCGGACTGCTCGAGAGCGTGAAGGACGACGCCGGGCGCGGCGTGGTCGACGGCCTCGCGCTCGCGACGCTCGCCCGGAAGAACGCCGTCCTGCCCGCCGACCCGTCCGAGGTGGGGCGCTCGGCACGCAACCGCCTGGTGGGCGTCGTCACCGAGATCACGGCGGACCGGGTCATGGCCCAGGTCGAACTGCAGTGCGGACCCCACCGCATCGTCTCGCTGATGAGCAGCGAGGCCGTCCGCGAGCTGGGCCTCGAGCCCGGCTCGGTGGCCATCGCCGTCGTCAAGGCCACGACGGTCATCATCGAGACCCCCGGCGGGAAGGCCTGACCCATGAGAAGAATCCGCTCGAACCTCACGACGCTCGCCGGAACCCTCGCGGTGGCGACGGCCCTCGCCCTGACGGGCTGCTCGGGTGCGAGCGTCGATCCGGCGACCAGCGCGACCCCGACGGCCTCCGGCTCGGCGCTCGACGGGTCGATCACCGTCTACGCCGCTGCCTCGCTCAAGAAGACGTTCACCGAGTTGGCCGACGAGTTCGAGGAGGCCCACCCCGGCACGACCGTCGAGCTGACCTTCGCGGGGTCGTCCGATCTCGTCACGCAGATCACCGAGGGCGCCCCCGCGGACGTCTTCGCCTCGGCCGACGAGAAGAACATGGCCGAGCTGACCGACGCCGGTCTCGTCGACCCGTCGGCGTCCGAGGACTTCGCCACGAACGTCCTCACCATCGCCGTGCCGCCGTCGAACCCTGCCGGGGTCTCCGACTTCGCCGACCTCGCGAAGCCCGACGTGAAGACCGTGATCTGCGCGGCCCAGGTGCCCTGCGGGGCGGCCACGAAGACCGTCGAGGAGGCCACCGGCGTCACGATCTCGCCGGTCAGCGAGGAGTCGTCGGTGACCGACGTGCTCGGCAAGGTCACCTCGGGCGAGGCCGACGCCGGGCTGGTCTACGTCACCGACGTCGAGGCCGCCGGCGACGGTGTCGAGGGCATCGACTTCCCCGAGGCGGACCAGGCCGTCAACACCTACCCGATCGCCCCCGTGGCCGACACGGCGAACCCGGAGGTGGCCGAGGCGTTCGTCGCCTTCGTCACCGGCGAGGTCGGGCAGGGCGTGCTGCGGGCCGCCGGCTTCGGCAGTCCGTGACCTCGACCGTCAGGCCCGGGCCCTCCGCCCGCCTCCTCCGTCGACGTCGCCGGGCGTACGCGAGCGTCCCGGCCTGGGTCGCGGTCGTCGCGGCGCTCGGTGCCGCCTTCGTGCTGCTGCCCCTCGTCGCCATGGTGTCGAGGGTCGACTGGGCCGAGTTCGTGCCGCTGGTCACGTCCGAGTCCTCGGTCGCCGCGTTCTGGCTCAGCCTCCGCACCTCGATGACGGCCACCCTGATCTGCGTCGTGCTGGGCGTCCCGATGGCCGTCGTGCTGGCCCGCACCGAGTTCCGCGGCCAGAAGGTCCTGCGGTCGCTCGTACTGCTGCCGCTGGTGCTCCCGCCCGTCGTCGGGGGCATCGCGTTGCTCTACACCTTCGGGCGCCGCGGCCTGCTCGGCCAGACCTTCGACGCGCTCGGCGTCACCATCGCGTTCTCGACGACGGCGGTCGTGCTGGCCCAGACCTTCGTCGCCCTCCCCTTCCTGGTGCTGAGCCTCGAGGGCGCCCTCCGCACGGTGGGCACGCGCTACGAGGCCGTCGCCTCGACCCTGGGGGCCCGACCCACGACCGTGCTGCGGCGGGTCACCCTGCCGCTCGTGCTGCCCGCCCTCGTCTCGGGAGCCGTGCTGTCGTTCGCACGCGCCCTCGGCGAGTTCGGGGCGACGCTGACCTTCGCCGGGTCGCTGCAGGGCGTCACGCGCACCCTGCCGCTCGAGATCTACCTGCAACGCGAGACCGACCCCGACGCCGCCGTGGCGCTGTCGCTCGTGCTCGTCCTCGTGGCGGTCGTCGTCGTCGCCCTCGCGCATCAGGCCGGCCAGTCCTCCGGTGCCGCCACGAGGAGGCGCGGGTCGTGACGCTCGAGTTCGCGGCGGTCGTCGAGGACCGCGGCTTCGACGTCGAGTTGACCGTCGCCGAGGGCGAGACGGTGGCCGTCCTCGGCCCGAACGGTGCGGGCAAGTCGACGCTGCTGGCGTTGATCGCGGGCCTGCTGCGACCCGACCACGGCACGGCCCGGCTGGGTGGCCACCTGCTCTTCGACGTCGACGACCGAGGGCGGGGGCCTGCGCTGCGCCCGCACGAGCGTGGCGTCTCGATGCTCGCCCAGGACGCCCTGCTCTTCCCCCACCTCAGTGCCCTCGACAACGTCGCGTTCGGCCCGCGCAGCGCCGGCGTGCGGCGCCACGAGGCCGGCCGACGTGCCGCCGACTGGCTCGCCCGGGTCGACGCGACGGGGCTCGCCGACCGCCCG
>NZ_JXQZ01000110.1 GCF_000878135.1 Frigoribacterium sp. MEB024
CTGGCCGAGGTCGAGAGCGCGCGGGCCGTCGAGACCGAGCGTCGCATCGCCCTCGAGACCGTCCGCGAGCGGGTCCGCGCCGAGATGGCCCGGGCCGAGGCACTGCAACGCCAGCTCGACGAGCAACGGGCGGCCGCCGAGCTCCAGGCGCGTCGGACGGTGGTGCGGCAGCGGCAGATGGCCGCGACGTCGTCGGTGCTCGAGGCCCTGCCGCCGACCGTGGACGCGGTCGCCCGGTCGGTGGCCGAGGCGCGCGCGGTGCTGGCCGAGGCCGAGGCGGCCCGGGCAGAGCAGAACACCGAGCTGCAGGCGCTGCGCCGGGCCGAGCGTGAGCTGCGCGACCGGCTCGCCACCGTGACCGAGAGCGTGCACGGACTCGAGATGGAGATCTACGAGAAGAAGCTGCACCTGTCCGGGCTGCTCGAACGAGCCGGCTCCGAGCTCGGCCTCGTCGAGGACGTGCTCGTGGCCGAGTACGGACCACACGTGCCCGTGCCGGGTGACGACGAGGTCGTGGTCCGACCGTCCGTCGACGACGAGGTCGACCTGGTCGACGTCGAGGCCGCGGGCGACGTCGAGGCCGCGGGCGAGGACGACACCGCGGGGGAGCGTGCCGCCCGTGCCGCCGATCGCGCACCCGACGGCGCCACCGACCTCGACGACGCGACGCTCCCCGGGGGCGACGCCGCGCCTCCTCGGGGCGTGCCCTTCGAGCGGGCGGCCCAGCAGCGCCGGCTCGCCGTGGCCGAGAAGAAGCTCGCGCGGCTCGGGAGGGTCAACCCGCTGGCCCTCGAGGAGTTCGCGGCGCTCGAACAGCGCCATCTCTTCCTGACCGAGCAGCTGGCCGACCTGACCGGCACCCGCAAGGACCTCCTGACGATCATCGACGAGATCGACGACAAGATGCAGACCATCTTCGCGAGTGCGTTCGCCGACACCCAGGCCGCCTTCGACCAGGTGTTCCCGATCCTCTTCCCGGGAGGCAGCGGCTCGCTGCACCTGACCGACCCCGACGACCTGCTGGCGACCGGCATCGAGGTGACGGTGAAGCCGGCCGGCAAGAAGATCGAGCGGCTGTCGTTGCTGTCGGGCGGCGAGCGATCGTTGGCCGCCGTGGCGCTGCTGATCGCGATCTTCAAGGCCCGGCCGAGCCCGTTCTACATCATGGACGAGGTCGAGGCGGCCCTCGACGACGCGAACCTCGGCCGGTTGCTGACCATCTTCGAGGACCTGCGCGAGTCGAGCCAGCTCATCGTCATCACGCACCAGAAGCGCACGATGGAGATCGCCGACGCCCTCTACGGCGTCTCGATGCGTCAGGACGGCGTCAGCGCCGTCGTCGGTCAGCGCGTCGTCGCCGAGCGCGGCACCGCCGCCCCCGGCCTCTGACCCCCGTTCGCCCTCCCCGAGCCGAACCACCCGCCCTCACCCCTGCCCGCTCCGCCCGTTCGTCCCCGCCCGCCCCTCCTGTGCACATCGCGACCAGGAGGCCTCCAGCCGTCTGCTCGGGGAGAACTGAGCGGCGCGTCGCGCAGGAGTTGTCGGGTTCGGCCCGCCGTGAGCCTTGCGAGTGGTCGGGTTCGGCACGCCGTGAGCCCTGCGAGCGGTCGGGTCCGGTACGTCCCGACCCCTCCGAGCGGTCGGGTTCGGCACGCCCCGGCCCCTCCGAGCGGTCGGGTCCGGTACGCGGTGATCCCTCGCGTCGCTCGGCTCGGACCATGCCAGGGCCAGGGGCCTGACCCGACACGACCCGACGAGAAACGCAGGAGGCGCGACCTGCGTGGCCGCGCCTCCTGCGTTCTCGTCGTGCCCCGTGGGGCACCGGGTGTCAGTCGATGGGCGTGTCGAGGACCCCGCCGTTGATGCTCAGCACGTGCCAGGCGGTGCCGTCCCACTCGACCGTGTTCGCCGCGGCGTTCTCGATGTGCGGGACCTCGCGGCCGAGGATCTCGGCGAGGGTGAAGCGGATGATCGTGCCGTGGCAGACGACGACGATGTGGGCGTCGTCACCGTCGAGCGGCAGTCGCGTGTCGCGGATCATCTCGAGCGCGCCGACGCCCCGGGCGGCGACCGACTCGCGCGGTTCGATGTCGGGGTAGTCGGCGTTGGGCTGGTCGGGGATCGGCGACTCGGGGGTGCGGCCCTCGTGCGAGGCGTAGTCCCGCTCGATCAGTTCGTCGTAGGCGTCGCCCAACTCGATGCCGAGCTCGGCGGCGATGATCTCGGCGGTCTCGCGGGCGCGCTCGAGCGGCGACGACACGATGGCGCTCCACTCGACGCCGGCCAGCAGCCGCGCCGCCTCGAGGGCCTGGCCGCGACCCGTGTCGTTCAGCGGGATGTCGGACGAGCCCTGGAGCTTGTCGGCGAGGTTCCAGTCGGTCTGACCGTGGCGGATGAGTTCGAGGCGCATCGGGGTGTTCCGTTCCATGGTGCGGCCGCGGCGGTGCCGCGGGGGAGTGACGGCGGGCGGCCCCGGATGGAGGCCGCCCGC
>NZ_JXQZ01000111.1 GCF_000878135.1 Frigoribacterium sp. MEB024
GCCCTCCCCGCGGCCGCCCTCCCCGGCGGCGCCCCGCCCGCAGCAACACGGCCCGCAGCCGCACCGCCCGCAGCCGCACTGCCCCCGGGCATGCTCGTCGCGGGCGCCTGGGCCTGGCGGCTGCTCGCGGTCGCCGCCGTGCTGGCCGTGCTCTTCTGGCTGATCGCGACGCTCGAGGAGATCGTCGTGCCGCTGTTCATCGCGATCCTCGTGTCGGCGTTCCTCGTGCCGGTCGCGGGGTTCCTGCGTCGGCACCGGTGGCCGCGTTGGCTCGCCATCGTGGCGGCGCTGCTGGCCGGGGTGGTCGTCGTCGGCGGGCTCGTGCTGCTCGCCGTGACGCAGATCCGGGCGGGACTGCCGCAGATCGAGAAGCAGTCCGTGGCGCAGTACGACCAGCTGACGACCCTGCTGCAGGGGCCGCCGTTCCAGCTGACGAACGCCGACGTCGACGGCTACCTGACGGACGCCCAGAACGCGCTGCAGACCGAGAGCAAGGCGATCCTCAGCGGCGTGCTGTCGATCGGCACCGCTGCCGGCCACCTGCTGGCCGGAGGCCTGCTGACCCTCTTCGCGACGATCTTCCTGATGATCGACGGCCGCGGGGTCTGGGCCTGGACCGTCCGACTCTTCCCGAAGTCGGCCCGACCGGCCGTCGACGGGGCCGGCCAGGCGGGCTGGCACACGCTCACCTCGTTCGTCCGCGTGCAGATCGTCGTCGCCGCGGTCAACGCCGTCGGCATCGGCCTGATCGCGTTCGTCCTCGGGCTGCCGCTCGCCGTGCCGATCGCGATCCTGGTCTTCCTGGCGTCGTTCATCCCGGTCGTCGGGGCCATCGTGACGGGCGCGCTCGCCGTGATCGTCGCCCTGGTCTTCGCGGGGCCGGTGCAGGCCGTGGTCATGTTGGCCGGAGTGCTCGTCGTGCACCTGCTCGAGGCCCACGTGCTGCAGCCGCTGGTCATGGGATCGGCCGTCCGGGTTCACCCGCTCGCGGTCGTCTTCGCCGTGGCGGGCGGGTCGTACGTGGCCGGCATCCCGGGTGCGCTCTTCGCCGTGCCGACGGTGGCCGTGCTCAACGTGATGGTCAAGTACGTGGCGACGGGGGCCTGGCGTCGGTCCCGCGTCGCGGACGACGTCGTGACGGCACCCGAGGCGTCGTGATCGGGGGTCGCTGACCTGCCCGACCCGCGCCTCCTTCGCTCGGATGACGGAGGCGCGGGTCGAAGTCATCCGCTGGGCTGATGCGCCGGACTGCACGGTTCGACAGTGGATTGTGTGGTTCTACTCAGGAAGTGTCTGCATACTCGTCACTTCGCCCGGGCGCGTGCGCCCCTCCCGATCGAGTCCCGACTCGGCCGAGCAGCTGCGGCGGACGAGTCGAGGCCCCACGGCCTCGCGAGACCGACACCGACCTGTCACGGCCCCTCGCCCCGTCGCGTGGACACCGGCCACCCGTGAGCGCCCCGAGCGCCCGGCGTGGCTCCGCCGTGTGCGCCCCGCCCGACCGGAGGCGCGGGTCGGCCGAGCACGAGGACCACATGACCACCGAGAACACCCCTGCCTCCGGCCAGGACTCCGTCACCCCCGAGTCGACCGTCACCCCCGAGTCGACCCCGACCGCCGAGGCCCCCGCCACGCGCCGCTCGCTCTCCGCGGTCCGCCGTCGCAGCTCGCGCCGCCGCCTCTCTCTGATCGGAGGCGTCGCCGCGATCGCCCTCGTGGCCGGGACCGGCTTCGCGGTCACCTCGATGTCGGCCGCCGGTGCGGACACCATCTCGGCCGAGCAGCACGCCGCCGACGTCAAGCAGCAGAAGGCCGACATCGCCACCTCGCTGGCGCAGGCCAAGGCGCGCTCGACCATCCAGATCGCGAACCAGGTCGTCGCCTCGGCCTCGGGCCGGACCGACGCCAGCGAGCTGCAGACCCAGGTCGCCTCGCTCGCCGACTACGAGAAGCTCGACGCCTCGACGCTGAACGACCGTGTCGAGAAGACGGCGCTCTCGGCGCAGACCGTGCAGTCCGCCGCCGCCGAGGCCGACCGGCAGGCCGCTGCCGCCGCGGCTGCCGCGCAGGCCGCCGCCGAGGCCCAG
>NZ_JXQZ01000112.1 GCF_000878135.1 Frigoribacterium sp. MEB024
GTCCGGTGCGGGCGTCGGCCGTGCGCGCCTCGGCGGCGTCGCGCGCCTGTCGACCCGCCCCGCCGTCGGCACCGGCCTGGGCCCCGAGCGAGCCGGGCTGACCGGAGCGGTCGCCCCGGGCGTCGGACGGCTGGTTCTGGGACGAGAGGTCGACGCTGGTCTGGTGACCCGCGCCTCCCGGGTTCGACGCGGTCGCGAGGTCGCGGCGCAGGTCGCCGAGGATCGCCCGCACGGCGTCGCGGCCGGCGTCCGACGCCGCGAACATCTCGACGTGCGTGCCGTGCGCCGAGACGTGGGCCCGGACGGTGACCGGACCGAGCGCCTCGGGGGCGACGTCGACGGTGACGACGTGCACCCCGGGGCCCGCCGCGGCGAGCGTGAAGAGCGGGCGGGCGAGCTGCTGGGTCAACGGGGCCGGCTGCGCGGCGGCCGGCGTCGGGGTCGCGGACGAGGAGGCGCTGGTGGCGGAGGCGGCGGACGTCGCGACGGTCCCGGGGACGGCGAGCACGATCGGGTCGACCGGGGCGGTGGCGGTCGCGGGGGCCGAGACGGTGGCGGGTGACGGTGCCGTCGTCGACGAGGTCGAGGGAGCCGTCGTGCCGGAGGGGCCGGGCGCGCCGGACGTGACGGTGGCGGGCGACGAGACGGGACGTCCGTCCGACGCCGTCGCCGCGGAGGAGGCGGGCCCCGGGATCGGTGATCCGGTACGGACCGGATCACCGGTGACGGGCAACGCCTCGGAGCGGCCGGCCGATCCGGTGGGTACCGGAGCGAACGGTCCGGCAAGGGCCGAGTCGGCAGACGTGCCGGCCGCACCCGTGCCGGAGGGCGCGGCGGCGGCCGCTGCGGCACCGGCGGGCGGGACAGCGGTCGCGGCGG
>NZ_JXQZ01000113.1 GCF_000878135.1 Frigoribacterium sp. MEB024
GGCCCCCGCCCCTCCTGCCCGCCAATGAACCCGGTTTCGAACGATGCACCCAGAAGCTTGTGGGTGCATCGATCGAAACTGGGTTCATGACGACCCGGCCGCCTCCTTCTCCACCTTGCTCACAGGCAGGTTCTCCCCAGACCAGGAGGCGCGGGACCGAGCCCGGGGACGGCATTCGCCACCATGGCCCCATGGAGCACACCGACCCGATCACATGCGAACTGCGATTCGCGGCGACGCACGGCGACGGCGCCCCCGAGACGATCGCCCTGCGTTCCGGTGTCGCGGATGGCTCGCTCGTGCGCATCCACCGCGGCGTCTACGCGACGGCATCGGACTGGGAGAAGCTGGACTCCCGCGGGCGGCACGTCCTCCTCACGCGAGCTCTGGCAGCCGGCCCCGCACGGCACGGCGTGGTCTCCCATGTCTCTGCCCTGGCCGCGCTCGACCTTCCTCGCGTCCACGACGATTTCGACGACACCGTCACCGTCACGGACCCGCGCCGGACCTCGACCAAGACGTCCTCCCACCTCCTCCGACGCCCTGGGCAGGTCCCGGCCGACGACCTCGTACGTCTCGGCGACTTGTCGGTCACCGGGCTGAGACGGACAGCCGTCCACGTCGCCCGGACGGCCTCCTTCGCCGATGCCGTCCTGTGCACGGACGCGGTCCTCCGCCGACTGGTCCTGCCGAACGGACATCGGACCGGGCCCGTGGTGGCCGCCGCCCTCCGACGCGAACGCGAGGCATTGCTCGGCAGGCTCGGTCCCACCACCCACCCGGGAAATCGCGCAGCACGCCGTGCCTTCCAGTTCGCCTCACCGTTCGCCGAGAACGGCGGCGAATCACTCCTCCGCGTGGTCCTGTTCGAACTCGGCCTCTCGAACGTCGAGCTGCAGCGGGAGTTCCACCTCGCCGACGGCCGCGTCGCACGATGCGACACGTACCTCGCCGCCCATGGTGTGGCCGTCGAGCTCAACGGTTTCGTGAAGTTGACCGATCCCCGCATGCTCGCGGGCCGGACGCCTGCGGAAGTCGTCCGTGACCGTGCCCGGCGTGATCGGTCCTTGTGCCAAGTGCCCGAGGTGCGCGCCGTCGTCAACTGCGAGTACCCGGATCTCGTGGTCCCCGATCGACTGGGTGAGTTGCTCCGAGACGTCGGCGTCGGCCTCGACCGACGCCGTGTCACGGCCGCCGCCCGCGCGGCGGCCCGTCGCTTCCGCGGTGACACCCCATGAACCCGGTTTCGAACCAGGCACCCAGAAGCTTCTCGGTGCATGGTTCGAAACCGGGTTCATCGCGGGGCGGGGGTGCGGGGCGGGGCGGGGGCGCGGGG
>NZ_JXQZ01000114.1 GCF_000878135.1 Frigoribacterium sp. MEB024
GAAGATCTCGGTGGTCAGGATCTCGCTGCCGGGGGCGACGCCCGACACGACGGTCGGCTCGAAGAAGGTGCCCGGCCCGTCGACGGGATGGCCGCCGGTCTCGACCACCGCCCCGCGGCCGACCGCGTCGCGGACGAGCCGGTCCGCCTTGTCGACGGCCCGGTCGTCGATCAACGGGCCCACGGAGACCCCGTCGTCGGTCCCCGCGCCCACCCGGAGCCCGCGCACGCGCTCGACCACCCTGGCGGTGAACTCGTCGGCGACCGACTCGTGCACGATGAACCGGTTGGCGGCCGTGCAGGCCTGGCCCACGTTGCGGAACTTCGCCTGCATCGCACCCTCGACCGCGGCGTCGAGGTCGGCGTCGTCGAAGACCACGAAGGGAGCGTTGCCGCCGAGCTCCATCGAGGTGCGCAGCACCTGTTCGGAGGCCTGGGTCAACAGGGTCGAGCCGACCGGCGTCGACCCCGTGAAGCTGAGCTTCCGGAGGCGCGGGTCGCGGATCAGGGGCTCGCACACGTCGTTCGCCGACAGCGTCGTCACGACGTTCACCACGCCGTCGGGCACGCCCGCCTCGGCGAGCAGCGCGGCGAAGGCGAGGGTCGTGAGCGGCGTCAGTTCGGCCGGTTTGACGACCACCGTGCAGCCGGCCGCGAGGGCGGGCGCGATCTTGCGGGTCGCCATGGCGAGGGGGAAGTTCCAGGGGGTGATCAGCAGGCAGGGGCCCACCGGGCGGTGCAGCACGGTCGTCCGGCCGGTGCCCTCGGGGTTGGTGCCGTAGCGACCCGAGACGCGCACGGCCTCTTCGGAGAACCAGCGGAGGAACTCGCCGCCGTAGGTGACCTCGCCGAGCGACTCGTCCAGCGGCTTGCCCATCTCGAGCGTCATCAGCAGGGCGAAGTCGTCGCGCCGCTGCATCAGCAGGTCGAAGGCGCGGCGCAGCACCTCGCTGCGGTGACGGGGAGACGTCGCCGCCCAGGCGTCCTGCGCGGCGACCGCGGCGTCGAGGGCCCGCAGGCCGTCGGCGGGAGTCGCGTCGGCCACCGCGACGAGGACCTCGCCCGTGGCGGGGTCGACGACGTCGATGGTGTCGCCCGAGGACGACGGGCCCCACGAGCCCCCCACGAAGAGGCCTGTGGGCACGGTCTCGACCACGCGACGACGCTCGGCGGCCGTCAGGACCGGGCGGCTCATGCCGGGACCCCGGTCGAGCCGTCGACGACGTCGGACGACGGGACCGTGCGGACGCCGGCCGCGCGGAGCTCGGCCAGGGCGGCCTCGCTCGGAGCCGGGGCCACACCCGCCACGAGGTCGGTCAGCACGGTGACCCCGAGCCCGGCGGTGACGGCGTCGAGGGCCGAGGCCCGGACGCAGTGGTCGGTCGCCAGACCGACGACGTCGACCTCGTCGACGCCCGTCGCGGCGAGGACGTCACCGAACGGCCGCCCGTCGTCGACGAGCCCGTCGAACAACGAATAGGCCGGCCGACCGTCGCCCTTGAGCACGTGGACGTCGACGAGGGCGGTGTCGAGGTCGGGGTGGTAGTCGGCACCGGTCGAACCCTGCACGCAGTGCGTCGGCCATGAATCGACGAAGTCGGGCTCGGCGCTGAAGTGGCCGCCGTTGTCGCCGTCGGGCGCGTGCCAGTCGCGGCTGGCGACGACGAGGTCGTACCGGTCGCGGTGCGCCCGGAGGTGGTCGGTGACCGCCTGCGCGACGTGGGCGCCGCCGGTGACCCCGAGCGCGCCTCCTTCGGTGAAGTCGTTCTGGACGTCGATGACGAAGAGTGCTCTGGTCATGCGACCATTCTCGCTCGCCGCACCGACAGCGGCTCGCCTCAGCTGTTGGCGAGGTTGTCGCCGCAGCTGTAGACGGCCGTCGTCAGGGTGTCGAGGGCGGCCCGGGCGTTGTCCTGCACGGAGCCGATCGCGTAGAAGGCGAAGGTGAGCTTGGTGCCGTCCGCCGCGTCGACGGTGCCCGCGAGCGTGTAGGCCGTGTCGATCCAGCCGGTCTTGGCGTGCACGGCGCCTCGGGCCACGGCGTTCGAGCCCGTGAAGCGGGAGGCGAGCGTGCCCGTCTTGCCCGACACCGGGAGGGCGTCGTAGACGACGCCGAGGCCGTGCTCGCGGTTCAGCACCTGGATCATGAGCCGCGCGACGAAGGTCGAGGGCACGGCGTCGTTCTCGCTCAGGCCGGACCCGTCGATGATCGTGAGCGACGACGTGTCGAGACCGTAGGTCGACGAGAGCACGGACTTGTAGAGCGCCGTGAGCGACGCGGCCGACCCGTCGGCACCGGACGCCTTCGACGAGACGCGCGCGAGCATCTCGGCGAGGGTGTTGTCGGAGGTCGGCAGCAGCTGCGAGACCAGTCGGCTGACCGGCTGGGACGACACCTGGGCGATCACCGTGCCGCTCGAGGCGGTGCCCTGGGTCATGGTGGCGGAGTCGGCACCGACCACGCCCGCGGTGACGAGCGCCGAGCGAAAGGCGTCGCCGGCACGGGCGACGGGGTCGGTGCTGCGTGGACTCGTCTGCGCGGCGGGGTTCGCCCGGTCACCGTCGACCATGAGCGCGGTGACCTCGGAGTGGTAGCCGATGGTCTGCTCGGTGCGCTTCCAGGACGGGTCCCACTTGTCGGCGGGATTCCAGTAGGTGGCGTCGAGCGTGATCTGCGTGAGGGGCTGCTCGCCGAGCGACGCCTTCACCTGGGTCGCGAGGTCGGCGACCGTGGGGGCCCCGGCGTAGACGCTCGAACCCGTGGCGCTGAGCGTGGCGTCACCGCCGCCGACCAGGGACACGGCACCCGTCCCGGCGTCGCCGGTCACGCGGGTGGTGAGACGGGCGTCGGGCCCGAGGACCGACAGGGCGACCGCGCTCGTCAGGGTCTTCAGCACGCTGCCCGTGCGCGCCGGGGTCGAACCGTTGCGGTCGAAGAGGACCTCACCCGTGGTGGCGTTGACCACGCTGCCCTCGAACTGGGCCAGACGGGCGTCCGACGCGGCACCGGCGACCGAGCAGGTCCGCAGGCGCGTGGCCCCCGGGATGACGCCCGGTACCGGCCGTGCGGGGTCGACCGTGGGAGTCGCCGTCGGTGTGATGGTGACCGCCGGCTCGGGGGAAGTGGAGGCGGCCCGCACCGTCGCGGCGTCGGGCGCGGTGGCGGCCCCGGCGGCGACGGCGCCGCCGCCCA
>NZ_JXQZ01000115.1 GCF_000878135.1 Frigoribacterium sp. MEB024
CACCGTTGCTGAGGTCGGCGATCGACGCGGCGGGCGTCGACGCGGCGCTGGGCTCGGACGAGGACGAGCTCGACGAGGACGACGTGTCGGTGGACGAACCGGAGTCCATCGAGCACGCGGCGAGGGAGAAGATCAGGGCGCCCGAGGCGACGAGGCCGAGCGTGGTCTTGGTGATGTTCTTGCGAGTGAAAGCGTTCATGGTGAAGCTCCTTGTCAGTTGGTCCCGGTGGGGATGTACAGGGTTCGCCACCGCACCCGAAAAGGATTGGAACGCATCTACTTCGTTACCCCGCCGTGACCT
>NZ_JXQZ01000116.1 GCF_000878135.1 Frigoribacterium sp. MEB024
CCCCGCGACTCGCGCGACGCCACCCGCCGGCCCGCGGGCGGCTCCGACCGCCGCAGCGGCCGCCTCGGCGTGGGCATTGTCGGTGCCGGTCGGGTCGGGCCCGTGCTCGGCGCCGCACTCGCCGCCGCGGGTCACGCGATCGTCGGCATCTCGGCCGTGTCCGAGCGCAGCCGCGATCGGGCCGAGGCGATCCTGCCGGGCGTGCCCGTGCTGACCGTGCCCGAGATCGTCGAGCGCAGCGAACTCGTGCTGCTCGCCGTGCCCGACGACCAGCTCGCGGACCTCGTGCAGGGCCTCGCGGCGACGGGCACCTGGCAGCCCGGCCAGCTCGTTGTGCACACGTCTCCCCGGCACGGGCTCGAGGTGCTGCGGCCCGCGCTCTCGTCGGGGGCGATCCCGCTGGCGATCCACCCGGCCCTCGCCTTCACGGGCACGACCATCGACCTCGTCCGGCTGCGTGACGCGTGGTGCGCCGTCACCGCGCCGACCCCCGTCCAGCCGATCGGCCAGGCGCTCGTTGTCGAGATGGGAGCCGAGCCCGTCATCGTGGCCGAGGCCGACCGGGAGCGCTACGCCGAGGCGATCGCGACGGCCACCGAGTTCTCGGCCGCGATCGTCGCGCAGTCGGTCGGACTGCTGACCGAGCTGGGCCTGCCCGAGCCCGGCCGCCTGCTCGCGCCGCTGATGCGGTCGGCCATGGACGCCGCCCTCGGCGAGGCCGGCGGCGTGGTCGGCCCCGGTACCATCGACATGGCCTCGTTCGACGACGGCCCCACCGCGTTCGGTGACCCGCGCGCCTGACCCGGCCCGCGCCTCCCGCCCCCTCCACCACCCCAGGAGCACCTGACACATG
>NZ_JXQZ01000117.1 GCF_000878135.1 Frigoribacterium sp. MEB024
GCCCGCGGCGCGCAGCACCCGCCGGATGCCGCGCCGGGCCGCGACGCGCAGCGGCCACGCGGTCGCCGACGAGACGGGGTCGCTGAGCAGCGGCACGCGCCCGTAGACGTGTCCGGAGGCGCGGGTCGCCAGGTCGTGGACGCTCGCGACCGCCGCGTCCGCCGACCCGCGCGAGAGGGTGACCACCCGGGCGACCCGGGGGTCGTCGAGGACGTGCGACGCGCCTCCTGCGGGGAGCACGCCGCCCGCGGCGAGCGCGTCGCCGAGCCGGACGAGCAGCGTCGCGATGCCTCCGTTGTCGCCGCTGCCGGCGTGGGTGAGGCCGGCGTCGATGTCGGCGTGCAGGAAGAGCTGGGCGATCGTGAGGCCGTCGCGCCCGGCCGGGTGGTCGCCGTCGGGCCCGTCCTCGACCCCGCGGTCGTGCACCCGGTCGCCGTCGGGCACCTCGTCGGGGGCCGAGAGGTCGATCGCCGAGAGGCGGGCGACGTCACCGAGGTAGCCGTCGTGCCGGGCGAGTTCGTGCACGACGGTCGCGACGGCCTGGTCGCCACGACGCTGACCGAGGGCCGAGACGGCGGCGACCCGGACGTGCTCGTCCTCGCCGCGGTCGCGGGCGATCGTCAGCAGCGGACGCGAGGCGATGCGGGCGCGCACGAGGCCCAGCGTCTCGACCAGGCGGTACCGGGCGTCGGGCTCGTGCACGCCGATCAGGGCGCCCTCGAGGGCGACCCCGACGACGGCGGGGGCGGCCGACGACCACTGCTCGAGCGTGCGCTGGGCGACCATGCCGGTGAAGCCTCCGGCCACGACGAGCCCGATCAGCCGACCGACCGTGTCGTAGCGGGGCAGCCGCTGGCTGAGCGCCGACGCGGCGTGCTCGCGGAGGAAGGTGCGGTCGCTCGACAGCAGGTCGCTCAGCACGACGTCGGCCTGCTCGTCGAAGACCTGCGCGAGGGCGTTCGTCGCCGCGATGGCGACGAGCTGGTCGGGGCTGCCGAGGGCACCACGCAGCACCCGGATGGTCCGGGCCCCGCCCGTGCGGGCGGCGTCGAGCGCGAGGTCGTCGGCGAGGCGCATCGAGTCGACCAGGCGGTCGGCCTCGTGGATCGCGTCGAGCGAGGTCTGGATGCCCATGGCGGTGCCTCTCGGGTGCAGCGGGTGGCGGTGCGGCGCGCGGCGCACCGGGGCGGCCCGGGAGCCCCGGGCCTGGTGGAGCCTATCGCCGCCCGGTGACCGGCCGGTGCGGGGTCGGTACGTGGTCGACCGGGGTGCTCGGGGCCGCGGGGGTCCGGTACCGTCGTGGGCGGCATCGATCCCGCTGCCGAGTCCCGCAGCGAGAGGCCCCACCCGTGCGAATCGTCACCATCGGAGACGTCGGCGTGCTCGACGGCATGGTCCACATCGGCGACGAGGCGATGTTCCACGAGGCGACCGTGCAGCTGCGCGCCCGAGGCGCCACGATCACCGGCGTCTCGTCGAACCCGGCCGAGACCGCCGAGCGGTACGGCGTCGACGCCGTGCCCGCGATCGGCTTCCACCCCGCGACGACCGGCGGCCGGCTCGGCCAGCGCGAGCGTCGCGCCCGCGTGCTGTCGGCGATCGACGGAGGCGCGGGTCACCTCCCCCAGGACGACCCGGCCTGGCAGGTGATCGAGGCCGTCCGCGAGGCCGACGGCGTGCTCGTCGCCGGCGGCGGCAACATGGCCTCGCTCTGGCCGATGCACGTCTACGAGCGGAACACCCTCGGGCTCGTCGCCCGACGCTTCGGCAAGCCGCTCGTCGTCAGCGGGCAGACCATCGGCCCGGTGCTCGAGGGCGAGGACCGCGAGCTCGTCACCGAGCTGCTCGACGCCGCCGCGCTCGTCGGGCTGCGCGAGGGCGCGTCGCTCGAGCTGGTGCGGTCGCTCGGCGTCGACGCCGCCACGACCGTGGGGACGGTGGACGACGCGAGCTTCCTCGGGTTCGACGCCGCGCCTCCTGCCGGGGGTGCGGCGGGTGCGGCGGGCGCGGCGGGCGCGGCGGGCGCGGCCAC
>NZ_JXQZ01000118.1 GCF_000878135.1 Frigoribacterium sp. MEB024
TTCGACGCGACGGGCGCGGTCGACCGTGCCCGCGCCTCCTCGTCCCTCTCGACGTCCCTCGACGTCCTGGCCTGAACCGGAGACCCCATGCCCTCGATCGACCAGATATCGGGAACCGTCGACGTCGCGACCCAGATCGCCGCCGCCAACGCCGCGAAGAGCGGCTCGAGCCGTGCGACGGCGAACACGATGGACAGCGAGATGTTCATGAAGCTGCTCGTCACGCAGCTGAAGAACCAGGACCCGTCGACCCCGATGGACACCAACGCCATGATGTCGCAGACCACGCAGCTGGCGATGATGGAGCAGGTCACCGCGCAGACGACGACGGCCAACGAGAACTTCTCGCTGCAGATGCGCATCGCCGCGTCGAACCTGGTCGGCCGCGAGGTCAGCTACACGGGCCCGGACGGGGTCGAGGTCAAGGGCACCGCGACGAGCGTGTCGTTCGCCGAGGCCGTCCCCAAGGTCTCGGTCGGCGGGAAGGAGGTCGCGTTGGATCTCATCTCGGGCATCGCCACCACGAAGGCGTGACACGCGTCCCCGACGCGCACCCCGCAGCACCACCCGCACGACCCGCACGACCCCTCGAACCGCACCGGGAGCAGGACGCGACCGGCACCACCCGCGCAGGACGCGCCTCCAGATCTCTCCCCAGCTGAAAGGCAGCACCCATGCTCCGCTCCCTCTACTCCGGCATCTCGGGCCTCCGCTCGCACCAGACGATGCTCGACGTCACCGGCAACAACATCGCCAACGTCAACACCGCCGGCTTCAAGTCGTCGACCACCCAGTTCCAGGACACGCTGTCGCAGATCACGCAGGGCGCCGGCGGCCCGCAGACCGGCATCGGCGGCACGAACCCCGCGCAGATCGGCCTCGGCGTGCAGGTCGCCGGCATCTCGACGAACTTCGCGCAGGGGTCGGCGCAGGCCACCGGCAAGGCCACCGACCTGATGATCTCGGGCGACGGCTTCTTCGTGACCCGCCTCGGCAACGACACCGTCTACACCCGCTCGGGTGCGTTCGACTTCGACGCCGACGGTCGTCTCGTGTCGTCCGACGGCAAGATCGTGCAGGGCTACTCGGCGACGAACGGCGTCATCAACGACGGAGGCGCGCTCGGCGACATCACGCTGCCCCTGAACGCGGCGGCCCCGGCCACGGCGACCTCGAGCGCCACGGTCGGCGGCAACCTGCCGAGCGAGTCGGCGGTCGGCGACAAGATCGTCCGCGACACCAAGGTGTTCGACGCCAACGGCCTCGAGCGCACCCTGACGCTCACCTTCACCCGTACGACGACCGGCTGGGACGCCTCCGCGACCGACGGCAACGGCGGCGCCACCGCCTCCATGGCCTTCACCGACGGCAAGCAGACCGGTGCCGCGTCGCTGCGGCTCAACGGCGTCACCGTCGACCTGTCGGGCATCACCGGCTTCGCGGCGCTCAACACCACGTCCATCACCGAGCAGAACGGCCGCGCGGCCGGCACGCTGCAGGGCTTCTCGCTGTCGAAGGACGGCACGCTGATGGGCCAGTTCAGCAACGGTTCGACGGTCGGCCTCGGTCGCGTCGTGCTCGCGACCTTCACGAACCCCGGCGGCCTCGAGAAGGAGGGCAACTCGGGCTACCGCGCGACGGCCAACTCGGGTGCCGCGACGGTCGGCGCCCCCGGTTCGCCCGGCGTCGGTTCGCTGGCCAGCGGCTCGCTCGAGATGTCGAACGTCGACCTCTCGCAGGAGTTCACCAACCTGATCGTCGCCCAGCGCGGCTTCCAGGCCAACGCCCGCATCATCACCACCTCGGACGAGGTGCTGCAGGAGCTCACCAACCTCAAGCGCTAGTCGGCTGCTGCGGCGGCTGCTGCG
>NZ_JXQZ01000119.1 GCF_000878135.1 Frigoribacterium sp. MEB024
ACGCCGAGGCCGAGCGGCGCGTCGGCCAGGTCGACGCCCGCCTCGGCACGGCGCTCGACCGGGCCCGGACGGCGCTGCTCGGCGACCCGGCGTCGGACGGGGGCGTCTCGTGACCCTCACCGCGCCTCCTGCCCTCGCGTCGACGGGCTCCGTCGTCGACGGCCGTCCGCGCGTCCCGATCGCCCTCGCCCCCCGTCTCGCCGCCGCACGCGTCGCGGCCCGCCCGCAACGCGTGGGCCGGGTCAGCTCGGCCGTGGGCCTCGGCCTCACCGTGCAGGGCCTCGACGCGGCCGTCGGCGAGATCGTCGCCGTCGGTGACGCGACATCGACGTCCGGCCGGCCGGACGCCGGCTCGAACCTCGCCGAGGTCGTCGCGACCACGCCCGACGGCGTGCGCTGCATGCCACTCGGCCGCCTGACCGGCATCACGACCGGCACGCCCGTGCGCTCGACCGGTCGTCCGCTGCTCGTCCCGACCGGCACGGGCCTGTTCGGGCGCGTGCTCGACGGGCTCGGCCGGCCGATCGACGGCAAGGGGCCGCTCGTCGGTGCCGACGGGGGTCGCGTCGACCTCGTGCCGCTCGACCACGAGACCCCGTCGGCGATGCACCGGGCGCGCATCGACACGCCCCTGCAGCTCGGCGTGCGCGTGCTCGACACCCTGACCACGGTCGGCAAGGGCCAGCGCGTCGGCCTGTTCGCCGGCTCGGGCGTCGGCAAGTCGTCGTTGTTGTCGATGATCGCCCGCGGCTCGGACGCCCAGGTCAGCGTGATCGCCCTGGTCGGCGAGCGCGGCCGCGAGGTGCGGGAGTTCCTCGAGGACGACCTCGGGCCCGAGGGCCTCGCCCGCTCGATCGTCGTCGTCTCGACCAGCGACGAGCCCGCCCTGATGCGCCTCCGCGCCGCGTTCGTCGCGACCCGCATCGCCGAGTCGTTCCGCGACCAGGGTGCCGACGTCGTGCTGATGATGGACTCGCTCACCCGCGTGGCGATGGCCCAGCGCGAGATCGGCCTCTCGGTCGGCGAACCGCCCGCGACCCGCGGCTACCCGCCGTCGACGTTCTCGGTGCTGGCCGGCCTGCTCGAACGTGCCGGGACCGACCGCGTCGGCTCGGTCACCGGGCTCTACACGGTCCTGGTCGACGGCGACGACCACAACGAACCGATCGCCGACGCCGCGCGCAGCATCCTCGACGGTCACGTCGTGCTCGACCGCAAGCTCGCCGTGACCGGGCACTTCCCGTCGGTCGACGCTCTCGGCTCGGTCTCGCGCGTCGCCTCGAAGGTGACCAGCCCGCCCCAGCGCGCCGCCGCGACGACGCTCCGCAAGGTGATGGCCGCGCGCCGGGCCGCGCAGGACCTGCTCGACGTCGGCGCGTACCAGCGCGGCACCAACCCGCTCGTCGACGCGGCGGTCGACCACCAGGGCGCCATCGACGCGTTCCTGCAGCAGGGCATGGACGACCGGGCGGCCTCGGCCGACTCGTGGAACGCCCTCGCCTCGCTCACCTCACGGTTCGGAGCTATCTGATGGCACGTCCGTTCTCGCTGCTCGGTCTGCTGCGGCTGCGTCACGCCCAGCAGGACCAGGCCGGTGCCGTCCTCGCCGAGGCCAACGACCGCCTGCGTGAGGCCGCCGACGAGCGCGTGCGCGCCAAGCGCACCCTCGCCGACGAGCCGTCCGAGGTCACCGACGCGGCCATGCTGAGCGCGCTCGCCGCCTCGCGGGCCTCGTCACGCGGCATGCTCGCCGAGCTCGACGCGGTCACGCAGCGCCGTCAAGCCGACGCCGACGCCGCGCAGGCCGCCTTCAACGAGGCGCGTCGTGCCGCGATCGGCCTCGAGAAGCTCGAGCAGAAGCACGTGGTGGCCGAGGCGGCCGCCGACCTGCGCGACGAGCAGATCGCCCTCGACGAGATCGCCTCGCGCCCCCGACCCGACGGCTCGCCGTCCGGCACCGACCCCGAGAACCCAGGAGGCGCGGCGTGAGTCCCGTGACCGAGGTCCTGTCCCGAATCCAGGACATCCAGGCGACCATCGCCCAGCTCCGTGCCGGCACCACCGGTGCGGCGACGTCCGCGACGGCCACCGCCGCGTCCGCGACGTCGGCCACGGCCTTCGCCGACGCGCTCGCCGGCACGTCCGGGACGGGTGCCACGGCGACCAGCGCCTCCGTGGACGCGGTGGCCGGGTCGGTCGCGAGCGGCAGCGGAGCCGACGGCTCGGACGTGGTCGAGTCCGCGAAGAAGTACCTCGGCGTGCCGTACGTGTTCGGCGGCGAGGACCGGACGGGCATGGACTGCTCGGGCCTCGTGCAGACCGTGTTCAAAGACCTCGGAGTCAGCATGCCGCGCGTCGTGCCCGACCAGGCGAGGATGGGCGCCGAGGTGTCGTCGCTCGCCGAGGCCAAGCCGGGCGACCTGCTCGTGCCCAAGGGCGAGGGGCACATCGTGATCTACCTCGGCGACGGCAAGGTGCTGCACGCACCCCGCCCGGGCAAGGACGTCCAGATCGTCGACAACTGGTACAAGGAATCCGACCTCAGCACGATCCGGCGCATCGTCCCGGCCGAGGGCGGGACGGGTGCCGCGCCCGCCTCGGCCGCGTCGTCGGCGCTGTCCGGCCTGTCGGGCCTGTCGGGTCTCTCCGGCCTCTCCGGCGCGGCCGGCGCGTCCGGGGCGTCCTCGTCGGGAACCGACCTCATGACCGCGGCCCTCCAGAAGCTGATGAGCGCGGGGGTGGCCTCGTGACGCTGTCCCGCACCCTGCCGTTCGCGCTTCCGGCCCTGTCGGAGGCCTCGTCGCTGCGCACTCCCGTCGGGTCGCGGGGGCCGGGAGCAGGCGGTGCCGGTGCCGCCCGCGACGCCGACCGGGCGGCCGCAGGCTTCGGCGCGGCCATGCGCGACGAGCACGCCTCGACGCGGGCCGC
>NZ_JXQZ01000012.1 GCF_000878135.1 Frigoribacterium sp. MEB024
GGAGCGACGAGTAGATGATCAGCATGTTGTAGCCGACGAACACCCAGGTGACGACGTTGGCCACCGCCCAGAGCACCGTGCCGCCGTCGAGGAGGCCCGCTCGCGACGTGACGGCGGAGAACGGCGAGAGGCTCGGTGAGTAGAGGTAGCCCCACATGATCGCCGCGATGACGCCCGGCACGGCGTAGGGCGCGAAGAACGCGAGACGGAAGAAGCGCTTGCCGCGCAGCAGGGGCGAGTCGAGCAGCAGGGCGAAGAGCAGCGCGAGCAGGAGCATCACCGGGACCTGGACGACGCCGAAGAGCAGCACGCGGCCGATGGACGACCAGAACTCGGTGTTCTGGAAGACCAATGCGTACTGCGAGAGGCCGCCGAAGACCTGCGTCGGGGCGCCGAAGGTGCCCTCCCGTTCGACCTTCTGCAGCGACTGGAAGACGGCGTAGAGGATGGGCGTCAGGTAGAACGCCGCGAAGAGCGCCGCGAAGGGGACGATGAAGATCGCGATCGCCTTGCGGTACCGGAACGGCTTCCGCGGTTTCGTCGGACGCGGGGACGGCGGGGCGACGACGGCGGGCTCGGCAGCAGTCTGGGTCACACGGGGCCTCGGCTTCTTCGGCGGGTGTCCTTCACGAACGGCCGGAGGCCCTTCGACGGCGAAGGTTCACAGGGTTTCTGTGATCGTTCCCAGACGATGGCCCGAAGGATCGGGTGGCACTTTCTGGGAACGTTCACAGAGCTAAGCCCACGGCCGCCGGTTTGTCAAAGCGGAGGGGCCGACCGTGATCGTACGGTTACCCGACCGGCCGTCCCTCCGTCACCTCTCCGGGAACGATCCCGAGCGTCCCGGGCTCCGCTAGGGTGACCGACATGCCCGGTCCGAGATCTCCGCGTCGGCGTGCCACGATCCACGACGTGGCCGCCGAGGCCGGCATCTCGCGGGGCACCGTGTCGCGCGTGCTGAACAACGAGCCCTACGTCTCGCACCAGGCGCGCGAGGCCGTCGAGGCCGCCGTGGCCAAGGTGGGTTACGTCCGCAACGCGGCCGCGCGCAACCTCGTCACCCAGCGGTCGCGCGCGATCGCGCTGATCGTCCACGAGCCCCATTCGGTCGTGCTCGACGACCCGAACATCGGCAACATCCTGATCGGCACCAACGCCGTCCTGTCGCAGGCCGACCACCAACTCGTCACGCTGATGATCGACTCCCAGCGCGACAGCGACCGCGTGGTCGAGTACCTGCGCGGGGGCTTCGTCGACGGGGCCATCATCCTGTCCGCCCGGACCGGCGACCCCATCTCGCAGGCCGTCGCCGAGCTCGGGCTGGCGGCCTCGTTCGTCGGCCACCCGAGCGACGCTCCCGACATCCCGTTCATCGGCATCGACAACCAGGCCGCCGCCGAGGCGATCGTGCGCCGACTCGTGTCGACGGGCCGCACCCGGGTGGGCATGCTCGCCTCGGGACTCGACCGCGACTCGGGCGAAGACCGCCTCGCCGGCTTCCGCGCCGCGCTCGGCGACCTCTACGACCCGGACCTCGTGGTGCGCAACCCCTTCTACAGCTACTCGGCCGGCGTCGACGGCATGACCGAGCTGCTCGAACGGGACCCTCGGGTCGACGGGGTCTTCGCGGCGTCGGACGCCGTCGCCGCCGGGGCCCTCGACGTCCTCCACCGGCGCGGGATCTCGGTACCCGGCGACCTCGGCATCGTCGGATTCGACGACAGCTCGTGGGCGCTGCGCTGCACGCCACCCCTCTCGACCGTGCGCCAGCCCGCCGAGGAGTTGGGCCGGCGGGCCGCCCGCCAGGTCCTCGACCAGCTCGGCGGCACCGACGAGACGCACACCGCCCTCTTGCTGCCGACCGAGATCATGTGGCGCGAGAGCGCCTGACCGGCCCCCGGCGCCACACGGGGAGGCACGACTCGACCAGCCCGGACCACGTCCGTCAGCGCAACGCGGCCGCGAATGCCCGCAGCGCCGTGACCACCTGACGCCGCGCCTCCTGGTCGAGGCCCTGCGTCATCGTGTCCTCGACGCCCCGCACGGCGGCACTCGCCGTCGCCAGTTGCCGGCGGCCCGCCGCCGTCAACTCCGTGGGCAACGCCCGCCCCGACGGCGCCCGGTCGGCCCGCCGCACGAGCCCGTCGCGCTCGAGCGACTGCAGCAGCACGTTCATGGACTGCCGCGTGACGAAGGCGCCTCGGGCGAGCTCGGAGTTGGACAGCCCGGGGCGCTGGGCCAGCAGTTCGAGGCACGAGTAGTGCGTGATGGTCATGCCGAGCGGACGCAGCTCGGCCTCCATGGCGGCACGCAGGGCGCTCGAGGCCTCCTTCAGCAGGTAGCCCACCGAGGTCTCGAGGTCGATCGCCGATCCGACTTGACTCATGTCAGTAGTCTGACATACATTCATGCATGTCAGTCAACTGACACTCAACTTCGACACGAGAGCAGGCACACCATGACCGCCACCGGCCCCGACTTCATCTCCCTCCAGGTCCGCGACGTCGAGCGCTCGGCCGCGTTCTACGAAGAGCACCTCGGCCTCACCCGTCAGGACGGCCCGCCGCACGCGGTCGTCTTCGCCACGACGCCGATCGCGTTCGCCGTTCGGGGCCCGCTGCCGGGCGTCGACCTCGACGCGGCCCCGCTCGGTCGCGGGGTCGGCCTCTGGCTGCTCGCCCCCGACGCCCAGGCCATCCACGACGCTCTGGTCGCCGCCGGCGTCGAGATCGCCACCGCCCCGGTCGACGGCCCCTTCGGCCGCACCTTCACCTTCGTCGACCCCGACGGCTACCAGGTCACCCTGCACGACCGCGCGTGACGCCCGGTGCCTCCGGCCGAGGCCCCGGACGAGGAGGCGCGGCGCACGGCCGCCTCGGAGGTCACGTCGGCCGGTCAGGTCGGTCGGACGGGCCGTCCGTTCGGGTCGTCCGTTCGGACCCGATCCGCGGACCGGACGGTCGATGTGCCGGGAGGGGCGGTCGCGAGACGCTGGAACCGTCCCCGCACCGAACACGAAGGAACTCGCATGCGCCTCCCCCGCACCACTCTCGTCACCCTCGCCGCCCTCGCCGTCGCCGTCACGGCCGGCTGCACCTCGACGTCCTCGCCGAGCCCGGACTCCACGACCGCCCGACTCGCCTCGACGGTCACCGAGGGTTCCGTCGTCCAGGCGCAGAGGCTGAGCTCGTCCGAGGCGATGAAGGCCGCGTCCGCCGCTCTCGCCGCCGCCGAAGCGGACGGAACGGGTTTCGTCAGCGTCTCGGTCGTCGACCGGAACGGCCAGCTCCAGGCCTTCGTCCGGGGCGAGAACGCCGCGGCCCACACCCTCGACGCCTCTCGCGAGAAGGCCTACACGGCCGCCGCGTTCGGTGCCGTCACGTCCGAGCTCGCCGAGCGGGCCAGCGGCGACGGTGTCGGGCTGCGCGACCTCGACGGCACCCTCTTCCTCGCAGGAGGCGTCCCGGTCAAGGCCGGCGAGTCCTCGATCGGGGGCATCGGCGTCGGCGGCGCCCCCTCGGGCGACAAGGACCAGGAGTACGCCCAGGCCGGGCTCGACGCGATCGCCGAATGAGGCGCGAGGCCCCGCTCAGGTGAGCTCGATGACGCCGCGGCGGGTCGCTTCCGCGACCGCCGCGGCGCGGCCGTCCACGCCGAGCTTGGCGAAGACGCGGACCAGGTGGGTCTTGACCGTCGACTCGCTGAGGTAGAGCCGTTCGGCGATGGCTCGGTTCGTCAGTCCGGCGCCGAGGAGTTCGAGCACCTCCCCCTCGCGCGGCGTCAGCGTCTCGTCGGGACGCTGCACCCGGTCGAGCATCCGACCGGCGACGGCGTGGGAGAACACCGCCATCCCGGCGGCGACCGACCGCACGGCCGCCGCGAGCTCGTCCGACGACGCGTCCTTGAGCAGGTATCCGGTGGCACCGGCGGCCAGGGCCCGCGTAATCGCCAGATCGGTGCCCGAGGCCGTGAAGACCAGGACCCGCGTGGAGCCGACGAGGTCGGGGATGAGTTCCCCGCCGTCGCGCTGACCGAGACCCAGGTCGAGCAGCACGACGTCGGGAGCGGCGTCCTGGACGAGCCGCGTGACCGAGACGGGGCTGCCGGTGGTGCCGACGACGTCGATGTCCTCGTACGACGCGAGGACCGCCGCGACTCCGGCCCGGAGGACCGGGTGGTCGTCGACGATCACGACGCGGATCACGACTCCACCCACGGCACGACCACCTCGACGACCGTGCCGCGCGCATCGGACCTGATCGTGAGCGCACCGCCCACCGCCGCGAGGCGTCGCCGCATGATCGAGAGCCCGTGCCCACCGTCGGGCCCGCCGGGTCGCATGGCGTGGGGATCGAAGCCGACTCCGTCGTCGCTGACCCGCAGCACGACCCCGTGCTCGTCGTACCGGAGCTCGAGCGCGATGCAGGTGGCCCTCGTATGTCGCTCGGCGTTGCCGAGTGCCCCCTGGGCCGCCCTCAGCACCGTGAGGGACGACGCGGCAGGAAGCGCTCGCGGCTCTCCGATCACCTCGCAGGTGGCCCCCACCCGAGCGGCCGCCTCGGCGAGCTCGCCCTCGAACCCGGCCGCCGCCTCCTGACCCGACCCCGACTCGAGTTCGTGGACGAGCGCCCGGGTGTCCGAGACCGCGACCCGGAGCGCCCGACGCGCGTCCTCCGCGTGCCTCCCCTCGCCCGTGCGTTCGGCGGCGTCGGCGAGGAAGAGGGCACCAGCGACGGACTGCACCACCGTGTCGTGCAGCTCGGCGGCGAGATGACGTCGGGCCTCGAGCCGGTCGGCACGTCGCTCGGCCGCCGAGACCAGGGCGCGCGCGGCCGTCAGCTCGCGGACCGTGCGGGCACGGGCGTCGAGCGCGGACCGGGCGAGTGCCACCGCGAGCAGGAAGACGAGGCCTGCGAGCGCACAGCCCAGCACGAGCCCGACGTCGTCGCGCGAGCCTGCCAGGCGCGGTACCGACACGACGACGGCCGAGACCGCGGCGCCTCCGGAGATCGTCGCGACGACGACGGGAGTCGTCACCTGGAGGAGGACGACCAGGGGGACGACGCTCCAGGCCGTGCTGGGCGCGAGCAGGACGAGAGCGACCGTGCCGAGCGCGAGGCCGGCCAGGGCCGGTGGCGGGCACGGCTTCCGCGCGGGGGTCAGGGTGAGCGCCGCCGCCGTGACGGCCAGGAGCGCCCCCAGGACCACGACGACGAGGTGGTCCGCATCGGCGGCGTGACGGTCGTGGTAGCGGACCGTGCCGACGGCGGTGGTAACGGAGAACGCCGCCGCGGCCGGCACGATCGGGCGTCTCTCGAGGCGACGTCTCGTCCGGGCGACCATGTCGCCCGCCGGGTGGGGCGTGGACTCTGCCCGCCCGTCCCGAACCGCCGTCGGGGGTTGACGCAGGATGGGACGGTTCGTCATCCGGACAGCATCGACGCCGTGGGATGAGAGGGCGCTGTGAATGCGACATGTGACGTTCTCGTGGATGCCGCGCATCGACGTCGCCCTGGTGACGAGCCGTCTGTCGCCGCGTCACTCGTGGACGTGGTCGTCGTCCTGGGTGCTGAGGTAGAGGCGGTGGCTCGTGACGATCAGCGAGAGCCAGCCGATGCCGCTGACCCAGCCGACGGCCACGTCGGTGAACCAGTGGGCCCCGAGCAACACGCGGGACAGCCCCACGACGCCGGCGGTGCCGGCCGCGGCCCCGACGAGGGCGACCTGCGGCGCCTGCTTCTCCTGCCGGAGAGCCAGGAGGTAGGCGAGCACCCCGAGGATCGTGGTCGTGTTCAGGGTGTGGCCCGACGGGAACGACGGGGACTTCTCGAACGGCGGGATGGCCTCGTGCCGGTCGGGCCGGTTGCGCTTGATGAGCCTCTTGCCGACGACCGTCATGGCGAGCGACCCCGCCCCGGCCGCCACGACGAGGACGACGGGGCTGGGGTGGCGGTCCCGGAAGCCGAAGGCGGCGGCGGCTCCGACGGTGACGGCAGGCAGGACGACGGGGCCGAAGACGTGGGCGATGGCGGCGGCCGCGCCGTTCGTCGCCGGGCTCCGGAGCCTCTTTGCGCGCTCGAGCGCCGGTCGGTCGAGGCTCTCGATGCCGTCCCGACCCGTGACACCGTCGTAGATGTAGGCCGCCCCGGCGGTCGCCGCGAGGGCGATGCCTCCGCCGACGGCGAGCGTCGCGACCAGGGCGCGACGGGCGCCGACCTTCTGCGCGACGGCCTTGTGTCGCGACGCGAGGCGCCGGCCCGGCCTCGAGCGCCACTCGGTGAGGTCGCGACGGCCGATCTGCCGGTCGTAGCGGGTCGTGCGGGCGGTCTCAGCGGCGGTCGGCATGACCCCACCCTGGCCCCTCGGCGATCCGGGCCTCCAGGTAGCGTTGTCCCCGGCCGCCTGAGCGCATGGGCATGGTGGCGGGCGCCAGCGACTCCCCCACGCAGGCTCGGCGGCGTCAGCACCGTTCCCATCAACCGGAAGGCTCCTCATGGTGTTCTCGATCACCCTCCTCGTCCTCGGGCTCGTCGGCATCGTCGGCGGAGTCCTGATCGTCCGTCAACGGGACGGCGGCAGCCCCCTGCCGGGCGTGGCGATCACTGCGCTGGGGGCGGTGGCGGCCGCACTCGGCATCGCACTCCTGGCCCTGCCCGAGCTGCCCGCGTAGCCGATCGGCACGCGCGAGGAATGCCCCCGGACGGGCGCGCGCACCGCGGGGCCCCGGGGGTTCGAGTCCATCCAGGGGCATCGTCGCGAAGCGACGTCAGGTGCCCCTGAAGGGGACGGCGCGCCAGCGCTGTCGGGCCGCGGGGGTTCGAGTCCCGGAAGGGGTGCGACGAGCGCCAGCGAGGAGTGCCCCTGGAGGGGACGGCGCGCCAGCGCCGTCGGGCCGCGCGGGTTCGAGGCCCGCAAGGGGCTCGACGAGCGCAAGCGAGGAGTGCCCCTGGAGGGACTCGAACCCCCAACCCTTTCCTTAGGACGGAACTGCTCTTCCATTGAGCTACAGAGGCTGACCGTCCGAGTCTACCGAAGCCGCGCCTCCTGCTGTCCGGCCCACCATGAACCCGGTTTCGAACGATGCACCCGGAAGCAACCGGGTGCATCGTTCGAAACCGGGTTCATCGGCAGGCGGACGAGCGGCCAGCGGAGGGCGGCAGCCTCACGCGGCCGCGAGGTACTCGTCCCAGTCCGCCTGCGTCCGCTCCATGCCGCGCACGACCCAGCCGACCCCGTGCGGCGGCTTCGGCGTGAAGAGCAGCACCCAGCCCATCTCGTGCGGGGTGCGGTCGCTCTTGAGGTTGTTGCACCGGAGGCAGCACGCGACGAGGTTCTCCCAGCTGTCCGCCCCACCTCGCGACCGCGGCTGCACGTGGTCGATCGTCGTCGCGGCCCGCCCGCAGTAGGCGCACCGGTGCGAGTCACGCCGCATGACGCCGCGCCTCGAGACGGGGATCTGACGGGTGTGCGGGATGCGTACGTACCGCGTCAGAACGATGACCGACGGGCGGTCCCACGACGTCACCGCCCCGAGCACGGGGTGCTCCGCATCGGCGGCGACGACGGTCGCCTTCTGGCTCATGACGAGGACGAGGGCCCGCCGGTCGGAGACCACGGCGAGGGGCTCGTAACCGGCGTTCAGGACGAGAGTGCGCATGCTTTCCCTTTCGAAGCACCCTGGACGGCTTCCAGGGATTCGATCTCTCGGGGTGGCGCAGGCCCAGCAGGCCCGCCGATACGAAAAAAGCACCGTCACGGGGACGGTGCTCTGTCACATGGCGGGGTGTCGTATGTGCTCGTGCGACAGCGCACCCATGGTGCGGGTGGCGGTCGAACGAGGCATCTGACGCTCCTGGTCTCAGCGGAACTCCGAGATCGCCAGGCTAAGCCCCGAAGAGCCGCTCTGCCAAGGGGCAGGGCGGCTCTTCACAGGGTGTTCAGGCGCAGGAGGCGCGGGTCGCCTACGCCCCGTAGCGCACGTAGTGCACCGCGGAGGTCCACAGCGGTCGCACGCTGACCGACCCACCGGGTTTCGGCGCGTCGAGGATCATGCCGTTGCCGGCGTAGAACCCGTCGTGCGACCCGTCGTTGAAGATCACGACGTCGCCGGGCTGCGCCTCGGCGGCCGAGATCGGCGTGCCCATGGCACCCTGGCGCGTGACCGAGTGCGGCAGAGAGATGCCGTACTGCGAGTAGACGTACATGACGAAGCCCGAGCAGTCGAAGCCGGCCGGGGTCGCTCCACCGAAGACGTAGGGCGTGCCGACGTACTGCAAGGCCGTCGCGTAGACGGCACTCAGGCTGAACGCTCCGGGCGTCGCGACCGTACCCGTCGCCGAGCTCGTCGCGGCGGCCACGTTCTGGGCAGCCGTCGGGCCCGTGTAGCTGGCGTAGCTCGCGGCCAGGGCGGCACGCTCGGCCTCGCGCTGGGTGGCCAGTGCCGCCGCGTTGAGGTCGGCCTGCGACGTCGCCGTGTACCCGTCCCGGGTGGCGTCGGCGAGGGCGACGTCGTCGCCGACCGCGACGCTCTGCGCGTGACTGGTCGACGTGGTCGTCGACGCGGCGCCGACGCTCGGGCCGTTGGTCGCCGCCGGGTTCGACGCGAACGCCGGCAGGGCCATCGTGCCGATCAGGCCGGCGGTCAGGGTCATCACGGTCACCGAGACCACGCTGCGCTTGACCGAAGGTCGGCCCGAGCGGGTCACGGGCGCGGCGGCCTGGGCTCGACGCAACGACGAGAGGGTCGGCAGATCGGCGGGGGTGCGGGTGGCGACGGTGCGGTTCGGGCGCACGTCGGGGGTGTGGTCTGAGCCGGGGAGGGTCAAGAGGGTGGGTCTCCTGCGTCTCGACAGCTTTCGGGAAGCTGTCCCGTCCGTTCGTTCGTATCGCGACGACACACGGCAGGAGACGGGCGTGAGAGACGTCCTGCCACGGGTCCGGCGGCCGGTTCAGCAGCCTGGGGACTCAGCGACTGTAGCCCAGCGACCCCTGCGAGATCATCCTCGAGAGGGATATTTGTAACGAATCGGTAAACGACTGCGTGATCCGGCGCAGAACGCAGGAGGCGCGGCGCACGGACGCAAGAATCCCGCGTGGCCCGTCGGGCCGGTCGGAGCCGGGTGGTCGGGTCAGAGCCCGACGTAGATGTGCTGCGCGACCTCGGTCGGCAACTCGAGGCCCTCGTCGTGGCCCTCGACCTTGACGAACACGTACGACCCCGCGGAGCGGAGTGTCGCGATGCCCCCGGGCAGCACGCCCGCGCCCTGCAGCTGTTGCAACAGCTCGGGCTCGAACTGGACGGGCTCGGCCAGGCGACGGATCGGACGGGTGACGCCCTCGGGGTGCTCGGCGAGCACGGCCACGAGGTTGACCACGCCGTCGAGGAAGCGCCCCGCGGGAGAGTCGCCGAGCTCGTCGAGCCCGGGGATGGGGTTGCCGTAGGGCGACTCGGTCGGGTGGTCGAGCATGTCGAGCAGGCGTCGTTCGACCTGCTCGCTCATGACGTGCTCCCACCGGCAGGCCTCGTCGTGGACGTACGCCCAGTCGAGGCCGATGACGTCGGCGAGCAGGCGCTCGGCGAGGCGGTGCTTGCGCATGACGTGCGTCGCCTTGGCCCGCCCGTCGTGCGTGAGCTCGAGGTGGCGGTCGCCGGAGACGACGACTAGACCGTCGCGTTCCATGCGGGCGATGGTCTGCGACACGGTCGGACCGGAGTGGCCGAGACGCTCGGAGATGCGCGCACGCAGCGGCACGATGTTCTCTTCTTCGAGGTCGAGGATCGTGCGCAGGTACATCTCTGTGGTGTCGACGAGATCGGTCAACAGGGGCCTCCCGGTGGAACACGTGGACTACCCCGCAAGCCTACCGGCTGCACGCTGGGCACCGCGCCGCGTCAGTAGGATCGAGCGCATGGCGGACATCCGGATTCCCACTGACCTCTTGCCCACCGACGGCCGCTTCGGCTGCGGCCCCTCGAAGGTGCGGGCCGCCCAGCTCGAGCACCTCGTCACCGCCGGGGCGACGATCCTCGGCACCTCGCACCGCCAGGCGCCCGTGAAGGACCTGGTCGGCCGCGTCCGCGCCGAGCTGGGCGAGCTGTTCCGCCTCCCCGACGGCTACGAGGTCGTGCTGGGCAACGGCGGCTCGACCGCCTTCTGGGACGCCGCGGCGTTCGGCCTCGTCGAGAAGCGTGCCGAGAACCTCTCCTTCGGCGAGTTCGGTTCGAAGTTCGCCAAGGCGAACGCGGCCCCCTGGCTCGAGGCCCCCCACGTGATCACCGCCGAGGGCGGCTCGCTGGCCGAGGTCGAGGTGCTCGAGGGCGTCGACGTCTACGCCTGGCCGCACAACGAGACCTCGACCGGCGTCATGGCGCCGGTCACCCGGGTCGCCGGCGACCCCGGCGCCCTCACCGTCGTCGACGCGACGAGCGCGGCGGGCGGCATCGACTTCGACGCCTCGCAGGCCGACGTCTACTACTTCGCCCCGCAGAAGAACTTCGCGAGCGACGGCGGCCTCTGGTTCGCGCTCTTCTCCCCCGCGGCGATCGAGCGCGTCGAGCGGATCGCCGCCGGCGGCCGGTACGTCCCCGAGTTCCTGAGCCTCAAGAACGCCGTCGACAACTCGCGGCTCGACCAGACGCTCAACACGCCCGCCCTGACGACCCTGCTGCTGCTCGAGGACCAGACCCGCTGGATGCTCGAGAACGGCGGCCTCGCCTGGGCCGACGCCCGCACGCGCGAGTCGTCGTCGGCGCTGTACGACTGGGCCACCGCATCCGAGTACGCCACCCCGTTCGTCGTCGACCCGTCGCACCGCTCGCAGGTCGTCGCGACCATCGACTTCGCCGAGTCGATCGACGCGGCCGCCATCGCCAAGGTGCTCCGCGCCAACGGCATCGTCGACACCGAGCCCTATCGCAAGCTCGGTCGCAACCAGTTGCGCGTCGCGACCTTCACGGCCATCGAGCCCGACGACGTCCGCCAGCTGATCCGGTCGATCGAGTTCGTCGTCGACGCCCTCTGACCGATCGCCCGCACGACGAAGGCCCCGACTCGATCGTGTCGGGGCCTTCGTCGTGATCCGACCCGGGCGCAGGAGGCGCGGGTCGGGTTCGAGGGACTACTTGCGTCGCCTGCTCAGCGGGTCCTCGTCCTCGCCGTCCCAGTCGTCGTCGTGCGACTCGTCGTCGAGGTCGGCCTCGGGGTGCGCGGCGGGGACGACGGGTGCGTCCACCGACGTGGCGTCACCGTCAGCGTCGGAGTCGTCGGAGTCGTCGGAGTCGTCGGAGGCGTCGACGAGGTCGTCGATGTCGACCCCGTCCACGTCGCCGCCGTGCACGATCGACCCGTGCTCGTCGTCGGACTCGTCCTCGTCCTCGTCGTCCGAGTCCTCGTCGTCGTCCTCGGACTCGTCGTCGTCCTCGTCGCCGTCGTTCGCCTCCTGGGCCTTCATCTCGGCGAGACGGTCGGCCCACGGCACCCAGTCCGGGGCGAGCAGGGCGCCGTCGCCGGGCATCAGCTCGGCCTCGAGCACCGAAGGCTCCTCACCGTCGAGGTGGGCGACGCTGACCGTCCAGTGCCAGCCCGGGTACCCGGGAAGGAGGGTGGCGAAGCGCACCGAGGTGACGCCGGGCTCGTCGTCGACCGGGTCGGCCTCGGCGCCGATGGTCTCGTCGGGCGTGATCTCGGTCAGGGCCCGGCGGGCGAGCTCGGACCAGGGCGTGCGCGAGGCGGCCTCAGGCATCGAACGAGTCCGCGACGGTGCGCAGCAGCACGGCGATGCGGGCGCCGTTCTGCGGGTAGCGGCCGTGGCGCAGGTCGCCGCCGGCCTTGTCGAGCACCTTGACCAGGTCCTCGACGATGACGGCCATGTCGTCGGCGGAGCGTCGGTTCATCTTGGCGAGGCTCGGGGCGGCTTCGAGCACGCGGACCGACAGGGCCTGCGCGCCGCGCTTGCCGTCGGCGATGCCGTACTCGAGGCGGGTTCCCGCCTTGACACCCACGGTGCCGGCGGGCAGGGCCGACGCGTGGAGGAAGACCTCTTGGCCGTCATCGCTGCTGATGAAGCCGAAGCCCTTCTCGTCGTCGTAGAACTTGACCTTGCCGGTGGGCATGACTGGACCTCTCGTGAAGACGGGTGACCCTGGGGGTGGGTCGCCCCAGCTTAGATCGCCGGGTAGGGCCGCACCGCACTATCGTTGACCCGTGGCCAAGAAGATCGAGACGAGTGCGCCCTCTGCCGTCAATCGTACAGAGCGCGTCCTCCTCTTCATGATCCTCGCCGTCGTCGTCGTCTCGGTCCTCGCGTTCTTCACGAGGTTCGTCGGCGTGGCGACGGGTGTCACCGACTTCACCGCGGGCGTCTGGCCCGCTCTCACGATCCTGCCCCTCATCGGGCTCCCGATCGCCTTCGCGATGCTCCTCGCATTCGTGGTGGCGAGCGCCGTGCGTCGCAGCCGCGACTCACGGGGCACCAGACGGTAACCGCAGACCCGGGCTGCACGACGGCTGGAGGCCTCGACCATGGCTAGTGCACTCGACCTCGCGGGCGTCCTGCGCGCCATCGGCGACGACGACCTGCTGCGCCGACTCGCGCGGCGGCAGGTCCGGGCGTCGAGCGTCCACGACGCCTTCGACCTGGCGGACGTCCTGCTCGAGCCGGCCAGCGTGCGGGACGCACTGGCCCACCTCGACCGCGTCGCCCTGATCGTGCTGCAGGTCCTCCGCGTGCCGGGCGACGTGGACGCGGTCCACGACCGCATCGACGCCGCCTTCGAGGTCGACCGCGACACGGTGTCCGCGGCGCTCGACCGCGTCGACGAGGCGTTCCTCGTCGTCCGCCGCGGCGACTCCGTCGCGACCCTCGACGCCGTGGCCGAGCGCCTCGACGACGACCCCGCCCTGGCCCTCGACGTCCTGACCTCCGCGCGACCCCCGGTGGTGCTCGAGACCGTCCTCGACCAGGCTCGCGACGACGCCGACGCGCGCTCGGCCGAGCGGCTGTACGCCGTGGTCATCGAGGTGGCCGAGATCCTCCGAGCCCTCGAGCAGTCGCCGGCCCGAGAGCTCGCGAAGGGCGGCCTGGCGCTGCCCGAGACGAGGCGGCTCGCCGAGGCCGCCCGCATCGACGTCGACGACGTGGCGACCGTGCTCGCCATCGCCGTGCGGGCCGGCTTGGCCGCACCGAGCCCGGACGGCTGGGTCGTGGCCGCCGACGCGACCGACTGGCTCCGCGCCTCCTGGCCCGACCGGTGGCAGACGCTGACGCGGGCCTGGCTGGGCTCGCTGCCGGCCGAGATCCTCACGGTGCTCGAGCAACGCGTCGACACCTCGTGGGGGCTGCCGCTGCGCGAGTTCTCCGACTGGTCCTACCCGGCCGGGGGCAGCTGGATCACCGATCGCATCGCCGCCTTCTCGCGCAGCGCCGAGGTGCTGGGCCTGACCTCGGACGACACGCCCACCTCGGCGGCCGTCGCCCTGTTCCGCGAGGGTCCCGCCGCGGCCCGCGCCCGGGTGGCCGCCCTGCTGCCGGACGCGGTCGAGCAGGTCTACCTGCAGCACGACCTCAGCGTCGTGGCGCCCGGGCCCCTGTCGCCGGCCATCGACTCCCGACTCCGCGTCATCGCGGCCGTCGAGAGTGCGGGCCTGGCGGCCACCTACCGCATCACCGAGGGCGGACTGCAACGTGCCCTGAGCGAGGGCGAGACGGCCGAGACGCTGCGCGAGTTCCTCGGCGGCATCTCGTCGACGGGCATCCCCCAGCCGCTCGACTACCTGATCCAGCAGAGCGCCGAACGGCACGGGCGTTACCGCGTCCGAGCGATCGCGCCGGGCAGCGCACCCGAGGGCGTGCCGGGCGACGCGCTGTCGCTCGTGGTCGCCGACGACCGTGCGAGCCTCGACACGCTCGAGGTCGACCAGTCGCTCTCCCCCCTCGCCCTCACGCGGGTCGACGCGACGACCGTCGCGAGCCGGTTCGAGCGCGACACCGTCTTCTGGTCGTTGAGCGACGAGCGCTACCCCGTCGTCGTCGTCGACGAGGGCGGCGCCGAGGTCGCTCCGCCGTCCCGCCGTCGACCCCGGCGGCCGACCCCGGTCGAGACGCGCGACCCGTTGCGCGAACTCGTCCAGCGCCTGCACACCGACCCCGGCTCCGGTGACGAGTCGACCGACCGTGCCTGGATCGCCCGCCAGCTCGACGCCGCCGTGAAGGGCCGACTGACGGTCACCGTGACCGTCGCGATGCCCGACGGCAGCACGACCACGCTCGACATGGAACCCACCGGCATCGGCGGCGGACGCGTCCGCGGGCGCGACAAGAAGTCGGACGTCGAGCGCACGCTGCCGCTCAAGAACGTGGTGGCGGTCGCGAGTCGCGACTGAGGCGGGTGGCCCTCGCCGGCCGCCCCGCGCCTCCTCGTCCGTCGGCGGCCCCGCCCCGGCTGTGAGAGGCGGCAGGAGGCGCGCCTAGACTCGTCCCTCATGACCGGACCCCTGATCGTGCAGAGCGATCGCACCGTCCTGCTCGAGGTCGCGCACGAGCAGGCGGAGGACGCGCGGCACGACCTCAGCGTCTTCGCCGAGCTCGAGCGCGCCCCCGAGCACGTGCACACCTACCGCATCACCCGACTCGGGTTGTGGAACGCACGGGCGGCCGGGCACAGCGCCGACGACATGCTCGGCACGCTCGAGAAGTACAGCAAGTTCCCGGTGCCGCAGAGCGTCAGCGTCGACATCGCCGAGACCGTCGCGCGCTACGGCCGCATCGTCATCGAGCGCGACGGCGACCAGTTGCTGCTGCGCGGCACCGACAGCTCGGTGCTGAGCGAGGTGACCCGGGCCAAGAAGATCGGCGAGCTGCTCGGCGTCAAGCGGGCGGACGACCTGTGGGAGCTCCTGCCCTGGGCCCGTGGCGAGGTGAAGCAGCAGCTCGTCAAACTCGGCTGGCCCGCCGAGGACCACGCCGGCTACACGCCCGGCACCCCGCACGCCATCGACCTCGACGAGAGCGACTGGCACCTGCGCGGCTACCAGCAGAAGGCGATCGACAACTTCTTCGAGGGCGGCTCGGGCGTCGTCGTGCTCCCCTGCGGTGCCGGCAAGACCCTCGTGGGCGCCGGGGCCATGGCGGCCGCCGGCACCACCACGCTGATCCTCGTGACGAACACCGTCTCGGCCCGACAGTGGCGAGACGAACTGCTCAAGCGCACGTCGCTGACCGAGGACGAGATCGGCGAGTACTCCGGCTCGGTGAAAGAGGTCAAGCCGGTCACCATCGCCACCTACCAGATCCTCACGGCCCGCCGCGGGGGCAAGTACACGCACCTCTCGCTGCTCGACGCGCTCGACTGGGGCCTGGTCGTCTACGACGAGGTGCACCTCCTGCCCGCGCCGGTCTTCAAGCTGACCGCCGAACTGCAGGCTCGTCGCCGCCTGGGCCTCACCGCGACACTCGTGCGCGAGGACGGTCGCGAGAGCGACGTCTTCAGCCTGATCGGCCCCAAGCGCTTCGACGCCCCGTGGAAAGAGATCGAGGCCCAGGGCTTCATCTCGCCGGCATCGTGCTACGAGGTGCGGGTGGACCTCCCCCAGGAAGCGCGGCTCGAGTACGCGGCGTCCCCCGACGACGAGCGCTACCGGCTGGCCGCGACGGCCCCGGCCAAGCTCGACGTGGTCAAGCACCTCGTGGCCCGTCACGACGGCGAGCAGATCCTCGTCATCGGCCAGTACCTCGACCAGCTCGACGAGCTCGCCGCGGTGCTCGACGCCCCCACGCTGACCGGCAGCACGCCCGTCGACGAACGCGAGCGCCTCTACCAGCGCTTCCGCGACGGCGACCTCAAGGTGCTCGTCGTCTCGAAGGTGGCCAACTTCTCGGTCGACCTGCCCGAGGCGACCGTGGCGATCCAGGTCAGCGGCTCGTACGGGTCGCGGCAAGAAGAGGCGCAGCGTCTCGGTCGTCTGCTGCGGCCGAAGAAGTCGGGCCTGCCGGCCTCGTTCTACACGCTCGTCAGCCGCGACACGGTCGACCAGGACTTCGCGCAGAACCGCCAGCGCTTCCTGGCCGAGCAGGGCTACAGCTACACGATCCTCGACTCGCCGGTGGTCGCCGCGTGACCGACGAGCAGGGCGCCGACCTGCCCCTGGGCGACGACGACCTCTGGCGCGACAGCCTCCGCCGGGTGTTCGCCGCCGACCAGGCCCCGTTCGCGACCTTCGGACCCCTGGTCGCCTCCCTCGACCACGACGCCATGGAGTTCCGCGGGCAGGTCGCCCGGTTCGCCGAGTGGAACCCGTCGGTCGTCGTGTCGGTCGCCCGCACCTACGAGGTGCAGGGCGGACTCCACGCGGGGGCGACCCTCAGCATCGTGACCTGGAGCCCCGACCCCGAGGTGATCGAACGCAGCGACCTGCTCGCCGGGTCGCCCGTCAAGGACCACCTGTTCGCCGGACTCACCGCGATCGGCGCGACCGACGACGCCTCCGAGGCCCAGGTCGTCGCCGCCTCCGTCGAGGAGTTCCCGGGCTGGCAGATCACACGGGCCTCGGGCTACACGGCGGTGCTCGAGCGGCGTGAGGGCGTGGACTTCACCCTGGCCGTGCCCGACGAGCTGCTCGAGCTCACCACGCGCGTCGCCCTGGTACCCAACGTCGAGTGGTCCGGCCCGGACGCCTGAGCGACCTGCCGTCTCGGCCGCCTGAGGGCTGCCGCTCCGCCCACGTGCGGGTGACGCTCCTCCGCCTCACAGGAAACACCGAGGAGGCGCGCAGATACTTGGGCGCATGAGTGACGGCCCCAAGATCCTGATCGTCGACGACGAACCGAACATCCGCGACCTGTTGACCACCAGCCTGCGGTTCGCGGGCTTCGCCGTCCGTGCGGTCGGCAACGGTGCGCAGGCGATCTCGGCGGTCCTCGAAGAAGAACCCGACCTGATCATCCTCGACGTGATGCTGCCCGACATGAACGGGTTCGGCGTCACCAAGCGCCTCCGCTCGTCGGGTTACACCTCGCCGATCCTCTTCCTCACGGCGAAGGACGACACCGAGGACAAGATCACCGGCCTCACGGTCGGCGGCGACGACTACGTCACCAAGCCGTTCAGCCTCGACGAGATCGTCGCGCGCATCAAGGCGATCCTGCGCCGCACGATGAACGAGGACGAAGACGCCATCATCCGTGCCGGCGAGCTGACGATGGACCAGGACACCCACGAGGTCACCATCGGCGAGACGGCCATCGAGCTCAGCCCCACCGAGTTCAAGCTGCTCCGTTACCTCATGCTCAACCCGAACCGCGTGCTCTCGAAGGCCCAGATCCTCGACCACGTGTGGGAGTACGACTTCAACGGCGACGCCGGCATCGTCGAGAGCTACATCTCGTACCTGCGTCGCAAGCTCGACCAGTTCTCGACCGAGCCCATCATCCAGACCAAGCGGGGCTTCGGCTACATGCTCAAGGCCACCAAGGCCTGACCACCAGCCCTGGTGCGTGAACACGACGACGCCCGACCGCCCCGAGCGGTCGGGCGTCGTCGTCCGTGCTCCGACGGGCGGGGTGTGCCCAGCCGGTTCCGCTAGCGTCTGTCCTCATGCACGCTCGCCTCTCGCAGTGGTGGAACGAGATCTCCATCCGCACCAAGATCACCGGCATCACGGTGACCCTGGTCACCCTCGGCCTCGTCGTGGCCGGCCTCGGCACGATGACCGTCCTGAGCACCTATCTGATGGGACAGGTCGACACGTCCCTGCGCAACTCGGCGACCAACTTCACCAGCGCCTCGTTCGACCAGGCGGACTCCCGGTCGTGCACCGTGAACTTCGCGGGCCTCACCAGCAGCTACGTCGCGATCCTCGACGACGAGGGCGACCTGATCTGCGACACCCGTTCGCAGCTGTCGAGTGCCACCGACGCCCCCGACCTCACCGGCGTCGGCGTCGCCGGCGCTCCCCTCGACGAGGCCTTCAACCGGTACAACTCGAGCCGCGACAACGAGTGGCGCCTCTTCGCCCACGCGGCCGCCCTGCGCTCGACCGACGCCCAGGGCAGCGTGACGACCGTGCCCGCCGTCATCGTCGCCGGCACCAACCTGGCGGGCACAAATGCGACGATCGGGCGCTTCGGCGGCATCTTCCTGGGGTTCGGCCTCTCGGTCGTCGTGCTCGGCGCCGCCCTCACCCGCCTGCTCGTCACGTCGACCTTCGCGCCGCTGCGCGACGTCGAGGCGACCGCGGCCCGCTTCGCCGACGGCGACTTCACCCAACGACTCGACTCGACGACGCCGAACACCGAGGTCGGACGACTCAACCGGTCCCTCAACACGATGCTCAACCGGATCGACAGCGCCTTCGACGACCGCGCCAGGACGATCGACCAGATGCGCCGCTTCGTCGGCGACGCGAGCCACGAACTCCGGACGCCGCTCGTCTCCCTCCGCGGCTACGCCGAGCTGTACCGCATGGGTGCGCTGACCAAGCCCGAGGACGTCGCCCAGGCCATGGACCGCATCGAGAAGGAGGCCATCCGCATGGGCGTGCTGGTGCAGGACCTCCTCGCCCTCGCCCGTCTCGACGAGTCCAAACCGCTCGAGCTCGGTCCCGTCGACCTCGTGCAGCTGGCCCGCGATTCGGCCCTCGACACCATGGCGTCGAACCCGGATCGAGACATCGACGTCATCGTGCTCGAGCCCGTCCTCGCCTCGGTGCCGGCCCTGACCGACGGCGACGAGACACCTGCCGACGGACGCTCCCCCGAGGCCGCACCACCGGCCGCGAGCACCCCGACCGCAGGCACCTCACCCACGGATGCCGCGCCCGGTTCGACGGGTGCGATCTCGTTCGCGGGCGCGACCCTCGCCCGCCTCCGCAGCCTGAGGGCTCGCGCCGTCCGCAACGGCGACACGGCCACCGCCGCCCAGCTCCAGGGCGAAGTGCAGAGGTTCGAGGCCCCGGCCATCGTGCACGGCGAAGAGAACAAGATCCGCCAGGTGATCACCAACCTGATGGGCAACGCCATGCGGTTCACCGAGGCGGACAGCCCGATCGAGCTCGTGGTGCAGTCCGACCCCGGGCGTGGTGTCGCCACCGTCGCCATCGTCGACCACGGCGAAGGCATCCCACCGCAGATCCGCGAGAAGATCTTCCAGCGCTTCTGGCGGGCCGACTCGTCGCGTACCCGCGACACGGGCGGCAGCGGCCTCGGCCTGGCCATCGTGTCCGGCATCGTCGCGGCCCACGGCGGCTCGGTGGACGTCGACGACACCCCCGGGGGTGGAGCCACGTTCCGGGTCGCCCTCCCGCTGATGCCCGCCGACGCTCTCACCCCGGCCGAGCCCTCCGTCGCGACCGCGTAGCCCGACCGACCCCGGCCCGCGCCGGACGCCGCGCGCCCCGCGCCCCGTGCCCCGTGCCCCGTGCCCCGTGCCCCGTGCTACCAGCCCACGACGCCAGGAAGTGGACACCGCACCACGTCTTCTCGTGGCGCCGTGTCCACAACGTGGTGTCGTGTGCACTTCTAGCGTCGTCCGGAGCCGGTGCCGAAGCCCGGCCGAACCGCGGCTCACGTCCCTCCCCCCGGAAACGCCGAAGGGCGGCTCCCCGGAGGGGAACCGCCCTTGAGCGTGTGCGCGGTGTGAGCCGCGCGGCTGCGGACTAGAAGTCCATGCCACCCGAGGGGTCGCCGGCCGGGGCCGGGTTCTTCTCGGGCTTGTCGGCGACGACGGCCTCGGTCGTGAGGAACAGACCGGCGATCGACGCGGCGTTCTGCAGAGCCGAACGCGTGACCTTGGCGGGGTCGATGATGCCGGCGGCCAGCATGTCGACGTACTCGCCGGTCGCGGCGTTGAGGCCCCAACCGATGTCGAGCCCGCGGACCTTGTCGGCCACGACGCCGGGCTCCATGCCGGCGTTGAAGGCGATCTGCTTCAGAGGAGCGTCGATCGCGACACGGACGATGTTCGCACCCGTCGCCTCGTCGCCCTCGAGCTGCAGGTTCGCCAGCGCGGTCTTGCCGGCCTGGATGAGGGCGACGCCACCACCGGCGACGATGCCCTCTTCGACGGCGGCCTTCGCGTTGCGCACGGCGTCCTCGATGCGGTGCTTGCGCTCTTTCAGCTCGACCTCGGTCGCGGCACCCGCCTTGATGACGGCGACGCCACCGGCGAGCTTCGCGAGGCGCTCCTGGAGCTTCTCGCGGTCGTAGTCGCTGTCGGTCGCCTCGATCTCGCTGCGGATCTGACGGACGCGGCCGGCGATCTGCTCGTCGTCACCAGCACCCTCGACGATGGTCGTCTCGTCCTTGGTGATGATGACCTTGCGGGCACGACCGAGCAGGTCGAGCGTGGCGTTCTCGAGCTTGAGACCGACCTCTTCGGCGATGACCTGACCACCGGTGAGGATCGCGATGTCCTGCAGCTGCGCCTTGCGACGGTCGCCGAAGCCGGGGGCCTTGACGGCGACCGACTTGAAGATGCCACGGATCTTGTTCACGACGAGCGTGGCCAGGGCCTCGCCGTCGACGTCTTCCGCGATGATGAGCAGCTGCTTGCCCGACTGGATGACCTTGTCGACGATCGGCAGCAGGTCTTTGATGTTCGAGATCTTCGAGTTGACGATGAGCACGTAGGCGTCTTCGAAGACGGCTTCCTGGCGCTCGGGGTCGGTGACGAAGTACTGCGACAGGTAGCCCTTGTCGAAGCGCATGCCCTCGGTGAGCTCGAGCTCGGTGCCGAAGGTGTTGCTCTCCTCGACGGTGACGACGCCCTCTTTGCCGACCTTGTCGATCGCTTCGGCGATGAGCGCACCGATGGTGGGGTCGGCGGCCGAGATCGAGGCCGTGGCAGCGATCTGCTCTTTGGTCTCGATGTCCTTCGCGTCGGCCAGCAGCTGGTCGGAGACGGCCTGGGCGGCCTTCTCGATGCCGCGCTTCAGCGAGATGGGGTCGGCACCGGCCGCGACGTTGCGCAGACCTTCGCGGACGAGGGCCTGGGCCAGCACCGTCGCGGTGGTCGTGCCGTCGCCGGCGACGTCGTCAGTCTTCTTCGCGACCTCTTTGACGAGCTCGGCACCGATCTTCTCGAAGGGGTCGTCGAGCTCGATCTCTTTGGCGATGGAGACGCCGTCGTTCGTGATGGTGGGGGCGCCCCACTTCTTCTCGAGCACGACGTTGCGACCACGCGGGCCGAGCGTGACCTTCACCGCGTCGGCCAGGATGTTCAGGCCACGCTCGAGGCCACGACGGGCCTCTTCGTCAAAAGCAATGATCTTAGCCATGTGTGTTTTTCGTCCCTCCCGGACGTCATGAAGCAGAAGCATTGGCACTCACGTGTCGCGAGTGCCAGCAACGATTCTGGCACTCGCCCGATGAGAGTGCAAGTGACGTGGCGGGGCCCGGACGCACGAGCACGCCGCCACGGCGGACCGTGACGGCGTGCGGCGAGGCGTCGGTGCGTCGAGGCGCACCGGTGGGCGTCAGGCGAGCCGGACGGACTCCGCCTGCGGCCCCTTGTCGCCCGTGCCGACCTCGAACACGACGGCCTGGCCCTCTTCGAGGACCTTGTACCCGCTCATGTCGATGGCCGAGTAGTGCACGAAGACGTCCTGGCCGTCTCCCTCGACGGTGATGAAGCCGAAGCCCTTCTCCGCGTTGAACCATTTCACGGTCCCGTTTGCCATGGTGTCGCTCCCCTTGCTGTGGTGGTACGGCGCGTGCGGTGCTGCAGAGCCGGGTCGTCGACGCAGTCATCTGCGACCCCGGACGGGACAGCGTCACTCGTGCAGAACACCAGGTCGGCGAGCCGTGGGAGGCGACCAATTCCAGATGCTAGCCACGGGAAAAGCGGAAGGACACACCTCGAACGAGAAACACCCGCAGAAAACGAGGATTTCACCGGTAATTAAACGCGGGCGTAACACGGGAGGCGCGGTGACGGCCCGACGGGACCCGCGCCTCCTCGGATCGGGCGACGCCGCGAGGGCGTCGCACGGCGGCGTCAGGAGCTGTAGTCGGCCCCGAGGACGATCGTGACGGCGGCACCCGGGAAGGCCTCGCTCGCCTCGACGTCGGTGATGCCGAGCTGCTGGGCGAGCCCGAGCGCCGCGGCCTCGTCGTCGGCCGCCGAGTAGTAGACGGTGGAGGTCGCGACGCGCTCGCTGGCGTTGCCCTGCGTGCCGACGACCCAGCCGGCGGTCTCGAGCCGCTCGGAGGCCGAACCGGCGAGCCCGGCGGTGGCCGTGCCGTTCAGCACGGTGATCGTGGTGACCGCGGGGTCGACCTGCGAGGGGTCCGTCAGCGGGGCCACCGTCGGCGTGGCCGAAAGGGTCGCCGTCTCGGTGTCGGGCGCCTGGGCCTCGGTGGTGCCGGACGCCGACGGGTTGACGAACTGGAAGCTGTTGTTCGCGACCCCGAGGTACACGACGCCGGCACCGACCAGCACGCCGACGGCGAGGGCCGCCCAGGCGAAGCCGATCCAGCCGCTGCCGGGGCGCTTCTCGGCCCGGTGGGCCCCGACGCGGTCGAGGTCGGCGGGGACGTCGTCGAACCGGTCTCGGTCGAATTTCGGCATGCGTGGTCTCTCGTGGATCAGCGGGTCGGACCGAACGAACGGGTCGATCGGGCGTCGTGGCGGGCGACTCGCAGGCGCTGCAGGCGGCCGACGAGCATGGGTGCGTAGGCCAGTGCAGCGGGTCGGTCTATGAGCGAGTTGAGCAACTGCTGGTAACGGACGACCCCGAGGCCGAACTCCCGACGGATCGCGGCCTCCCGGGCACCGGCCGAGGCGGGGGCACGCTGTTCGAAGTCCAGGACGGCGCGGTCACGTTCGGACAGCACGCTCGAGCGCACGTCGTCACCTGTCGCGTTCTCGTCCATCGTGGCGGCCCTCCCCTGGGTTCCGGGTCATCCTATGGGCGGCGCCCCGACCGATCGCGGAGGCCGGGGGCGTGGTCCGACAACGCGTCCAGCCGCCCGAGGCGCCGCCGGTCGCCTCGTGCCGTGACCCGTCGACCCGCGGTCAGGCCGTGAGGTGCAGCCGCGTGCCGTGGGCGTCCCCCACGCCCAGCACCCGGCCGTCGAGGGCGAGGGCCGCGAACGCGTCGTCGGCGGACACCCCCGGCGGCACCTCGGCGACCACGTCCGTCAGCAGGTCGCGGCGCTCGTACGAGATCCACCGTGCACCCAGCCGGCCGACCTCGTCGACGAAGGCCTGGCGCCGCCGCCCCGGCAGGTAGACGAGCGTGCCCGTCGAGACCACGACCGGCGTGGCGTCCGTCGGGGCCTCGTCCACGAGGGCGGCGAGACCGTCGACGGCGTCCGCCGCGACGAGCCGAGGAGGCGCGGTGCGGGCGAGCGCGACGGCCCGCCGCAGCAGGTCCCGTCGATCACCGCGCTCGGGCGGCAGCAGGGTCTCGAGCCAGGCCACCTGCTCGGGGTCGCGGACGTCGACCGGGTCGAGGTCGATCCCCGCCCGCCAGACGACCTCGGGCAGCCGTCCCGTCGGCAGCTCCGGCCGAGACCGGGTCGCGCCCTCGACGACCACGTCGATCCCGAGCTGCACCGTGCTCGACGCGTCACCCCAGGCCCGGTCGCCCGAGCGGTAGCCGTAGCGGTCGACACCGAGGCAGAGCCCGGCCGAGGCGCCGACCTCGATCAGGGCGATCGGGCCCGGCACGCGGGCCAGGGCGATCGACAGCGGCGCGCAGCGGCGCACGTCGTTGGTCTGGGTGAGTCGCCTGCCGAGCTCGGCCACGACGTCGTCGGAGCGGGCGAGCAGCCAGGGCCTCAGCGCCGACCACGACCCGTGCGGCGCACCCAGCCACCGGCAGACCGCGAGGACGAGGACGGGCTGGCGCCGCGCCTCCTCGGCTCGCTCGACGACGGCGAGCGCCGTCGGATCGCCCGCGATGCCCCGCGCGAGCTCGGCCTGCGACGGCGACCCCTCACGGTCGAAGGCGAGGGCCGCGGCCAGGAAGCGGTCGGAGGTGCTCACGACCAGGAGTCTGACAGCCCGGTGGGGGCCGGGGAATCGTGCACCGGTCGACCGTGTTGAATGAGGAGTCCCGACAAGCAAGGAGATCATCGTGGCGTACAAGATCGAGAAGACCGACGAGCAGTGGCGCGAAGAGCTCGACGCCGAGCAGTACTCCGTCCTGCGGGAGGCCGCCACCGAGCGTCCCTGGACCGGTGAACTGCTCGACGAGAGCCGTGCCGGCGTCTACGCCTGTGCGGCGTGCAGCGCCGAACTGTTCAAGAGCGGCACCAAGTTCGACAGCGGCTGCGGCTGGCCGAGCTTCTACGAGTCGGTGAACCCGGACGCGGTGCAGCTGATCGAGGACAACTCGCTCGGCATGACCCGCACCGAGGTCCGGTGCGCGAACTGCGGCTCGCACCTCGGCCACGTGTTCCCCGACGGTTTCGGCACGCCGACCGGTGACCGTTACTGCATGAACAGCATCTCGCTCGACTTCAAGGCCGCCGAGTAGTGAGCGCCGTCGCCGACGCCGCCCGGCGTCGACGGTCACGGTCCAAGGTCACCGACGTCGCCCCGACGCACGAGCAGCTGCTCGACGCCGTGCGGTCGGCGGCGACGGTGGCGGACCACTCCGAGTTGCGCCCGTGGCGGCTGATCGAGTTCCGGGGTGACGACCGACTCGTCGTGGGCCGGTCGCTGGCCGACGCGGGTGGGGCCGAGGGTCACGCTCGCGACAAGCTGACGCAGAAGGCGCTGCGGGCACCGCTGATCGTCGCGGTGGTCGTCTCGCCGCGCGAGAGCCGCAAGGTCCCCTACTGGGAACAAGAATCGGTCGCCTCGGGCGTGGCGCACCTGCTGTCGCTCGTGCTCGACGACGAGGGGTGGGGCGTGTTCTGGCGGACCGGCGTCCTGACCCGGGCCCCCGAGGTGGCGACGGCGCACGGCCTGCGCGACGGCGAGCAGTTGCTGGGTTGGCTCTACGTGGGCGGGCGCGACGGTGACGACGCGAAGCCGCGGAAACTGCTCGACCCCGAGCAGTTCGTCAGCACGCCCTAGTCGGTCGGTGCCCCTGCGGGCACCGACCCGGTCACCAGGTCTTGTGGCTGTTGCCGATCACCGTGATGGGCAGCCAGAACGATCCGGTCATCAGGACGATGCCCCCGAAGAAGACGAAGGCGTTGGGCTCGCCCGAGCCGAACGAGTAGGCGAACAGGGCGAAGGCGACGAAGAGCATGGCGAGCGAACCGAGCGCGGTCAAGATCGTGGACAAGGGGGCTCCTCAGGTCGGTGCGTCCGGCGGGCGCGGTGCGCTGCGTCTACTTCACCACTTCTCGGCCTCGGAACGCCAATCCTGCACCGAGCGCATCCTCCACGCCGGGTGAGGAGGCGCGGGCTGGGTAAGATGGGCACGCTCCGCCGGCCTGGCGCAATTGGTAGCGCATCCGACTTGTAATCGGAAGGTTACGGGTTCAAGTCCCGTGGCCGGCTCTCTTCTCTCGTCGTCCCGACAGGACGCGTGCGGCTCAGCCCTCGAGGGCGACGAGCAGGTGACGCAGGCCGTCCGCGACGGCCGCGCGCGCCTCCTCGGGCAGGGCGGCGAGGATCGCCCGCTCGTCGGCGAGCTGCACCTCGAGCACGCGGTCGATCAGGCGGCGCCCGGCAACGGTCGGCGCGACGAAGTAGCCGCGGTGGTCGGCGGGATTGGCCGTGCGATCGACGAGGCCTGCCGCGAGCAGGCCCTTGACGCGTTTCGTGACGGCCGGCGGCGACAGGAGCGTCTCGTCGGCCAGTTGCGTCGGACTCGTCGGGGCGTCGCGTCGGGTCAGGGCCGCGAGCAGGTCGAAGTCCGCCCGCCCCAGGCCGAACTCGGCGAGCAGGTCGTCGCTGCGCCGCTGCACGATGCGGGCGAGCCGGTTGACGCGGCCGATGACGGGGATGGCCGAGACGTCGAGGTCGGGCCGCAGCTCACGCCACCGGTCGTGGACGTCGTCCATCGCGTCGCGGGGCCCGGCGTCGGTCATGCCCTTGAGCCTACCGATGGTTCACGAGTAAAGTAGCCCCCAGATCATTCACCCGTGAAGCAGTTCGACGACGAGCGCCCACGCCGCGTCGACCAGAGGACCGCCCCATCACGACCACGACCCCCACCCATCGCCTGCTGCCGCACCCACGCGACCTGGTCCGCTTCGGCCCACACGACGGCGCCCACCGTCCGGCCGCCCGCGTCGCCGTCTCGGTGCTCGTACCCATGGTCGTCCTGGCCCTGATCGGGCACGTCGAGTGGACGCCCTATGCGGTCTTCGGCGCCTTCGCCTCGGCGTTCGGCCGAGGGCTCCCCCGCTTCCAGCGGCTCGAGATGCAGCTCGAGGCCGGGCTCTCCCTCGTCGCCTGCGTGGTCCTGGGCACCGCGCTGGCCGCCTCGGCGGCCCCGGTCTGGGTGCTGGTCGTCACGATCGGTCTCGTCGCCGGCGTCACGTCGGCCGTCTCCGACCTGCGCCGGTGGAGCCCGCCCGGCCCGCTCTTCTTCGTCTTCGGACTCGGCGTCTCGGCGTTCGTGCCCGCGACCGCGTCGACCGTCGCGGTGGCCGCGGTCGTCGCCCCGGCGAGTCTCGCGCTCGCCCTGCTCGCCTCGCTCGCAGGCGTGCTGCTGCCCGCCGGCCGTCGCGCGCTCGCCACCGTCGACGGACGCCGATGGAGGCGCGGCCCGCGCCCCCTGGACGGCCGACGGACGATCGTCCACGCTTCGGTCTGCCTGGTGTCCTCGATCGTGGCCGGGCTGATCGGCCTCGGTCTCGGCGTGCAGAGCCCGTACTGGGCGATGGTGTCGGCCGTGGTGCCCGTGGTGGGGACCGCGACGGCGGGCCAGCTCGTGCGGGCCGGCCACCGCCTCCTCGGCACCCTCGTCGGGGTCGGCCTCGCCGCCCTGCTGCTGGCCTGGCACCCCGGGGTCGCCGCCCTGATCGTCGCCTTCGGCGTGCTGCAGTTCGCGACCGAGCTGCTCATCGTCCGCAACTACGGGCTCGCGCTCGTGTTCATCACGCCCATGGCGCTCGGCATGCGGGCACTCGGCGGCGCACCCGTCGACGTGGGCGCCCTCGTGGCGGCCCGGACGGCCGACACCGCCATCGGGGTGGGCGTCGTGGTCGTCGTGCTGCTCGCGACGCACCGACTGCGGCGGCCGCGCCCGGAGGCGAGCGCCTAGGCCCGGGCAGGCCCCGGTCGGTGGTCAGACCTGGCGCGCCCTCGCCCGGCGGCCGTCCTTGCTCCACCACACCAGGTCGGCCACGCCCTGGGCCACCAGCAGCACGGCCACGATCAGGATGATGACGGTCAGCGCCTGGACCGGCACCCCCGAGGCGATGTTGAGCACCTGGACGACGAGGCCGAACAGGCCGATCAGCACCTCGAACACGGCGGGCACCACGGCGCCCGTCTTCGTCAGGGTGAACCAGGGTCGCCGCAGGTCGCTCATGCACCCGAGGGTACAAGGTGCGCGGGCTACGATCGCCGGGACCCCGATCCGCCGAGGAGGCACCGTGCGACGACGCGACGTCCACGTCGACCCCGACGTGCCGAACTGGCTGCTCACCAAACGCGGCGGCCTCGCCCTGCCCCTCGTCACGTCGTTCTGCGCGCTCGTCGTGATCGCGAGCATCGTCGCCGCCCTGACGGTCGGCGGCGGCCACGTCACCGTCGTCACCGTGATCGTCGTGGCCGCCGGTCTGGGTGCCGTCACCTGGGCCGTGGCGGACCTCGTCTGGTGGACGCGCGACGACCGACGCCGCGTCGTCCGGCTGCCCCGCGACCCCGAGGCCTGACGCCGGAACCCCCGGTCACATGCCGTTCAGGGCATGGACGTGCCCCGTCAACCTGGCAACCACCCAGCGTCCGTCGCCGTAAACTGACGGATGCACCGGACCGGTGCCCACGACGTTCGGCTCCGCTCGCGACCCCGCGCGCGCGTGCAGCCCCACCCCGCCACAACTCGACAGGGAGTTCCGTTGAACGGAAACGCTACGACCCGGCACAGCAACGTCGCGTTGCTGTCGGTCACCAGCACCATGGCCGACCGGGTCACCACCTCCGAGAGCATCGACGAGAAGCTCGCCCCCGTGCTCAAGCGCCTCAAGCTGCCCACGGGCCTGCTGCAGCGGGTCGCCGGCGTGTACGAGCGCCGCAACTGGAGCACCGAGCAGAGCTTCGACTCGGCGGCGATCGACGCGGGCAAGCGCGCGATGGCCGAAGCGGGCATCCGCCCCGACCAGGTCGGCCTGCTGATCAACACGTCGGTCACGCGCCCCCACCTCGAGCCCTCGGTCGCGGTCCGCCTGCACCACGGCCTCGGCCTGCCCTCGTCGGCGACGAACTTCGACATCGCCAACGCCTGCCTCGGCTTCGTCAACGGCATGACCCTCGCCGCCCAGCTGATCGACGCCGGCCAGATCGACTACGCCGTCATCATCGACGGCGAGGACGCGGACGACGTCCAGGTCAACACGATCGACCGTCTGCTGACCAAGGGCTACGGCCGCGACGACTTCATGAGCGAGTTCGCCAGCCTCACCCTGGGCTCCGGGGCCGCCGCCGCCGTCATCGGCCGCGCCGACCTCCACCCCGAGGGCCACCGCATCGTCGGCGGCGTCACCCGCGCCGCCACCGAGAACTACGACCTCTGCGTCGGCAGCGTCGACGGCATGTTCACCGATGCCAAGGCCCTGCTCAAGCGCGGCATGGAACTCGTCGTCTCGGCCTGGAAAGAGGCCAAGCGCGACTGGAACTGGCAGCGCATGGACCGCTACATCATGCATCAGGTCAGCGACGTGCACACCGGCGCGTTCGTCAAGGCCGCCGGCATCGACAAGAAGCTCGTCCCGCTGACCTACCCGAACCTCGGCAACGTCGGCCCGGCGTCGATCCCGATCACGCTGGTCGAAGAGAGCAAGACCCTCAGCAAAGGCGACCGCGTCCTGCTGATGGGAGTGGGCTCGGGCATCAACACCGCGATGATGGAACTCGCCTGGTGAGTCGGCTCCCGCGGTCCGCCTCCGCCACGGCGCCGGCGTCACGTCCCCCCGCGGGTCTCGACGGGCTCGACCCGTCGTGGTCGCGTCTCGTCGACGTGCCGTACGGGCTCGGCGCACACCGCGCCTCCCGCACCTGGCACGTTCTCGACAACGCCGAGGCGCTGGCCGGCGTCGGTGCCGAACCGGTCGGCACCATCCTCTGCGTGCACGGCAACCCGACCTGGTCGTACCTCTGGCGCCGCCTCGTCGCCCGCACGGTCGAGACGGCCGCCGCCGGGGCGCCTGCCTGGCGCGTCGTCGCGGTCGACCAGCTCGACATGGGCTTCTCCGAGCGCACGGGCTCGCCGCAGACGCTGGCCCGCCGCGTCGCCGACCTGGGCGACCTGACCGAGGCCCTCGAGGTCACCGGTCCCGTCGTCACCCTCGGCCACGACTGGGGCGGCGTCGTCTCGACGGGCTGGGCGGTCGACCACCCCGACCAGCTGGCCGGGCTCATGCTGCTCAACACGGCGATCCACCAGCCCGAGGGCGAGAAGATCCCCGCTCCCCTGCGCCTCACCCTCGCCCGCGGCGTGCTGGGCCGGGCGACCGTCGGCACCACCGGGTTCCTCGACGTGACCCTCGGCCTCGCCCACCCGCCGCTGTCGCCCGAGGTGAAGGCCGGCTTCCGGGCTCCGTACCGCCAGGCCGACCGCCGCGGCGGCATCGGCGGCTTCGTGGCCGACATCCCGGTCGACGCGGAGCACGTCAGCAGCCCCGAGCTCGACCGCATCGCCGAGGGCCTGCGCGACCTCACCGTGCCGGCCCTGATGCTCTGGGGCCCGCGCGACCCGATCTTCTCCGACCGGTACCTCGACGACCTGGTCGACCGTCTGCCGCACGCCGACGTGCACCGCTTCGAGGGTGCGGGCCACCTCGTCGCCGAGGACGTCGACTACGCCGGGGCCGTGCTCACCTGGCTGGGCGACCGCCTGCCCGACGGCGCGGCCGCGGTCGACGTCGCCGCCGTCGCAGCCGAGGAGGCGCGGGTCGCCTCCCCGCAGGACCGCCCGCTCTGGTCGTACCTCGACTCCCTGGCTGACAGCCCGGCCACCGCGCTCGTCGAGATGGCCCCCGCGGGTGCCGACGGCCCCCGCTCGGTCAGCTGGAGCCTGCTCGCCCGGCGCGTCCACGAGATCGCCCTCGGTCTGCGCCGGCACGGCGTGCGGCCCGGCGACCGCGTCTCGCTGCTCGTGCAGCCCGGTGCCGACCTGACCGCCGTGCTCTACGCCTGCGTCCGCCTCGGCGCCGTCGTGGTCGTGGCCGACGCCGGTCTCGGCGTGCGCGGCCTGACCCGCGCCGTCCGGGGCGCCTGGCCCGACCACGTGATCGGCCAGCTCCCGGGGCTCACGGCGGCGACCGCTCTCGGCTGGCCGGGCCGCAAGATCTCGACGACGACGTTGTCGCCCGTCGCCGCCCGGACGCTCGGCGTCGAGGCGTCGCTACCCGAGATCGCCGCCCTCGGCCGCCGCGCCCACGGCGCCCTCGCCGAGCTGCCCGACGCGCCCACGGCCGACGCCGAGGCCGCGATCCTGTTCACCTCGGGCTCGACCGGCCCCGCGAAGGGCGTCGTCTACCGGCACGGCCAGCTGACCGCCCTGCGCGACGCGCTGGCCGAGCAGTACGGCGTCGGACCGGGCACCGGCCTGGTGGCCGGCTTCGCCCCGTTCGCCCTGCTCGGCCCCGCCCTCGGGGCGACGAGCGTCACGCCCGACATGGACGTCACGAAGCCGCGCACCCTGACCGCCCGCGCCGTCGCCGCCGCCACGGCGGCGGTGGACGCCACCGTGGTGTTCCTCTCCCCCGCCGCACTGACGAACGTCGTCGCGACGTCGGACGAGCTCGAGGACGCCGACCACCGCGCCCTGGCCGGCGTCGAGACGTTCCTGTCGGCGGGTGCGCCCGTCTCCGAGACCCTGTTGGCCGCCGCAGGCGACCTCATGCCGAACGCGACGCCCCACACGCCCTACGGCATGACCGAGGGGCTGCTGCTGATGACCGACG
>NZ_JXQZ01000120.1 GCF_000878135.1 Frigoribacterium sp. MEB024
GCGCACGGCGCACGGCGCGCCGCGGGTCGAATCCGTCAGGGGGCGCGGCGCGCGAGGGCGACCGCCTCGAGTGCCCGGACCACCGCGCCGACGGCCCGCTGCGCGCGCACGAGGCCGACCGGCCCGCCCAGCACCGACAGGGCCGCCTCGTGCACGATCCGCGCCACGAGCCGCCCCCGGTCGTCGACGAACCACTGCACGCCGAGGGTCAGCAGCTGCGTCCGCCCGGCGAAGGCGCGCAGCGCGAGGGTGGACGCCAGCGTGCCGCGGACGGCCCGGGTGCTGCCGTCCGACGCGAGCGACAGGGTGAAGCCGTGCTCGATCAGGGTCTGCTCGACGAGGTGTCGCGACTCGTCGTGCGGGCCCTCGAGGAAGACGTCGTGCGTGCTCGCCACCGGTCCGGTGCGGCGGTCAGCGCAGGGGCGCGAGCATCTCGAGCTCCCGCGCCGTGGGGTCGAGGGCGTAGGCGTTCGTGTGCCCGGTCGGCTCGTACCCGCGTCGGCGGTAGAACGCGATGGCCCGCTCGTTCTGCTCGTGGACGTGCAACCGCAGGGTGTCGCCCTCGGTCGCGGCCCAGGTCTCGACCCCGTCGAGCAGCAGGTCGGTGACGCCGGCCGCGCGCCCCCGATGGGTCGGGGCGACGTAAACGCCGACCAACAGGGGGTGCCCCGCTGCCTGCAGGAAGCCGCCCATGGCGCCGACCCAGTCGCCCGTCCCGTCGTCGATCGCGACCAACGAGGTGCCGTGCTCGGCCTCGCCCCGGGCCCCGCGCATCCGCCATTCGGCCTCGGCGTGACGGCGGGCGACGGCCAGCGTCTCGCCGTAGGCGATCGGGGTGTCCGCGAGCATCGCGAGGCGCAGGTCGCGCACGTGCTCCCAGTCGTCGGCGGTCGTGCGGCGGACGGTCACGGGTCGTGCGGGCATGCCGCCACCCTGCCACACGGGCGGGAGGAGGCGGGTGCAGGAGGCGCGGGTCGCGACACCGCGCGGGTCGCGCCCCGAGGGCGTCACGTCAGGAGGCGCGGCGCGCGTCTCGGTCGACCCTCGCCACGGGCGCGGGGCCGAGCCGCTGCTCGGGGCGGGCCGGTGAGATCAGCGTGGCGCGCCTCCCGCGGTCGTCCGGCTCGGTGTCGACGCCGAGCACCTGGAGGCGTCCGGGCGTGCGGGCGCGGAGGGCCGCCGTCCAAGCGCAGACCAGGGCGTCGAGCAGGTCCTCGCGGTGCTTGTAGGCCCGGTCGACGAGCGGCGAGGGTTCCTCGAGCAGCGCCGCCGACACGGGGTGCGAGTCGAGACGCAACGGGACCTCGGCCCGGGCCAGCCCGGCCAACCGACGCAGCAGCTCGTCGCAGGCCGCCGCGCGGGCCTCGCGCCGCGCCTCCTTCGGCAGGGTGAGGTCGGGCCGCTTGTAGCGGGGACGCTTGTCGTCGTAGCCGAGCTCGCCCATGCCGACGAGCGTCGTGTA
>NZ_JXQZ01000121.1 GCF_000878135.1 Frigoribacterium sp. MEB024
AGTAGTCGACGTTGCCGCCGGTGATCGGGAACGAGAACGTGCCGTCGGTGAAGGTCGCGGTGCCGACGACGCCGGGGGTCAGGCCGAGGCTGGTGATCGCGTCGACGAAGGACTGGTCGACGGCGACCTGGGTGTCGACACCGTTGCTGAGGTCGGCGATCGACGCGGCGGGCGTCGACGCGGCGCTGGGCTCGGACGAGGA
>NZ_JXQZ01000122.1 GCF_000878135.1 Frigoribacterium sp. MEB024
CCGAGGTGTTGTAGGCCCCGGGCGGGCCGGCCGGGCCGGGCGGGCCGGGTGCCGGGCGGCGGGTGCCGCATGCCGGACGGGCCGGCCGGGCCGGGTTCAGGCCACCGGTTCGGCGAACACGACCCGGTTCTGGTCGTAGTGACCCGAGCCGCGGTCGAAGACGCCGCCGCAGGTGATCAGCCGCAGCTGGTCGGTCGGCTGCGCCCCGAAGACACGGGCGGTCGGGAACTCCGCCTTCGGCACGTCGACGACCTCGGTGACGGCGTAGCCGACGACGTCCCCGTCGACCGTGGTCACGTCGACCCGGTCGCCGACGACGAGCTCGTCGAGGCGGGCGAAGACCGCGGGGCCCGACGCCGAGTCGACGTGGGCGGCGATCACGGTCGGCCCGCGCCCGCCCGGCTTGCCGCCGCCGGTGAACCAGCCGACGTCGTCCGCGTCGACGGGCACCTCCATGGCGCCGTCGTCGGCGATGCCGAGGCCGATCAGCGGGGCGTCGAGTCCGATGGCGGGCACCGAGACGACCGCCGGAGCGACCCCCTCGCCGACGACCCCGTCGATCCCGTCGACCCCGTCACCGTCGACCTCGCCCACCGCAGGAGGTGCGGTGCCCGTCGCCGACGGAGCCGCGGTCGTCGAGGGGCTCGCCCCCGCCCCCGGGGCCGGCGCCGCCGTCGGTGCGGCCGCCCC
>NZ_JXQZ01000123.1 GCF_000878135.1 Frigoribacterium sp. MEB024
GCCTCGGCCGCCGGACGAGGAGGTGCGGGTCGCGCCGTCGTCGCCGAGTTCCTTCTCGAGGGCGCGCGTGGCCGCCCGTCCGCGGGCCTCGGCGGAGGTCGCGCTCGGCGGGGTGGGCCGGGTGACGCCGCCGTCGTTCGCGCGGGGGTCGTTCGTGCCGCGGCCGTTCGTGCCGCCGCCGGTCGGTGTGGGGCTCATGCGCGGAGTCCGATCTGCAGGTAGTCGAACTCGAAGCCGAACTCGCGGTAGTTGAGGACGTCGCGCGACAGGCCGACGAGGCGGTCTCCGAACATGGGGGTCATGTCGGCCGAGTCCTCGACGACGATGCGCTGGGCGTCCTGGTAGAGGGTCATGCGGCGCGTGTCGTCCATCTCGGCGCGGGCGTCGTCGAGCAGCCCGTCGAAGGTCGGGTTCGACCAGGCGCTCTCGTTGTACGACGAGCCGGTGCGGAAGATCTGGTTGAGCAGCTGGTCGATCGGGCGTCCGGTGAACCAGTAGCTGACCATGAGGGGCTTCTGCATCCAGATCTGCGTGTAGTACGAGTCGGACGACGCGTTGCGGACGGTCAGGTCGATGCCCGCGTCGCGGACGGCGTCGCGGTAGG
>NZ_JXQZ01000124.1 GCF_000878135.1 Frigoribacterium sp. MEB024
CAGGACGCCTACGAGGCGTCGGCGTCTACGAGCTCGTAGACGTGGGCCGCGCGCGGGGCGAGGGTCAGGGTGGTGCCGGCGGCGACGACCTCCCGGGTCTCGAGGTCGCGCACCGCGGAGGGCGTGGTGACCGTTCCCTCGTGGGCCGACCAGTTCGACACGAACGCGAGCCCGGGGGCTCCGGCCCGTGAACCGGTGGTGACGGTGACCGTCTCGGTCGCCGCCCACGCGCTCGCCGCCGTGGCCGGCACGAGCCACCGGGCGATCGAGCGCGAGAGCTCGGGGTTGGGCACGGTCGCGACGTAGCTGACGCGTCCGGCTCCGGAGGCGCGGGTCGTCAGCATCGCGTCGGCCCCGATCTCGGTCGGCGCGGCCCGCAGCACGACGGTGGCGTCCTCGACGTGCAGGACGTCGGCCCAGCGGGTGCCGGCCGAGCCCGGCTCGAGGACGAAGGGTGCGTCGGCCGGCGACGCCGGGTCGGTGGCGGCGTCGGGGACCGCGCCCGCGCCTCCGGCGGTCGTGTCGTCGGTGCGCTCGGCGGCGCCGGCGTCCGCGACGTGGACGGCGAGGGGGGCGTCGAGGTTCGTGTACTCCTCGTACCAGACGCCCGCGGGGCCCGAGAGGCGGGCGGGCGCGGGGTCGCGGCGGGCCCGGGCGAGCTCGTCGCCGTAGGCCGTGCGGATGCCGATCACGAGGTGGCCGCCGGCCTCGGCGTAGGCGGTGAGCGCGGCGAGGGTCGCGTCGTCGACGACGTACAGCGCCGGCACGACGAGCACGGGGTGCGTCGCGGCCGACTCGGCCGGGTCGGCGGCGAGGAACTGCGCCACGTGCTGGATGCGCACCTGCACGCCCGCCTCGGCGAGCCCGCGGTAGTGCGCGTCGAACAGGTGCAGGTACGACTCGGGGTCGGGACCGCCGTCGGGCAGGGCGAGCGGCGGGTAGGTCTCGAACGACCACTTGGTCTCGGTCGACCAGAGCATCAGCACGTCGGCGTCGGGTTCGAGGCCGTCGACCGCGCCGCCGACCGCCTTGAGCGTGGCGCCCAGGGCCGCGACCTCGCGGTGGATGCGACCGGGACGCTGGCTGTGCGGCAGCACGCCGCCCCAGTAGGTCTCGACGCCGAAGTGCAGCGTGTGCCAGTGCCAGTACTCGACCATGCGGGCGCCGCGCGAGACGAGCGCGAGCGCGGCCTGCTTGATCTGCCCGTCGAACGGCGGGTGGTTCTGCCAGGGGCCGCCGATCGACTGCGCGTTGGTCTCGGTGACGAGGAAGGGGGCCTGCGCCGACGAGAACGCCCGGTCGCCCCACTGCTGCAGGGCCCAGACGCCGGTGTGCCACCAGCCGGCCTCGCGGGGCACCTCGACGCCGAGCGTCAGGCCGTCCTGCATCTTGTAATAGGGGTTGCCGGCGGTGACGTCGAGGCTCTCGACGAGTCGCTCGTCGGCGACCTGAGGGCGCGAGTACGAGATGCAGGTGGTGACGAACTGGTCGTCGCGGGCGTACTCGCGGACGACGTCGGCCTGCCAGGCGATCAGCTCGTCGGCCAGCTCGCCCTGGAAGCGCCGCCACTCGAGGTCGTACTGCGGCTGCACATTGCCGTCGGGACGCCAGAGCTGCGACCACTCGGTCAGCCGGTGCGACCAGTAGACCAGGCCCCACTCCTCGTTGAGGCGCTCGACGGTGCCGTACCTGCGCTGCAGCCAGGCCACGAAGCGGTCGAAGACCTGGTCGTTGCGCGGGCGCTCGTTGCCGGGCTCGTTGTCGACCTGCCAACCGATCACGGCGGGGTGCTGCGCGTAGCGCTCGACGACCTTGCGCACGACGCGCTCGGCGTAGAAGCGGTAGGCGGGGTGGCTCTGGTCCATCTCCTGGCGGGCGCCCCAGCCGGCACGGACGCCGGTCGTCCGCTCGGCGGCGATCTCGGGGTGGCGCACCTGCAGCCACGGCGGCACCGCGTAGGTGGGGGTGCCGAGCACCACCGCGATGCCGCGGGCGTGGGCGCCGTCGAGCACGGGCTGCAGCCAGTCGAGGTCGAACTCGCCCTCGCGCGGCTCCCACGTCGACCAGACCGACTCGCCCACCCGGATCACCGTGAAGCCCGCCTCGACCATCAGGTCGAGGTCGCGGTCGAGGGTGCCCGCCTGCTGGTACTCGGCGTAGTAGGCGGCTCCGAAGAGAACCCCGGAGTGGCGTGGAGCAGAAGTCATCGTTGACCCGTTCGTGTGTGTCGGCTGCGGTGGCGACCGCCGACGTCGTCCCGCGCGTGCTCGGGACGTCGAGTGGATGTTGTCGATAACATCGGCGTCTGCGGAGAACGTAACCCACGCCGCGCCGCCTGCGCAAGACCCCACTTCCGACCCGCTACCCGCGCCGGCCGCGCCGCGCCTCCTGCCCCGCCCCGCGCCACCGTCGGTGTGCAAATCGCGACACCTGCGCCCTCGATCAGGCCTCTGCGCGCACACGAGCGGCGTGTCGGGCTCGAGTTGTCGGGATGTGCTCGCCCGGCCGGTCACCGCCGGTCGGGTTCGGCACGTCGGGACGCCTGCGGCGGCGGCGGCGGACAGGCGGCGAGGAGGCGCGGGCCGGGTCGAGCGCGCGGCGGC
>NZ_JXQZ01000125.1 GCF_000878135.1 Frigoribacterium sp. MEB024
GTTGCGTGCGGTGGACCCCGAATCGTCGGGGTCCACCGCACGGAACGGGGTTCTTCGCGGTGTGCCAGGGGTCGACGGCACGCGGGTCGACGGCACAGGGGTCGACGGCACAGGGGTGACCGGCGCAGCGGGGCCGAGCGCGCCTCCTCGGAGTCAGGAGGCGCGGCGCGGCGCAGGAGGCGCGGTGCGGCGCAGGAGGCGCGGTGCCGGTCAGGAGGCGGGGGGCGTGTCGAGCGCGTCGACCGCGGCGACGACCTCGTCGACCTCGGTGCGGGTCGTGTAGTCGACGTGGACGTCGGCGAAGACGACCTTGCCGTCACGGTCGACGACGAGGACGGTCGGGAACGGCACGTCGGCGGTCGCGTCGGCGTTGCTGTCGGCGACGTCGAACCCGAGGTCGGAGTGCACCGCCCGGGCGGCCGCGACCGGTTCGGTCTGGATGCCCAGCGCCCGGACGAGGACGTTGCCCGGGTCGGACAACACCGGGAACTCGAGGCCGCCGTTCGCGACGGACCGTTCGCTGCCCTCGGGCGTCTGGGGGCTGATCGCGACCAGGGCGACGCCGCGCTCGCGCAGTTCGGGCAGCAGGTCGGCCTGGTAGGTCTTGAGCGTCAGGTTGCAGTAGGGGCACCAGGCACCGCGGTAGAAGACCAGGACGGCCGGGCCCTCGCCGACGGTCTCCGACAGCGAGACCTCGTCACCGGCGGTCGTCACGAGCGTCGCGTCCACGATGGTGTCGCCCACCCGGACGGCGGCCGCCGGGACCCCCGTGTCGCGCAGACCGGACTGCTCGTCGTCGAAGACCCTCGTGGCGTCCGCGCCGATCTCGGCGTTGAAGCCCTCGTTGAACTCGGTCACCTGGTCGGCGATGCGGGTGGGGATGGGGGAGTCGGCGTTCGACATGGGGTCCTCTCGACCGTGACGGGGTGCACCGGGTTCGGGTCGGTCACCTCGATCGAGGGTAGGCGGATGCGTGCCCGGGCGACCGCATGGCGAGGGGTGGTGTTCGCAATCGTCCGGGCCGGGCGCGGCCGCGCGCTCGTCCTCGACGGCCGCCCGTCGTCCTCGACGGCCGCCCGTCGTCCCGCACGGGCGTGTTGGCTGGTGCGGTGCAGACGTTCCTCCCCTACGCCGACTTCCGTGCCAGCGCCGAGGTGCTCGACGACAAGCGGCTCGGCAAGCAGCGGGTCGAGACGCTCCAGGTCATGCGGGCACTCGTCGTGCCCGGCTACGGCTGGCAGAGCCATCCGGTCACCGCGATGTGGCGGGGGCACCGGCCGGCCCTGATGGCGTACCAGGTCGCGACCTGCGCGGCCTGGGTGGCTCGGGGATTCGCCGACACCTGCCTCGACAAGACGCTCGCCACCCTCGACGAGGCGCCCGCCGACGCGGCGGCGTTCCGCGCGGACGAGTTCGAGCTGCCTCCGTGGTTCGGCCGGGAGGACGTCCACCGCTCGCACCGGTCGAAGCTGCTGGCGAAGGCACCCGAGTCCTACGCCGCGGTGTTCGGCGACGAACCCGCCGACCTCGACTACGTCTGGCCCGTGCCGACCGCGGGCGACGCGTCGCGGTGACCGGGCGGGGTGCCCGGGCGGGGTGACCGAGCGCGGTGACCGAGCGCGGTGACCGGGCGGGGTCAGGCCGCGCGCGCCTCCAGCAGGTCGAGGGCGGCGACGATCTCGTCGACCTCGGTGCGCGTCGTGTAGTCGGTGTGGACGTCGGCGAAGACGACGACCCCGTCGTGGTCGACGACGAGCACGGTGGGGAAGGGGATGTCGCCCGTCGCGTCGGCGTTGCTGTCGGCGACGTCGAACCCGAGCTGGGTGTGGACGGCACGGGCGTCGGCGCTGGGCTCGGTCCGGATGCCGAGGGCTCCGCTGAGCACGTTGCCCGGGTCGGACAGCACGGGGAACTCGAGGCTGCCGTTCGTCACCGACGCCTCGGAGCCCTCGGGGGTCTGGGGGCTGATGGCGACGAGGGCGACGCCGCGCTCACGGAGGCGCGGCAGCAACTCGGCCTGGTAGGTCTTGAGCGTCAGGTTGCAGTACGGGCACCAGGCGCCGCGGTAGAAGACGAGCACGGCGGGCCCCTCGCCGACGGTCTCGGCGAGTGAGACCTCGGTGCCCTGGGGCGTCAGCAGCGTCGCCTCGACGACGGTGTCACCGGGCTTCACGGCGTCGTCGGGTACGCCGGCCTCGCGCAGGGCGCTCTGTTCGTCGTCGAAGACCTTCGAGAAGTCGGGGCCGATCTGCGCGGTGAAGCCCTGGTTGAAGTCGGTCACCTGGTCCGCGATGGTGGTGGCGGGGCCGGTGGTGCCGGCGGTGCCGCTGTCGGGGGTGCTGGCGGTGTCGGGGGTGCTGGTGTTCGACATGGTCATCCTCTCGCGCTGACGGGCTCGCCGGGTACGGCCGTCGGGTGTCGCCGATCGTAGGCACGTCGCCTCGGACCGACGCCGAGTCGCGTCACGGGGCGTCACATGCGGCCGGACGGCCGGGCGCTCGGGCGCTCGGGCGCTCGGACCCTGCCCTGCCGATCGACCCTGCATCCCGGCGCTGCTCGGCCGCCGACCCATGCCGCCACGATGTGAACATCCCGCCACACGATTGCGTGGCGGGATGTTCACATCGTGGTGGCGTGGTGGCGTGGTGGCGTGGTGGCGTGGTGGCGAGGCGGCCTGCCGGTCGGACAGGCGACCGTCAGCTCTGGCAGTGCGGGCACCAGTAGGTGTCGCGCAGCTCGAGTTCGCTCTCGCCGAGCTCGCCCCGCAGGATCTTCGTGCCACAGCGCAGGCACGGCTTGCCCGCCCGGCCGTAGACCCAGTCCGTCGTGCCGCGGAGGTTGCCGGTCGTGGTGCGGTCGACCCGGTCTTTGTTGGCCTGGATCAGCCGGTGCGCGAGGTCGATCATCTTGGGTCGGTTCTCGACCTCGCCGACGGGACGCGTCGGCAGGACGCCCCGGAGGAAGCAGAGCTCGTTGCGGTACACGTTGCCCACCCCGGCGAGCACCCGCTGGTCGAGCAGTGCGAGTCCGACCTCGCGGGCCGGGTCGGCCTCGAGGTTGGCGAGGGCCCGCGCGGCGTCCCAGTCGGGGCCGAGCAGGTCGGGGCCGAGGTACGAGACCACGCTGTCGTCGTCGTCGCGGGTCACGAGCTCGACGATGCCGAGGTCGAACCCGACGGCGACCCAGTCGGCGGTCTCGAGCACCACGCGCGCCTGGTAGGCCGGGCGCTTCCACTTCGTGCCGTGCCGGTAGACGTGCCACGAGCCCTCCATCTTGAGGTGCGTGTGCAGCGTCAGGTCGCCGATGTGGTGCAGCAGGTGCTTGCCGCGCGCGATCACGTCGTCGATCACCTCACCACTGAGGTCGACGGTGGCGAACGCCGGCACCCGGAAGTCGCTGGCGGTGAGCGTCTGGCCGTGCAGCACCGCGTCGAGGTTCTTGGCGGCGCGGTAGACGGTGTCTCCTTCGGGCATCGGTCAGGCCCTCAACCGGATGCCGCTCGGCGTCGGTGCGAATCCGGCATCGCGCAGGGCGTCGCCGAGGGCGGTGCCCAGCACGAACGTGCCGTCGACCCGTTCGACCGCGAGCTTGCCGATGCGGTTGCGCACGGTGGCGGCCAGCGAACCCGCGGCCAGGGCGAGTTCGCGCTCGTCCGGCTCGCCGAAGGTCAGCACGGTCTTGCCGCCGCGTTCGACGTAGACGACGAGTCGGCCGTCGACGAGCACCACGAGCGAACCGGCCTTGCGCCCCGGGCGGTGACCGGACTTCTTCTTGTCGCCCGCGCCTCCGGACGGGTCGTTCGTCCCGCGGTCGGAACCCCCCGAGGAGGCGCGGGTCGCGTCACCCGCGGAGCCCGCCTCGGCGCGCGTCCCGGCTCCCGTCGCCGTGGTCGCCGCCGCGGCGGTGGCGGCTCGTGCCGCCGCGCT
>NZ_JXQZ01000126.1 GCF_000878135.1 Frigoribacterium sp. MEB024
GGGCGCGGCGGGCGCGGCCGCGCCGTACCTCGCCGTCAGCCTGTCCGCGCACGTGGGCGACGCCGACCGTTCGGCGTTCGCCACCGCCGTCGCCCGACTGCTCGACCGCGTGGCCGGCGAGGCGGGGCTCGAGGTCGTCTTCCTCGCGCACTGGGCGTCGCTCGACCCGACGGAAGAGCGCGGCGACTCGCTGCTGCACCGGGCCGTGCTCGACCAGCTGACCGTGCCCGCGCGGGTCGAACCCACCACCGGCTCCCCCGCCGCGGCCCGCTTCGCCCGGGGTGCGGCGCTGCACCTGACCAGCCGCTACCACCCGGCCGTGTTCGCCGTCGCGGGCGGGGTGCCGACGGTCGGGCTCGCGGTCGACGACTACACGACGATCAAGCTGACCGGGGCGCTCGGCAACTTCGGGCAGACGAGCGTCGTCTCGGCCGCGCAGCTGCTCGCGGGCGAGGCCGACGCGGCGGCACTGGCGGCCTGGGCCGGGCGCGACGCTGTGCGCTCGACGTGGGCCGAGCGTCTCGACGGGACCCGCGCGGCGTCGGCCGCGTGGTGGGACCGGGTCGCCGGCGCGCTGCGCGGCTGACGCGACCC
>NZ_JXQZ01000127.1 GCF_000878135.1 Frigoribacterium sp. MEB024
CGGTGCCGGTGCCGGTCGTGGTGCCCGTGCTGGCCGAGTCACCGACCACCGAGACGGCGTTGCCGCCCACGGTCACGGGCAGCCCCACCGACGGCACGACCTGCGTGCCACCGAGGACGCCGTCGTCACCGCTCGTGGTGCCACCGGTCGTGCCGGTCCCCGTGGTGCCGGTGCCGGTGCCGGTCGTGGTGCCCGTGCTGGCCGAGTCACCGACCACCGAGACGGCGTTGCCACCCACGGTCACGGGCAGCCCCACCGACGGCACGACCTGCGTGCCTCCGAGGATGCCGTCGTCACCGCTCGTGGTGCCACCGGTCGTGCCGGTCTCCGTGGTGCCGGTGCCCGTCGTGCCGGTTCCGGTGCTGGTGCCCGTGCTGGCCGAGTCACCGACCACCGAGACGGCGTTGCCGCCCACGGTCACGGGCAGCCCCACCGACGGCACGACCTGCGTGCCACCGAGGATGCCGTCGTCACCGCTCGTGGTGCCACCGGTCGTGCCGGTGCCCGTCGTGCCAGTGCCGGTGCTGGTGCCCGCGCTGGCCGAGTCACCGACCACTGAGATCGCATTGCCACCCACGGTCACGGGCAGCCCCACCGACGGCACGACCTGCGTGCCACCGAGGACGCCGTCGTCACCGCTCGTGGCGCCGGTGGCCGAGCCGGCGGGAACGGCGTCGGTCGCGCCTCCTGCGGGGGCCTCGGTCGTGGTGCCCGTGCTGGCGGAGTCGCCCAGCACCGAGATCGCGTTGCCGCCGACCGTGACCGGCAGGGTCACGTCGACCAGGCCCTGGGTGCCCGAGCCGATCGAGTCGTCACCCGACGTGGTGGCCGGTGCGGACGCCACAGGGGCGGCCGGGGCCGGGGCCGGGGCGGGCGCCGCGGCGGCCGAGTCGCCGAGCACAGAGATGGCGTTGCCACCGACGGTGACGGGCACGTCGACCGAGACGATGCCCTGGGTGCCCGAGAGCACTCCTGAGTCACCGCTCGTCGTCGTGACCGGTGCCGCAGGTGCGGCAGGTGCGACAGGTGCGGCAGGTGCCGCCGCCGGGGCGGCGGGAGCAGCAGCTGGCGCGGCAGGTGCCACGGCCGTGCTGCTCGAGTCGCCGAGGACGCTGACCGCGTTGCCGAGCGCCGAGACCGGGGCCTCGACGACGGCGCCGACCTGGGTGCCCGAGAGCAGCCCGTCGTCACCGGTGGTGGTCGCCGCGTTCGCGGCGGTCGTTCCGAGGGCCCAGATGCCCCCGACGAAGAGCGCTCCCATGAGCCCTCTCGAGACGTACTTGTTCATGGTCTTCTCCAAGAGATGAGGTGTGTGGTGCCGCGCAGTCGCGGCGGGGTCGCTGATGTCGCCGGCAGCCGGGAAGCTGCAGGGGCGACGCGACCGGCCTCAGTCGGGAGAAGAGTCGGTGTCGTACGCAGGCGTCGACGGGAGGTCGTCGTCGCCGTCCGCGGACCCCGCCGAGACGGCGAGTCCGGGAAGCTGGGAGGCGCGGGTCGCGTCGAGCGCGACGGCACCGCCGGCCGCGCCCCCGCCCGAGGCCTGACCGTTCGCGCTGCCGCCGGTGCTCGAGGGCAGGGCGGGCGAGCCGTGGTCGTCTCCGGCGGGACGCGGCGTGGGGCCCTGGGTGGGTGCCAGGGGCACGGTGGTCACGTCGGCACCCGTCGCCGGACCGGCGGCGATCTGCGCCCGCAGGGTGGTGACCGCGTCGGTCGCCTCGGTCGCCGCGTCGGCGACCGACGCAGCCGTGACGACGTCGGCGCCGACAACTCCGAGGAGGTCGATCCCGTCGTCTCCTGCTGCCGCATCGGTGAGGGCGTCGCTCGCGGGGAGCGTGAGGCCGGGCCGGGGCGTGACACCCTCGGGCACGACGGGCGGGACGATCGGCGTGGCGGGGGCCGCCGCCGAGTCGCCCACGGCGGTGAGGCCCTCGTCGACGACGCCGGTCAGCGGGTCGGTCACGGTCGAGACGGGTGCCGGGCCGGTGACGGCGGACACCACGGGGACGGCTGCGACGACCTGGTCCACGGTCTGCGCGACGGGCGCGACGACGGCCGAGACCGGTGCGGCGGCCGCGACCTGCTGCACGGCCTGTGGCACCACGGGGGCGGCGGCCTTCACGACCTGCTGCACCGGGGGCGCGACGGCGGTGGCCTGGACGGCGACGTCCGTGACCTGCGACACCGCGCCTCCTGCGGTCTGACCGACGGCGGCCACGGGGGCGTCGAGCGAGCCGGCGACCTGGCCGACGGCCGAGGTGACGCCGCCGAGAAGTGACGAGGGGGCTTCGTCGGCCGAGGCCGACGTCGACGAGAAGGCGAGTCCGAGACCGACCATGCCGATCGCCGCGAGACCCGAGAGGCCGAGGAGGCGCACGAGACGGATCGAGGCGGGTCGCCTCGTCGTCGTCTCGGCCGTCTGATCCACGGCGCACCTTCTTCGGTCGCGTCTCACATCGGGTGGTTGGTCCCGACACCGGGGCCGTGAGCCCCTCATCACGCTGGTAGGACGCGATGTGCCGTCGTTTCTACGCCGACCGACCGGAGTTGTCCATGAGGACACCTCAGATGTACCCCGTTCAACCAGGCTTTCCCCAGGTGCCGCGAGAGGTCACACCAGCTCGAGGTCCCAGGCCGGCGGCACGTAGGCGGAGCCCCAGCCTGCGCGTAGACGGGTGATGGCGCGGTCGAACGACTCGAGCACGTCCATCTCACGGCGGACCATCGACTGGAGCTGCAGCCCCTCGTACAGGGCGATGAGTTGCTCGGCCCCTCGGGCCGGCTGCATGGTCTCGGGCTCGCGCCCGAGCTCCACGTCCTGTGCGAGGGAGGCGTGGATCAACCGGTAGAACTGCAGCCACTGCTCGTACAGGGGCCTCGCGAGCGGGTGGCCGGGCGTGGCCGCGACGTTGACCGTGGCACTCAGCAGGCGCATCAGCGCGGGCTCGGCGGCGTTGGCCTGGACGATGGCCCGCAACAAGGCGATCGTTCCGTGGGTCCGGGCGAGCGGCAGCAGGGGGCGGGTGCGGCGACCGACCCAGAGGTCGACCGTCGCGAGCACGAGCCCGTTCCAGTGGGTGAACTCGTCGGTCACGACCTTCACGGGCAGGTCGGCCGCCTCGGCGACGAGCGCGAACGACGCCTCGTGGAAGGCGTGCACGGTGAAGACGCGCATGGCCGCCTCGACGATGGCGATGCGTCGCTCGACGGCGACGGACGGGGCTCCGAACGGGACGGCCGGGGCGGTGGGGGCCGTCGGGTCGTCCGCCGGCTCGGGGTGGGTCTCGTGGATCACGGATCGACGTTACGGACCGTGGCGAGCACCGGTCGACGCCCAGTCCGGGGCACAAGGCACCCGCTGCGCCGGTCGCGTCACCGAGGCGACGCGACCGACGGGGCCGGAGGGGGCGCGTACCCGAACGCCGCCGCCCTCCTCGCCGCACGACACCCGATGGGTCGTGGCCGGTCCTCACCCGAAGAGGACCGATGTGGCGTGTCCAAGTTGTACGCCAGCCATCACCCGACCCCCTCAACCCCGGGCGGATTATCAGGAACTGTTTTAAACATTGTGTTATCAGGTCGTTCCGCGTATACATCGAGTAGCGGGGAACTCCAACGCGTACCGATCACGTGTGTCCAGGGGTCTCCTCCTCTTCCAGTCAGGTGGCGCCATGCCCCGTTCGACGTCCACCTCCCTCCTGGCCCGTTCGGGGCTCGTCCTCGGCGTCGCCGCAGCACTCACGGTGGCTTCGGCCCTGCCGGCGAGCGCCGCGAACGTCATCGACGGTCCCGTCGACCTCCAGTCGGCCGGCACCTATGCCGTGCTCGCCGCGTCCACGGTCACGAACACCGGAACGAGCGTGGTGAACGGCGACGTCGGTCTCAGCCCGGGCACTTCGGTCGTCGGATTCGACGCCGGCGGCCCCGGTGTGATCGTCGGCGGCGTGCAGCACGTGAACGACGAACCGGCGCAGCTCGCGCAGCAGGACCTCACGACGGCGTACGACGTGGCCGCGGCCCTCACCCCGCAGGAGAGCAACGTCATCGACCTGGCCGGTCGGTCGCTGACCCCGGGCGTCTACTCGGGGGACGCGGTGCAGCTCACCGACAACGGCGCCCTCGCGTTCGCCGGCAGCGCCGAGTCGGTCTGGGTCATCCAGGCCGCCAGCACCCTGACCATCGGCTCGGCCACCACGATGACCTTCTCCGGCGGCGCGAGCGCCTGCAACGTCTTCTGGCAGGTCGGCAGCTCGGCCACCCTGGGCAGCGCCGCGGACTTCCGCGGGACGATTCTCGCCCAGCAGTCCATCACGGCCACCACCGGCGCGACCGTCATCGGACGCCTCCTCGCCCGCGGCGGCGCGGTCACCCTCGACACGAACACCATCACCGTTCCCGCGGCCTGCCCCACCGTCGGCACCCCGTCCGAGACCGTCGCCCCGACCATCACCTCCGGCAGCCCGACGGCCGCGACCGAAGGCACGCCCTACTCGTTCACCGTCACGGCGACCGGCACCCCGGCCCCGACGTTCACCGTCACCACCGGCACCCTGCCCGCCGGCCTCACGCTGAACGGCACCACGGGCGAGATCTCGGGCACACCGACCACGCCGGGTGACACCACCGTCACCATCACGGCCGACAACGGCACCACGCCGCCCGACACCGCGGACTACACGATCACGGTCACGCCGGCCGACGTCGTCACCCCGCCCCCGGGCGACGGCGGCACCCCTCCCGGCACCGTGACTCCCCCCGGCACGACCACGCCCCCCGGCACCGCCACCCCGTCGACCCCGGCGGTCCCCGTGTCCGACCGGAACGGCAACGGCCCCCGCGGCGACCTGGCCTACACGGGCTCGGACACCGTGATGCCCGCGATCGGTGCCGGCCTGGCCCTGCTGCTCGGTGCCTCGCTCGTCGTCACCACGGCGATCCGTCGCCGACGCCTGAATCGTTCCTGACCGATGTCCCCGGGCGGCCCGTCGATGTGCTTCGATGGGTCGCCTGCGGATGTCCCCGTCACAGGACGGATGCTCGCGGACCACATGAGAGGTCCTGATGAGCCACGTCCCGACGACCCCCGACGACTACGTCCACGACCCCGACTCCACCTCGGGCCGCGTCATCGACGCGATCTACGCCCTCCAGGACGCCGAGGCCCTGTACCGGGCCCGACTTCGATCGAAGTTGGGCATCGGCGCCAGTGAGCTGACGACCGTCCAGTTCCTGGCGCGACTCGAGACCCGGAACATGTCGGCTCGGCCGACGGACGTCGCGGCGCACCTCGGGATGACGAGCGGAGCCGCCTCGATCATCATCGCCCGTCTCGTGACCCGCGGGTACGTCGTCCGCCGGAGGAATCCCCGGGACGGACGCGGGCAGCACCTCCAGCTGACCGACGCCGTGCACGGCGCGGTCGCCCGAGCGGCGGGTGGGGGCCGGCTGGGAGCCCTGGACGGGGTCCTCGGCCTGTCCGAGCGCGAATCACGACGCGTGGTCGCCTTGCTCTCGGGTGTGACCGACGGCTTCACCGACGGGGCCTCGATCGACCGACCCGCGCCTCCTGCCTGAGGCCCTCCCCTCGGAGGCCGGTCACCGGCCCGCCGCGTACCTCGCGCTCACCTCGGCCGCCGTCGATGCCACGTCCAGGACCGTCGTGTCGTCGAGGTCACCGCGGTAGTACTTGCTCGTCGGGGACGACGGCCACGAGATGCTGACCGCGTCGTAGCCGATCCGCCAGTAGCCGCGGGCGTTCTCGGCGGCCGTCTGGGTCGACGAAGCGACGAGCGTGCCGTCGACGTAGAGGGCCGTGCCCGACGGGCCCAGGGTCGCCGTCGCCAGGTGCCACGCACCGTCCGTGTAGGCCGCCGGACTCTCGACGCTGAAGTAACCGCCGCTGTAGACGCCGAAGATCAGCGTGCCCTCGTCGGTCAGGTAGAGGTGGCGGTCGTACTGGCCCGACAGTCCTGCCCGGCTGTTCCCGAAGCCGATCAGCTTGCCGCCCGTGGTCGTGGTCGTGCGGAACCAGGTCTCGACGGTGAAGACCTGCGGACCGTCGATCATCTGCCCCGTCGTGACCTGGCCGCTCACGCCGTCGAGCCGCAGGTAGGGTCCGTCGCCGGCGGCGCACGTGCCTCCTTCGATCGTGGCCCCGGGCGTGAGGGTCCCCGATCGTCCGTTGCCGCTGCTGTCGCGCGCGCTCGTGCCGACGCCGTCGTTGAACTGGTAGGCGAACCGCGCCTGCGCCGCCACCGGACGATCGAGGCACGAGAACCGGGACGTGGCGAATGCGCTCGACGTCGACGTGGTGGCCGAGAACGCGGCGTGGCTCGAGCCGACGACGAGGAACAGCACGGCCACCCCGGCGACCACGGTCACCACGAGACCCGAGACCCTGACGGCGCGGGATCGCCCCGACGGGTGCGGGGGTGCGCGGTGGCGGGAGAGGGCGAGCGGGTCGGCGACGTCCTCGCTCGCCGGCTCGAGCCGCGTCGCCGCGAGCAGGAGCAGCACCACGAGGGACACGACGAGCACGCCCAGGACGCGATCGCCACCGTGCCAGAGCATCGCCGACCCGATCGACGGGACGAGCAGGACCCCGACGCCGTGCACGGCCCCGGGCGACACGAGGCTGGAGTCGACCTCGGCGTTGGCGTCGCCCTTCAATCGCAGCGAGCCGTCGTCGGTCGTGTCGACCAGCCGGTGCAAGCGCAGGTCGCCGGCGCGGTCCGGGTCGTCGACGAGCAGCACCTGCCCCGCGTCGAGGGCGGCGGCGTCGACGGGCATGGCCACGACGACGTCCCCCGGGGTGATCGCCGGAGCCATCGACCCCGAGGCCACGGTCGTGGGCGACCAGCCCCAGAGGGCCGGGACGGCCGCCCAGAGCAGGAGGCACACGGCCGTCGCCAGGACGACCCGCGCCGTCGTCGCCAGGCACAGCGCACCCCAGAACGACAGGTCGGAGCGGACCTGCGGGGTGGTGGCGGCGGGGGCTGCGAGGGTCGTCATGATGGCGTGTTCCGGCTCGGGCGTCGACTCCCGCGCTAGCGGGTCTGGGCCTCCCAGGTGAAGGCGATCGCCGCCCGGGAGTCCTGACCGGTGTTCGGCGTCGACTGGCTGAGCGAGTACGAGAACTTGAACGAGCGAGCCTCGGAGGTCGTCCCGGTCGGCGACCAGGTCGGGGCGCCGTTCGCGTAGCCGGTCCGCTGGCTCGCGAAGTCGGCCAGCGTGCCCGAGAAGACCTGGGCCCCCTGGCTCGCCGGGGTGAAGCCGTCACACGACGCGCTCGAGGCACCCGACCCTTGTTGGATCGTCAGGTCGAGGTACGACGACAGCGAGTTGGTCGTGGTGGCCGCGGTGCCGTAGAGGCGGACGGCCGAGGGCAGGCTGCCCGTCGAGGTGACCGTGACGCACTTCGTCCCGGCGTCGCCGGGCATCAGGTTCGAGGCCGAGAACAGGGCGACGTCGGAGTCGTCGTCCGTGAGCTGCACGGTGCCGGTGGACCAGTTGCTCGTCGGGTTCGAGGTGGTGGCCGAGAAGGCCGAGTACGACGCCGTCGAGATGATGGCGCCGGAGGCGATGACGGCGACGGGCACGGCGGCCCAGCGGGCACGGCGCGTCCAGCGGGCGCGGCTGATCGATCGGGACATGTCGGGGAGTCCTTCGGGTGGGGTGTCGCCGAGGCCCCGTGGTGCCGGTCGGGAGGGAGCTCGGACGTCTCGGCACGGTGCCGATGGGGCGAAGGTACCGACGGATCGCCTTCTCGGTGAGGGTCGACGTGTCCCCAGTGAGGGGGATCGCCCCCGTACCCCGCCGGATCGTCCCGCCCTGCCTCAGCGGCCGCGGCCCGCCACGAGCGCGTGCAGCAAGGGGACGGCCGAGGTGACCATCAGCACCGTGCCGACCACGTCGTCCCCGTCGCGCAGGACCGCCCCGGCGATCAGCAGGGCCGCGAAGAGCACGGCCGAGACCACACGCCGCGCGGTCCGCTCGATGCGGGTCAGCTGGCGCTCGATCCGGGGGCTGCCCACCTCGAGCGTGCCGTCCTCGAGGCGCGTGACGAGGTGGTCGAGTCGGCCGGGCAGCCGCACGGCCACCGTGGCGGCGTCGAGGGTGCGGCGCGTGACGTCCTGCACGGCGTTGCCCCGTTCGTCACGGATCAACTGGGCCGCGTACGGCTCGACCGAGTCCCACAGGTTGAAGGCGGGGTCGAGCGCGCTGGCGACCCCCGAGGTCAACGTCATCGCCCGGAGGACGAGCAGGAAGTCCTCGGGCAGCTGGAACGGCAACGACCGGATCAGGTCGCCGAACTGACCGGCGAACTCGCGGTACTCGCGCGGGTCGACCTGCCGGAGCTCGGCGAACCCCATGCCGCCGAACCGGGCGAAGGTGGCGGTCACGGCCCGCTCGAGCCCGAGTGTGTCGGCGCTCGGCAGCAGGACGCCGAGGTCGCGCATGGCGCCGACCATGCCCGAGCCGTCGCGGGACGCCGCCGCGATCAGCAATTTCCGCAGGCCCGTCCGGGTGCCGGTCGGCACCTCGCCCATCATGCCGAAGTCGATGAAGGTGAGCTTCCACGGTCGCTGTCCGTCGACCGCGTCGGGCACGGGCGTGACGAAGATGTTGCCGGGATGCGGGTCGGCGTGGAAGAACCCGTGGGTGAACAGCTGGTCGAACATCACCTCGGCGAAGACGGGCGCCACCTCGGCGGGGTCGATGCCGGCAGCGGCGAGCGCGTCGACGTCGGTGATCTTGATCGCCGAGACGTCGTCCAGCACGAGGACGCGACGCGTGGTGCGCTCCCACACGACGTCGGGCACGCTCACGCGGTCGTCGTCGGCGAAGTCGGCGGCGAACCGGGCCGAGTTGGCGGCCTCGTTCAGGTAGTCGATCTCCTCGAGGCTGGTGCGCGCGAACTCCTCGACGAGGGCGGGGGCGTCGACCCGGTCCGACACCAGTCGGACGTGGCTGAGCCAGCCGCCGACGCGACGGAGCGCGGCCAGGTCGACGTCGACCACGGCGTCGATGCCGGGCCGCTGCACCTTGAGCACGACGGCGGAGAGGCCCGTGTCGGCCGCGTCGGCGGGCCCGAGCGTCGCGCGGTGCGCCTGGCCGAGCGACGCGGCGGCGATGGGAGACTCGGCCACCGTCGCGAAGACCTGCCCCAGGGGTCGGCGGAGTTCGGCCTCGGCCAGGGCCCGGATGCCCGCGAAGGGGACGGGCGTGACCTCGTCCTGCAGCCCCTCGAGCTCTTTCGTGATCTCGGGCGGCAGCACGTCGAGGCGTGACGACAGGTACTGGCCGACCTTGATCATCAGGCCGCCGAGGTCGAGCGCGAGCGCGTGGAATCCCCGGGCGAAGCGACGCATGCGCCGGGCCCGGGTCCGCTCGGCCAGACGCCGCAGGCCGAAGCGGGGCAGGACGAGTTCGAACCACCAGGTGACGGCGAGATGCCGCGAGGCGAACCGCAGGATGCGGCGGTACCGCGCGCGACCGGCCCGGTCACGCACCGGAGGACTGGACGCGGAGGGGTCGGTCGACGCCACCCTCGTCAGTCTCGGGCGAGGATCGAGTAGATGCGACGACGGGCCTCGTCGAGCACCGCCACCGCCTCGTCGACCTGCTCGGGCGAGCCCGTTCGGCCGACCTGCGCCGTGGCACGGGCCAACTCGACGCCAGCCTTGGGCAGGGCGCGGAAGCGGTCGCCGGTGGCGGTGCGCTCGGGCTCCCACGGTGCCGACGGGTCGACCCCGGCGGCGGCGCGACCGGCCTCGGTGAGCGAGTAGACCTTGCGGCCGTCGGTCTCCTCCGCGGCGACGAGCCCCTCGTCCGAGAGCAACTGCAGGGTCGGGTACACGGAACCGGCGCTGGGCTTCCAGTCGCCACCGCTCCGCTCGTCGATCTCGCGGATGATCTGGTAGCCGTGCATCGGGCGTTCGGCCAGCAGCGCGAGGATGGCGGCACGCACCTCGCCCCGGGGGGCGCGGGTGCCCTCGCGGCGGTCGAAGGTCGAGCGGAGCTGCTCCATGGCCTGCCACATGCCGTCGAGGCCGGTGCCGAATCCGAACGTGCCGGGTGCTGACGTGCTGCTCATGGTGTTCTCCTTCTCGAGGGTCGGACGCGGTCGAACGATACCCGGACGATATACCCCGTCCCCTGGAGCGTCAGGGCTGACGCCCAGGCAGGAGGCGCGGCCACGGAGGTCCCGAACGGTCCTGTTCTGGGGGTGCCCGACCACTCGGACGGGGGGTCCGCGCCGGCGGACCGGGGTGGTTGAGTTCCATTCGTGGGTATGAACCCCCACCGACGGCTCGCTGCCGTCACCTCTCCGGCGTTCCCCGACGTCCGCCGGCGAGCCCTGCCGCCTCGGCGTTCCCCGACGTCCGCCGAGGCGGCAGGACCTCCGTCGTTCCCCGACGTCCGACGGAGCAGCACATCCTCGGTGACGACTCGCGCCTCCGAGACCTCTTGGAGTCCTGCATGCCCTCGTTCCCGACCGGCCGCCTCGCGGCCACCGCCGCCGCCGCGGCCCTGGTGCTCACCGCCCTGGTGTCCGCACCGGCCCAGGCCGCCGCCCCCTCGTCCGTCTCGGCCGGCACGGTTCCGGTCACGACGGCCTCGGCCTCGACCACCACGTCGACGTCCGCCGCCTCGACGGTCAGCGCGGGCGTCGCGGCCGACCTGTCCCGCGACATGGTGAAGGTGCCCGCCGCGCCCCTCCTGAAGGCCCAGACCGACGACGCCGTGTCGCCGGTGGCCGGCGTGACGAACCACCCGGTCTACGTCAGCCTCGCCACGGTGACGGCCGCGACCTCGGACGACTCCGCGACGCCGCCCGACGAGGCCTCGGTCCGCGCCGCCGTCACGCAGCTGCACGACTACTGGTGGGAGGAGTCGGGTCACACCGTGAACGTGACGCTCGCCGGCATCGAGACCCGCCCGCTCGACCAGACCTCGTGCGTCCCCGCCACGGTGCTGAACTCGGTCCACACCTCGGCCTTCGGGGGTCGGTTCGCGAAGTACGCGTGGGCCGGGACCAACGAACACCTGATCGTCCTCAGCCGCGAGACCTGCGGCACGACGGCGACGGCGTTCGGCACGGTCGGCGGCGACGGCGGCGAGGTGTTCAGTTCGTACGGCGCGGGCACCGCGCTCGGCGTCCCGGTCCTGTTGCACGAGTTCGGCCACAACCTCGGGTTCGGCCACGCCGGCGCCGGCATGTGCCGCAGCACGACCTCGTTCGACGGGGCCGCGAGCGACTACCGCTACGCCACCTCGACCGACACCCCCGCCGCCTGCCCCGTGCTCGAGTACGGCGACTTCCTCGACATCATGGGCTACTCGGTCTCGTCGGCTCGACCCCACCTGTCGTCCGTGCAGCGCGTGCGTGCCGGCTTCCTGACCGACGTCACCACGCTCAGCGGGGCCGGCACCACCCGGCAGGTCACCGTCGCCCCGCTCGACGGCAGCGCCAAGGGCCGCGCCCTCAAGGTCGTCGATCCGCTCAGCGGGCAGGACTACTACGTCGAGTACCGCACCGCCACCGGCACGGACGCGACCAGCGCCGAGTTCGGCGGTCGGGCGGCGTCCTGCGCGCTCGTCGCGTCGGGCTTCACCCGCTGTGCCCTCACCAGCGACAAGGCGACCGGCAGCGTCCGGGTGCTCCGACCGCTCACCCTCTCGGGCAGCACGGTGTCGACCGTCGCCCTGGCCGTCGGCCTCGACTCGAAGCGCGACCCCAGCCGTCGCGACACCCACCTCGACGCGGGCGAGTCGTTCACCAGTGCGAACGCCGGCTTCACCGTGTCGGTCCGCTCCATGACCCCGTCCGGAGGCGCGGTGCTCGACGTGACGCTCGCCGGCGCCGCCAAGAAGGCTCCCGCCACGACCACCACGAGCGCGCTGACCGTCGACCGGACCCGCCAGACCTACGGCTCCACCACGCGCATCACGGCCACCACGCAGGTCACCACGGCCGACGGGTCCGCCCCGGCCGGCACGGTCACGCTGCGGGACGGCACCACCGTCGTCGGCTCCGTGCGGGTCGGGGCCGGCGGACGCGCCGCGGTGACCCTGCCGGGGACCACGGCCGCGGGTGCCCACTCGCTGCGCGCCTCCTTCGTCCCCGACACGGCCGCCCAGGCCGCGTCGGACTCGGCGGTCGTCCCGGTCACGGTCGACAAGGCGGCGACGACGGCCTCGCTGACGCTGGACCGCAGCACCCAGGCCTACGGCTCGACCCCCGTGACGGTGACGGTCGCCGTCACCGGCGTCGCCGGGGTCGCACCGACCGGCACGGTCTCGGTGTCGCTCGACGGCACCCGCGTGGCACAGGTCGCCGTCTCGGGCGGCAAGGCGAGCTACGCGCTGCCCTCGACGACGACCGTGGGGACGCACCGCCTCGTCGCGACCTTCACGCCGGCCGACGCCTCGCTGACGTCGTCGACGAGCAGCACGGCCAGCATGACCGTCACGAAGGCGACGTCGACCAGCACCCTCGTGCCCGGCTCGACCGCCGTCAAGAAGAACACCGCCTCGAGCGTCACCGTCACGGTCTCGGCCACGGGCGTCCCGAACCCGACCGGCACCGTCACCGTGACCACCGGCGGCAAGGTCGTCGGCACGGCGACCCTCTCGGCCACGGGTTCGGGGCGGGTGACGGTCCCGGTCGCGAAGTTCGCGCAGGCGGGCACCTACTCGCTGTCGGCCTCGTACGCCGGGGCGAGCACGGTCTCGACCAGCGTCTCGAAGCCGGTGCAGGTCACCGTCCGCTGACCCCCGCCGCGCCTCCTGCCCTGACCGCCCCGCAGTGTCGGCTCGAACGACCTGCCCATTCGCACCTGCTCTTCGCCCTCCCGACCCGCGACGCACCCGGTTTCGAACCATGCACCCAGAAGAAACGGGGTGCAAGGTTCGAAACCAGGTGCGAGAGCGCAGGCGGCGCGGGCCGGCAGGGTGCGAGGCGGCAGGAGGCGCGGGTCGGCGACTCGGGACGCCCCGCGTACATCAGTACTTCGCGGACTGCCCGCCGTCGATCGGCACGACCGCCGCGTTGACGTAGGTGGCGTCGTCCGACAGCAGGAAGGCGACGACCGAGGCGATCTCGTCGGCCTTGCCGTAGCGCTTGGTCGGGTTGATCTGGATGAACTGCTCGGCGGCCTTCTCGGGGTTCTCGGCGTCGATCTGACGCATCGAGGCCTCGACCATGGGCGTCCAGATGGCGCCGGGGGCGATCGCGTTGACGCGGATGCCGAACTCGCCGTACTCGACGGCCGAGTTGCGGGTGAGGCCGACGACGCCGTGCTTGGCCGCGGCGTAGCCCGACTGGTTGCCGACGCCGCGGATGCCGCCGACGCTCGCCGTGTTGACCACGGCACCGCCGTCGCCCTGCGAACGCATGACGCCGAGCACCTTCTCGAGGCCGAGGAACACCCCGCGCAGGTTGATCGAGACGACCTTGTCGAACTCGTCGGCGCCGAACCGCTCGGTGAGGTTCTGCTTGCCCTCGATGCCGGCGTTGTTGAAGAACGCGTCGATGCGCCCGAAGCGTTCGACCGTCGCCGACACGTAGCGGGCGACGTCGTCCTCGCTCGACACGTCGGCGACGACGGTCAGCACCTCGGCACCGGGGACGGCCTCGAGCACGGCGGCCTGCGAGTCGGCGAGGCCCTTCTCCGAGACGTCGACGAGCGCGAGCTTCGCCCCCTCGCTCGCGACGCGGACGGCGGCGGCCCGGCCGAGGCCCGACCCTCCGCCGGTGATGAGGACGACCTTGTCGGTGAAACGCTCCATGGGACGGGCTCCGGTTCTCTCGTTCGGTGGGCCCGACGCGGCGCCGGGCCAGTCGCCGCGCGACGGTGCGCGACTCGCCGTAAGGCTACACATGTCGCCTTACTGCCCCCTGACCGCGGCGTCCGCCCGACGCCTCCCGCCCGCCGCGCCGCAAAGAACCCCGTTCCGTGCGAGGAACCACGAACCTTCGTGGTTCATCGCACGGAACGGGGTTCGCGGGCAGAGGAGGCGCGGGTCGGCCACCCGAGGAGGCGCGGGTCAGCTCCCGTTGCGCGTCGCGATCTCGACGCCGACGATGCGCTCGTCGGCGATCGTCACGGGGTACACGTCGCCCGTGAAGCGCACCGCCGCCTCGGTCTCGCGTTCGGCGCACGAGCCGCCGACCCAGAGCTCGACGTCCCCGGGCTCGACGACCCGTCGGTGCTGCCGGTCCGTGAGCGCCAGACGGGTGGTGGGGACGCGGAAGACGACCCGCGCCTCCTGACCCGGTTCGAGCGCGACGCGCGCGTAGCCGAGCAGTTGCGCGACGGGCCGGGTGACCGAGCCCACGACGTCGTGCGCGTACAGCTGCACGAGGTCGGTGCCGGGGCGAGAGCCCGTGTTGGCGACCGTCACCGACGCGACGAACGAGCCCCCCGTGGGCACCTCGGCCGAGTCGACGACCAGGTCGGAGCGTCGCCACGAGGTGTACGACAGCCCGTGACCGAACGGCAGCACGGGCGTGCTGTCGGCGCTCGTCACCTCGGACGGTCCACCGAGCACCGGGTGCAGGTAGGAGAACGGCTGTGCGCCGGCCGACCTCGGCAGCGACACGGGCAGGTGCCCGGACGGCTCGACGCTGCCGGCCAGGACGCCGGCGACGGCGGCGCCGCCCTCCTCCCCCGGGAAGAACGCCTGGACGACGGCGGCGGGCGCCCCCGCACCCGACACCGCCCAGCCGATGGCGTACGGCCGGCCCGAGAGCACGACCATCACGGTCGGCGTGCCGGTGGCGACGACGGCCTCGACGAGCTCGCGCTGCACCCCGGGCAGCTCGAGGCTCTCGACGTCGTTGCCCTCACCGACGGTGCCCCGTCCGAACAGGCCGGCCCGGTCGCCGACGACCACGACGGCGACCTCGGCCCCGCGCGCGGCGTCGACTGCGGCGGCGATCCGTGACCGGTCGTCGCCTTCGACGTCGCAGCCGGCCTCGACCACGACGTCGGCTGCGGACAGCTCGCTGCGCAGGGACCCGGCGACGGTCGGCAGCTCTATGCCGAGCGGCACGCCCGGGTGGTGCGCCAGCACGTGGTTGACGAACGAGTAGCAGCCCATCAGGGCCTCGGCGCTGTCGCCGTTCGGCCCGATCACCGCGACCGAGGCCGGGCCGGCACCTGCACCGGCACCAGCACCGGCGCCAGCACCGGCACCGGCACCAGCACCGGCACCAGCACCGGCACCGGCACCGGCACCGGCCGCACCAGCAGCGGCACCGGCACCGGCACCAGCGGCACCGGCGGCCCCACGAACCAGTGGCAGCACCCCGTCGTTCGTCAGCACGACGACCGACTCGTCGGCCAGCCGTCGCGCGACCGCCCGGTGCTCGGCCGAGTCGAGGTCGATCGAGGTCGGCGGCGGCGTCTCGAACGTCTCGTCGAGCAGCCCGAGCTCCTCCTTCTCGGCGAGCACGCGGAGGACCGCCCGGTCGACCAGCGCCTCGTCCACCTCGCCGCGGCGCACCCGCTCGGCCAGGGGCGCGAGATAGGCGTCACCGGTGGGCAGCTCGACGTCGATGCCGGCCTCGAGGGCCAGTGCCGCGGCCTCGCCCCGGTCGGCGGCGACCGCGTGCATCACCTGCAGGAACGCCACCGAGAAGTAGTCCGACACGACGACCCCGTCGAACCCCCACCGTCGGCGCAGCACCTCGGTCAGGTACGACGGCGTCCCGGCGACCGGCACCCCGTCGATCTCGGCGTACGAGTTCATCACCGAGCGCACCCCGCCGTCCAGCACGGCCATCTCGAACGGCGGCAGCAGGACGTCCTCGACGAACCGCGGTCCGACCTGTGCCGGTGCGTGGTTGCGCCCCGCCGCCGAGGTCGAGTAGCCCACGAAGTGCTTGAGCGTCGCGTGCACGCCGGCCGCCTGCAGCCCCTTCACGTAGGCGGTGCCGATGGTGCCGACGACGTAGGGGTCCTCGGCGATGCACTCGTCGACCCGACCCCACCGGGTGTCACGGATGACGTCGAGCACGGGCGCGAGACCCTGGTGCACGCCGAGGTCGCGCATGGACCCGCCGATCAGCCGGGCCATCTCCTCGACCAGCTCGGGGTCGAACGAGGCCCCCCAGGCGAGCGGCGTGGGGAACGTCGCGGCCTGCCAGGCGGCGAGGCCGGTCAGGCACTCCTCGTGCACCAGCGCGGGGATGCCCAGACGGGTCTCGTCCCGCAGGCGGCGCTGTTCGCGCCACAACCAGGAGGCGCGCTCGACGGGGTCCACCGGCCTGGTCCCGTAGACCCGCGTCAGGTGCCCGAGCCCGTGCCGGGTCGCCTCGACGTAGTCGCCCGACGTCGCCATCTCGCCCTGCATCGGGGCGACGTTCTCGGCGCCCTGGTCGACCCACCAGCCGACCAGCTGGGCGAGCTTCTCGTCGAGGGTCATCTCGGCCGCCAGCGACGCCACCCGGTCGGAGGCGCGGGGTTCGCCGACCGTGAGGGCCTGCGGTCGGTGAGCGGTGTCGGTCATGTCGGCTCGCGCCTCCTGGTCTGTGACGGTGTCGGTGGCGGTCATCCCTTGACCGCCCCGGTGAGCCCGCCGACGATGCGGCGTTCGAAGAGGCTGAAGAAGATCAACGCGGGCAGCATCGAGAGCGCCGTGAAGGCGAGCACCCGTGCCGTGTCGACCGAGTACTGCGACGAGAACGCCTGCACGCCGAGGGGCAGGGTGAACGTCGACGGGTCGTTGAGGATGAACAGCGGCAGCAGGTACGAGTTCCAGGCGCCGATGAAGGCGAGGATGCCCACCGTGATGACGCCGGGCAGCGACAGCCGCACCACCATGCGGAAGAAGAAGCCGAGGCGGCTGCAGCCGTCGATGAACGCGGCCTCCTCGATCTCGTCGGGGATCGCGCGGAGGAACGGCACGAGGATGATGATCGTCGTCGGCAGGGCGAAGGCGATCTGCGGCAGGATCACGCCGGCCAACGAGTTCGTCAGGCCCAGGTCGCGGATGACGAGGTACAGCGGCGTGATCGCGACGGTCATCGGGAACATCAGCCCTGCCGCGAAGAGCGCGTAGAGCACCCCGCGACCGGCGAAGCGGTACCGGGCCAGCACGTAGCTGGCGGCCAGGCCGAGCGCGACCGTGCCGATCGTGGTCGCCCCGGCCGAGATCAGCGAGTTGCCGACCTGTCGCCAGAACGTGCCGCCGGTCAGCACGTCGAGGTAGTTGCCGATCTGCCACGGGCTCGGGAACCCGGACGGGTCGGTCGTGATCTGCGCGTTGGTGCGGAAGCCTCCGATCACGATGAACGCGACGGGCGCGAGCATCGCCACGATGACGACCGCCGCGACCACGTACGCGACGCCGCGTCCGGGGTCGGCGATGCCGCGCCTCCTGCGCTTGGCCGGTCGGTCGCCGGTGACGGCGGGCCCGCGGCCCCGAGGAGGCGCGGTGAGGGTCGAGGCGGTCATCGTTCTTCTCCTGCGGTGGTCGCCGAGGTCGTGACGGCCCCGGCCGTGTCGCGTCGCAGCACGAAGCGCTGGTAGACGAGGGCGACGACGAGCGAGATGAGGAACAGCACGACCGCGACGGCGTTGCCGTAGCCGTAGCTGCCCGAGGTGCGGCCGTTCGCGACCATGTAGGTCGCCATGGTCGAGGTGCCGGCGGTCGCCGCGATGTACTGACCCCAGATGATGTAGACGAGGTCGAAGAGCTGCAGCGAGCCGATGATCGACAGGAACGCCCAGATGCGCAGCGTCGGTCCGAGCAGCGGCAGCGTGATGCGGCGCTGGATCTGCCACCAGCTCGCGCCGTCGATGGCCGCGGCCTCGCTGAGCTCCTCGGGCACGCCCTGGAGCCCGGCGAGGAAGAGGATGACGGCGAAGCCGACGTACTTCCAGGTGATGATCACCAGCAGCGTCCAGATGGCGATGCTGGGATCGGCGAGCCAGTCGGTGGCGAACGAGCCGAGGCCGACCTTGGTGAGCAGGTCGTTGACGGCGCCGCTGCCCTGGAGCATGAGGCTCCAGCCCGTGCCGACGACGACCTCGCTGATGACGTAGGGCACGAAGATCAACACGCGGATGAGCGACTGACCGCGCAGCTTGCGGTTGAGCAGCAACGCGAGGCCGATGGCGACCGGGCCCTGCAGCACGAGCGAGAGCACGACGATCGTGGCGTTGTGCCGCAACGCGTCGAGGAAGGTCGGGTCCTGGAAGATCGTGACGTAGTTGCGGAACCCGACGAAGTCGGTCGGCGGGCCGAAGCCGGACCAGCTGAAGAAGCCGTAGTAGGCGGCCATCACGATCGGGAAGACCACGAACGCCAGGAACACCACGAGGGCGGGGCCGACGAGCAGGGCGATCTCGAGGCCGCGGGCGCCACGCCCCTTCCGGGACACGGCCCGGGAGGCCACCGGGGGCGAGACGAGTGCCTCGCCCCCGGCGGTGGCGTGAGGCCGCGAGGGTGCGGCGGGCCGCACGGAGGGTTCGCGGAGGCTCACGATCCGACCTCTACGCCTTCTTGGCGGCGGCGTCGACGGCGTCGACGAACTGCTGCGGCGTGCCGTCGCCCGAGAGCAGGTCGACCACGGCGACGTTCATCGCGTTGCCGACGTTCAGGCCGTAGACGGTGTCGAGCCACTGCGAGACGAACGGGGCGTCGTTGTAGGCGCTGAGCACGTCCTGCAGGTAGGGCTCGGTGACGGCCTGCTGGGCGACCGTGTTGACCGGAGGCGCGTTGAAGGCCTTGTAGTACGCCTCCTGCACGTCGGGGGTCGCCAGGTAGTTCAGGAAGTCCACGCACGAGTCGGGAGCACCGGCCGAGCAGGAGTACCCGTCGACGCCGCCCATGATGGCGCCGGCCTCGCCGTCACCACCGTCGACGGCGGGGAAGGGGAACCAGCCCAGGTCGGACAGCGGCTTCTGGTCGGGCGTGAGCGAGGCGATGACGCCCGGGTCCCACGCACCCATCAGTTCCATGCCGGCCTGGTGGTTGGCGACGAGGCCGGCCGAGCTGCCGGCGCCCTGCTGGGCAGCCGTGGTGAGGAAGCCGTCGTTGAAGGGCTCGGTGTCGCGGAAGTCGGCGAGGTCCTCGGCCGCCTTCACCCAGCAGTCGTCGCTGAAGTCACGGTCGGTCGCGGCCTTCTCGAGCACGTCCGAGCTGCACGAGCGCAGGGCGAAGAAGAAGTACCAGTGCGCGGCGGGCCACGCGTCCTTGCCGCCGAGCGCGACGGGCGAGACACCCGAGCCCTTGAGGGCGGTGACGGCCTGGTCGAGCTCGTCCATCGTCTTCGGGGCCTCGGTGATGCCGGCCGCGTCGAAGAGGTCCTGGCTGTACCAGAAGCCCCCGGGGAGGACGGCGACGGGCATCGAGTAGACCTTGCCGTCGACCGAGCCCGACCCGAAGGTGCCCTCGCTGATGTCCTTCTTCGCCTCGTCCGAGATGACGTCGGTGAGGTCCTTGACCTGTCCGGCCGAGACCATCGCCTGGAGCTTGCCGCCGCCGCGCTGCAGGAACACGTCGGGGGCGTCGCCCGAGTTGAGGGCGGTCTGCAGCTTGCTGTCGAAGTCCTCGTTCTGGACGGTCTGGACGTCGATCTTCACGTCCGGGTTGGCCTTCTCGAAGTCGGCCGCGGTCGCCGTCCAAAAGTCCTGGCCGGGGCCGGTCGTCGAGTTCTGCCAGAGGGTGAGCGTGCCGTCGTCCGACCCGCTTCCTCCCCCGGTGCTGCAGCCGGTCAGCAGTCCCGCTCCGATCAGCAGGGCCGCCGACCCGGCCAGGAGCCGTCGAGATGTGGTCATGGTTCCACCTTTTCCTCTTCGTTGAGCGGCCGTGGTCGGCCGAGCGTGCCGTGCTCCGATGCGCGGCATGGCCTCAGTGTCGAAAACGTCCGGACGGGTGTCAAACGTTTTCGAAAACCATTTCCGTCGGGCTAGGCTGCGGACGTGATGACGGCACGGGTGACGATCCACGACGTGGCACGGGCGGCCGGGGTGTCGGTCGCGACGGTGTCGAAGGCGGTCAACGGGCGCTACGGCGTCTCGGCCCAGGCGATCGAGCGCGTCATGGCGGCGGTGGACGAGCTCGGCTACGAGTCGAGCCTCGTGGCCAGCAGCATGCGGGCCCGCCGCACCGGGGTGATCGGCGTGCTCGTGGCCGACTTCGAGCCGTTCAGCTCGGAGGTCCTCAAGGGCGTCGGGGCGGCCGTCCGGTCGCGGGGCGCCGAGTACGACCTGCTGGCCTACAGCGGAGCGCACCGCGGCGAGAACACCGGCTGGGAGCGTCGCTCGCTCAGCCGGCTGAGCGGCACGCTGATCGACGGGGCGATCCTCGTCACGCCGTCCGTGCTGACGACGGCCGCGAGCATCCCCGTGGTGGCCGTCGACCCGCACACCGGGCGCACCGACCTGCCGTCGGTCGAGGCCGACAGCCGCGGCGGGGCGTTGCTCGCCGTCGAGCACCTGCTCGGCCTGGGCCACCGGCGGATCGGATTCCTGGCCGGGCGCCCCGACCTGCGCTCGGCGTCGTTGCGCGAGGCGGGCTACGTGCAGGCGCTGCGGGCGGCCGGCGTCACCCGCGACCCGGCACTGACCCGCAACGGCGACTTCGAGTTGACGGCCTCTCGCCAGGCGGCCCGCTCGCTGCTGACCAGCCCCGACCGGCCGACGGCCGTCTTCGCCGCCAACGACCTCTCGGCCATCGCCCTGCTGCGCACCGCGCTCGACCTCGGCCTGCGGGTGCCCGACGACCTCAGCATCGTCGGGTTCGACGACATCCCCGAGGCCTCGCGGGAGTCGCCTCCGTTGACCACCGTGCAGCAGCCCATGCAGCGGCTCGGCAGCGCGGCCGCAGGCATGCTCTTCACGATGCTCGAGGGCGGCGAGCCGGCCGCCCCCGAGGTGCAGCTGCCGACGCGGCTCGTGGTGCGCGGCACGACGGGGCCGCCGCGCGGGTGACCAAGATCTGCCCTCGGACTTCCACAATCATTCGCGATCACGTACGGTTGTGCACACCATGGCCGAATTGAGCGCATCCGAGTACGCGAAACGTCACGACATCTCGACCCGGCGTGCCCAGGCGGCCGCCGCGGACGGACAACTCGACGCCCGGTGGGTCGGCGGACGATGGCTGATCGACGACGCCGCCCCCCATCGACACCAGCCCGGTCGCCCGCTATCGCGCCGCTCGGCGGACGCCTTGATGGCTCGGCTGACCGATGAGCCCGACTGGGCGAATGGACTGTCACCCAGCGAGCGGGGCCGGACGCTGGCCCGGATCGTCGAACTCCGGCAGGGCACGACACCGTCCGAACGCCTCGCCCTCTGGCTCCGGACCGCCTACCCCACAATGCGGGGGTTCGACGCGCCGACTGCCGACCTCCCCGATCTCCGACTGGACACCCGGCTCACGCCCGGGGGCAGCAGCGACGAACGCTCGGGCATGAGCGACGGCGGCAGGCTCGAGGCACATGTGTCGGCTGTCGACCTCGACGCCGTGGTCCACGAGTACCTGCTCGTCCCGTCCCGCCGACCTAACGTCGTGCTCAGGGTGCACGACGGCGCCGCACCGCGGCCGCTGCCACTCGGTGCCCTCATCGCCGACCTGGCGACGAACACCGGGCCCCGAGAACGAGCCGCCGCCGACAGGTTGATCCACGAGGGCTCGCGATGATCGTCGCGCCTGCGCTCCGAGCCGCCCAGGCCGACGCCTGGCACGCCCTCTTCGAGGTGCATGAGCGCCTGCCGACCGGCTGGGCCGTCGTCGGCGGCCAGATGGTCCAGTCACATTGCTGGGAGCGCGGGTCGACGTCCGCCCGCCCCACGAACGACGCGGACACCGTGCTCGACGTACGTGCCCATCCGACGATGTTGCTGCGATTCACGACGGTCCTCCGCGACTGCGGGTTCGTCGCGGACGGCCAGAGCTTCGAGGGCCATCAGCACCGCTGGGTCCGGGGCGGCGCTCAGATCGACGTCCTCATCCCCCGCTTCCTCGGCGAGCGGGCGTCCTCACGTCGCGGCATCACCGGCGGGACGACCCTCGCCGCCCCGGGCGCCCAGGGTGCGGTCGACCGGGCGTGCGCCGTCGAAGTCCGGGTGAACGGCCGCGACGGCGTCGTCTCGCGGCCGACCTTGCAGGGCGCGCTCCTCGCCAAGGCCGCAGCCGTCGAGATCCCGGGAGACGACCACACGCGACACCTCGTCGACATCACCACCCTCGTGTCGCTCGTCTCCCGCCGGGATCGAGTGGGGGTGGACGTCACCGAGACCGAACGTCGCCGCATCCGTGCCGCCCTCAGCCTCATCGAGCGCGATCCGCTCGTCTGCCGGGTCGCGGACGTCGACCCGATCGTCGTCGACCGGCTGCGCCTGGCCTTCGCCTGACCCCCGCAGACCCCGGTGTCGCCCTTGACACCAGAGTCCGTGCCGAGAGTTCGGGCTCCCGACGATGCCAGCGGTTCGGGCCGCCGACGGCGTGCCGCGACGGGGTCGGTCGGGCACGGGGTGCCCAGGGGCACCCGGGCATGTCTTCGGAGCGGCACGTCTCCCCCGTTGGGGTGACATCGCGAGAAAGGCGGAAACGCAGGAGGCGCGGGTCACGCGACCCGCGCCTCCTGCGTCCTCGAGGCCGTCAGGCCCGACCGATCAGGCCCAGAGGAACGGCACCACGAACGCCAGCAGCGTGACGACCGGTCCGATGACCACCATCGAGAGGCCCCATCGGGTCAGGTGGCGGTAGAGGCGCGGTCGGTCCTCCTCGACGCCCGAGGCGACGATGGTCGCGCCGGTCGTGCCGAACGGAGCGCAGTCGACGAGCGAGGCGGAGATCGCCAGGGCGTAGATGAAGCCGGTCATCTCGAGTCCGCCGCCCGGGACGAGCAGGGGGACGGCGAGCGGGATGAGCGCACCCAGGATGCCGATGGTCGAGGCGAAGGCCGACACGAGACCGGCGATGACGCAGATGACGAACGCGGCGAGCAGCGGCGACGAGACCGAGCGGGCGACCTCGCCGAGCTGGTCGATGGCACCGAGCCGCGTCAGGACGCCGACGTAGGTGATGATCCCGCCGAGCAACAGGATGGTGTTCCAGTCGATGCGCGCCAGCGACGCACGGCCGACGTCGGGCTTGAGGAAGGCGAGGAAGACGGCGAGCGTCAGCGCGACCGCACCGAGGTTGAGGTCGACGTCGAGCAACGTGATCGTGAAGAAGCCGACGATCAGCACCGGGATGCTCACGAGCACGACGAGCTGGTACGCGCCGAGTCGGGTGGCGGTGGCCGGCTCGGTGAGGACGGCGGTGCCGCCCTGACCGTGCCCGGCACCGGCAGTGCGCCCGCTTCCGGCACTGCGCGTGCCGCCGGTCCCGCCGGCTGCCACCGTGGCCCGGGCCGCGCCGGCCGCCCGGGTCCGGGCGATCAGCTCTCGACCGCCGAACAGGAAGAACGCGACCAGCACGACGAGCGTGTTGACGCCGACCGAGAGGCCGAACATCAGACCCGGGTTGTACGGGATGCCCGAGGCCCGTGCCACGGTCATGACCGTGATGCCGTTGATGCTCGTCGGGGCGAGGGCTCCGCCCACGATGGCCGAGCTCATGACGATGCCCATCATCGTCGAGTGGATCTTGTGCTTGTGCGCCAGGCTCATCGCGATCGGCACGATCGTGAAGGCGGCGTGCGACGTGCCGAGGCACGCGACGAGCGTGCCGATGACGAACATCGCCCAGGGGATGAGTGCCACGCGGTCGCCGATCAGACCGACCGAGCGGTCGACCAGCCAGTCGACGACGCCGGTCTCGCGGGCGATGCCGAACAGGTAGGTGATGCCGAGCAGGATCAGCAGGGCGTCGACCGGGAAGCCGCCGAGGACGTCGTCGAGGCTCTCGCCGACGACGAGCACGCCGACCAGGAGGGCGGCGACGAACGCCAGGGCGCCCATGTGCACGTTCCGGATCGCCGAGAGGGCGAAGACGGCGACGAGGACGATCAGCGCGACGAGCTCGACGCTCACGAGGTCGCCGCCGGGGTGGGTTCGGTCGGTTCGGGGGTGTAGGGCATCGTCGTCGATCTCCTGGTTCGGGGTGTCACGGGTCGGGAGGGGGGAAGGGGAAAGGCCGAGGAGGCGCGGGTCAGCGACCCAGCGCGAGCCCGGCCCGGTAGGCCGCCAGCGCCGCCTCGGGCACGTCGGCGAGGTCGTCCAGTCGCACGAGGTCGCCGGGGGCCACGTCGGCCACGAGCCGCGCGCCGCCGAGCAGGTAGTAGGGCGCGATCCCGTCGTCGTCGGGGTCGACGATGACGGGGGCGACACCGGCGATCTCGTGATGGTGGCCCTCGACGCGGAAGGCGGTGCCGGCCGACAGCGCCTCGTCGGCCCGGGCCGCGAGGATCGTGTGCTGCCGGGGCTCGGGCAGGCGCGACGTCCCGTCGACCGCGGCGACGATGCTCAGCGGGGTCTCGACGCCCATGAAGTGGTACGGCCAGTAGATGCAGGCGTGGCGGCCGTCGCGGCTGACGACGTGCCCCTTGCCGCGCAGCGTCTCCCAGGTGACGGGGTCGCCGGTGCGGACGATCACGAAGACGCCGCCGGCGAAGCTGGCCTCGCCCGGCAGGCGGAGCATCGAGAAGACGTCGACGACGCCGGTGCGACCGAGCAGACCGCCGTCCTCGCGTGCCGTGTAGAGGTCGGCGAGCTCGTCCGGCCGGGCGACGGGGTAGTGCATGGCCTCGACGTCGGCGCGGGCGCCGGTGTAGAGCGAGACGACGTTCATCTCGCACGAGTCGGCGGCCGCTGCCCGTTTGAGACCGGCGACCGCCGAGGCACGCGCCTCGACCGTCGCCAGGGGGTCGTCGCCCAGGTCGAGCAGCGACGCCAGGGAGGGGGCGTGGACGGTCGTGCCGGCCTGGTCGACGACGCCCGTGGCCGGGTCGAACGCGAGGTCGTACTCGCCCGACTTGCCGAGGGCCACGACGTCGAAGCCGCACTCGAGCACCCAGGCCACGAGACGCAACAGGTTCGCGGGCTGGTCGCCGTCGCCGGGCAGGTACCGCAGACCGGCCGCACGGGCCTTGGCGCTCAGCGCCACGCCGGCGACGGACTCGACCTCCTTGCTGACCATGACGACGTGCACCCCCCGGTCGAGCGCGGTGTCCGCGTAGCCGTGCCCGGCCTCGATGCGACCGGTGGCCTCGACGAGGACGTCGACACCGTCCCAGTCGACGGCCGAGGCGTCGGCGATCACGGCGATCGAGCCGGCCGAGACCGCCTCGGCGGTCGCCGCCGCCGTCGACGGCGTCGCGACGGACGCGGCGGGCACCCCGAGCTCGTGGAGCATGGCCGTCACCCCGTCGACGTCGGGGTCGACGAGCTGCGTGGCCGTCAGGTCGGGCAGGCGGCGCAGCTGGTCGAGCAGCGTGCGGCCGTAGCCACCGTTCGCGCCGGTGAGGAGGACGCGGACCGGAGTCGCGCGAGACGTCGTCGAGTGGAGGATCACCGTTGTTCCCGTTCGTTCAAGAGGCCAGGAGCGGCCCGGGCGAGCATGGCAACTGTAGCGAGACTTATCAAATTGTCAAACATCGCACCAAATAGTCACATAGACTGTCCTCGCCCACCCGCCCAGTCCGAGGCGCCGTGAGCCCGCCCGCCACCGAGAGGTCCTGCATGTTGATAGGTGCCGTCGCCGACGACTTCACCGGAGCCACCGATCTCGCCTCGGGCTTCCGCCGCCGTGGCCTCGAGACGGTGGTCGTCGTCGACCCCGCCGCCGTCGAACCGACGACGTACGCCGGCGTCGACGCGGTCGTGGTGGCCCTGAAGACCCGCACGGCCCCGGTCGACGAGGCCGTCGAGCAGTCGGCCGCCGCCCTGTCCTGGTTGGTCGAGGCCGGCGCCGGACGATTCGCCCTGAAGTACTGCTCGACCTTCGACTCGACCGACGAGGGCAACATCGGGCCCGTCCTCGACGCCTTCCGCGACCGGCTCGGGGTCGACCGGGCGATCGTCGTCCCCGCGTTCCCCGCGAACGGCCGCACCGTCCGCGACGGTCGCCTCTTCGTCGGCGACGACCTCCTCGAGGACTCGTCGATGCGTCACCACCCGTTGACGCCCATGACGCGCTCGCGGCTGCGCGATCTCCTGGCGCCCCAGACACCGACCCCCGTGACGGAGGTTCCCCTGGACGACGTCCGCGCCGGGGTCGACGCGCTCCGATCGACGCTCGACGACGCGCCGTCGGGCTACCTCGTCGTCGACGCCGTGGACGACTCCGACCTCGAGACGATCGGCCGGGCGACGGCACACCACCGCCTCCTCAGCGGCGGAGCGGGCCTGGCCCTCGGGGTCGGTGCCGCCGACGCCCCGCCACCCGCCCTGCCCGCCGAGTTCTCGCACGTGAGCGGCCGACGCCTGGTCGTGTGCGGGTCGGCGTCCACCGCCACCCGCGGCCAGATCGCCCACGCGGCGGCCACCCACCCCACGCGCAAGGTCGACCTCGCGGCCGCCACGACCGACCCCGCGGCCGAGATCGCGGCACTCGCCGACTGGGTGCGCGGTCTCGACGCCGACTCGGTCCCCGTCGTCTACTCGGTGGGCGACCCGTCCGACGTCGTGGCGGCGGGCCCCCGCGGCCCGTCGACCTCGACCTCGACCTCGACTCCGTCGGCCGCGTCCGTGGTCGAGTCCGTCCTGTCGACCCTCGTGCACGACCTCGTCGCCGACGGCACGGTAGGGCTGGTCGTCGTCGCCGGTGGCGAGACCAGCGGTGCCGTCGTGACGGCACTCGGGGCACCCGCCCTGATCGTCGGGCCACCGCTGGGCCCGGGCGTCTGCTGGAGCGCCGCGACGACGAGTGACGGCCGACCGGTCGCCCTCGTCCTGAAGAGCGGCAACTTCGGTGCCGCCGACCTGTTCTCGACCGCCTGGGAGGCCCTCTCGTGACCGCCACGACCACGAAGACCGCGACGACCGCGGCCGAACGACTCGTCGACGCCGGCCGCGCCCTCGTCGCCGCCGGCCTCAGCCCCGGCAGCTCGGGCAACGTCAGCGTCCGCGACGGCGACCGTCTGCTCATGACCGGTACCGGCACCATGCTGGGGTCGCTCACCGTCGACGACCTGTCGGTGCTCGCCCCCGACGGCACGCTGCTCGCGGGCCCGAAGCCGTCGAAGGAGGTCGCGCTGCACCGCGCGATGTACCTCAAGAACCCCGAGCACCGGGCCGTCGTGCACGTGCACTCCCCCTCCGCCGTCGCCCTTTCGTGCCTCGAGCCCTGGTCCGGGCACTGCGCCGTGCCGCCGCTCACGCCGTACTCGCTCATGCGGGTCGGCCAGGTGCCGCTGCTGCCCTTCGTCGCCCCCGGCGACCCGGCCATGGGGTCGCTGGTCACCGACAGTCCGCTGCCGTTCCGCGCGGCCCTGCTGTCGAACCACGGCAGCGTCGTCAGCGGCGAGGACCTCGACCGGGCCGTCCTCGGTGCCGTCGAGGTCGAGGAGGCCTGCCGGATCGCGCTGCTGACCCAGGGCGCCGACCGCCGCCTCATCCCCGCCGACCAGGTGGCCGCCATCACGGCGGCGTCGGGCATGCCGTGGACGGGCCCCACCGCACTAGGCTGACCGACGCGAGAAAGGCCGACGTGTCCCCCACAGCCCCCCTCATCCCCGAGCAGCGGCGCGAGAGCATCGTCGAGCACCTGCAGCGCGAGCGCGTCCTCAGCTACCGGCAGCTGACCGACCTCCTCGGCGTCAGCCAGATGACGGTCCGACGAGACGTCGCGACCCTCGAGGACGAGGGTCGGGTCACGGCCACCCCCGGTGGCGCCAAGCTCACCCCGCGACTGCTGGTCGAGGCGAGCCGGGACGTCAAGCAGGACGTCGACGTCGCCCAGAAACGGGCCATCGCCCGCGCGGCCGCGGCGCTTGTGCGCGACCACATGACCGTCTACCTCGACGCCGGCACGACCGTGCAGGCCATGCGCGAGCACCTCGACGACCTCACCGGCCTGACGGTCGTCACGAACGACCTCGCGACCGTCCGGTCGTTCTTCGACCACCCCGACGTCGACCTCATCGTCGTCGGGGGCCGGGTCGACAGCGCGAACCAGTCGACGCTGGGGCGGCTGACCCGGTTGACGCTCACCGAGCTGTCGCTCGACCTCGCCTTCATCTCGTCGAGTTCGTGGGACCTCACGCACGGCGTCACGACGCCCGTCGAGGCCAAGGTCGAGGTCAAGCGGGCCGCGCTCGAGGTCGCCGAACGCTCGGTGCTCGTCGCGGACAGCTCGAAGTACGGTCGCTTCGGCAAGTACCGGGCCCTCCGCCTCGCCGAGCTCGACACGATCGTGACCGACGACCGCCTGGGCGACGAGGCGACGGCGGCCCTGGTCGACGCCGGTCTCGACCTCGTGGTCGCCGCCCCCTGATCAGCGCGGGACGACCGAGAACAAGAACTTCTTCTTCACCATCACCCAGAGCAACAGCACCGAGACCACGTGGACGACCGTGCCGACGATCACGTCCGAGCGGTCCAGCCCGGGGATCGACGCGACGGCGAGCACGAAGAAGACCTGCCAGATGAACACGTAGAGGCTGGCCTGCCCGAGGGGGACGTAGAACCAGCCGAGTGCCGCCGAGAGCGGCTTCCAGAACACGGTGAGGATCGCGTAGACGCAGACGACCACGAGCGCCACGTCGACGAGCCGGCCCCACTGCATGTCGACGCGCTGGTAGCCGGTCGAGTACAGGGTGTCGTACAGACCCGACGGGATCGGCCCCGGGCTGAAGCCGTAGGCGTGACCGGCCCAGATCAGCGCGAGGAAGCCGGCGTAACCGACGACTCCCACGCCCACCAGGACCTTGCCGAGCCGGGTGGTCAGCGCCGCCACGATCTGCCGCCGGTACCAGCCGATCACGAGACCGTGGGTGAAGAGCACCTGCCAGGCGACGAGCGGGAACACCGGCTCGAACTGCGACGGCAGGAGGTGGAAGTCCGGGAAGACCACACCGACGGCGTAGATCGCCCAGCTGAGCAGCAGGACGGCCCACCAGGCACGCCGCTTGATCGCCCACGTCAGCGCCGGGATCGTCAGGCTCAGGACGACGAACAGGCCCATGATGTTGAACGGCCACGGCCCCATCTCGAGCAGCAGCAGTTGGCGCACCGCGTACCAGGGCGGCGGGTAGTCGAGCAGGCGGTCGACGTTCGGGTAGAGGTCGTAGACGCGTCCCTCGGCCGAGGTGCCCGTCATGCCCGTGCCGCGGTCGGTGAAGGTCGTGATCGCGGCGGTGTTCAGGAACGGCACGAAGCTCAGCGCGAAGACGATCAGGATGACCGCGAGGGTCACGACGTACTGCTTGCGAGCCCGGACGAACGCACCGATCGCCGCCGCCTTCTCGCCGTACTTCTTGATGCCGAGCGGGTAGACCATGCCCAGCACGATGCCGCTGAGGAACACGAACATCTCGGCGCCCGTGATCGCCCCGACGGCCTTCAGCGTGACGAACGAGAACGGCCCCGCGACCTCGATGTGCGTGACGACGACGGCCAGGATGATGAACCCGCGGAAGAGGTCGATGCGCAGGTCGCGGGCGGGGGATCCGTCGTCCGGGTAGCGCCAGCGGGGCAGCAGGCGCCCGACGACGCCGCTCACCAGGAAGGCCAGGGCGAGCGCCACGGCACAGGCGACGATCCAGCCCATCTCGTCGCCGCCGCCGTCGCGCACCTGTACGGTCGCGGCGTCGCCGTCGGTCGAGGTCACCCGGTCGCTGACCGGTCCGAGGTCGACGCGGTCGCCCGCCTCGAGGTCGGTTCGCAGGGCCTCCGCGATTCCCGGCTCGGCGGTGGCCCGCCAGTCGACGGGTCGGTCGCCGGCCTCGGCCTCGTCCCGCTCGACCTCGAGCCAGGTGACGCCGGCGATCCGGTCGTGGGTCGGCAGGGCGTCGAACACCTGACGCCACCAGCCCTGCTTGACGTCGAGCTCGGGGGCACCGTCGAACTCGTCGGCGTAGAGGGCGCCCGTGTCGAGCAGCATGGGTCGGTCGCGCCCCTCGGCGAAGCGCTCGTAGAACGTCGACGGCTGAGCCTCGGTGTAGCCCCAGGTCTCGTCGAAGCGCGCCTCGACCTCACCCGCCGCCGGGGCCTGGTTCTCGACCAGCGGCACCGACGTGCCGGCGGCCGTCGAGGCGCTGCCCTTCGCGAAGTAGAACATCGACTGACCCACCCAGTCGACGGCGTCGTCGCCCGGGTAGTACGGCCCGTACGGGTCGTCGGCCTCGGTGACGCGCCCGTCGTCGTTCGTGTCGAGCAGGTCGACGTCGCCCGAGGGGGTCTCGGTGAGCCGGCCGACGGCGTCCGAGAACGGATAGCCCGCACCGTAGGACGGAGCCCACACCATGCGGGCCTGCGAGTCCCCCGCGTGGACCACGTCGGCCAGCGTGCGGAACGCCCCGACGAACGCCGTGGGCTGTTGCCCCCAGCGCTGCCAGTTGCCGTTCATCTCGGGCGCGAAGCGCACCAGCTGGAGCGTGCCGTACTGCTGGTCGATCTCGGTCAGCAGGTCGTCGGCCCGACGCGCGTCCGCGGCGTCGAGGTCGGCGAGCCGCCCGGTGGGCTCCAGGCTGACCACGAGCACGGCGCCCTGGGCGGCCGCGGCACGGGCCGACCGTCGCCACTCGTCGGTGGCCCGACCGTCGAGCGGGTAGTCGATGTTGACGCCGTACAGCGACGGCGTCGCGCCGAGTCGACCGGCGTAGCCGTCGGGGCCGTCCGAGCCCCAGTCGAGGTCGGGGCCGAACCACGTGCCCGAGGGTTCGGGAGGCGCGGCGGCGGCCGACGCGGACGTCGCGTCCCCGAGCACCGCCGGCCCCAGCACCAGCGGCACGAACGCCGCGACGGCGAGCAGGGCCGCGCCGATCCGACGGGCCGCCCGCCGACGTGGCACCGTCGCCGACGGGTGCCTCAGCGTCGGCACACGAGCGTCCACACGTTGCGGCCGTCCTCGTGGCGGTAGTCGAGGCTCTCGAGGCTGAGGAGCGCCAGGGCCAGGCCGCGACCGTCCTCGTCCTCGAGGTCGGCCATCGAGACGGCGCTGAGGTCGATCTCGCTGGGCATGCCGTTGTCGTGGAAGACGGCCCTCAAGCGGTCGTCGGTGGCGGAGAGCTCGAGGGTGAAGCGGCGTCCGCGGTCGGCCTCGGACCGGCGCGAGTGCTCGACGACGTTCGCCGCGATCTCGACGATGGCGGTCTCGAACGAGAAGCGCGTCTCGAGCGAGTCGTCGCCGAGCGAGGTCCACCACGCCTCGAAGGCGTTCTGCACCAGGTCGATGCTCTCGGGTTCGACGGCCACGTCGATGACGACGGGGCCGGGACGCTCAGTCATCGAGGGCGGCCGCGACCGAGGCGCGGGGCTTGAGGATGCGGTCGAGGTTCGTGAGGCGCAGCACCATCGAGACCTGCTCGGTGGGGGCCACGAGCCGCAGGTCTCCCCCGGCCTGGCGTGCCGACTTGAGGCACGACACGAGGGCCCCGAGGCCCGACGAGTCCACGAACGTCGTGCCCGAGAGGTCGACGATGATGAGGCGGTCGCCGGCCGCGAGACGTGCGGCCACCTCGTCGCGGAGTTGTGGTGTCGAGACGACGGTGAGGCGCCCCTGTGGGGAGAGCACGCAGCCGCCTTCGACGGCCTCGACGGTGACGGTCATCATGATTGTTCCTTGTCGTGGGGTGCCGAGGGCCCCGGATAGAGAACGGCCCGGACGATGATGCTGAAGATCACCAGGTCGAAGAGCACCCAGGCGATGTTGACGAGCGGCGCGATGCCCTCGGCCTGCCCGGTGGCGTAGCGGATGCCGACCAGCACGAGTGCGGCGACGAGGCAGGCGACGGCCCAGATCTGCGGTCGGACGAGGTCCCACCGGGGGCCGGTGGCCGCCTGCTTCGTCTTGGGCGTCACCGAGAAGCCGAGTGCGCGGCCGCGGTAGACGTTCTGGAACGCCGTGGTGACCGAGGCGATCCAGACCGGGAAGAGCGCCAGCGAGTACTGCTGCCCCCGCCAGGTCGGCCTGCCCGCCGCGACCACCCAGAAGAGCAGCTGGTTGAGCACCAGGAAGGGGATCAGGCGGGCGAAGAAGTCGACGCTGTAGGCCTGCACCGGCACGACCCCGAACGACAGGCAGAGCACGGGCGCCGCGATGTAGACCACGGCGGCGAAGCCCGAGAGATAGCTCCACATGGTGGAGAAGTACATGAGACGCTGGCCCCACGACAGCCCCTTCTGCACCAGGGGGTTCTCGCGGAAGAACACCTGCATGGTGCCCTGGGCCCAGCGCAGCCGCTGCGTCATCATGGTCGCCAGGTCTTCGGGCGCGAGCCCGATCGCCAGGGTCTCGTCGTGGTAGACCGACCTCCACCCCAGCCCGTGCAGGCGCATGGCCGTGGCCATGTCCTCGGTGACCGAGATCGTGGCCAGGGGCATGATCGCCTGCGCCTCGGAGCCGCGGTCGACGTCGAGCGCCCCGACGAGCAACGAGATCGACTCGATGGCGGCGAGCGGCGAGGACGACCGCTGCGCGAGCAGGTCGAGGGCCGCCTCGTCGAGGGCGTCGAACGTGTCGGGGCCGAGCGACATGGCCGCGAGCTCGGCGAGGTCGCCCTTCATGGCCGCGAGGTCGGCGTCGGCGAAACGGAAGGCGATCGTGTCGATGCTGCGCTGGAACCGGTAGGTGACGTCGCCGATGGACTCCCCTGCGGCGAACTCGGCCCGGGCCCGCTCGACGACGGTCTCGGCGTCGTCCAACGCCTCGAGCACGCGGGGCTGGCCGACGGCCTCCTCGCGGGCCCGCACCAACAGCTTGCGCGAGGTGCGGACGGCTCGACGCACGGCGGCCTCGACCTCGGTGACGTACCGCGAGACGCCCAGCTGCATCAGCGCCTCCCGACGGAGGACCGCGTTCGACCCGCAGAAGAACGCGCTGTTCCAGCCGTCCTTCGACTGCTGGATGGGCCCGTAGAACAACGGCGCCTGGCTGCCCAGGGGGTCGGACTCGGGCACGTTCTCGAACCACTGCGGCGTCTGCACGAGAGCGACGCGCTCGTCCTTGAAGTAGCCGAGGGTGCGGTCGAGGATCTCGGGCTTCGGCACCTGGTCGGCGTCGAGGATCAGCAGGAACTCGCCCTCGGTCGACAGGAGGGCGTTGTTGAGGTTGCCGGCCTTCGCGTGGCGCGGCCGGTCGGCCCAGTCGTCCGACCGGGTGATGACGCCGATGCCGGCGGCGTCGGCGGCGGCCCGGATCTCGGGGCGACCGCCGTCGTCGAGTATCCAGGTCGTGTGCGGGTATCGGATGCGCTGCGCCGCGAGGGCGGTGCGCATGACGAGGTCGACCTCCTCGTTGTAGGTGGTGACGAAGACGTCGACCGTGACCCGAGTCTCGAGGCCGTCCGGGTCGGGCGCGGTCGGCGGCTCGCCACGCTCACGCAGCCGCCAGGCCCCGAGGCCGAACAGCAGCGAGTCGATCACGCTGTACGTCTCGGCGAGGATCAGCGGCACCGCGATCCACCACGACGACCAGTTCACCGACGCGGCCCAGCGCCAGACGATGTAGTTCAGACCGGCGAGCGACGCCAGCAGGACCGCCACCCGGATCGCGACGATGCGGCGACCCGGGGTGGTCCGGTCGAGCAGCCGCTGGTCGCGGCGACTCAGGGTGTCGGTCACGCGCGACGGTCCATGACGACGACGGTGACGTCGTCGCGCGAGAGGCGTCGCTCGGTCAGGGCCGCCATCGAGCCGAGCAGGCCGAGGCCGTCGGCACCGCCGGTGGCGGGCCGCGTCGCGAGCCGCCCGACCTCGAGGGCCCAGTCGAACTCGTCGTCGAGGACGTCGAGGACGCCGTCGCTCATGACGATCAGCTGGTCGCCGACGCCGAGGCGGGTCGTCTCGGTGACGTGCTGTTGCTGCTCGTCGAGCCCGAGCGGCAGCCCCGTGCCCGCGAGGTGCTGCACGCTGCCGTCGGCCCGGACGATGATGGACAGCCCCGCCCCGGCGTCGACGAACGAGAGTTCGTCCGTGTCGAGGTCGAGGACGGCGTGGAAGTACGTGACGAACGTCCCCGTGCGCTGGAGGTCGGTCCGCACGGCTCGTTCGATGCGGTCGACCGCGAGGCCGAGTTCGCGTCCGGCGGCGACCTGCGGTGAGGCCGCCCGACAGGCCGCCCGGACGGAGGACCCGATGATGGCCGCCCCGACGCCCTTGCCCATCACGTCGCCGACGGCCACGTGAACGAACCGGCCGACGAGTCCGTAGTCGTAGTAGTCGCCCCCGACGCTCAGCGAGGGCAGGCAGATGCCCTCGACCCGGACGCCCTCGACCTCGAGGGGCTCGGCCGGCAACAGCGCCTGCTGCGTGGAGCGGGCGGCCGAGGCGTCGGCGTCGGCGAGGAGCTCGACCTGGGCCCAGGCGGCCAGGTCGCGGAACTCGGCCATCTCGTCGTCCGAGAGCTGCCGGGGCTCGGCGTCCATCAGGCAGAACGACCCCACGACGTTGCCCGATCCGTCGCGCAGCGGGTGACCGACGTAGAACCGCAGCCCGTTGTCGTTGAAGGCGCCCAGGTGGGCGAACCGCGGGTCGACGCGGGCGTCGTCGGTGGTGACGATCTCGCCCGTGTCGGTCACGAGGCTGCACGGGGTGTCGGTGCGCCCGGACTCGGGGTCGTCGAAGCCCGCCCGGCCGACGAAGAGCGCGCGCTCGTGGTCCATGACGGTGACCGACGACAGCGGCACCCCGAACACGGCCCGGGCGACGCGGGTCACGCGGTCGAGGCGGGCCTCCTGGCCCGACTCGACGATGCCGAGCGTCTCGACCGCTCGCTGCCGACGTTCTTCGCGGACTTCGTCCCTGATCACACGGCTCCCTCTCGCTGGGCGCGCCTGGTGGGAGCGCGCCGTCTCCGAACCCTGCAACGATGCCACAGAGCCCTCGCCGCGTCATGCCCACCATTAGGGGGACACCGAGGAGGCGCGGTGCCGGTCGACCGGCACCGCGCCTCCTCGAGGCCTCGCGTCAGTCGAGGAAGTCGAAGACGAGATCGAGCGATCGGGCGGGCTCGATCGGAGCGGGCGACCCGGCAGGCGCCGCGACGAAGATGCTCAGCAGACCGTGCGGGGTCAGGACGACCGAACCGCCCCCGACGACCGGTGCGTCGGCATCGGCCGTGGCGACGAAGGCCCGACCGTCGAAGGCGTCCACGCGCTCGTCGTCGACCTGGTCGAGGGAGAGCCCGTCGACGTTCCCCTCTTCGGGCACCTCGGCGTCCATCCCGGCCGCGTCGAGCTCCTTCACCGTCGCGATGAACCCGACGCGTGACCCGTCGGCCTCGCTGGTCCACGTGCAGTTCGCCTCGTCGTCGCCGATGGTCGACGTCTCGGCGACGAGGGTCCGCCCCGTGACGAGATCACCCAGCACGACGCCCGCGGCGTCGCAGTCGGCGGGCAGGGTGAACTCGCCGGACGCCTGCTCGGCGGCGTCGGCCGTGGCCGTCGCCTGACCCGACGACGACCGACCGGCGTCACCGGAGTCGTCACCGCCGCCGGTGCAGCCGGCGAGCAGCAGCGTGAGCGCGACGGCCCCGGTGACGGTGGCGAGTGCTGGTGTGGTGGTGAAGCGCATGATGATCCCCCGGTGACGCGCCGGACCCCTTCCGACGACCGCCTCAGCCTAGACGGGTCGGTCCACCTCGGGACCGGTCAGTTGCCGGGCCAGAACCGGGCGACCAGGTCCTGGATGAACGGGATGAGGTCCTGCACCTGGTCGACACCGGCGAGGGCGACGGCCACGAGGGGCCACAGCGACACGACGAGCGTCGAGATCACGGCCGCCACCCCGAGCACCCAGGCCAGGGCGCCGTTGCGCACCTTCACGACGAGCAGCAGCAAGACCAGGGCCAGCACGTAACCGATGGCGATCGCCGCGGCGATCGAGCCGACGGGCACGTCGAGGGCGCCCGCCGTGCCGCCGTCCGCCGCACCGATCAGGGTGAGGACGGGCAGCAGCACGCCGACGACGATCAGCACGCAGATCACGACCGAGGTCACCAGGGCGGCCCAGACGGCCCGTGGCCGGGGGCGTCGGGTCGTCATCGTGGTGCGCCGCCCGAACATCACTTCTCCGTCGTCGCGACGTCGTCGCCGTCGACGACGACCTGCGCATCGCTGTCGGAGTCGATCTCGACGGTCACCGTGCCACCGTCGACCGTCACGGTCACGTCGGCGCCCTCGGTGTGGCCTGCGTCTCCCGAGGAGGCGCGGGGGGCGTCGTCGTCCGAGGCCCGGTTCTCGTCCACCGCGTCGGCGACGCCGTCCACGGCGTCGGCAGCCTTCTCGCGGGCGCCGGCGACGACCTCGGACGTCTTGTCCAGTGCGGCGTCGGTGGCGTCGGCGGTCGTCGAGCGGGCGTCGTCGCCGCGGTCCGCCGCGGAGTCGTGGGCGTCGGCGGCAGCGTCCTTCGCCTGGTCGGCCACGTTACGTGCCTCGTCGGCGACGTCGTCGGCCTTGTCCGCCGCCTTCTCGCCGACCTCGGCGGCGGTGGCCTTCGCCTGCTCGGCGACCTCGCCGGCCTTGTCACCCAACTCGCGGGCCTTGTCGGACAGGTCGCCCGCCGCATCCGCGGCGCGGTCCCGTGCCTCACCGGCGGCGGCCTTCGTCTTCTCGCCGGCCTCCTTCGCCCGGTCACCCGCGGCGGAGGCGGCGGCGCCGACCTTGTCGCCGGCGTCCGAGACGGCCTGCTTCGCCGTGTCCGCCGCGGCGTTCACCTTGTCGGCGGCGTCCTCGTCGGAGTCGAACGGGCCGTGCACGTCGGTGACGGTCACGTTGACCGTGACCTCCTCGCCGTCGAGTTGCCCGACGGCGTGCTGGACCTGCGTGCGGACGGTGTCGGCCAGCGTGGTGACGTTGGTCGGGTACTCGGCCACGACGGCGATGTCGACCACGAGTCCCTCGTCGGTGGTGCCGGCCCGGACGCCGGGGACCGAGCCCGTGCCGATCGCCGTGCGCAGGGCATCGGCCAGTCGCTGGGTCGAGGTGCCGAGGGCGTGGACGCCCGAGACGCCGAGGACGGTGACGCCGATCGTGTGCTCGAGGACCTCTTCGGGCGAGGTGGCCTCGGTGGACGCCGCAGCGTCGATGTCGATGGGGGTGACGTGGTGGGTGGACTCGTTCATGAGACCGGCCTTTCATCGGGGAACGTGGATGGTGCGACGGACGGCCCCCGTCCTCGGTCGAGGGCGAGGGCCGTCCGTGCGGTGGGGCGACGGGCGTCAGTCGAGCCGTGTCGCGGACGACATCTGGCTGCGCAGTCCGCCGTTGATCTGGATGACGACGGGCGTCTCGGTGCCGAGGACGCCGTCCCAGTGGGCGACGGCCTGGTCGATGCTCCGGCGGATCTCGGTCGGCGACACGCCCCGACGGGCGTTCGCGGTGACCCGCAGGACCGACTCGCGCTTGACGCGGAAGGCGGTCACGTCGACCGAGACGATGCCCGGGGTGTCGGCCAGCGCCTCCTCGAGGACCTGTTCGGCGACCTTCGCGTCGATCACCAGGCGACCACCGGTGGTCTGGTCGCGACGCGAACCCTCGTCGACGGTGAGCAGCGTGCCGGTCTGGCCGTGCCCCTGTCGCAGGGCGAACCAGGCGAGCAGGATGATCAGCACGAGGCTGACGACCGCGACGACCCAGAGGATCCACGGCTGGTCGGTGAGGGCGTCGGTGGTCGGGCCCTTCACGTCGGAGGCACCCTGCGAGACGGTCTGCTGGACGTCGGGCAGGAGGGCGCCGACGGCGACGGCTCCGCCGGCGAGCAGCAGCACGAGGCCGATGACGAAGACCACGATGCGGTTCAGAGCGCGATTGGTGCTGTTCATGAGCCGACCGTTCCTTTCTCGGACAACTTGACCTTGTGACGCAGGGCCGGGCTGAAGTCGTAGGCGTCCAGTTCGTCGCGGACGGCCTCGTCGATGCTGCGGACGTCGGTCTGACGGCCCGACGTGCGGGTGACCTCGATCAGGGCGCTGCGCTTGCCCACGCTGACGCTGACCTGCGAGGGGTCGACGTCGCCGGCGTAGCTCGCGGTGCGGGCCAGCGAGCGGGCGATGACCCGGTCGTCGACCACGGCCACGGTGCGCTCGGCTCGACCCCCGCGACGACCCCGGCGACCGGGGGCGAGCGACACGACGATCAGGACGAGCCCGATCAGGGCCACGACGACCGCGACGGCCGTCAGCACCCCGACGGGAGCACTCGCGGCGTCGAGGGTCGAACCGACGAGGTCGGTCGGCGCCAGGAGCAGCGGTGCCGTACCGACGGCCTCGAGGACCGCCTCGGTGCCGATCCACGCCAGGGCGACGATCAGCAGGACGGCGAGGGTGATGGCGATGCCGGCCCGCGACGAGTGCGTCTCACGGCGCACGATGCGCTTGTAGAGCGATGCGGTGCTCATGCGACGCGCTTCCTCTCTCGGATGTCGGCACCGGTGATCTGCAGGTCGACCTTGTCGATGCTCGACCCGGTCAGCTGCAGCACGCGGTCACGGATGGTGGACTGGGCCGCCGTGAGGCGGTCCAGCAGGGTGCCCGAACGGCGTTCGGAGACGCCCAGGGGCGAGACCCGGATGGGGGTCTTGGCGATCACGCTGAGAGCGCCGTCGTGGTCGGCCAGCTCGACCGACACCTTCGACGCGGAGACCTCGAGGGCCTCCGCGGTGACGGCCGAGACGACCCGACGCACGGCACGTGACGTGATCTTGTTCCGGCCGTGGAGGGCCCGGTCGGCCGTCACCGCCGCGGTCACGACGACCGCCGCCCGCGGAGTGCGTCGGCGAGGCCGCGGACGTCGAGCTTGCCCTCGACGACACGGCCGACGCCGAATCCGATCGCCATGGCGATCGCGACGAACACGAAAGCCCAGAAGCCGAAGGCCAGGGCGGTCAGCGCCAGGACGGCGCCGACCAGCATGCCGGTGGTCGTGGCGGTCACTTGACGCGGCTGTCGTCGGTGTCGTCGTCGTTGTCCTCGGAGGGGATGTACACGTCGGAGACGGTGACGTTCACCTCGGTGACCTCCATGCCGACGACCTGCGAGATGGCGTCGGTGACGGACTTGCGCACGTCGTCGGCGACCTTCTGCAGCTCGACGGGGTACTCGGCGACGATGACGATGTCGGCGGCGACCTGCTTCTCGCCGACCTCGACCGAGACGCCCTGGCCGCGGTCCTGCTGGTTGATCACGTTGCGGATCGCGCCGATGGCACGGGCGGCACCGTTGCCCAGGTCGTGGACGCCGCGCACCTCGCGGGCTGCGATGCCGGCGACCTTCGAGACGACGCCCTCGGCGATGGTGTTCTTGCCGGCGGCGTGGGACTGCGTGGTCTTGGCAGCGGCGGTGCTGGTGGAGGGGGTCACGTTGCTCATGGTTGCTCCTTGCTCTGGACCGGTGGACCGGTCGGTGTCGGGGTGCCCGTGAAGCGGGTCACATCATTCAGACGCATGGGGCACGGCGGGTGTCATGGTGGGTCAGCCAGCTTTCAGGCAACGATTCACCACCACTCACATTTCGGCCATCACGTCCCCCGATCCGGGCACGGGGTGGTAGTCAAGAGGCATGGCGCGGGCCGTCCGGCCCCCGCCTCCTGGGTTCCGCCGCGTCCCGTCCCGCCCCGTCCGATCGCAGGAGGTCGTCATCACCACCGACGACCCCCTCCTCGACGCCGCGGACGCGACGCTGGCCGTGCGGGCCCGCGACGGCGACGTCCACGCCTACGAGGTCATCGCGCGCCGACACGGACCGTTGATGCGGGTCTACGCCGCGCGCCTGCTGGGCTCCGACCTCGAGTCGGACGACGTCGTGCAGGACGCGTTCCTCACCGCCTGGCGGCGCCTGGCCGACCTCGACGACCCGTCCCGGGTGCGCAACTGGCTGATGCGCATCGTCAGCAACAAGGCGGTCGACCGTCTGCGGGTCCGGCGCGACCACGACGACGTCGACCGGCTCGAGGTGTCGGCCCCGCGACACGAGACGCCCGAGCGCGTGGTCGAGGCCCGGTTGCAGCTCGACGCCATGTGGTCGGCCCTCGACAAGCTCCCCCTCGACCAGCGACGGTGTTGGCTGTTGAGAGAGACCGCCGACTACTCGTACGCGGACATCGCCGAGGCCCTCGACCTGCCCGTCTCGACGGTCCGGGGCAAGATCGCGCGGGCCCGGGCGTTCCTGATCACCGAGATGGAGGCGTGGCGATGAGCATCGACGACCATTCCCCCCTCGACGTGCCCGAGACCGACGACACGGTCGACGGCATCCCGGTCGACCGCCTCGTCGACTACCTCGACGCGGGGCGCACCCCCCGCGACCCGGCCATCGAGGGGTCGGCCGCCTGCCGTCTCTACCTGCAGTCGCTGGCCCGGGTGCACGACCTGTCCCGCGCCTCCCTCGAGGACCGGGCCACCCGCGAGCCCGACCGCGACGGCGCCTGGATCGACGGCCTGCTCGACTCGATCCGACGCGAGGTCGTGGGCGGACGCGAGATCCCGGTGGGGCACCCCGACCCCGCGGTGCGGTTGAGCGTGACGGAGGCCGCGGCACGAGGGCTGGTGCGCCGGGCCGGTGACGAGCAGTCCGGCGTCGTGCTCGGATCGACGGCCTTCGAGGGTGACCTGACGACGGCGGGGGCCGACGTGGTCGTGCGGGTGACCGCCGCGGCCCGGTACGGACTCGACCTCGGCGCCGTCGCCGACGAGCTGCGCACGCGCATCACCGAGACGCTGACGCGGCACACCGGGCTGACCGTCGTCCGGGTCGACGTGCTCGTCGACGACGTCTTCGTGGCGAGGGAGGACGACCGATGAGCGACGACCTGCTGTCCCGTGACCTGACCGAGGTGCTCCGCGGCGTCGAGGGCGTGGTCGACGTGTTCGACGCGCACCCCGTCGTCGAGGGTGCGGTGCGAGCCGTGGCGGCCGGTCTCGACCTCGCGGGCTCGACCGGCCTCGTCGAGATCTCGCGGGCGGCCGGCTCGGTGTCCGTCACCGCCCACGTGGCGACCGCGCTGGACTCCCCGACGCCCGAGACGCTGGCCCGGGCGGCCGACGCGCTGCGGGGACGCCTGGCCGCCTCCGGCCTCGCAGGCGACGAGGTCGTGGTGTCGGTCTCGGCCCGCCTGGTCGACGCGCCCCGCTGACCGCGGGACGACGAGGAGGCGCGGTGCCGGTCCGACCGACACCGCGCCTCCTGCGCGTCAGCGCTCTCTCGTGAGCCGCTGCGGGTGGTGCGTGTGCTGCTATTTGATGGCGGCGCGGATCTCGGCGGCGGCACCGGCGACGTCGTCGGCCGAGTAGATCGCGGCACCGGCGACGGCGACGTCGGCTCCGGCGTCCTGGACCGAGCCGACGGTGGCGGCCTTGACGCCACCGGCGACCGAGAACGGCACGCCCGACGCCTTGCCGGCCTCGAGCAGCTTCTCGAACGTGAAGCCCTCTTCGGCCTGCTCGTCGAGCCCGGCGTGCATCTCGACGAACTCGGCACCGAGCGCGACGACCTCCTTGGCGCGGGCGGCCTTGTCACCGACGCCGATCAGGTCGACGACGATGCCCTTGCCGTGGGCCTTGGCGGCCTTGACGGCACCCGCGATGGTGCTGTCACCGGCGACGCCGAGCACGGTCACCAGGTCGGCGCCGGCCTTGAACGCCTCGCCCGCTTCGAGCTCGCCGGCGTCCATCGTCTTGAGGTCGGCGAAGACGATCTTGTCGGGGTGCGCCTCTTTGATGGCGGTGATGGCGCGGAAGCCCTCGGCCTTGATCAGGGGCGTGCCGAGCTCGATGATGTCGACGCTGGGCGCGGCGGCGGCGGCCAGCTCGAGGGCGGCGTCGGTGGTCAGGGTGTCCATGGCGAACTGCAGCTTCATGTGGTGCTCCTCGTGGGGGCGACGGGGCCCGATCGGGCCTCTTAGTACGTCGTCGATCCCGTTGCCTTCGATCCTGGTCCGACGATGCTGTGAGAGCAGCCCCTCGACGGGGGCGTCCCACCCACCCGTTCGGGTAGGGAGGGCGGCGTCGGGTAGGTGGACGCCTAGTGTGGGCCCATGAGCCACACCGTGCACGACGGCCCCACCCGAGCCGGTTCCGACGCCCTCGCCCGGACGCTGGCGTCCGAGCACGCTCGGGCGACCGCCGACCTGGTGGACCGGCATGCGATGACGCTCGAGTCCGTGCTGGCCGCCCTGCGCTCGCGACGCCTCGACGACCGGGCGGCGCGGGCCGAGGCCATCGACGTCGCGGCGGGGGCCCTGGTCGCCCTGAGGACCGGCTCCGACCGCGACCGGGGCACGACCCTCGAGCCGGTCGTCGGCGCCTTCGCGCGCCTCCGGTCCGATCTGCGTCCGCTCGTGCGCTTCGGCGACCTGGACGTCCAGTTCGTCGAGCCGCCGGCGACGGGTCGGGCCCTGCCGGGCGACGTGGCGCACGTGGCCCGGGCCGTCGTCCGGAACGCCGTGCTCACCTTCGTCGACGCGGGTGACGCGCGTCGGGTGCGCATCCAGTGGGACTGCGACGGCCTGAACCTGCTGATCGCGATCCGGGACGACGGAGCGGGCGAGTTGACGGCACACGACGACGCCCTGCGGCCGATCACCGAGCAGGTCTCGGGGGTCGGGGGCGAGCTGACGGTGGCGTCGACCGTGGGGTGGGGCTCGGAGCTGACGGTGCGCCTGCCGCTCGACCCGCCGCCGTCGAACGAGCCGTGGGAGCTGGTCGGGGCTCTGAGCGAGCGCGAGCGCGAGGTGCTGCACCGCGTGGCGGCCGGTGACCGGAACCGCGACATCGCGGCAGCGCTCGGCATCAGCGACAACACGGTGAAGTTCCACGTCTCGAACCTGTTGCGCAAGCTCGGTGCCCGCAGCCGCACCGAGCTCGCCGCCCTCGCCTCGTCCCCCTGACCCGGAGGCGGCACTCTGCCCTCTCGGCCCCCGCGTGACATCGAGTGGTCCCGAACCGTCCTTCGTCCCGCCACGAACGACGGTTCGCGACCACTCGACCACCGAGCGCGGGCAGGAGTGGTGACGGGCGCGGCGCGAAGCGCCGAGCCTCGTCCCGTGCGAGTTCGCGCCGAAGGCGCACGCCGCCGGAGGCGGCCGAACAAGCACCGAAGACGAGGAAAGCCCCTGCCGTGTAGGGCAGGGGCTTTCGAGTCGCGTGCGCCTGGAGGGACTCGAACCCCCAACCTTCTGATCCGTAGTCAGATGCTCTATCCGTTGAGCTACAGGCGCGTTTCTCTGGCCGATTGGCCAGAGGAAACACTACACGAGGGAGGCGCGGGGCGCGAATCGAGCCGACCCGCGCCTCCTCGGGTCGTGTCAGTAGGTGTGTTTGCCTTCGCCGTCGCCCTTGTAGTCGCCGATCAGCTCGTCGACCTGGCCGGCCTCGGCCTGGCCGGGCTGACGGGTGGGGACGGCGTCGTCGGCGGGTCCGTCGTCGAGCGTGCGCGAGCCGGTGCCACCGTCGGGGTGGTTCTCGCTCGTGATCTCGACGGGGCGGTCGTCCCGCTCGCCGACGGTGTGGTCGCCGTGACCCTCGCCGCTGCTGTTGCCGCTGCGTTCGAGGTCGGTCTCGTCGGTGCCGTGCGGGTCGTCCGGGGTCTTCGTCATCGGGTTCCTCCTGCGCGCCGGGCTGTCCGGCGGTCGTGTTCCGAGCATGCGCCGCGGGCTCGGCCTCCGCCCGCGACACCCACCACACTCACGGCTCGACCGGTCGGCCTGCCCGCCCAGGAAGTCACCAGAAAGCACAACACCTCTTGCGCAACACCTCTTGTGCACCTACCGTCGACTCCATGACCCCGCGTGAGACCTCCCGCCACACCCTCACCGACGCCGCCTCGATGCGCGTGCTCGCCCACCCGACGCGGTTGCGCCTCCTCGGCCTCCTCCGCGAACGCGGCCCGCAGACGGCCGCCCAGCTCGGCGACGCCGTCGACGAGGCCCCGGGGACGATCAGCTACCACCTGTCGAAGCTCGCCTCGATCGACCTCATCGGGCCCGCCGAGCCGCAGACCGACGACCGCCGCGAGCGCTGGTGGCAGGCCACCGCCCAGCTCACCAGTTGGGAGCCCGCCGAGCTGCTCGACGACCCCGACCGCCTCGTCGCCTCGTCCGCCCTGCAGAAGTCGATCGGTCAGGTGTACGCGGCGCGCTTCGGCGAGTACGTCGACGCGACGCCCACCCTGCCCCGCGAGTGGGTCGCGGCCGGGGCGAGCGGTGACCGCAGCCTTCGCCTCACGGTGACCGAGCTCGCCGCCCTGCGCCGCGACCTCGAGGCCGTCGTCGACCGGTGGCTCGACGCCAGTGCCGCACACGACCCGGCGACCGACGACGGCGCCGAGTCGGTCGTGCTCGTCTACCAGTCCTACCGCCGCCCCTGAGGGCCGTCGTGAGCGAGAACGGACGAGCCGAGGAGGCGCGGGGCACCGACGACGCCCCTCACCTCGGCCGCACCGACCGGCCCCACGACGGGCGCCCTGGTCGCACCGCCCGCGTCGCCCTGTCGTCCCTGGTCGCGGCCCACGCGATCTCGCAGACCGGCAACGTCGTGACGGCCTTCGCGGTCCCCTTCTACGTCCTGGGGCTCGGGGGGTCGGGGGCCGAGGTCGGGCTCGCGGCGGCGTTCGCCACGGCTCCGGTGATCATCGGCGGACCGCTCGGCGGCGTCGTCGTCGACCGGGTCGGGCGCCGACGGGCCGCGATCGTCGCCGACCTGGTGAGCGGCGCCTCCGTCCTCGCGATGCCCGTGCTCGCCCTCACCGTCGGACTGCCGTTCTGGGCCCTGCTCGCGCTCGTGTTCGTGGGCGGGCTGCTCGACAGCCCCGGGCAGGTGGCGCGCCGGGTGATGCTGCCCGGGCTGACCGAGCGGGCCGGGGTGCGCATCGAACGCAGCGTGGGGCTGATCGACGGGTCCGAGCGCTTCGCCAAGCTGATCGGGGCCTCGATCGCGGGGCTGCTCGTCGCCGCCGTCGGGCCGGTCGCGTCGCTGTTCGTCAACGCCGCCACCTTCGCCGTGTCGGCCGCCCTGACCGGGGCGCTCGTCCCCGCGCCCGATCCGGTACGGACCGGATCACCGAATCCGAGAGACGACCACCCGACCGAGCCGACCGAGCCGACCCGCGCCTCCTACCGGGCCGACCTCGCCGAGGGAGCCCGGTTCGTCGTCCGCGACCCCCTGATGCGGCTCATCGTCGCGCTCGTGCTGGTCACGAACCTGCTCGACGCCGCCCGAGGGTCGACCCTGCTGCCCCTCTACGCGAACGACCGACTGGGAGGCGCGGCCGCCCTGGGGCTGCTCGTCGCCACCATGGGCGGGTGCGCCCTCGTCGGCAACGTCGCCTTCGGCTTCGTCGCCCACCGGGTGCCGCGCCGCGTCACCTTCGTCGTCTGCTTCACCCTCGCCGGGGGCCCCTCGAGCCTGGCGTTCGCCCTCGGCGCCCCGCTGCCCGTGCTGGTCGCCGCGACGGCCCTGTCGGGGCTGGCCGCCGGCGCGCTCAACCCGATCCTCGGCACGGTGCAGCTCGAGCGCACCCCCGAACACCTTCGCGGACGGGTCTTCGGGCTGGTCACGGCCGGAGCCTGGGCCGGCATCCCGATCGGCGCCCTGCTCGGCGGCCTCGCCGCCGACACCATCGGACTGGCGGTCGCGTTCGGCATCGTCGCCGTCGTCTACACGACCGTCACGCTCACCCCGCTCGCCGGCGGCGACTGGCGGCTGATGGAGCGCGGACGGGGGACGACGCCGCGATCACCTGCACCCCCGCTGTGAGTCGTGCCGACCCCGGCGCATCGGCAGGTCGGACCGAGCCGGTTTCCAGGCGACGTGTAGTTAGCTCGTCCGGTGACTGCTCACCCGACCCTCTCGACGCCCCCGGCGGTCCGTCGACGGGCCACGGGTCGCTGGGTGGTCGCGTCGTCGGCGTCGCTCGTCGTGCTGGCGGGCGTCTACACGATCGCCGTCCTCACCGAACCGGGCCAGTCCATCGAGGACAGCATCCTCCGCTCGGTCGACGGCACCACGTTGCTGCAGTCCGGGGTCGCGCTCGACGCCATCTCCCCGCCGGCCGTGCTGCTGGTCGTCGCCCTCACGATGGTGGTGGCGTTCCTCCGCCGGCGACCCGGCTCGGCCGTCCAGGCGGGTGTGCTGATCGTCGGGGCCACGGTCACCACCCAGGTGCTGAAGCAGCTCGCGCCCCGTCCCGAGCTGACGGGCGAGCTCTACGGCAACAGCTTCCCCAGCGGGCACGTGACGGTCGCCGTCGCCGCCGTGCTGGCGATCATGACCACCTTCGGCCGGCACGCCCGGCCGCTGTTCTACATGGTCGGTGCGGCCTTCGCGGCCGTGGTCGCCGAGCAGACCGTCGCCTTCGGCTGGCACCGCTGCAGCGACGTCGTCGGCGCCTGTGCCGTGGCGCTGCTCTGGCTCGGTCTCGTGCGCATCGGTGCCGCCCGGCTGTCGCGTGACCCTCGCGGTCGCGACGACGTCGGCCCGCGGTCGCACGGGGCCACCTCGGTGGTGCTCGGCCTCGCGCTGGTCGTCTGCCTCACCCTGTCGGGTGCGATCTGGAGCATCGGCATCGGCTCCGACATGAGCCTCACGACGTCGACCGGCCAAGGGGTGCTGATGGGTGCGCGCCTGGCCGCGGCCGGTGTCGTGCTCGTCACGTGCTGGATCGCGTGGAAGCTCGACCGCAAGGCCTGACGCACCCGCAGGCCCGACCGGCCGGCTCGGCGTGCCCGCCGGGCTCAGCCCGCGGCACCCGTCCCGAACAGCAGCCCGAGCAGGTACGTCACGGCGGCCGCTCCGAACCCGATGCCGAGCTGACGTAGGGCCCGCCTGACCGGGCTCGCCCCCGACAGCAGCCCGACGACGGCACCGGTGCCGAGCAGGGCGACGCCGACCAGGGCGGACGCCACGACGACGGCCGCGAGACCGGACAGCCCGAACAGGTAGGGCAGCACGGCGATGACGGCCCCGGACGCGAAGAAGCAGAAGCTCGAGGCGGCAGCGCCGAAGGCCGTGCCGAGGGTCTCGTGGGTGGCGGGCTCGTCGGCCGAGCGCGCCTCCTGGTCCGGGGCGTATGCCCAGCCGGCCGTGGCGGCGCCCGGCGCGGCCCCGGCAGGAGGCGCGCTCGGCGACGAGGCTCCTCGCCCCACGCCCGCGAGCACCTGCCGCGCGTGGGCCTCGGCCTCGTCCGGCGACATGCCCCGCGCCCGGTAGACCAACGCCAGCTCGTTCGCGTCGACGTCCAGGTCGGGCAGCACCTGCCGCGCCGTCGGGTCGGGGGTGGAGGCGTCGAGCAGCTCACGCTGCGACCGCACCGAGACGTACTCGCCCGCCCCCATCGACAACGCCCCGGCGAGCAGCCCCGACAGCCCGGTCAGCAGCACCACGTGGTTCGCGACGCCCGACGCGCTGATGCCGAGCACGAGCGCCAGGTTGCTGACGAGCCCGTCGTTCGCCCCGAACACCGCCGCACGGAACGACCCCGACAGGCGGTTGCGACCCCGCTCGGCGAGCCCGCGCACGACCTCGCCGTGGATGCGCTCGTCGGCGGCCATCGCGTCGGTGGCGTCCGCGTCGGTCGCGTAGGGCGACCGCGCCTCGGCGCTCTGCACCAGCGCGAGCACGAAGATCGAGCCGAAGCGACGGGCCAGCACCCCGAGCACGCGGGTGCGCAGGTCGGTCCGGGCCGGGCGTCCGACGTCGTCGCCGAGGAGGTCGACCCAGTGCTGCGCGTGACGGCCCTCGGCATCGGCCAGGGCGATCAGGATCGCACGCTCCTCGCCGTCGCGGCGGCGGGCGAGGTCGCGGTAGGTCGACTCCTCGGCGCGTTCGTCGGCGAGGTAGCGCCGCCAGCGACGCAGGTCGGCCGGGGTGCGGGTGCTGGTGGGCATGGGGACAGTATCGGCCGCGAGTACGGTCAGACGGTGACCACACCCCGGCCCCGCTACCTCGGCGTCGACCTCGCCTGGCGCGACTCGACACCCGAGCGTCCCGCGAACGAGACCGGCCTGGCTGTGGTCGACGCCGACGGGACGGTGCTCGACGCCGGTTGGGCCCGCGGGGTCGACGAGGTCGAGGCCTGGGTCCTGCGCTGGTCGACGCCCGGTTCGGTCGTCGCGATCGACGCCCCGGTGCTCGTGCCGAACGCCACGGGAATGCGGGCCAGCGAACGGCTCGTGGCGCGCGCCTACGGTCGCTGGCACGTCTCGGCCAACGCGAGCAGCGCCTCCTTGCCCTGGCTCGGCGGGCGCACCCTCGGCGAGCGCCTCGAGCGAGCCGGCGGTGTCTACGACGACGGCGTCGTCCCGGTGGCGGCCGACGCGGTCGGGCACTTCGAGTGCTACCCGTACACGACGCTCGGAGCCTGGGCCGGC
>NZ_JXQZ01000128.1 GCF_000878135.1 Frigoribacterium sp. MEB024
GTGGCGGCGGTGATCTTCGCGACGCCGACGAGCATCTCGTCCTGGACGGCGTCGGTCTTGAAGGTCTGGTTCAGCAGCGACGCGGCGTCGGGGCTGATGTGGACGGTGGTGCCCTCGAGGACGGCGTTGGAGCCTTCCATCTGGATGGGCTTGAGCGTGCCACCCCAGAGGTTGAACAGGTAGGCGTCCTCGGCGGCGACGGCACCGTTGGCGGTGACGGTGCCGTAGAGCTTGCTCTCGCCCGGGTCGATGCGGAAGTCGGTGAGTTCGACGACGGTGCCGTCGGCCGAGGTCAGCGACAGGC
>NZ_JXQZ01000129.1 GCF_000878135.1 Frigoribacterium sp. MEB024
GAGCCGACCCGCCGCTGACGCGTCGCGAGGCCCGCGCGCTCGAGCGCGCCGCCGCCGCCGGTGCTGCTCCTGCCGCAGCCCCCGCCGCTGCTGCTCCCTTCCCTTCGCCCGCCGCGCCTCCTTCCGAGCCCGCGGTGGCCGACCCCTCGATGACTGACCCCGCGATGAACCCGGTTTCGAGCGATGCACCCACGAGCAACCGCGTTCCTGGTTCGGAACTGGGTGCAACGACGCCCGAGGGTGTGGCTGCTGAGCCCGCGACGGCCGACCCCGCGATGAACCCGGTTTCGAACGATGCACCCACGAGCAACCGGGTTCCTGGTTCGGAAGTGGGTGCAACGCTGCCCGAGGGCGCGACGGCTGAGCCCGCGACGGCCGAGCCCGCGACGCGCGTCGCGCGGCGCCCGCGGCCTTCGGTGCCGGCCCTGCTGCGTCGGACCCGAGACGCCGGCGGCCCGAGCCCCCGGGCGACCTCCGGTCGTTCCCGGCTGCGCGCGGTCTCGTCCCGCGTCCGTGCGGCGACCTTGCCCGTGCTCGGCGTCTGTGCCGTCATGCTCTTCTTCACCTCGAACCTCACTCCGGCCTCGGCCAGCGACCTGGGCGGGTCCAACATCCCGACCGCCGGTGCCGCACCGATGCCGACGCAGACCCTCGCGGCGTCGCTCGTCGTGCTGACCGTCTCCGACCGTGACGCCTTCGGGGTGACCGACGCACCGCCGCCGCCTCCGCCGCCCGAGCCCGAACCCGTCGTCACGTCGAAGAACGTGGCGGGGTCGGCGAGCTCGAACCGCGCCTCCTCGGGGGCCGGCACCATCGTCAACTCGGGTACCGGCGACATCCGTTGGCCGTTCCCGGGTTCGGTCGTCCTGAGCTCGGGCTTCGGCCCGCGCTCGGCACCGTGCGCGGCGTGCTCGAGCATGCACATGGGCCTCGACATTACGCCCGGCGGCGGCACCCCGATCGGTGCTGCTGCGGCGGGCGTCGTGCGGACCTCGGGCATGCACGGCCAGTTCGGCCAGTACGCCGTGATCGACCACGTGATCGACGGCCAGCGGGTCAGCACCCTGTACGCGCACATGCAGGTCGGGTCGAGCCCGCTCGTCGCCGGTCAGACGGTCCAGGTCGGCGAGCTGGTCGGCAAGGTCGGCCGCAGCGGAGTCGCGACCGGCGAGCACCTCCACTTCGAGGTGTTGCTGGGCGGCACGACGCAGGTCGACCCCAAGGCCTGGCTCGACGCGAACGCCGGCCGCACCCTCTAGCTGGCGCACCCTCTAGCCGGCCGCACCTTCTAGCTGGGCGCACCTTCCAGCCGGTCGCACCCTCCAGCCGGGCGGGCCGGACCGCATGGCAGTCCGCCGCTGTGCCGCTCGTCCGTCCCGTCACCGCTCGTCCACCCCGTCGCCGCGTGGTGCCGTCGCTGATGCTCGTCGTGCCGACGGCGAGGTCGACGGGCCAGTTCGTCGACATCGGTCCGTCGTGACGGCCCGGCCGCCACGAACTCGCCCGCCTCGCGTGCGGCTGCGCCCGCCTCCCGCCGCCAGCCGGCCGGCATCCGCCCGCCGCCC